>NZ_FORJ01000005.1:0-344715 GCF_900113985.1 Phyllobacterium sp. CL33Tsu | reverse complement strand
AAAATTCATGTTTAAAATCAAAGGGGCGTAGAGGGCAGGGTGCGGGCGACTTAGCGTTGATTTTAAAAGGAAAAGTCACTTCCTGTTTGACTGGCTGTCAAAGTGAAAATTGCGTGTGCCAGATAGGCCTATAATGGCAGCCGCAAGGTCCGAGTTCAAGGGGTAGCCGGGTGTTTTGGCTACCCGGCAAACCCGCCGGCCTCGAGAAAGGCTTGTTCTTCCTCGGTCATTGTGCGGCCGAGAATGGCGTTACGATGCGGAAAGCGGCCGAAGCGCTGGATGATATCGTAGTGGTCATGGGCGTATTCGACGTTCGCAGGCGAGCCGCCGCTGCAAAGTTCGACACACCGCCTCTGATCGTCGAGGTCTTCGGAATGCATGAAGGGGAGATAGAAGAAGGCGCGCAAGGGATTCTCGATGGAGATGTCGTGACCCTGTTCGAGGGCGCGGTGGGCATACATGCGGGCCAGCGAGTCCGTCGCATACATGTGGCCGGTATTGCGAAAGAAATTGCGGGGAAACTGATCGAGCAAAACCATCAGTGCCAGAGCTCCGTGGGGAGTATCGACCCAGTGTTCATACTCGCGGCGCGCCGCGACATAGTGGTCGTCGAGATACTGCGCGCGGCACAGTTCATCGAATGCCTCATCCTTGGTCCACCATTTTTCCTCTCCGGCCTCGCGCCAGAAATCGACAATGGCTGTGATCTTCGCATCGTCCGTGTCAGGCATGATGATGATCCCTTCAATTTGCGTCGGCGTTTTGCGGCGGTTGCACCCCGGCGACCTCGGGGTTGATTACCTGACCGGCGCGGCGCGGCTTGATCAGCGGGCCGGGAACCGGGGCATTGCCCTTCATGAGATCGATGCCGGCGCGAATGCCTCCAGCTACCTGAAGGTCGAGACGTTCGGCGTCGCGCCGTCTCACATCCTCGATCACGTCGGCGGCCTCGCGCCTGTCGACGCCGAGCCCGACGAGCGTATTCTCGCCAAAGATCAGCGCCGATTCGAAGGTCTCGCGCATCTGATAGTCGACGCCGATCTTGATGAGTTCGATCGTGTTGCCGCGGTCGTAGGCGCGCGCATAGATTTGCACGAGCGGAAATTCGGATTTGAGCAGGTTGGCGATCGAAAGGATTGTCTCCGCCTTGTCGACGCAAATGAGAACGGCCTGGGCCCGACCGGCGCCGGCGGCGTGCAGAATATCAAGCCGCGTGCCATCGCCGTAATAGACCTTGAAGCCGAATTGCGATGCCGCCTGGATCATTTCGACGTCGTTGTCGATGATCGAGATATCGACGCCGCGCAGCAGCAGCGGCTGGCAGGAAATCTGCCCGAACCTGCCGAAGCCGATGATCAGCACGTTGCCCGAAAGGCCTTCCGCCACTTCGACCGCTTCCAGGTCCTGTTTTTCTTCTGGCATGAGAAAACGCAGGGCAACGAGAAGCAGGGGCGTCAGGAACATCGAGAAAATGATCACGGCTGTAAGAATTGCATTCGCCTGGCCGTCGAGAATGCCCACGGCTGTCGCTGTCGCATAGAGCACGAAAGCGAATTCGCCGCCCTGGGCCATGATGACGGCGCGTTCGATCGCCTCGCGGTTGGAAGATTTCAGCAGCCGTGCAACGGCATAGATCCCGGTCGCTTTCACGACCTTGAAGGCGACGACGTAGAAAATGACGGTCTTCCAGTTGGCAGCGACAACGCTCAAGTCGAGCGACATGCCGACTGCGAGGAAGAACAGGCCGAGCAAGATGCCGCGGAAAGGCTCGATATCGGCTTCGAGCTGGTGGCGGAACGTCGATTCGGAAAGGAGCACGCCGGCAAGGAACGCGCCCATGGCCATGGAGAGCCCGCTCACCTGCATCAGCAACGCCGATCCAAGGACGACGAGCAGCGCCGCCGCCGTCATGACCTCGCGGGCGCGCGACTGCGCAAGAAATCCGAAAAGCGGATTGAGCAGGTATTTGCCGGCGAGAACGAGACCGACGATGGCCCCGATCCCTATGCCGATCGGAACCCAGTGCATGCCGCCTGCGGCTTCCACGCTCATCGGGGCGAGAAAAGCGACGATCGCGAGCAGGGGGACGATGGCCAGATCTTCAAGAAGAAGGATCGACACCATGCGCTGACCCTGAGGCGTCGCCGTCTCGCCGCGCTCCTCGAGAAGTTGCATGACAATGGCGGTCGACGTCAGAACGAAGCCGGCGCCGGCGACAAAGGAATGCGCCACAGGAAAGCCGGTGGCGATGCCGACGCCGGTCAGAAGGAGGGCGCAGACACCGACCTGAAGCGCGCCAAGTCCGAAGATGTCCTTGCGCAACCCCCATAACCGGGAAGGCTGCATCTCGAGGCCAATGATGAAAAGAAACATCACGACGCCGAGTTCCGCCACATGCAGGATCGTTTCGGGATCGGAAAAGAACTTAAGGCCGAAAGGACCGATGACAACCCCGGCTGCCAGATAACCGAGGATGGAGCCAAGGCCGAGGCGCTTGAACAAGGGCACGGCGACGACGCCCGCGCCGAGCAGGACCACGACGCTTAAAAGATCCGGTCCGCTTGTCTCTACCGCCATTGTCGCCCCTGCCGTTTGTGCCGCTGATTTTACCATGGGTAAAGCGGCAGGCGGCGGCAGGCAAGCCTATTTGAACCGATGGCAGGTTCAGCCGAGATTCCAGATGCGGCGGGCGTTCTGCGAGAAAAGCTTGCTCCGCTCCTCGTTGCTGCAGCCGGAAACGAGCGCATGGCTTGCCGCGACCCAGGTAGCAAGCCCGCCGCCAAGCGTGCAAACGGGCCAATCGCTGCCCCAGACGAGTCGGTCAAAGCCGAAACTGTCGATCACGTGATGAACATAGGGCTTGAGCGTATCTACTTGCCAAGCGTCGGCGTCCGCATAGGCAACCACCCCCGATATCTTGGCGATGACGTTCCTGCGCTTGGCGATCTCGGCAATCTTTCCGCTCCATTCGTCGAACTTTTCGCCCTTGATATCCGGCACGCCGCAGTGATCGAGGATAAAGGTGACATCCGGTGCAAGGTCAACGAGCGCAATCGCCTTGTCGATCTGACGCGGCAGGACACAGAGGTCGAAAGTGAGCTTCGTCTTGCCGAGGCTCTTGATATTGTTGCGAAACGTTGGGCTTTCCGAAAGCGCGTCTGGCATCACATGGAGCACGCGCCGGAAACCCTTCACCAGGGGGTTGGCAATCTGACGTTCGAGGAAGGCGGGAAAATCCTCCTCTTCCGGACGGCAGGAGGATATGGCTCCGGCAATAAGGCTGTCCTTACGGCGGGCAAGGCCCGCAATGTAGGCCGTTTCCGTCTCGATCTCGTGCGCGGCGACATCCACTTCCATGTGCAGCACCTGTGCAATGCCTGCGCGGCGCGCCTGCACAGCATATTCCTCGTAGCTGAAGTCGCGGTTGAGAGCTTCTGCGCCGGCAAGCCAGGGATAAGAGAGGGCGGACTGATCGATAATGTGAAGGTGGGTATCGATCAAGGGCATGACTGACATGGGGGATTTCCTCCTTCGGTCAGGCGTGCCGGGGCACGCTTGAATGAATGACGTCGGCCCCGGCGAGTGCCGATAATTTCTGGGCCGTCGCCACCAGCATCTTGCGGGCATCGTCGATGGCCGGAGCGTTCGCAATGTTCAGGAGCTGAATATAGGGACAGGTGAGGGCGGCAATGGCGCGCCCGTCGGGTCCAAGCACCGGCGCTGAAACGTTGTAGACGCCTGCGGTCTGAGCGCTCGGCATGACCTCATATCCACGCTCGCGAATCTGGTTGAGGCGCTCGAGAAAGTCCGCGGGCTGGGCAATATCGTCCGCGTGTTTCTCGTATTCTGCAATCATCAGGGCGCGCTCATCATCGGACCTGAAGGCAAGAAGCACGTGACCGGAGCCGGTGTTGAACAGGCTGATGTGCGAGCCTACGCGGATCGAGATGCCCCAGTATTCCGGGGCTTCCTGTTGGGCGATGACCACCGCCGCGCCACGATCGAAGACGCTGAGCTGGTTGGCCTGCTTAGAATTGACGGCAAGGTCGCGCATCAAGGGCGTCGCATAGGATACGAGGCGGCGTACCGGCGCATGGAGCTGCGCAAGGCCGAAGAGTTTAAGGGTCAAAGAGTAGCGGTCGCCCTCCAGCCGTGTAACGTAGCCGCGCCGCACCAGCCGGTCGAGCATGCGATAAAATTCATTGGGGCTTCGCCCGAGAAACTTGGCAATTTCCGCCTGGGTGAGCCCCCCATCAATCCCAGAAAGCAGTTCGAGAATATCTAGCCCCTTGTCGAGCGCAGGCGCCCGATACCGGTCGCTGTCGTCTTCGTCCGTCATAAAAAATCTCCCCATTGAGAGTATGCATATACGAAGAGGATATTCGTAGGAAAGCGAATTCCTTGCTTGACGATGAAGCCTGATTAATGTTTGTATATGAATGAAGCGCCCATATATGGGTGTTTAACTGTGCGGGAGCCGGGGAGCGGTCCCGCTTTGGGAGGAATTTCGATGAAGTATCTTTTGGCCAGCGTTTCAGCTGGGGCCATCGCGTTGTTGGCAGCGCAGGGAGCCGTTGCGGCAGACTTGCCTGGGAAATTCGACGGCGTGACGATCGACGCCAAGCTTATCGGCGGCCAGCAGTACGAGCCTCTCTACGAGCGTATCGGCGAGTGGGAAAAGCTGACGGGCGCCAAAGTCAACATCCTGTCGAAGAAGAACCATTTCGAGCTCGACAAGGAGATCAAGTCGGACATCGCCTCGGGCAGCCTGAACTGGTGTGTCGGATCGAACCACTCGTCGTTCGCGCCGCAGTATCCAGGCATCTATACCGACCTGAACAAGCTGCTTCCGGCGGAAGAAATCGCGGAATTCGTCCCCAACAACATCAAGGCTTCGACGCTTGACGGCAAGCTCGTCATGCTGCCACGCGCGCAGTTCGACGTGTCGGCCCTCTATTACCAGAAGAGCCTTTACGAGGACGAGGCAAACAAGAAGGCGTTCAAGGAAAAGTACGGCTACGACCTGACGCCGCCGGATACCTGGCAGCAGGTTTCGGATCAGGCGCAGTTCTTCACCAAGGCGCCGGATTTCTACGGCACGCAGTTCGCCGGCAAGGAAGAGGCGATCAACGGCCGCTTCTATGAAATGGTCATTGCCGAAGGCGGCGAATACATCGACGCGCAAGGCAAGCCGGCATTCAATTCGGAAGCCGGCGTCAAGGCCCTCGACTGGTTCGTCAACCTCTACAAGGCAAAGGCTGTGCCTGCCGGCACGACCAACTATCTGTGGGATGATCTCGGCCAGGGCTTCGCTTCAGGTTCGATCGCCATCAACCTCGATTGGCCGGGCTGGGCCAGCTTCTTCAACGACCCGAAGTCGTCGAAGGTCGCGGGCAATGTCGGCATCAAGGTGGCGCCTAAGGGTTCTTCCGGCAAGCGCACCGGCTGGTCGGGCCATCACGGCTTCTCGGTCACGGAAAACTGCGCCCACAAGGATGCCGCTGCTTCCCTGGTCTGGTGGCTGACCAACGAAGACAGCCAGAAGCTCGAAGCCAAGAATGGCCCGCTGCCGACGCGCACCAAGGTATGGGAATGGGATATCGAGCAGTCGAAATCCGATCCGTACAAGTCGGAAGTGCTGAATGCCTTCCAGGAAGAGGCAAAGAGCGCTTTCCCGGTTCCGCCACTTGCCGAATGGATCGAAATTTCCAATGCTGTTTATCCAGAACTGCAGGCGGCGATCCTTGGCGACAAGACGTCAAAGGAAGCGCTTGATACCGCAGCCCAGAAGGCAACCGACATCCTGAAGGACGCCGGCAAGCTCTGATCTGATTTCAATTTCGGGACGGTGCCGCACGCGGTGCTGTCCCGATCGTCCTATTCATCCGGCGCGGGGCAATGACCTTGCCCTGAGCTGGAAATTTTACCTTTAAGGTCAGTGATTATTGCGCTGGCTCGCTGTCCAGGTGACGTCAGAACAAGGCATCCGATGAAATCTCTCAAACTATCAGCGCCGACACTCTTGCTACTGCCCGCGATCATCGTTCTTGCCGCCGTGATCGTCCTGCCGCTGCTTTTCTCGCTCTATTCGAGTTTTACGCCGTTCCGTCTGACCAAGCCCGAGACGATCTGGGTTCTCATCGGCTTCCGGAACTACGTCACGGCACTCACCAGCTATGAATTCTGGACGGCGTTCGGACGCACCGTTCTGCTTTTGACGATTGCGCTCAACGCGGAAATGATGCTCGGCCTCGGACTTGCCATGCTCGTCAACAAGGCAACGCACGGTCAGCGGCTCCTGCGCACACTGATGATGTTCCCGATGATGTTCTCGCCGGTGCTTGTCGGCTTCCAGTTCAAGTTCCTCTTCAATGACAATGTGGGCTTCATCAACAACGCCCTGCAATCGCTCGGTCTTGCCACCAATGCCATACCGTGGCTGATCGACGGCAACCTTGCCCTGTTCTCGATCATCGTCGCCGAGATCTGGTCGTCAACCTCGGTCTTCGCCATCCTGATCCTCGCCGGACTTCTCGCCATGCCGCAGGAGCCGATCGAGGCGGCCCGGGTCGACGGCTGCACGCCCTGGCAGACTTTTCGTTTCGTCACGTGGCCGTACCTGATGCCGTTCGCGTTCATCGCCATGACGATCCGCTCGCTCGACGTTGCGCGCGCCTATGACATCGTCAAGATCATGACCGATGGCGGGCCGGCCAAGCGCACTGAACTCCTGTGGACCCTCATCGGGCGCACCGCCTATAGCGATGGCCGCATGGGGTTTGCCAATGCCATGGCCTATATCTCGATCCTGCTTTCGATCCTTTTCACGGTCTATTTCTTCAGGAAACTTGCGGCTGCGCGCCAGCAGATTGGAGCGGAGTGGTAAGATGGATCTGAATACATCCCATAGATTCAAGCGCCGCGCGCTTAAGTTCGCCCACCTTGTCGGCCTGTTCCTGGCGATGCTGGTAATTTGCCTGCCGGGCCTGTGGATCGTTCTGAGTTCGCTGCGCCCCACTGTCGAGATCATGGCGAAACCACCGGTCTGGATTCCGCAGGAACTGTCATTCGACGCCTATCGCGCCATGTTTGGCGGGGCCGGGCAGGGTGGCATTCCAGTCATCGACTATTTCCGCAACTCGCTGATCATTTCGATTACGTCGACCATCATCGCGCTGGTTGTCGGCACCGCCGGCGGCTACGCCTTTGCCCGCTACAAGTTCAAGGGCAAGTCCGGTATCTTCCTCGGCTTCATGCTGACCCGTGCGGTCCCAGGCATTGCGCTGTCGCTGCCCCTGTTTATGATCTTCGCGCGCCTCGGCATCATCGATACGCACTTTGCGATGATCCTGGTCTATGTGGCGCTGAATGTGCCCTTTACGATCTGGCTGATCGACGGCTTCTTCCGCCAGGTGCCGAAGGACCTTGCGGAGGCCGCGCAGATCGACGGCTGCACGCGCTGGCAGGCATTCTGGCAGGTGGAATTTCCGCTCGCGGGGCCGGGTATTGCCTCTGCCGGCATCTTCGCATTCCTCACCTCGTGGAACGAGTATGCGCTCGCCTCGCAGATCACCCGCTCGGTGAATTCGAAGACGCTGCCCGTCGGTCTTCTCGATTATACGTCGGAATTTACCATCGACTGGCGCGGCATGTGCGCGCTCGCCGTCGTCATGATCATTCCGGCGCTCACCCTGACGTTCATCATTCAAAAGCATCTCGTATCCGGACTGACGTTCGGCGCGGTGAAAGGTTAGTTCGCATGGCTCCCGTCACACTCAAAAAGCTGGTCAAGCGCTACGGCAATGTCGATGTCGTGCATGGCATCGATCTTGAGGTCAAGGATCGCGAGTTCATCGCGCTGGTCGGTCCTTCCGGCTGCGGCAAGTCGACGACGCTGCGGATGATCGCAGGCCTCGAGGATATCAGCGACGGCGTGATCGAGATCGGCGGCAAGCCCGTCAACGATCTGCCGCCGCGCGCCCGCAATATCTCGATGGTGTTTCAATCCTACGCGCTCTACCCGCATATGACAGTGCGGGAGAATATGGGCTTTTCACTTAAGATCGGCAAAGTTGCACAGAGCGAGATCGACGCCCGCGTCAACGAAGCGGCACAGATTCTCGATCTCGGCAAATATATGGACCGTCGGCCGTCGCAACTTTCCGGCGGCCAGCGCCAGCGTGTCGCGATGGGGCGCGCCATCGTGCGCCAACCCGACGTCTTCCTCTTCGACGAACCGCTCTCCAATCTCGATGCCAAACTGCGCACGCAGGTGCGAACCGAAATCAAGCGCCTGCACAACAAGGTGCAATCCACCATGATCTATGTGACGCACGATCAGGTCGAGGCGATGACGCTTTCGGATCGCATCGTCATCATGCGCGACGGCTATATCGAACAGGTCGGAACGCCTGACGAGGTGTTCAAGCGTCCGGCTACGCGCTTTGTCGCCGGCTTCATCGGTTCGCCGCCGATGAACCTCAACGAGGCCAGCGTCGCGGACGGAAAGCTCATTTTCGAGGGCGGCCAGAGCCTGCCGCTGCCGGCCGAATTCCGCAACAAGGTCGCGGCCGGCGACAAGGTGATTTTCGGCTTGCGTCCTGATGATATCTACCCGACCGGGCACGGCCTCAATTCCGGTGAAGCCACCGATGTTCACGAACTGGAGCTGCCGGTGTCGATCACCGAGCCGCTCGGCAATGAAACGCTGCTCTTTGTCACCATGGCAGAGCGCGAATGGGTTTCGCGCATGCTCAATCCGCGCGCCATTGCCGGCGGCGAGGTGGTAAAGTTCAGTTTCGACCTGTCGCAGGCGCATCTCTTCTCGCCCGAAACCGGCAAAACCTTGCGGAGCTGATACGATGGCAAAAATTGAACGCGTCGAACTGCGTATGGTGGATCTGCCGCCGAAAGTCTTGCGGACTGACGCTATCCAGAGTTTCGTCAGCCAGGAAACACCTATTGTCACCATCACCGACAGCGATGGCGCAACCGGCACCGGCTACAGCTACACGATCGGCACAGGCGGCTCCTCGGTCATGCGGCTCCTTTCCGATCACCTTGTTCCGCGCATACTCGGCAAGGATGCCGACCAGATCGAGGCCATCTGGCGTGATCTCGAATTCGCAACGCACGCGACGACCATTGGTGCAATCACGGCGATAGCGCTGGCCGCCGTCGATACGGCGCTCTGGGATTTGCGGGCGAAGAAGCAGGGCCTGCCACTATGGAAACTTGCAGGCGGCGCCAAGGATCGCTGTCCCCTCTATACAACCGAGGGTGGTTGGCTGCACATTGAAAAGCAGGCGCTGGTTGACGATGCGCTGCAGGCGCAGGCCAAGGGGTTCCGCGGCGCCAAGGTCAAGATTGGCCGGCCGCATGGCTCGGAGGATCTCGACCGGCTTTCCGCCGTGCGCGATGCTGTCGGTTCCGGCTTCGAAATCATGACGGATGCCAACCAGGGCTTTGCCCTCGACGAGGCCATTCGTCGTTCGCATGTGCTGCGCGATGTCGATCTTGCCTGGCTGGAAGAGCCGCTGCCGGCGGATGACATCGATGGGCATGTGCGCCTTTCATCCGCCACGGCAATCCCGGTCGCGGTCGGCGAATCGCTCTATTCGATACGCCACTTCCGCGAATATATGCAGAAGCGTGCCTGCTCGATCGTGCAGGTCGATGTCGGTCGTATCGGCGGTATCACGCCATGGCTGAAGGTCGCGCACACGGCGGAAGCCTTCGACATGCCGGTCTGCCCGCACTTCCTCATGGAACTGCATGTGAGCCTTACCTGCGCCGTCCAGAATGGCAAATATGTCGAATACATCCCGCAGCTCGATGATCTCACCCATACGCAGATGCGGATCGAGAACGGCCATGCTGTGGCGCCCTCCGAACCCGGTATCGGCATCGATTGGGACTGGGATGCGGTCAAAGGCCGGAGCGTCGACGAATTCACCACCGAGATAAGGGTCTGACGATGCAGCGCATGGGCATGATGATCGGGCTCAACCCGGATAAGGTCGCCGAATACAAGCGCCTGCATGCTGCTGTCTGGCCGGAGATTCTCGCGCTTATTTCGAGCTGCAATATCCGCAACTACACGATCTTTCTGCGCGAGCCGGAAAACGTCCTGTTCGGTACCTTCGAATATCACGGGACGGATTTTGCCGCCGATATGGCGAAGATGGCAGCGGACCCGAGGAACCAGGAATGGTGGGCCGAGTGCATGCCATGCCAGATTCCGCTTGAAACCAGGGCCGAAGGCGAGTGGTGGGCGACGATGGAAGAAGTGTTCCATCTCGACTGATGAGGAATAGTGATGCGTTTTGACCCCATGGCCCTGCAGCAGAGTTGGCCATTGCCTGAAAAGCCAAGGCCCATCGTGACCTTCGGTGCCGGCAGCATCGTCGGCGATGCGCACTACCCCGCCTATCGGAAGGGCGGCTTTCCGATTGCCGGATTGTTTGACCCCGACCTCGACAAGGCGCGCAAGCTGGCTGATCAGTGGGGCGTGACCGCCTACGCGTCGCTGGCGGAAGCCGCTGCGGTGGAGGATGCGATCTTCGATCTGGCGACGCCGCCTTCGCGCCATGCGGATGTGTTGCGGGCGCTGCCGCAGGGATCGTTCGCGCTGATCCAGAAGCCTATGGGGAGCGATCTTGGAGAAGCCTCCGAAATCGTGGAGATTTGCCGCGAGCGCAATATCACGGCCGCCGTCAACTTCCAGCTGCGCTTTGCGCCGATGATGCTCGCCCTGAAAGATGCGATTGCGCAAGGTTGGCTTGGCGACGTCATCGATTTCGATGCCTGGCTGGCGCTTGACACGCCGTGGTCGCTCTGGCCGTTCCTCGCTGGCCTGCCCCGAGTCGAGATCGCCATGCATTCGATCCATTATATCGATCTCATCCGCCAGATTCTCGGTAATCCGCTGGGCGTTCATGCCAAGACGCTGGGGCATCCGAACCACAAGGTCGCGCAGACGCGGACGAGCGCCATACTCGATTACGGCGATACAGTGCGCTGTGCTCTATCCATCAACCATGACCACAAATTCGGCCGCAAATTCCAGGCCTGCGAGTTCCGTATCTGCGGCACCGAAGGTGCTGCCTATGTGAAGCTTGGGGTCAATCTCGACTATCCGCGCGGCGAGCCGGACGTGCTGATGATCTACCCGAAGGGCGGCTCGGACTGGATCGACGTTCCCCTGAAGGGCGCCTGGTTCCCGGATGCCTTCGTTGGGCGCATGGCCAATCTGCAGCGTTTCGCGAGCGGGGAAGACGAGACCTTGGTCAGTTCGGTCGAAGATGGCTGGCAGACGATGGCGCTGGTCGAGGCGGCTTATCAATCGAGCGCAACGCCGGCAACGCCGCTGGCGAAACTGGCGGAGGCGTGAATGGCCGAACAGGCGATCTATTTCGAAGATTATGAACTCGGCCATGTACGCGTCACGTCCGGGAGGACGATCACCGAGACCGATTTCGTGGTGCATGCCGGCCATACCGGCGATTTCTTCCCGCACCACATGGACGCGGAATTTGCCAAGACGACGCCGTTCGGCCAGCGCGTGGCGCACGGCACGATGATCTTTTCGATCGGCGTCGGGCTCACGGCGAGCCTGATCAATCCCGTGGCTTTTTCCTATGGCTACGACCGGCTGCGCTTTGTGCGCCCGGTGTTCATCGGCGATACGATCCGGACCCGCGTGACCATCAGCGTCAAGGAAGATGATCCGAAGCGCACCGGCAGCGGTCGCGTGGTCGAGCGCTGCGAAGTTCTGAACCAGCGCGACGAGGTGGTTCTCGCCGCAGATCACATCCTGATTGCCGAGCGCAGGGCATCGGGTGCATGACAGGCACGATACGTGTCGAAATGGAGGTTTGAAATGACAGGCAAGCTTGCGGGCAAGCGCGTTCTCATCACGGCGGCAGGGCAGGGCATCGGGCGGGCATCCGTGCTCGCATTCGCCCGCGAAGGCGCAATCGTCCATGCGACGGATATCAACGAGCAACTTCTCGATGCCTTGCCCAAGGAAGACAGTATCCATCCGCGCGAGCTCGATGTGCTGAAAACCGACGAGGTCAACAGGGTGATCGGCGAGATCGGGGCGATCGACATCTTGTTCAATTGCGCCGGTTTCGTGCACGGCGGCTCGATCCTCGAAATGCCGGATGCCGATCTCGACTTTGCCCTCGACCTCAACGTTCGCGCGATGATCCGTACGATCAGGGCGGTGCTGCCCGGAATGATCGAGCGAAAGGATGGCGCGATCGTCAACATGTCTTCCGTTGCAAGCAGCGTGAAAGGCGTGCCGAACCGCTTCGCCTACGGCGTGACCAAGGCCGCGGTGCTCGGTCTGACCAAGGCGGTGGCCGCCGATTACATCACGCAAGGTATTCGCTGCAACGCGATTTGCCCGGGCACGGTCGAAAGCCCGTCGCTGGAGCAGCGCATGCGCGCCGGGGGCGACTATGAGACGACGCGTGCGGCATTCATCGCCCGCCAGCCCATGGGACGCCTCGGCTTGCCGGAAGAGATTGCCGATCTTGCCGTCTATCTTGCCGGCGCGACCTACACGACCGGTCAAGCCTACAATATCGATGGCGGCTGGACCGTCTAACCAAAGGAATAAACGATGAAATTTCTACGCTATGGCGCCCCCGGACAGGAAAAGCCCGGCATACTCGACACTAAGGGCCAGATTCGCGATCTCTCGGGGAAAGTCAGCGACCTTTCGGGCGCCGTACTCGATCCAGCAGCGCTGGCAAAGCTGGCCGATCTCGATATGGATGGCCTTCCGCTCGTCGAGGGCGCCCCGCGCCTTGGTCCCTGCATTGCCGGCACCGGAAAGTTCATCTGCATCGGCCTCAACTATGCCGACCATGCAGCAGAATCCGGGATGGCCGTGCCACCGGAACCCGTGATCTTCATGAAGGCGACCTCCGCCATTGTCGGGCCGAATGACGACCTGCTCATACCGCGCGGTTCGGAAAAGACCGACTGGGAAGTGGAACTCGGCGTCGTCATCGGCCGTACCGCAAAATATGTCAGCGAAGCCGACGCGCTCGACTACGTCGCCGGCTACTGCACCGTCCATGACGTCAGCGAGCGCGCGTTCCAGATCGAGCGTGCCGGGCAATGGACCAAGGGCAAGAGCTGCGACACGTTCGGGCCGACCGGTCCGTGGCTGGTAACGAAGGAAGAGATCGCCGACCCGCAAAACCTCAAAATGTGGCTCACCGTCAATGGTGAGACGATGCAGAACGGCTCGACAAAAACCATGGTTTACGGCGTTGCCTTCCTCGTCTCCTATCTCAGCCAGTTCATGAGCCTGCAGCCCGGCGACATCATCTCGACTGGTACGCCGCCCGGTGTCGGGATGGGCATGAAGCCGCCGCGCTATCTCAAGGCGGGCGACGTCATTGAGCTTGGAATTGAAGGCCTTGGCAACCAGAAGCAGGTGGCGCGCGCCGACACCTGATCATTTGCGACAAACCAAAATTGAAAACGAGATTACTGGGCAATTTCAGGAGCAAGACATGACCCGCATCACCGATCTTCGGGTTTTCGACATCCGTTTCCCTACGTCGCAGGGGCTTGACGGTTCCGACGCGATGAACCCGGATCCGGATTATTCGGCGGCCTATGTCGTTCTTGATACGGACACGGATGGTCTTGCCGGGCACGGCCTCACATTCACTATCGGGCGCGGCAACGAGATTTGCTGCCTCGCCATCGAAGCGATGAAGCATCTCGTCATCGGACTTGAACTCGACTGGGTGAAGGAAAATCCGGGACGCTTTTGGCATTTCATCACTGGCGACAGCCAATTGCGGTGGATCGGGCCGGACAAGGGCGCCATGCATCTTGCCACCGGCGCCGTCGTCAACGCCGTCTGGGACTTGCTGGCCAAGGAAGCCGGCAAACCAGTCTGGCAGCTGGTCGGCGAGATGACGCCGGAGGAAATCGTCAACATTGTCGATTTCCGCTACCTGACCGATGTTCTGACCCGCGACGAGGCACTCGACATTCTGCGGAAAGCGGATGCCGGTAGGGCCGAACGCATCGCTGCCCTCAAGGCCGAAGGCTATCCTTGCTATACGACCTCCGCCGGTTGGCTGGGCTATTCCGATGAAAAACTGCGCCGGCTTTGCCAGGAGGCCGTCGACGCCGGCTTCAACCACGTCAAGATGAAGGTCGGGCGCGATCTCGAGGATGACATCCGCCGGCTGACGATTGCCCGCGAAGTGATCGGGCCTGATCGTATCCTGATGATCGATGCCAACCAGGTCTGGGAGATCAACGAGGCCATAGACTGGGTGAAGAAGCTTGCCTTCGTCAAGCCGTACTTCATCGAGGAACCGACGAGCCCGGACGATGTCGCCGGGCATCGCAAGATTCGCCAGGCGATCAAGCCGGTCAAGGTGGCGACCGGCGAGATGTGCCAGAACCGGATCATGTTCAAGCAGTTCATCGCTGAAGGTGCCATCGATGTGGTCCAGATCGATTCCTGCCGCATGGGCGGGCTCAACGAGGTGCTGGCGGTGCTGCTGATCGCGGCGAAATACAATCTGCCGGTCTGGCCGCATGCGGGTGGGGTTGGCCTCTGCGAATATGTGCAGCATTTGTCGATGATCGACTACATCGCGGTATCGGGCACCAAGGAGGGGCGGGTCATCGAATATGTCGATCATCTGCATGAGCATTTCGTCGATCCCTGCGACATTCGCAATGCCGCCTATATGCCCCCTTCGATGCCCGGGTTCTCGATCGAGATGAAGCCGGAATCGATCAGGCAATATCTGCATCGCCCAATGGTATGATCGGCGTCTGTGCCATAAATCGACAGCGCTTGGGGTCAAGGGTGCGGCGCACCATTTGACCGAAATGCTGCGTGTCGCCGTTCGTAAATGGGATGTCGTTTCCGCACCTATTCTTTTCCAAAGCCCGATGCTTTTATCGTGACCACTTGAGGTGCCGCTTTCTAGGGAAGGCGGAGAATTGGGAAGCCGGTTAAAACCCGGCGCTGCCCCCGCAACGGTAGTGGAGTAAAACGCGGCAAAACAGCCACTGGGAGTGCACCCCGGGAAGGCGCCGTGAAGTCTGAGAAGGCAACTCCAGAGCCCGGAAACCAGCCTTGAGGGAAAAAACCGACTGATCGCGGTGGGCGATCAAGGAGCATGGCTTTGTGCGGTCGACAAACGTTGGCTGTACGGACGTTCTTCTCCGTCACCACCAGTCAGTTCTTTGCAGGCTTAAGGCGAGGACGCGACATGGACATTCGCAATGAACTTCTCCGGAATCTCAGAACCCGGAAACCGGGCTACGGACTGGAACAGGCTTTCTACTCGGACCCAGACTATTACCGTCTCGACATGGAGACGATTTATTATCGCGACTGGCTGTTCATCGGCCATGATTGCGAAGTCGCCAAACCCGGCAATTATTTCACCGTGCAGGTCGGCGACTACCCCGTCGTCATCGTTCGCGACCGTCAGGGACAGATTCGCGCCTTCCACAATTCCTGCCGTCATCGCGGCTCGCGCATCTGCGCGGGTGACAAGGGGAGCTCGGCAAAGCTCGTCTGCCCCTATCACCAGTGGACGTACGAGCTCGATGGACGTTTGCTTTTTGCCCGCCAGATGGGAGACGATTTCGACGCGAGCCAGTTCAGTCTGAAAACGGTGCATTGCGAGAGCGTCGGCGGCTACATCTTCATCTGCCTGGCGCAGATCGCGCCCGATTTCACCCCGACACGCACCCTGCTCGAGCCGTACCTTGCGCCACACCGGCTGACGGAGACCAAGGTCGCCTTCCAGAGTTCGATCGTCGAGAAAGGCAACTGGAAGCTCGTCTGGGAGAATAACCGCGAGTGCTACCATTGCGCCGGCAACCATCCTGAGCTTTGCAAGACCTTCCCGGAGGCGCCGAGCGCCACCGGAATTCAGGGTTCGAAGGAAGATCCGGAAATGGTATCGCACTGGGACAAGTGCGAGGCTGCCGGTTTGCCAAGCGTATTCCGCATCGCTGAAGATGGGCAGTATCGGGCGACCCGTGTTCCGCTCATCAACAATGCCGAGAGCTATACTCTATCGGGCAAGCGCGCAGTCGGCCGTCAACTCAGCGACGACGTCAACGCCAGGAGCATAGGTTCACTGCTCCTCTACCATTATCCAACGACCTGGAATCACATCCTTGGCGACCATGCGATCTCTTTCCGTGTCTTGCCACTCGGTCCGAACGAGACGCAAGTCACGACCAAGTGGCTGGTTCACAAGGATGCGGTCGAGGGCGTCGATTATAATCTCGAAGATCTGACGCATGTCTGGCTGGAAACCAACGATCAGGACCGTCGCATCGTCGAGGAAAACGCGTTCGGCATTCGCTCGCCGGCCTATGAACCCGGTCCCTATTCGGTCGAGCATGAAGGCGGCGTCCTTCAATTCCTGGAATGGTATAGCAATGCCATGGAAGCGCGGCTTTCCGGCGATACGAAACTCAGCAGGGTTGCTTGAATGAACATTGGCGTTTCCCAGAATTATCCGCACCTCGACCAGATGCAGCCGTGGAACGACCGGCTGCATCTTCTCGAATGTCTTTCGGTCGTCGAGGAAGCGCCCAATGTGAAGACCTTCACCTTCCGCTCGGATAATCATAACTGGTTTCGTTATGAGCCTGGCCAGTTCATGACCTTCGAGCTGCCTGTGCAACCGGAAGCGGTTTTGCGCACCTTTACATTGTCATCGAGCCCCTCCCGACCCTTCACCGTCGCCGTGACGGTCAAGGCGCAGGAAGATAGCATCGGCACGCGCTGGATGCTCGATCATCTCATGCCGGGCGTGCGCCTCAAGGCCTTTGGCCCGCTCGGCGACTTTTCGATGCGCAAGCATCCCGGCAGCAAGTATCTCTTCATATCAGCCGGCTCAGGCATCACGCCCATGATGTCGATGACGCGCTGGATGCATGATTGCGCGCCGCAGAGCGATATCAATTTCGTTACCTGCGCGCGGCGTCCGAGCGATATCATTTTCCGCAAGGAACTCGAATATCTGACGAGTTGCATGCCGAACCTGAAATTGACCTTCCTCATCAAGGAGCACGAGATGGGGCAGGTCTGGACCGGCATACGCGGCAGGCTCGAAACGCCGAAGCTGCCGCTGCTCGCCCCGGACTTCAAGGACAGGACCATTTTCTGCTGCGGTCCGGTAAGCTTCATGCGTGATGTGCGCAATATGCTCGAAGCGTCCAGATTCGACATGGCCCACTACCATCAGGAAAGCTTCGGCCCGGCGCCCGAGCCTGTTCTGCCGATGCTCGACGGGATCTCCACGGAGCCGGCCGCGAGCGCGACGGTGACGTTCTCGATGTCGGGCATGGAGGTGCCATGCGCGGCCGGAGAAACGATCCTCAAGGCGGCGCGCGGTGCTGGCATCCGCATTGCCGCCGCCTGCGAGTCGGGTCTTTGCGGCACGTGCAAAGTTATGAAGCTCGCCGGCAACGTCGACATGGACCACAATGGCGGCATCCTCGATGAGGAAATCGACGAGGGCTATATCCTCGCCTGCTGCTCCAAGCCGCTCGGCAATGTCGAAGTCGAGGCTTAAGGCAAACGGCGACCGTAGATCAGAGAGAGGGCAGTTCGCGCAAGAACCGGTCCAGTTCTTCGCGCGGCATGCCGACGACATGTTCTGGTCCCGGATATGTCCTGGCACTCACGTCGGCGACGAACTCGGAAAAGGCCGCGATCCTTTCCTGCTGCAGGCGGTCGAGTTCAGCCGTGAAGTTGCGATAGACTTTGGCGTGGCGCGGATAATGGCCGCGATTTGAACCGAGCACGTCGGCTGCGAAAAGATACTGCGCATCGCAGCCCGCGCCCGCGCCCATCGAGATCATGAAAAGCGATGTTCGCTCGCTGATGGCGGAGGCGACGTCAACCGGCACGACCTCTATCTCGGCGGCGAAGGCGCCTGCCTCTTCAAGCGCCCTGGTCTGCCGCCAGATTTCGAGCGCGCTCGTCGCAGTCTTCCCTACCGCCCTGAATCCGCCCGTCCAGGTCGCCTTGGACGGGATGAGGCCCACATGTCCGCATACGGGGATTCCCTCGTCGCGAAGCCGGCGCACCGTGGCAAGACTTGCGGCGCAATAGACAGCGTCAGCGCCCGCCTTGCGTGCCGTGAACGCACCCCGCAGGTAATCCTCGGCGGTGACGAAATCGCCGTATTCGAGCCCCGGCACGGTAAAGGCAGAGGGCGCCGCGTCGCGAAATTCCGGCGTAAGCAACGCCGGCGGTATGGAAAGCATGTCGACGCGGGCGCGTTCGGCGGCCTCGGCTTCCTCCAGCGTTTCGACCCGCAGCATGGTTAGCTGGCGGCGGCCCTTAAGTGCAAGAATGTCCGCGACGGTGGGGCGCAGGTTTCGCATGGTTATCCGCCTTAGGCCGCGAGCAGCGATTTGAGTTTGACATGGCTCGATTGAAGCTGCGCTGGAACCGGTCGCGCGCTGCGTTGGATCAACATCTCGGCGAGGCGAATATCTTTGGCGACAGCATTGCCGGGTCCGATGCCGCTTGCCGCGACAAGCCGGCCATCGGCGGCAAGATGAAAGAGGATGAAGGCATCGTCGCCAAGGTCACGGCGGATCGTCTCCGTCGCTTCGTCGGCAAGTCCCGCGACCTGCAGGCCGAGTTCGTATTGATCGGACCAGAACCACGGTACGGATTCGTGTGGCTCCCGGCCGCCGAGCATGTTGCGCGCGGCGAGGGAACCTTGTTCCTGCGCATTGCGCCAGGCCTCCAGGCGGACGCGTCGTCCGCCATAGATCGCGAGTGGAAAGGCGCAGCAATCCCCGGCAGCAAATATGTCAGGGTCGCTCGTCTGCAGCCAATCATTTACGATGATGCCATTGGCGGTTTCGAGACCGGCCGCTTCAGCCAGATCCGTGACAGGGACAGCGCCAATCCCGATCACCGCAAGATCGGCGGCAATTTCCATGCCGTCAGCAAGGGTGATGTTGACGCTGTCGTCCGTGTCGTTGATCGATGCGATCCCTGTTCCGCAGCGCAGACTGACGCCTTCATGGCGATGGCGGGCGGCGATGACCTCGGCGATCTCTTGCGGCACGCCCCGCATCAGGATACGCGGCTGCGCCTCGATGACCGTCACCGCCGCGCCGCGCTTGCGTGCGCTTGCGGCAAGTTCGAGGCCGATGAACCCACCACCGATGATAGCAATGCGTGCCGCCGGACCGAAGCGCGCACGGATGCGCAGCGCGTCGTCATAGCTGCGCAAGGTGACGCAATGTTTGCTGCCTGCAGCAAGCGGCAGGGCGCGCGGCAGAGCGCCTGTGGCAATCAGCAGCCGCTCGTATGCAATTTTTCGGCCGTTGTGAAGGACGACCGACTTTGCGGCCCGGTCGATAGACGCAGCCGTTGAATTGCCGATGAAGTCGATCCGCTGCTCAGCGAATTGTTCGATACTGGCGATGGTTCTCGGCAAGGGATGATCGTCGGAGACCATCGCCTCTTTCGAAAGTGGCGGGCGTTCATAGGGGAGGTGCGGTTCGGTGCCGATTAACGCGATCGTCCCGCCATAGCCGTTTTCACGCAGGGCAAATGCCGCGCGCACCCCGCATTCGCCAGCGCCGATGATGACCATGCCATGTTCCATGACGGTCACCCGAGCTGAATGAGGACTTTGCCGGACTCGACCTTGACCGGATATGTCCTGAGATTGACGCAGACCGGCGCGCCCTTGGCCTGGCCGGTCTTGTAGTTGAAGCGGCCGTTGTGTTTCGGGCATTCGATAATCTCATCCATGACCAGGCCGTCGGCAAGATGGATATGCTCATGCGTGCACAAGCCGTCGGTGGCGAAGAACTCGTCCTCGGAGCTGCGATAGATCGCGAAGGTGCGCCCGTCGTGATCAAAGCGCATGACGTCCTCCTCGTCGATATCCTCGGAGGTGCAGGCCTCAACCCAATTGCTCATATTCATTCCTCCCGAATGTTGTCCTGGATACAGACCCGACTATTCCGCCGCGGATGCCAAAGCTTCGTTGTGAAACGCCTCGCGGTAGGGCTTTGCCGTTGCCGGCAGTTCACGCTTCAGGAAATAGTCCTCGTTGCGCAATTGGCGAATGAAGGCGGGGATCATCTCGCGGTAGCCGCTGAGAATGGATGGGTTCGGCGCGGGCAGGTCGTGCTTGGTCATGGCGTGGAGCTGCGGCAGCGCATGGTAGGGCACCATCGGGAACATGTGATGCTCGACGTGATAGTTCATGTTCCAGTAGATGAAGCGGCTGACCGGATTCATGTAAACCGTGCGACTGTTCAGCCTGTGGTCGATGACATTGTCGGCAAGGCCGCCATGCTGCAGAAGCCCGGTCATGACATGGTGCCATGCGCCATAAAGGCGAGGCAGGCCGATGACCATCAGGGGCAGGATCGAGCCCATATAGATGGAAAGCGCAATGGTCGCGAGGTAGATCGCCGCCCAGATCCGCGCGACAAGGATGACCTTGGGCTGCTCCTGTTCGGGAATGAAAGTCTTTTCCCCGGCGCTGACAATGCCGGACGCATTGCGGACAAGATCGGTCATCGCGTGCCAGGCATCGAGAATGCCGAAGAAGTTGAGGACGAGGCGCAAGAGGTCGGGCGGGCGCATGACCGCGATCTCCGGATCACGGCCGACAATGACGGTGTCCGTGTGATGGCGCGTGTGGCTCCAGCGCCAGGTGATCGGGTTGCGCATGATCATGAAACAGGCGATTTCATAGACCGCGTCGTTCATCCAGCGCGTCTTGAATGCAGTGCCATGTCCGCATTCGTGCCAGCGGCTGTCAGATGCGGAGCCGTAGAGCACGCCGTAGGCGAGGAAGAAGGGCACGCATAGCCAACTGCCCCAGAAGTAGATGCCGAGACCGGCAAGGATGGTCATGCTCCCGAGCCAGATGATCGTATCGCGAATTGCGGGGCCATCGCTGCGTTTCATCAGTTCCTTCATCTGCTTGCGCGGAATGTCAGTATGATACCACTCGGCAGCGGCGAGACCGGATTCCACGGCGAGGCGGGAATCCCGGCCGATGAGGCTGTAATCCCTTTTTGTCGGTGCCGCCAAGCTGGCTGTTTTCATTGCGTGACCTCCCAGATCGATGCAATGGAATTGCGTGTCGCCGGGATATTATGAGTATGGCTGCCGCGCCTCAATCGAGGATGAGGAAATTCTATCATTTACTCTCATGCCATGGTAGGAAACGATGATAGAATCTATCAGGCGAAGAAGACATTGGCGAACCGACCGACTATTGCTGATCTTGCGCGGGAATCTGGTGTCAGCGTTGCCACAGTCGACAGGGTGCTCAACAACCGGCTGCCGGTGCGTGAAGAGACGGCGCGGCGCGTTTATGAGGCGGCCAACACGATCGGCTATCACGCCGCCGGTCTTATTCGCCAGCGCATGCGTCAGGAACTCCCGGAATACAAGGTTGGATTCCTGCTCAGCAAGCCGGGTCATCAATTCTATCAAAGCTTTGCACGCGAGATCGAAAACGCCGTTGCGCAAGCCGTGCATTTTCGCGGCATTGCCCAGGTTGAATTCTGCGCTTCGCAATCGCCCGAAGATATCGTCGCCAAGCTGAGGCCGCTTGCCGGCCGGTGCCGGGCGGTCGGCCTGGTTGCGCCGGATCATCCGGCCATCACCGCTGCCGTCGAAGAATTGAAGCAGAAGGATATTCCGGTCTTCTCACTGCTGTCCGATTTCGCCGCCGGGGTGCGCGAAGGCTATATCGGCGTCAACAATCGCAAGGTCGGGCGCACTGCGGCGTGGATGATTGCCAAGGCGGCGCGCAAGCCCGGAAAGGTCGTCATCTTCGTTGGAAGCCATCGCTATCACGGTCACGAACTGCGCGAGATCGGCTTTCGGGCATTTTTCCGCGAAGAGGCGCAGGAGTTCACCGTTCTCGATACGATGGTAAACCTCGAAACCCGGCAGATCACCCATGAGGCCATGCTCGACCTGATGCGCCGCCATCCCGACCTTGCGGGCTGCTATGTGGCGGGTGGCGGCATGGAGGGGGCAATCGCCGCGCTGCGGGAAACGGGCATCAAACCGCCGCCGGTGATGATCGTCAATGAGATCACGCCGGAATCGCGCGCCGCGCTTGCCGACAACATCGTTACAATGGCGATTTCCACGCCGCTGCAGCGGCTTTGCCGCGAACTCGTCGACCTCATGGGACATGCGATCGAGCGGGGCGCGGCCAATGCACCGGGCCAGACCTTCCTGCCCTTCGACATCTACCTGCCGGAGAATATCTGACGTCTCGTCACCACCGAATCTATCAGGAATGATAGTTTTTCGCTCATCATGGTGATTGACGACGAGGCGATCACGACAGATGTTCACGCCCAACGGCAACGTCCTTGCGCGACGTTGGGATCTTCGGGAGGAAATCACATGACCGACACAATTTCGCATCCAGTTTTTGCTCTTAATCATATGGTGGCTCCCGGGCTTTCGCCGCGCAAATTCTTTGAACTGGCAAAGTCGCTTGGCCTCAAGGATGTCGAGATCCGCAATGATCTTGGCGGCAACGCCATCATGGACGGCACGGACGCGAGCGAAGTGAAGGCATTGGCTGATGAGGTCGGCGTGAGAATCGCAACGATCAACGCGCTGCAGCGCTTCAACGACTGGACACCGGAGCGCGAGAAAGAGGCAATAGAACTTGCGGACTATGCAAGGGACGTCGGCGCCAAGGCACTGGTGCTCGTTCCCGTCAATGACGGCACCGGGCAAAGGGATGGTGAGCGCCAGGCGAACCTGCGCTCTGCGCTGAAGGGGCTAAAGCCCATTCTCGAACAACGTGGCCTGATCGGCTATGTCGAGCCGCTCGGCTTCGAGGTTTGCTCCCTGCGCTCGAAGCGTGAGGCCGTCGAGGCTATTCAGGCGGTCGGCGGGGAGGAGCGGTTCAAGCTCGTGCATGACACGTTCCACCATCATCTTGCCGGCGAGCCGGAACTTTTCCCGGCGATGACCGGTCTCGTCCATATTTCCGGGGTGACGGATCCGGACGTCACGGTCAGCGCCATGCGCGATCCGCATCGGGTGCTGGTCGACGACAAGGACCGGCTCGGCAATATCGAGCAGATGCGCGCGCTCATCGATCAGGGGTATGACGGCGCCTTCTCCTTCGAGCCTTTTGCCGAGGAAGTTCAGCAACTCGAGAATCCCGCCGAGGCAGTCCGGGACAGCATGGACGGAATCAAGGCCGGGCTGGTTTAGAACGAGTCAGTGGCAGGCGCAGATGCATGAAACGGGTCTACACGCTAAGGTTGACGGAGGCGTATGTCCATGCAACCATCGATATCTTATTGAAAACAATGACTAAATAAACGGCCCAATTCTTTACCCGGTTAAACTTTAGGCGAATTGACGCCGACCTCTCTCCTTGACATGAATCAAGTTTTACAACCCTCAACTTGGCTCTCGTCTTCATCGATCCTCCGGGCGCCGGCTACTCCCAAGCGATCGCGCCGCACACGAATTCCGATTTTTGGGGCGTCGACCAGGATCCACCTGTCATCCGCGATTTCATCCGGCGCTATGTCAACGTCAACAATCGTCAGCTTTCGCCGAAATACGTCTACGGCGAATCCTATGGCGGCATTCGCACGCCGATCGTAGCGAACCTTATGGAAGACGCCGGCAAGAGCCAGTTCGAGCCGGACAAATCCGGCAAGGATTCCGTCGTCCTTTCCGGCGTTATCCTAAATTCGCCGGTTCTTGCCTACGATGTCACATGTTCCGACTATGGCGATGACTGGAAAAAGCCCCTCTCCTGTGCGGGGTTAGTACCAACCTATGCCATGATCGCGGATTGGCACAAGCTATCGAAAGCGCGACCGGCGGGAACGTCAGTCGAAAGCTACTTGTCTACGATCAGAAAGTTCATGGTGGAGCGCTTCGCACCGGCTAACGAGCTTTACTACAAGGGCGTCCCGAACGAGGATACGGAGTATTTCGACTCGCCGGAATGGTCAGCCTTCGTCGATACCCCCGACGGCGATATCCTGACCTCCTACCTGAGTGCTATCACGACTATCAAGGAGGGCAATTGGCGGCACGGACTGAACAACGGCGAAGTGTTCTTCATGGACACCGTACTTCTTAAGAATTTTATCAAGAATTATTACGATGCCCGAATGGTCATTCCTGGCAAGTGGGTCAAGCGCGTCGGCGATGTTCCGGCTCACGAAGAGCCCTATAATATGAGCGACTACGAGGATGTGGCGTTCCAGAATGAAATCAAGACGTATCTGCCGAACTTCACCAATTACAATGTGAGTTCCACTTATATCAAATCCTCCGACGCCGCATATGACGGCTGGAAGTGGGAACGGACTGCAACGGCAAGCAAGCAGGCAACCAGCTTGCCCGACCTGAAAGCGATCGTCGTCAAGGACCCATCGATCAAAACGCTGGTGTTCCATGGCTACTACGACATTGTGACGCCGTTCTATCAGACCGAACTGGACATTGAGGGGGCAGGTCTGAAAGACCGCATGCCGGTAGGGCTCTTTGAAGGCGGTCATATGACCTACTCGTCCGAAGAAGCCCGCAGGCCACTGAAAGAGATGTTGAACGCGTTCTACGACGCCCCGCCATATGCCGGTCCCCGGACTTCTGCGGTCAAGGCACTATCGACGCAATAAATGGATGGCAAGGCGCGGCCTCGGTCGCGCCTGCTGCGTCATTCCTACGTGACACATTTGCATTCAAGTACGGTGTCGGGAAGAGCGAAATGGCTACCCCGTGGCCATTTCGCTCTTAATTACTCCTTCGAGAGATATCGAGTTTCAGGTTTACTTCTACAAGTATAGATTGAAAAGTAGGAATTAATGGCGAATGCTATTATGTATTCAGCTCAAATACTTGAATAAATCGACGGATAAATATCCAATTAAACTTTAGACGAATTGACGCTGATCTTTCTGATTGCAAAGAGTTGAATGTCATAAATTCATTCAGTACAGAGATTTGGCGTCGATGAAATTTCAGTTTTATGCACTTGCCTCGCTTCTCCTGTTAACCGCTTACGACGGCTCCAACTCGTCCTTGTCCCAAAATGGCGCGGGCGTTGCGCTCACCGAAGTACGGCCGACGCTACTCGCCGGCCCTGCCCCAGACGTTGGGGAAGGGGTCTCCCAAGCCGCCAATGCATCTGCGGTCAAAGAGGCGAAAGGCAAAGAAATTGATATGCCTAAGGCTGAGCTCGACGCAGCTTCGGCCAAGAAAGCCGCTGACGACTACCTCAAGAAAGGCAACCTGACAAAGGCAGTCAATACCTTGAAGGGGGCAGGGCTTTCCAAGGAGGCTGGAGAAATGCTCGCCAATGCCGGCCACGAGGACGAGGCTTTCGAGATTCTCGCGCCTAAAGACAAAGTCGTCGACGACAACCGCGTCTACGACGGCAGCGAAACGGGGTCGCTGGCACTCGATAAAGTTGATGAGGTGGTACCGTTGTAAACTCCAATGCCGGCGCGCCGGCAACCGTCGTCAGGACGAAGTCCTGATTGAACTCGGCATAGATAAAGGCATCAGGCTTATCGTCACCATTGTAAGGAACACAGAACGCGCCGGTCTGCGCTCTGCCAACGAGGGCGCGGGGCGAGTCCGGGGCAACCTTGATTTCACCGGACTGCCCTTTGCGTACATTCGTGCGCGTCGGATCGATCAAAAGAAAGGCTTTTCCGTCGGCGGGATAGACGAAACGGCCGAAACCCGTGCGCGCAGTCGCGGTGAGTTCGACATTGACGTTTGAGTCGAGCTTGACCTGGTAGTATCCCGCCGCCGCCGACTCATTGGCGTGGGAAAAGGTAATACCCTTGGAAAGGTCGAAGGAGGCGCCGGTCAGCGGCATCATGGGAAACTCACCGCCATTGCCGGCGCAGCCTGCGCCGTTCATATGGGTAAGGCTGAAACCCTTTATGCCCTTTGTTGTCCCATTATTGCTCCAGTAATAACCGGAAGGCCAGGTCTTCGACTCCCAATTGTAATGATTTTCCGGCGCCCAGAAGACCATGCCGAATGGTACGCCCGCGCCTGGCGAAAGCGATCCGCCTTTGCCCGCGGCGACGGCAACAGCGCCTTCGGCCATCTTGGCGTCGGCGGTGCCGACAAACTGGTTCACGTAGGCGGTCAAATCGTCCGGAACCAGCTTGGCCATCGAACCTTCGATCGCGGCCAGTTGAGCGGCGATTTTGCTTGCGGTCTCGGCGCTGGATTTGGCGGAAACGTCGAAGGCGCTCTGCAGTTTGGCCAGCTGCTCGCCGAGAGCGGCAACGGTCGTGGTGTCCGCCTTGGATTTCATTGCTTCAAGCAACTGCTTGATGCTGTCGCTGGCGGCTGTGAGTTTCGTTCTGTCGTCGCCTGCGGTCTTGACCGCCGTGGCAATATCGTCGCTCAGGCCCTTGAGCTTGCCGCCAAGTTCATCAAGGGCTGTACGGTCGGAGGCCGTGAGCTGCGGGCTCTTTTGCAGCTCTGCCAGTTTGGCCTTTACAGCTTCCAAATCCTTGACATTTGCGGCGGCGGCAATGCCGTCGCCCATCGTTTTGAGCGTGCCGGTCAACCCGTCAAGCGCGATGCGGTCGGCTGGGGTCAGTTGCGGATTTCTCGAAAGTTCGGCCAGTTTGTCCAGGCCGGCTTGCAGGCTGGCTTTGAACGCGTCGTCCGACTGTTTGTTGTCAGTCGCAGACTGCTGCAGGGCGTCGAACTGGCTTTGCAGGCGGTTGATGGCATCCGACATAGCCGTTGTCGCAACACTGTCGGTGATTTTGCTCTCCGCAACCTGTGACTGCAATAGGGCGATTTGTGAGCTGGCCGCCTCGCCCGCTGCTTTCAGGGAAGCGTTATCGTCCTTGAGCGCGGCATTGTCGTGCTTGAGCGTTTCAACATCCGCTGCAAACGTACTGGTTGGTGCTGGCGCTTCGTCCTTGCCGTCGCAACCTGTCAATATCGTGCAACCAAGCAGGGACGCCACCAAGGTGCGTCTAATCATCATCGTCTCCTCCCAAATGAATTCTTGAAAAATGTGTTGATGCGCAAATGGGCGCTGCCTTCAAATATCGACTGGCGTCGAATGTCGCATTCCTCCCAAAATGCCAACCTAAACCGATTAAACAAACGCTGCATATTTCGAGCTGGTGCAAAAGGTGTCAATCGGACCAAAGTCGTACACGATGCATCGATCGTTTCGCCTATCAGCATCGTCAGGAACCACTTCCAGTTGCACAGCCGTGCAAAATTAGACCGGCAATTATTGCCGCTTCAAATTGAATCTTGCTTGACGCTTGAACGATAAAATGGAATAAATATTTCAGAAACTGAGCACAACGGTTTGTATATTCCGTTCTAGGAGGCTCAGGATCAGGTTTGCGCGAAACTTCGCGCACTCTCCTCGCCGCAATCTCGCATCCAGGGGTACGTTGGCTGCGTGTACCAAGGTGTGGGGACAATCCGGATTAAAGCGGGTGTGGCCGGGCACCATTTGTGGAGGAGATGAAATGAAAAAGTTACTGATGACCGTGGCTGTTTCGGCCCTGATGAGCAGTTCGGCCTTCGCCGCCAATATCGGCGTGTCGATGGCTCTGTTCGATGACAACTTCCTCACCGTTCTGCGCAATGGAATGCAGGACTATGCCAAGACGCTCGATGGAGTGACCCTTCAGGTTGAAGACGCGCAGAATGACGTCGCCAAGCAGCAGAGCCAGATCCAGAATTTCATCGCTTCCAAGGTGGATGCGATCATCGTGAACCCGGTCGATACGGACGCGACTGCGGCCATGTCGAAGATCGCCGCCGACGCCGGCATTCCGCTGGTTTACGTCAACCGCGAACCCGTCAACGTCAATGAACTGCCCGAGAAGCAGGCATTCGTGGCGTCGAACGAGGTTGAGTCCGGTACCCTCGAGACCAAGGAAGTCTGCCGTCTGCTGAAGGGCAAGGGCGACGTCGTCGTCATGATGGGCGAACTCTCCAACCAGGCCGCGCGCCAGCGCACCAAGGACATTCACGATGTGATCGCCACGGATGAGTGCAAAGGCCTTAAAATCGTTGAAGAACAGACTGCTAACTGGTCCCGTACGCAGGGCGCCGACCTCATGACGAACTGGCTTTCCGCCGGTCTCAAGTTCGATGCGGTGATCTCCAACAATGATGAAATGGCCATCGGCGCGATCCAGGCCCTGAAGGCTGCCGGCCGCACCATGGATTCCGTCGTGATCGGCGGTGTCGATGCGACGCAGGACGCGCTTGCCGCCATGGCGGCGGGCGATCTCGACGTAACCGTGTTCCAGAACGCCGCGGGCCAGGGGCAGGGCGCTGTCGATGCAGCGCTGAAACTTGCCAAGGGCGAGAAGGTCGAGGCCAAGGTCTACGTTCCGTTCGAACTGGTAACACCGGAGAACCTCTCGAAGTACCAGAAGTCGAACTAAGGCCGTTCAACGCCTTTTGACGATCCGGAACGCATCGTTTTCATGCGTTCCGGTCTATAATGGAGCCTCTCTGGGAGGAGATGATCATGGCAGTCAGTCCCTCGACCATGGCGGCGGTGCGCGCCAGTGGCGCCATACCGCAGGCCGAATATCTCCTGAATGCGGAAAACGTCCGCAAGGAGTTTCCGGGCGTCCTCGCGCTGGACAATGTCCAGTTCCGGTTGAAGCGGGGCACGGTGCACGCGCTCATGGGCGAAAACGGCGCCGGCAAGTCCACCCTGATGAAGATCCTCGCTGGAATATATATTCCAGATCAGGGCGAAGTCTTCCTCAAAGGGGTGCCGATCCGCCTGAAATCGCCGCTCGATGCGCTCGAAAACGGCATCGCCATGATCCATCAGGAACTCAACCTGATGCCGTTCATGACCGTGGCGGAGAACATCTGGATCCGGCGCGAGCCCAAGAACGGGTTCGGCTTCGTCGATCATGGCAAGATGCACGACATGACCGCAGAGCTGTTCCAGCGGCTCAATATCAACCTTGATCCCGACAGCCAGGTGCGCGACCTATCCGTCGCGAACCGGCAGATGGTCGAAATCGCCAAGGCGGTCTCCTACGAATCCGACGTCCTTATCATGGATGAGCCGACTTCGGCGCTGACAGAGCGCGAAGTGGAGCATCTCTTTGCCATCATTCGCGATCTGCGGTCGCAGGGTATCGGCATCGTCTACATCACCCACAAGATGAACGAGCTCTTCGAGATTGCCGACGAGTTTTCGGTGTTCCGCGACGGTCGCTTTATCGGCACACACGCATCGACGGACGTTACCCGCGACGACATCATCAAGATGATGGTCGGGCGCGAAATTACGCAGATGTTTCCGAAGGAAACGGTGCCGATCGGCGATGTGGTGCTTTCGGTAAAGGACCTTTCACTGAAAAACGTCTTCCACGATATCTCGTTCGATGTGCGCGCGGGCGAGATCCTCGGCATTGCCGGACTGGTCGGCTCGGGCCGCTCGAATGTGGCGGAGACGGTCTTCGGGGTGACGCCGGCAACGACAGGCACCATCGCCATCAACGGCAAGGACGTAAAGATCGATACGCCCCACAAGGCGATCGCCCATGGCATGGCGTTCATCACCGAAGACCGCAAGGAAACCGGCTGCCTGCTCATTCTCGATGTGCTTGAGAACATGCAGATCGCCGTCCTTCAGGACCGCTTCGTCAAATATGGCTTCGTTGCGGAAAGGCAGATTTCCAAGGCGTGCAAGACAATGAGCGATACGCTGCGGGTAAAGACGCCGAGCCTTGAAGAGAAGGTCGAAAACCTTTCAGGCGGCAATCAGCAAAAGGTGTTGATCGGCCGCTGGCTCCTGACGAACCCGAAAATTCTCATTCTCGACGAGCCGACCCGCGGCATCGACGTTGGCGCCAAGGCGGAGATCCATCGCCTTGTTTCCCAACTCGCCAAACAGGGCGTCGCCGTCATCATGATTTCGTCGGAAATGCCGGAAGTGCTCGGCATGAGCGACCGCATCATGGTGATGCATGAAGGCCGCGTAACCGGATTTCTCGATCGAGACGAAGCAACCCAGGTCAAGGTGATGGAGCTCGCTTCCAAGTGAGCGCGCCGGGGAGGAACGAACAATGACAAGCGAACCTGTAACCGCCAAGGCAACGACACCCCCTTTAACGCCGCGAAGCCGCAGGCGCCTGCCGCCTGAGGTCAATATCCTCCTCGTCCTTATCGGTATTGCGCTGATTTTCGAGATTCTGGGCTGGATTTTTGCCGGTCAGAGCTTTCTGATGAATGTCCAGCGGCTGCGCATCATCATTCTGCAGGTTTCGGTGATCGGCATTATCGCCGTCGGCGTTACCCAGGTCATCATTACCGGCGGCATCGATCTTTCATCCGGCTCCGTGGTCGGCATGACGGCGATGATCGCCGCAAGTTTTGCCCAATCCTCCACATGGGCACGGCCGGTCTATCCTGCGTTGACAGACCTGCCGTTTTTTATCCCGATCGGCGTTGGCCTTGGTATCGGTCTCCTCGCCGGCATCGTCAATGGCTGGCTGATCTCCTATACCAAGATACCGCCCTTCATCGCGACGCTCGGCATGATGGTATCGGCGCGCGGCGTGGCCAAGTGGTATACAAAAGGCTCGCCGGTTTCAGGGTTGACCGATCAGTTCAATTTCATCGGCACCAGCATCTGGCCGGTCGTCGTTTTCCTGGTCGTTGCGCTCGTCTTTCACATTGCGCTGCGCTATACGCGCTACGGCAAGTTCACCTATGCGATCGGCGCGAATGCCCAGGCTGCGCGCGTTTCCGGTATCAATATTGAGAGCCATCTCATCAAGGTCTATGCCATTGCCGGTCTTCTGGCAGGGCTTGCCGGCATCGTCACCGCCGCACGTGCCCAGACTGCACAGGCCGGCATGGGCGTTACCTACGAACTTGACGCGATTGCCGCTGCGGTTATCGGGGGCACATCGCTGACGGGCGGTATCGGCCGCATCACCGGTACGGTTATTGGCGCCATCATCCTCGGCGTGATGATTTCCGGCTTCACCTTCCTCAGGGTCGATGCCTACTACCAGGAAATTATCAAGGGCGTGATTATCGTTGCAGCGGTTATCGTTGACGTGTACCGCCAGAAGAAGCGCAAGGTATAGGGGTAAAGACTCGCACTGCGATCCTCGGGCTTGACCCGAGGACCGGACTTGCCCCCCAGGATCCAAGCAAATACGCGCTCTGCTTCCTTTGAGTCCTCGGGTCTAGCCCGGGGGATCACGGCAGGGGGCGGATAACAACGCCCGGGTTTGTTCCGGGCTTCTTTAAAGAGGTATTGAAAATGACTGTACGCTTTGGCCTGCTCGGGGCGGGCCGCATCGGCAAGGTTCACGCGAAGGCCGTCACATCAAACCCGCAGGCGAAGCTCGTCGCCGTTGCGGATGCTTTCGAACAGGCTGCCAAGGACCTTGCCACGGCACATGGCTGCGAAATCCGCAGCATCGACGATATTGAAAAGGCTGCGGACATCGACGCGGTGATCATCTGCACGCCGACGGACACGCATGCCGAACTGATTGAGCGCTTTGCGCGCGCCGGCAAGGCGATCTTCTGCGAAAAGCCGATCGACCTCGACGTCGAGCGCGTCAGACAGTGTCTGAACGTTGTTCAGGAAACCGGCGCAACGCTGATGGTGGGCTTCAACCGGCGCTTTGATCCGCACTTTGCGGCAGTGCGCAAGGCGATTGACGATGGCGCGATAGGCGATGTCGAGATGGTCACGATCACCTCGCGTGATCCGGGTGCGCCGCCGGCGGAATATATCACGCGCTCGGGCGGCATTTTCCGCGACATGACGATCCACGATTTCGATATGGCCCGTTTCCTCCTCGGCGAGGAGCCGGTCGCCGTCACCGCGCATGCCGCGGTGCTGGTCGACAAGAAGATCGGCGAACTTGGCGACTATGACAGCGTCAGCGTCATTCTATCGACGGCTTCGGGCAAGCAGTGCGTGATCTCGAATTCGCGCCGCGCCACCTATGGCTATGACCAGCGCATCGAAGTGCATGGCTCGAAGGGCATGGTTTCGGCCGAGAACCAGCGGCCGGTCTCGATCGAAGTGGCGAACGGCAGCGGCTATACCCGCCCGCCGCTGCATGACTTCTTCATGACGCGCTACACCGAAGCTTACGCCAATGAGATCGCTGCATTCATTGACGCCATCGTCAAGGGATCCAAGGCCGCGCCAGGCGGCGACGATGGGCTCAAGGCATTGGCGCTTGCAGATGCAGCTCTGCGCTCGGTAAAGGAAGGTCGAACCATCACTCTATAAGCCATGCTTGGCGAAACCCTCCCCGGCGCGGGGAGGGTGGAATCCCAAGTTCTGTCAAGCTGTTCTAGGCTCGATCGTAACGAGGTCGTTTCCGATTTCACGCCGCCGTTTCAGCAAATCATAATCGGCCTGCAGCCCGAGAAAGAAACCTTCGGATATGCCGAAATATCTGGCAAGCCGAAGATCGGTATCAGCAGTTACTACGCGCTTGCCCAGGACGATTTCATTAATGCGTCGCGGCGGGACATGAACCGCTCGCGCCAGCGCATTTTGGCTAAGGCCCATCGGCATTAAAAACTCGTGCAGCAGAATCTCACCGGGATGCGGGTTCGGCAACAAGTTGTCTTCAGTCGTGATAGTCGATAATTTTGACATCGCGTGGCCCTCCTTCCGCCCACTTGAAACAGACGCGCCATTGATCATTTATGTGGATCGAATGCTGCCCGGCGAGATTACCTTTGAGTGCCTCAAGTCGATTCCCGGGAGGGATCCGAAGGTCATCGATCACGCGCGCCTGGTTAAGCAAGCGCAGCTTTCGCAAGGCGACAGCCTGAATATCAGACGGCAACTCGCGGCTTCTGATGCCAGACCAAATCAACTGCGTTTCGCGGTCTGCAAAGCTCTGGATCATCCCGAAACGGTAATCGAACTCGTACTATAACGCAACACGTTATAGAGGTTGAACGAAGTTGCGCCGGCGGGCTATCGGACGTCCACCCAACGCTGTTCCTGGTAGGAACGGGCCATCGCATGGACCGTCCGCTCGATCTCGAGCCCATCGGCAAATTCGATCAAATGCGCGGGCGCGCCATTGATGCGCTTGATAAGTTCGTGGCACTCGATGATCTTCAGATCGTTGAAACCAAGCCCATGGCCGGGCGCGGGGATAAAGCGGTCATAGGGCTCGTGATGCGGCGCCGTGAGGATCGTACGATAACCCTGTTCAGTCTTCCGATCCGAGGTCACGTAGAGCTGAAACTCATTTGCGCGCTCCTGGTCGAACAGGATCGAGCCTTTTGAGCCGAAAATCTGCAGTGAGATACGCCCCTTGCGGCCCCAGGCCGAGCGGTTGACCTGCAACGTTCCCGCAACGCCGTTTTCCATGTGCATGAGCACGCTGGCGCTGTCGAAGGTCTCCACGGCGCGATCGCTGCCATCCTCCGTCTTACGCGTTGGATAGGGCCTGGACATGTCGCACATCACGCGCGACACGCGGCCGAACAGCGTAAACAGCAGCGACAGGGGATGCACCGCAAAATCGTCGAGCGCACCGTAGCCTGATGATGATGCGTGTTTCCAGTTGAACAGCGCATCGGGGTCGGCCATGAAATCTTCGTCCATCTCGATGCGCAGATGATTGATCTCGCCGATGATCCTTTCGGCCAGGAGCCTGCGAATGTGGCGGATCGCTGGTCCCTGGATGTAGTTATACCCGAGTGCGGCCACTTTGCAGCTTCGCTTCGCTGCCGCAAGCATGGCTTCGGCGTCGGCGAAAAGCGGAGCCATGGGCTTCTCGCACCAGACGTGCTTGCCGGCTTCCAGCGCGGCGATTGCCATTTCAGGATGAAACTGATTTGGCGTCGTGATCGAAACGACATTGACTTCCGGGTCCTCGATCACGGAGCGCCAGTCGCCGGAGCCCTTCTGAAACCCGAATTCGCCAGCGCGGCGCACTGCAAGTTCGGCGTTGGCTTCACCGAGGTGCACAAGCCGCACCGGCCCTACTTCGCCGAAGACGGCGCGAACCGAGTTCCACGCCAGCGCATGGCATTTGCCCATGAAGCCGGTTCCGATCAGCCCAACACCCAGCATCGCTCTCTCCCATCGCTTGCAGTTCCTGATTGAAATAATCTATAAGTGGAGTAAATGGAATAACTGATCCGTCTCGATATAAATATTTTGTCGCGGCGGGCACCAGTTGCGGGAAAGGATAGGGGTGGCGAGCATGGACAACGAGGCGGCCCTGCCGCGGGATTTCGATGCGCTACGCACGATGATCCTCGATCGCCGCGAAGTGCTGCCCAAACGCCTCGCGCAGATCGCGGCTTACGCATTGAGCAATCCCGATGAGATCGCCTTCGGCACCGCCGCAAGTATCGCCCAGACAGCGGGCGTGCAGCCGTCGACGCTCATCCGCTTTGCCCAGCATCTGGGCTTCGACGGCTTTACCAGCCTTCAGGCGGTGTTTCGGGAACGTCTGCGCGAGCGGCAAACATCGTACGAAGAACGGCTATCGGCCCTGCGGGGTGATACGCATGGCCTTTCGAAGAACCGCACGATACTGAATGGCTTTCTTACGGCAGCGACGCATTCGATCGAAACGATTTCCCATAATGTGGAAGAGGATGTTCTCGAACGGGCGGTCGACATTTTATCGGGTGCCGAGACGATCTATCTCCTTGCGCGCCGACGCTCCTATCCGATAACCGCCTACATGGCATATGCATTCGGCAAACTGAAAATTCGCAACCAGCTGATCGAATCGACCGCCGGTATCGACCCTGAGATCATTTCTTTTGCCGGGCCCCGCGATGCCGCCATCGCCATCAGCTTCTCGCCATATGCTTCTGCCACGATCGAACATGCTGCGGCCTTATCGGCCCGAAATGTTCCGGTTGTCGCCATTACCGACAGCGCCTTCTCACCACTTGCCCAGTCTGCGAGCGTATGGTTCGAAGCGGCGGAGGGCGATTTCTCCGGCTTCCGCTCCCTCTCCGGCACCATGGCACTGGCAATGGCTCTGACTGTCAGTGTCGCGGAGAAGCGCCGAAATACCTAGGTTCAAAGAACCTTTAGTCCCAGATGCTCCGCCATCGGAGTAAAATCCCGATCGTGGTGCAGGAGATAGTGGCCCTCATTGATGCAATAAGTCGCAATGATCATATCGATGGTCTTGCGGATAGTGATGCCGCGTTGCCGCAAGTGCCGATAGTTCCGCGCCGCCTCTATGGCGATGCGCGTCGACAACATGTTACGGACCTCAAATCTGCGTAAGCGTGCCTCCAGAGCCGACGCCGCAGCCTCCGTGCGCGTGCCCTGCAACAGTTCGAGCAGGACGATATCCCCGACGATTATTGTGGAGAGATCGGAAATCGAACGGAGCTTTTGTACCGGGGGAACGAGTTCGTTGCGCATGTGCGCAGTAAACACCGAACTGTCCACCACGATCATTCGAAATCATCTCGATTGCGGCCGTCACGCATGGTGTCGAGGTCGCCTTCCCATTCGATGCCAACGATTTCATCGAGCGATCTTTTGAGATCGTACTGCCGCACGAGCCGCCTAAGGGCTTCCTCGACTGTAGCTTTTTTTGTGGAGAGCCCTGTCAGTTTCATCGCCTTCGCGACAAGCTCGTCATCGAGTTCGATATTTGTGCGCATGGTGGCTCCGATGTGTATATAGTCCCCACACTATACACATAGAAGCGCCTCGTTGAAAGCGAAACACAAAAAGAACAGACATTCCATATTGACGATTTGATAGAATTATTATTTCATATGGCAAAATTCCTAGGCTCAGCGAGCGGGACAATCAGCATATCGGGAGGACCATCATGGACGGAGCTGATACGAGCAAGCTGCTTGATGTCATAACGATCGGTCGTTCCTCGGTTGACCTTTACGGCCAGCAGATCGGCTCGCGGCTTGAGGACATTGCCTCGTTTGCCAAGTCCGTCGGCGGCTGTCCCACCAATATCGCTGTCGGTACGGCGCGGCTCGGACTGCGCTCGGCGCTTTTGACACGAGTCGGCGACGAACAGATGGGGCGTTTTATCCGTGAGCAACTGCAGCGCGAAGGCGTTGCGACGCAAGGCGTCATCACCGATCCGGAACGGCTTTCGGCGCTCGTCATCCTCTCGGTGGAAAACGACAAGAGCTTTCCGCTCATCTTCTATCGCGAGAATTGTGCCGACATGGCCATCGATGAAAGCGATGTCGATCCGGAATTCATCTGGTCGGCGCGCGCCGTGGTCGTGACCGGCACGCACTTTTCCAAGCCCAATACCGATGCAGCGCAGCGCAAGGCAATTCGCCTGATCAAGGAAGCCGGCGGCAAGGTCGTCTTTGATATCGACTACCGTCCAAATCTCTGGGGCCTTGCCGGTCATGGGGCTGGCGACAGCCGTTACATCGCCTCAGACAAGGTCTCCAACCATCTGAAAACGGTTCTCGCCGATTGCGACCTCATTGTCGGCACCGAGGAAGAAGTGCTGATCGCCTCGGGCGAAGCCGATCTTTTGAGCGCCCTCAAGGCGATCCGCGCCCTTTCCAGCGGGACCATCGTGCTCAAGCGCGGTCCCATGGGTTGTATCGTCTATGAAGGCGCCATATCCGATGACCTCGAGGACGGAATCGTCGGCAAAGGCTTTCCGATCGAGGTCTTTAACGTGCTCGGCGCCGGCGATGCCTTTATGTCCGGTTTCCTGCGCGGCTGGCTCGGCGGCGAAAGCCTTGCCACCGCCGCGACCTGGGCGAATGCCTGCGGCGCCTTTGCCGTGTCGAGGCTGCTATGCGCCCCGGAAATTCCGACTTATGAGGAACTGCAATATTTCCTCGAACACGGCAGCCGCTACCATGCGCTGCGCAAGGACGAGGCGATAAACCACGTCCATTGGGCGACGACGCGCCGCCGCGATATTCCGGCAATGATGGCTTTTGCGATCGATCACCGCGTCCAGCTCGAGGCGCTGGCAGAGAAGCTCGGCGCGGGGGCTGATAAAATTGAGGCCTTCAAGGAGCTGGCGGTGAAGGCCGCCGCCAAGGTTGCAGATGGGCGCAGCGGCTACGGTATGCTTATAGACGAGAAGTTCGGCCGGGAGGCGATGTTCGAATTCGCCCGCCACAATTTCGATTGGCTCGGGCGTCCGGTCGAACTGCCGGGTTCGCGCCCGCTGCGCTTCGAGTTTTCACAGGACATCGGTTCGCAACTGGCGGAATGGCCGGTCGATCATTGCATCAAGTGCCTGTGTTTCTACCGGCCGGATGATCCGGCGGCGCTGAAGGAAGAGCAGCAGGCGAAGCTGCGGTCACTCTTCGAGGCCGCTCGCAAGGTCGGCCGCGAGCTCTTGATCGAAATCATCGCCGGCAAGCATGGCGAGGTCGATGACAACACTATTCCGCAGGCGCTTGAGGAACTCTATGCGCTCGGCATAAAGCCGGACTGGTGGAAGCTCGAACCGCAGGCATCGGCTGGCGCCTGGAAGAAAATCGAAGCCGTGATCGAAAAGAACGATCCGTGGTGCCGTGGTGTCGTACTCCTCGGACTTGAAGCGCCACATGACGAACTTGAGGCGGCTTTCGTTGCCACCGCTGGTGCCCCGATCGTCAAGGGCTTTGCCGTCGGGCGGACATTGTTCATGGACGCGGCGGAGAATTGGCTCGCCGGACGGATCTCGGACGAGGCTGCGATCGACGACATGGCCGGCCGTTTCGAAAAATTGACCAAGGCCTGGCTTGCCAGCCGCGACCGGCAGGCGGCATAGGACTATTATTGCCAGCGTCGGGATAGCGAACTTCCCGGGAGGAGACTGAGATGACCAAGACGATACGCCTGACCATGGCGCAGGCCCTGACGCGTTTCCTTAGCCGCCAGATGACGATGGTCGATGGCAAAAAGGTGCCGGTCTTTGCCGGGGTCTGGGCGATTTTCGGCCATGGCAACGTCGCGGGCCTCGGCGAGGCGCTCTATCAGGTGAGGGAGGAGCTTCCGACCTATCGCGCCCACAACGAACAGGCGATGGCGCATGCGGCGATCGCTTTTGCCAAGGCGAGCTTCCGCCAGCGGATGATGGCGGTGACGAGTTCGGTTGGACCCGGGGCCACCAACATGGTGACTGCGGCGGCACTGGCGCATGTCAATCGCCTGCCGCTCCTGCTACTGCCCGGCGACGTATTCGCAAACCGGGTGCCTGATCCGGTTCTGCAGCAGGTCGAGTCCTTTGGCGACGGAACTGTTTCGGCCAATGATTGCTTCCGTCCGGTCTCACGCTATTTCGACCGCATCACTCGTCCCGAACAGATCATCCCGGCGCTCGCCCGCACCATGGCCGTCCTGACCGATCCGGCCGAGTGCGGACCGGTGACGCTTGCACTGTGCCAGGATGTGCAGGCTGAGGCATACGATTATCCGGAAAGCTTTTTCGAGGAACGCGTCTGGACTCGACGCCGGCAGCGGCCGGATCGCGACGAGCTTGCTGCGGCGGTTGCCGCGCTGAAATCGGCCAAGAAACCGCTCGTCATCGCGGGCGGCGGGGTTATCTATTCGCAGGCATCGAACGAACTTGCGTCATTCGTCGAAGCGGCCGGTATACCCGTTTGTGAAACACAAGGCGGCAAGTCCTCGTTGCCGGACGTGCATCCTCTCAACATGGCCGCGGTCGGCGTGACGGGCACCTCGGCGGCTAACCGGCTCGCGCAGGAGGCGGATGTCATTCTCGCCGTCGGAACGCGGCTTCAGGACTTCACCACAGGGTCCTGGGCATTGTTCCAGAACGCGGAGAAGACCTTCATCGGACTGAACGTCCAGCCCTTCGACGCGACAAAACATCGGGCGCTGCCGCTTGTCGCCGACGCCAGGGAAGGGCTCGCCGAGCTTGCGGCCGCCCTCAAGGATTACCGCGCCCCGGCAGACTGGACCGGAAATGCGAAAGGCGGCAAGGAAGAATGGCAGCGGGCGGCGGCCAAGGTGACGGGACCGACCAATGCGTCTCTGCCTTCCGACGCGCAGGTGATTGGCGCCGTGCAACGCGCCATGGGCGCGCAGGCGACCGTTTTGCACGCTGCGGGCGGATTACCGGGGGAAATGCACAAACTCTGGCAGGCGGGCGCTCCCGGTTCCTACCACGCAGAATACGGCTTTTCCTGCATGGGCTACGAGATCGCTGGCGGTCTCGGCGCGAAGATGGCGAAGCCCAACGACGATGTCGTGGTGATGATCGGTGACGGCTCGTATCTGATGCTGAATTCGGAGATCGCGACCTCGGTCATGCTCGGCCACAAGATCAACATCGTGCTGCTCGACAATCGCGGCTATGGCTGTATCAACCGGCTGCAGATGGGCACCGGTGGAGCGAACTTCAACAATCTTCTCAAGGATACGAAGCACGAGGTTCTGCCCGACATCGACTTTGCTGCCCATGCGCGCAGTCTTGGCGCCATTTCCGAAAAGGTAGCCTCCATCGCGGAGCTCGAAAGTGCCCTGGCACGCGCCAAGCAGAACGACCGAACGACGGTGGTTGTCATCGATACCGATCCGTTGATCTCGACCGAGGACGGCGGTTTCTGGTGGGATGTCGCCGTACCGGAGGTCAGTGCGCGCAGCCAGGTGAACGATGCGCGGCGGAACTACGAAGCAAAACAGAAACTGCAACGGGTTGGTGATTGATCAGGCAAGTCGCTGCCCTTACCCTCCACTTGTGGGCAGGGTCGAAGCGAAGCGACGGCGCCGATTTACAATTTCAAATCAACCCAGAACCAAAGGAATGAAAGAATGATCCGCATCGGGGCGAACCCAATCGGCTGGTCCAATGACGATATGCTTGAGATCGGCGGGGACATACCGCTGGAGACCTGCCTCGAGCAGGCGCAGGCGGCCGGCTTCACCGGCATGGAACTCGGCAACAAGTTTCCGCGCACCGCCGACAAATTGCGGCCCATTCTCGAATCTTACGGCCACAGCCTCGTCAGCGGCTGGTATTCCACAGAACTCCTGCTGCGCGATGTCGATGCGGAACTTGAAGCCGCAAAGGCACATGCGACCTTGCTCAAGGATATGGGCTGCTCGGTGCTGATCGCCGCGGAGACGTCCAACGCCATCCACTCCAACAAGGATATGCCGCTCTCGGCCCGACCCGTCCTGCAGAAGGCTTCCTGGACGGTGTTTGGCGAGCGCTACACGCGCTTTGCCGAGGCGATCCAGCAGACTTACGGCCTGCAACTCGTCTACCATCACCATATGGGCACAGTGGTTCAGGCCGAGTGCGAGATCGACCGGTTCATGGAAGCCACCGGCGCACCGGTGCACCTTCTTCTCGACACGGGGCATGCGACGTGGGGCGGCGCCGATCCGGCGCGGCTTGCACGCCACTACAAGGCGCGCATCAGCCATGTCCATTGCAAGGATATTCGCGAGGATGTCATGTGGCGCTCGAACCGCGAGGACTGGTCGTTTCTCGATTCCGTCCTTGCCGGCGTTTACACGGTTCCTGGCGACGGCATGATCGACTATGTTCGGGTTCTGAAAGAACTGAAAGGGTACAGCGGCTGGGTTGTGGTCGAGGCTGAGCAGGATCCGGAGAAGGCCGATCCGGCTGTCTATTCGAAGCTTGGATGCGCCAATCTCCGCCGCTTCATCAAGGAAGCAGGTCTCGCTTGATCAAGGACTCGAACCATCCGTTTTTCCGTCCGCTGTGGCGCCGTATTGCCGTGGTTGCCTTCTGTGTTGCGTGGGCGATCTTCGAGTTCGCCACCGGCACGCCGTTCTGGGGTGTCATCGCGCTCGGATTTGCCGGCTACGGCGTCTGGCAGTTCTTCATTATCTACGATGCGTCGGAGCAGCAGCCGGACCCTGAGAACAAGAAGGAGTAGGGCATGTCGAAATTGCTCATCAAGGCAGCGCCCGGCAAGGGACGTGTTGCGCATGTGACGCCGGAAAGCGCGGGCTGGACCTATGTCGGCTTCGACCTGCACAAACTGGACGAGGGCCAATCTGCGAGCGGCACCACGGGCGACAAGGAAGTGTGCCTCGTCTTCGTGACCGGCAAGGGCAGGGTGGTCGTCGATGGCGAAGATCTCGGCATCCTTGGAACCCGCCTGTCGCCGTTTGACGGCAAGCCCTGGTCCGTCTACCTTCCGCAAGGCGCAGAATGGTCCGTCGTCGCCGAGACAGCCGTCGAGCTTGCGGTATGTTCGGCGCCGGGCCTTGGCGGCGGACTGCCGGTGCGGGTTATTTCCCCCGACGATCTCGGCCAGGAAACGCGGGGCAAGGGCACCAATACGCGCTATGTCACCAACATCCTGCCGGAGAACGAGCCAGCGGATTCGCTGTTGGTAGTAGAGGTCATAACGCCTGGCGGGCATACATCAAGCTATCCGCCGCACAAGCACGATCAGGACAATCTGCCGGCCGAATCCTATCTGGAAGAAACCTACTACCATCGCTTCCATCCGCCGCAGGGTTTCGGTTTCCAGCGGGTCTACACGGATGATCGCTCGCTCGACGAGGCTATGGCGATCGAGGATGGCGACGTGGTGATGGTGCCAAAGGGTTACCATCCCTGCGCCGCCTGTCATGGCTACGACCTTTACTATCTCAATGTCATGGCGGGACCGAAGCGCACCTGGAAGTTCCACAATGCTGCCGAACACGAGTGGCTGATGAAGGCGTAGCGCGTCACACTACGCCCAGGGACTCACCACCGCAGAACATACCGCCCCACTATCGCCCCGATGAGGCCGGTTACGAGCACGCCCAGCGTGTACCACATGGCGATGAATGGCATGCCGCTTTCAGTGCAATGAAACGAATAGACGAATGAGGCGATCGCCCCGGCCGCCAGGCCGGCAGCGGCGCCCGCAACTGTCAGCCGCGTTGGAGCAAGGCCGCGCAGCACCCAGAATGCTGCAATGAGCAGGGGCAGCGAGAGCATGACGATGTTGAACGTGCACACGCTGACCGAACGGCCCTTCATCATTGCCATATATTGTTCGGGGGGCGTTGCCGCGAGCTCGGCAAAGGCGAGGAAACTGATCACGATGATTGCTACCGCCATCAAGGCAAGGCTGACGCGGATGCTGCCGAGCGGATGGGCGATGCGCTTTACCGCCCAGCCGCCAGCGGCGGCAAGCGCAAGCGTATAGGCGAACTTGACCCAGAACGGCGTCGTGCCCATGGCTGTTGCCATGTCAGGCCTCAGGCCGAGCCAGAAATACATGAGAAGCGCCGAGGCGATGGAGCCAAGGCCGAGCCCCGCAGCGACGCGGCCGAAGACGGCCATGGGTGACACAGGCTTCAACTCGCCCATAAGACGCGCAATCAGGTCATTTGTCGTCATTGGCAGCCCGCCCTTTGAGCTTCGTCGCTATGGCCTTTATTCCTCTGTGTATGCTGACCTTGACCGTCGTTTCGGTAAGGCCAGTGCTTTCCGCCACCTCGGCGATGGACTGTCCTTCGATCCTGGTGCGGCGGATCAGATCGCGCGTTCTTTCCGGCGCCGCTTCAAGCAGCCGCTCGACATCCATGCGGTCGCTTGCAGCGTCGGATAAATCCGTCGCAAACAGGTCTTCCACATCGTCGAGGGGCACAGTGGCCCGGATGCGGTTGCGCCGGAAATGGTCGATCAGCTTATAACGCGCAATAGCATACAGCCAGGCCGTAAAGGGCCTGTCGATCTCATATGTTGCCCGCCGCGTGTGCAGCGCCATCAGCGTCTCCTGCACCAGGTCGTCGGCATCGCCCTTGTGCGCATCGGACAGCCGCCGCAAAAAATAAAAGCGCAGATGCCTCGCCACCTCGTTGAGAAGGGCTCCATAGCTGCGCGCATCGCCGGCAAGGCTGGCGAGCATGAGTTCCTTCAATCGCGTCTCGAGCGAAAGCACTCTCATTCATCCTTTATTCGCAGGCATGGCGAAAAGGTTACAGATGAGAGCCAAGCCGCCGGCGCGTCAATGGCTTGCGCCGTATTCCACTAAAGAATGATCACCAATGCGTGATGCTGTAACCGATCCGTGCCTCACCGCGAACTGCTTCATGTGACCGGCGCACAGCCGGCGTGACAGCGAGAGCAGAGAATTTCCGGCAACGACCGGGAGGCAAGGACGCGGAATGTGTCCCGAAACTAAAGGACGCGTCGCACCGTATCTACTTCAAACCAAAGGAGAACACCCATGAACACTCTCATTCGCCGCATCGCCGTTTCGGCTCTCATTGCTGGCGCCGGCATTGCCGGGGCAAACGCGGCATCGGCCGCGGAGGCAATGAAGCCGATGACCAAATCCGATTGCATGAAGCATGCGGGCATGGAGAAGGACGCCATGAAGAAGGATTCCATGATGAAGGAATGCGACCAGATGGCGATGAAAAAGGATACAATGAAATCCGATACAATGATGAAGAAGAGCGGCACCTCAGATGCCATGGGCACGATGGCGCCCAAGAAAAAGTAACATGGAGATCGTGCGTGGCGGGTGAGTTCGCCACGCATAATTGCAGCCGCTTCGGCTTTGGAGGCCGTCCATGACAAGCATTGCACAATCCGAAACGGCGAAGTCGCGCAAGGTGCTCTTCTATCGGCATTCGGTGCTCGTGCGTATCACGCATTGGCTCAACGTCCTCTGCCTGAGTTTTCTTTTGATGAGCGGCCTGCAAATCTTCAATGCCCATCCGGCGCTTTACTGGGGGCAATACGGCGCCGATGCGAGACCCGATCCATCGTTCATTTCAATCGGCGCGGTCGAAGATGGCGATACGATCAAGGGCGTTACTCGTATCGGCTCCATCTCTCTTCCGACGACTGGGGTCTTCGGTGCATCGATCGTCGATGGCGAACTTGCACCGCGCGCCTTCCCGTCCTGGATCACGATTCCGAGCTATCAGGACCTTGCCACCGGCCGGCGCTGGCATTTCTTCTTCGCCTGGTTCTTCGTCATCAATGGTTTCGTTTATCTCATCTATGGCCTTCTCGCCGGGCATTTTCGCCGCGATCTTGCGCCGACCCGAACCGAACTGACGCCGGGCCATCTTGCCCACGAGGTTGCCGAACATGCGCGGCTGCGCTTTCCAAAAGGCGAAGCGGCCCGCCATTACAACGCCCTGCAAAAACTTGCCTATGTCGGCGTGATCTTCGTCCTGCTGCCGCTCATGGTCCTCACGGGGCTGACGATGTCACCGGGGTTCAACGCGATCTTTCCATGGCTGCTCGATCTCTTCGGCGGCCGCCAATCGGCGCGGACCATCCATTTCATTACCGCCTCGCTCCTCGTCGCCTTTGTCATCGTCCATATCGTGATGGTGCTGGTTTCAGGCGTCTGGAACAATTTGCGCTCGATGATCACCGGCTATTATGCGCTGCGCGTCGAGCCTGAAAAGGAAAAGTCGACATGAGCATCGACCTGACCCGCCGCCGCTTCCTCATCGGCTCCAGCGTTGCGGCGACCGGGCTTTTGACCGGCTGCGACGCGCTCGTCCAGAGCACAACCGTCAACGATATACTGCAACGGGCAGAATCGCTGACAATGGGAGCCCAGCGACTCTTGATGGGGCACCAGCCCCTGGCGCGCGAATTCAGCGAAGCCGATCTTTCACCGGTGTTCAAGCCGAATGGCACGTCGGAACCGGGCAGCGAGGAGTATGCCCAGCTCAGGGAAACCAACTTCGCCGACTGGAAACTCGTCGTGAACGGAATGGTGCAGCGGCCATTGGAGCTCTCGCTGGCTGACCTCAAAGCCATGCCGTCACGGACGCAGATTACCCGGCACGATTGCGTCGAAGGCTGGAGCGCAATCGGCAAATGGACAGGTGTCCCGCTTGGCCTGATACTCGAAAAGGCGGGGCTTGCTCCCGGCGCGCGGTATGCGGTGTTCTATTGCGCAGACGAACTGGAGCAGACCCTCGATGGCAGCGGCAAATATTACGAGAGCATCGATCTCGTCGACGCCTGGCACCCGCAGACGATCCTCGCCTATGCCATGAACGGCAAGGAACTCGAAGTGGCGCACGGCGCGCCGCTACGGCTGCGCGTTGAACGCCAACTCGGCTACAAGCACGCCAAATATGTGATGCGCATCGAGCTCACCGACAGTTTCAGGGGTATTTGGGGCGGGAAGGGCGGCTTTTGGGAGGACCGAGGCTATGAATGGTATGCGGGTATTTGAGACCTGCCTAAAGGGGCGACTCAACGGTCGTCTGTGGCGACTGCCGCAGGGGACCGTTATTGTCTGAAAATAGCGCAAGCGCTCCCAGCAAGGCGAAAAACGTCAAGAGCACGAGTATTACGACGCATTGATGAACCAATAGTTCGGTCCCTCATCTGGAGATTCGTGTCTCGCTGCAGACCTGATCCACAACGTCGGCTGATCGTAGAAGAGAACCCATTCCCCTTAAGTGCCGCGCCATCGCAACAGCAGGCATCAAGCCTAGCGGTTGATGTGGCGAGAATACGACGATGCCCGGGATGGTGTTATTTACAGGCGCCGCTTCGCTGGTTGCCGCAAGAGTGCTTGCTCGGGACGAGAGCCCAAGGAAGCACGCTTTCAACACGACGCCAGCGAAAAACTTGCCGCCGATCCTTCAAAAGCCCGCCGGCTTTCACCATATGCGGCGCAACAGATGTTTCGTAACATGATTGAGGAGACTGTTGCATGCTGCCCGTTCTAAACCGCTTAAGCCGGATTGCCGCTATTCTTGCCCTGGGCATGGCGGTGTCATTCAGCGTTGTCCATGACGCTGACGCCCGGCGTGGTGGCGGCGGGTTTGGCAGCCGCGGCGCCCGCACGTTTCAGGCGCCCGCGCCGACGCGCACGGCGCCGGCTCCGGCAGCGCCAATCGAGCGCAGCATGAGCCCGCGGCCCGATGCGGCCCAGCCCTCTGCCGCACAGCCGCAATTGGGCCAGCAGCAGCGTCCGGGTCTTTTCGGCGGCATGGGCCGCTCACTCATCGGCGGTCTGCTGGTCGGCGGCCTGATCGGCACCTTGCTTGGCCACGGCTTCGGCGGTGCAGCCGGGTTCCTCGGCATGTTGCTGCAGATCGGGCTCCTTATTGGCGTGGTGATGCTTGCGATGCGCTTCTTCCGCTCGCGCCAGACGACCATGGCGCCGGCAGGCGGGCCTGCATTCGGCCGCAGCGCCGAAGGCAATGCGCCCTCAAACGCGTCCTTCAGAATTCCGACGATCGGTTCGGGTTCAGGTGCGGCGGGGAATGCCAACTACAGTAATGGTGGCGGCTATCAAGCGGCGGCAGCTTCCCCGGGCGGCGACGAGATCGGCCTGAAACAGGATGATCTCGACCGTTTCGAGCAGCTTTTGACGGAAGTGCAGACTGCCTATGGCAAGGAAGATTATGCCACGTTGCGCAAGCTGACGACGCCGGAAGCCATGTCCTATCTCGCCGAGGAACTCGGGCAGAACGCAACCGATGGCCTGCGCAACAGCGTTTCCAGCGTAAAGCTGCTGCAGGCGGATATCGCCGAAGCCTGGGCCGAAGGCGATACGGAATATGCGACGACCGCCATGCGCTATTCGAGCATCGATTCCATGGTCGACCGCGAGACTGGCCGTATCGTCAATGGCGACGAGAAGGAGCCGAGCCAGACGACGGAAGTCTGGACCTTCATGCGCAAGCCCAATGCGGACTGGAAGCTTTCAGCGATTCAGGACGCCGCTTAAAATCCTTCACAAACAAAGGCCCGCGCTTCACCGGCGCGGGCCTTTTTGCGTTTAAATGGGTCGCTAGTCCACATCGTCCATCGCGGCGCTTTCCCTGCGGCCATGCAGGATTTCACGCTTGCCGACATGGTTGGCGGGCCCGACCAGACCTTCCTTTTCCATCCGCTCGACCAATGATGCCGCGCGGTTGTAGCCGATGCCGAGGCGGCGCTGGATATAGGAGGTAGAACACTTCTTGTCGCGCAGCATCACCTTGACCGCCTGGTCGTAGAGTTCGTTGCCATCCTCGGCCGCCATGGCGCTCTTGTCGAACACGGCGCTGTCCTCGGCTTCGGGCTCCTCCTCTTCGCCCTCGTCCGCCGTCACCGTGTCGAGATAATCGGGCTGGCCCTGCGCCTTCAGGTGCGCCACGATCTTCTCGACCTCCTCGTCGGAAACGAAGGGACCATGGACGCGGGAGATACGCCCGCCGCCGATCATGTGCAGCATATCGCCCTGGCCGAGTAGTTGCTCTGCGCCCTGTTCGCCAAGGATGGTGCGGCTGTCGATCTTGGAGGTGACCTGGAAGGAGATGCGGGTCGGGAAATTCGCCTTGATGGTGCCGGTGATGACGTCCACGGACGGGCGCTGCGTCGCCATGATCAGATGGATGCCGGCGGCGCGCGCCATCTGCGCCAGGCGCTGGATGGCGCCTTCGATCTCCTTGCCTGCGACCATCATCAGATCGGCCATTTCATCGACTATGATGACGATGAACGGCATCGGCTTCAGATCGATGGCTTCCTGCTCGTAAATCGGCTCGCCCGTGCCCTTGTCGAAGCCGGTCTGCACCGTGCATGTGACCGTCTCGCCCTTTTCGGCCGCGCCGGTTACGCGCGCATTGAAACCGTCGATGTTGCGCACACCGAGCTTCGACATTTTGCGGTAGCGATCTTCCATTTCGCGCACCGCCCACTTCAGCGCCATGACCGCTTTTTTCGGGTCGGTGACGACGGGAGTGAGAAGGTGGGGAATGCCGTCATAAATCGACAATTCCAGCATCTTCGGATCGACCATGATCAGCCGGCACTCGTCCGGCGTCAGCCGGTAGAGGAGGGACAGAATCATGGTGTTAATGGCGACGGATTTGCCCGAGCCTGTCGTGCCGGCAACCAGGAGATGCGGCATCTTGGCGAGTTCGGCAATCACCGGCTCGCCGCCGATGGTCTTGCCGAGGCAAAGCGCGAGTTTGAACTTGGTCTTGTCGAAATTCTCCGAGGCAACCATTTCGCGCAGATAAACCGTCTCGCGCGTCGTATTGGGCAATTCGATGCCGATCACGTTGCGGCCCGGGACGACCGCTACGCGCGCCGAGAGCGCCGACATCGAACGCGCAATGTCGTCGGCAAGGTTGATGACGCGGGAGGATTTTACGCCGGGGGCGGGTTCGAATTCATAGAGCGTCACGACCGGCCCCGGCCGAACGTGGATGATTTCGCCGCGCACGCCGAAATCCTCAAGAACGCTCTCGAGGAGGCCGGCATTCTGCTCCAGCGTCTCCTGCGAGATCGTGACCGCATCCTGCGTCACCGCCTCCTGGAGCAGCGTCACCGGCGGCTTCTCATATCCGCCCGAATGCGTGGCTGCAATCGCACGGTCCGCAGCCGGTGCAAGCGCGAACGGGCGGGGCGCGAGCGGCTGTGCGGAGCGTACTATGTCGCGCCGCTTTGCCGTTTGGGTCGGTGCAATGACGACCGGGGCCGGCTCGGCCTCGATCACGACTATGGGTTCGATGGTGTCCATAACGATCTCGGCCTCGATCACTTCCGCTACGATCGGCGCGGACGTTTCGATGAGCCTTTCTTCAACCGGCTCGGAATCCAGTGGCGGTGCCACAAGCCGACGCTTCGGCTCGGTCTCCAGGGCACCTGCCGGCGTGCACTCGACGATGCGAAACCGGGCGGTTATTTCATCAAGGCTGAAGGCCGGCTTCGGGTTCGGCCGGGCCGGCGCGACAATTTTCGGCGCTGTATCGAGGGGAATATCCATCGAATCAAAGAAGGCAAAATCAGACACATAGGCGAGGGGCGAGGCGCTTACCGGCGGTAGCGACGCTTGCTCCACGTCTGCGGCCCGAACGGGCGCGGGTACCTTCTGTACACGTGCGGGTGCCTGGCGCGGCGCTGCCGCGACGTGTGGCGGTTGCGGAACAGCGGGTGCTTGCGGCACAGCGATTGGAGTGGGCTTGGCTGTGGACGCGGCCGGCCGAGGCGCCGGCTTGATCTCCGGCAGCTTGCCCTTCAGGAGTTCGCTGTCGGGCGTACGGGTAAACCGGACGTTCTCGGAAAGCGAAAACATGCGTTTGGAGATCGGCAGCGACGGGTCGTCAGCGTTCATCGGGTTTACCCGCTGCGGGCGTATGGCGGGGGATACCGGACGGGCCGGCGCCGCAGGCGTGATGCTGCGGCGCACGTCGACAGGTTCATATTGGGCGCTCACACGGCGGGGCGGCTCGGCGGCGCGTAGCGGCGCTTGTGCCGGCGCGGGCGCAGCGACCGGTGCCTCATATGGAGGGACGCGATTCGGCACCCGCTCCAATTCGGTCTCGAACTCATATTCGTCTGTTTTAATTGGAAAATTTGTTCTTGGGATGCGCATGATGCCTGCAAACGGAATGGTGTGGTGTTACCCGATGGGCTCCCTATTTGAATAGAAAACCAAGGTTAACAACTCGCTACTTTTGCCGGTTGCAGACCGCCTATTTCACCTGCGTGGCAGCAGGGCAACAGCCTGCAAATCCCGCCGAAAATCGATTGGGTTACTGCGAGGATTGTGCTTTACGCAGACGTGCTACCTCGGCCTCGAGCTCCTTGATCCTTACGTCGCGCCCTGCGACGATTGCTTCGACCTCCGCAGCCTCGAATCGCAGGGGTATATGTTGCGGGCAGTTCGCATCCCAGGCAGCAACCCTGAAAATGATCACCTGTTCCGGGCGGGCCCGATAGTTCTCCGGCATGAGCTTTGCGGTGAGTTCAGCGTCTTCGACCACCTCGGCCTCGCCCCAAAGCTTCACGCGCTGGCGCGTACGGTAGTCGATGAGAAAAAGGTAGGCCTTTGAATTGTCTTCCAGATTGCCTTGCGTGATGTACTGCCGATTGCCGGCAAAGTCGGCGAAGGCGATCGTATGGTCATCGACAACGTGCATGAACCCCGCCGGGCCGCCGCGATGCTGGATATAGGGCTGGCCTTCCGCATTGGCGGTGGCAAGGAAAACACTGGTCTGGCTCTCGATAAAGGCGACGAGATCGGGAGTGAACCCCGTCCGCCACGAGCCACGCTCTTCCATGCTGGCATAACCGGCGCGCGAACCCTTGCGCGCCTGGATCGATTTTACCGTCGGCGTGAAGGCAACATCGCTTGAATAGGCAGGGGCGGACGACATGACAGCGACCTCGTGTGTTGAACGTGACGCATATATAGCTTCTTTCATCAAATCGCAGTAGAAAGGGAAATCGGGAGTTATCCTACCAAAATATGGAAGGCTTGATGGACCGTCTTGATGCAATGGCCGTGCTTCTGGCTGCCGTGGACGCGGGCAGTCTATCTTCGGCCTCTCGACGGCTAAACATGCCGCTTGCAACGGTAAGTCGCAAAGTCGCCGAACTCGAGGCTCACCTCGACACGCGTCTCCTGATACGCTCGAGCCGCCAGTTCGAGCTCACCGACGCGGGGCGCGCCTATGTTGAGGCGAGCAAAATGATTCTGCAGCAGGTCGAAGAAGCGGAGCGGATAGCTGCCGGGGAGTTTGTAGCGCCCAAGGGCGACCTGACCGTCACCGCGCCCATCGTTTTCGGCCGTTTGCATGTGCTGCCGGTGGTGACCGAATTCCTCAAGGCCTATCCGCAGATCAATCTGCGATTGAGCCTTAGCGATCGGCAGGTCAATCTGATCGAGGATCACATCGACCTTGCCATCCGCATTGGCAATCTGCCGGACAGCAATCTTGTGGCGACGAAGGTCGGGATGATCCGACGGGCGGCCTATGCAAGCCCCGCCTATCTGTCAAGACGTGGTACGCCCGCGCGCCCGGAAGAACTCGCGACCCATGACTGCATCACCTTCGAGGGATTCAACTCGCCCAGGATATGGACCTTTGTCGAGGGAAAGCGCGAGGTCGACGTTCCTGTGCAATCGCGGCTTAGCGTGACGACCGCCGAAGCGGCGGCCGACGCGGCGGCAGCCGAGCTCGGCGTTACGCGATTGCTCTCCTACCAGGCGCAAGGCGCTGTCTCCGCTGGAAAACTTGTCCTCCTGCTTGAAGACTTTGAACCGCCGGCATGGCCGGTAAGCGCGGTCTATGTCGCGCAAGGGCGGACTCCACTGAAACTTCGCGCATTCGTGGATTTTGCCGTTCCATTGCTACGCGAGAGAATGGCGGCATTGTCCCTTACCACCTGAGGTGCCTGTGCGCCGGGCCCGCGTCTTGTACCCGTCAGTGCAGTCGCATAAAATCGGGAGATGGCCAGAGATATCCTCTTCGTTCAAGGCGCCGGGGAAGGTACCCACGATCACTGGGACGACAAGCTTGCGGAGAGCCTCCGACAGGAACTCGGTGCCGCCTATCCGGTCCACTATCCGCGCATGCCCGATGAGGGTGATCCGAAGTATGCCGCCTGGAAAGGTGCGTTGCTCAGCGCGTTCGATGGCCTGGACGACGGTGCAATTCTTGTCGGCCACTCGGTCGGCGGCACGATCCTGCTGCACGTCCTCGCGGAATCGGCCTTACCACGCGCGTTTGGCGGGCTGTTCCTGATAGCACCGCCTTTCATCGGCGAAGGCGGGTGGCCGGACGATGACATCGGGGCGTGCGACGACCTTGCGGATCGCCTTCCGCGCGGCATTCCCATCTATCTTTATCGCGGAACGGCCGACGATGTGGTGCCCGCCGCGCACACGGACCTTTATATGAAAGCTCTGCCGCACGCGGTGATCTGCACGCTCGAAGGCCGGGACCATCAGCTCAACAATGATATGCGCGAGGTCGCGCGTGACGTTCGGGCGGTCACCGGACGGAGTGAGGAGCCGACAGGAGACTAGCTGCGCTGCAAGGCGAGATGGGTGCCGAGACCGACGAGCAGGGCGCCGCCGGCCCGCTGCATGAGCCTGCGGGCGTGGTTTGAGCGCCGGAGCCACGTGACAATTGCCCCAGCGAGAAAGACGCAGACGATGTCGGCGGATGAAAACATCAGGTTGACGATTGTTCCAAGGATCAGGAACTGTACCCAGATGGGGAATGCCGCCGAAGCATCAATGAATTGCGGCAGGAACGCCATGAAGAAAATGGCGGTCTTGGGGTTAAGCACTTCGACGCTGATACTCTCAAGGAATGCGCGGCGGCCGGACTTTGCCTCGATCCCGGGCAGCGCGACATCCTCGACCCTGGCACGAAACAACGAGATGCCGAGCCAGACAAGATAGGCAGCACCGGCAAGCTTCACCAGCATGTAGAGCATTGGCACGGCGTGAAAGAGCATCGACAGGCCCGCCGCGGCGGCAATGACATGGACATAGCAACCAAGATGAATGCCGAGGGATGCCATCAAGCCCGCACGGCGTCCGCGCGCGATCGTCTGGGCGGCGGCGTAGAGCATGGCTGGCCCTGGAATATAGGCGAAGATCGCCGTCGTTATCAGGAACGCGATCAACAATTCGCTCGATGGCATTTCTCTGCTCCGGTGCGGGAGGTTCGCCCTGACTGGGCCCAAGCATTCAATACTGGCAAGCGCTGCAAAAGTCATCAAGGATGGCCAAGAATGACGTTCGCCATCAAGGCACAAATTGAGTTAAGTTGCGACGCTTTGCTTTGCGCTCACCTTGCTGAGGATAGTCATGATCAGACGAGTAACGGCTCTTCTTTCCTTGGTCTTTACCATCGGCCTGCATTCCCCGCCCGCATTTGCCGAGGACGACAGCACATCTCAGCTTGCAACCATAAACAAGATCATAAGAGGCGAGGGCAAACCCGGCGAAACCGCGACAGCCAAGAACGGGGAAGTTGTCTACACGGTTCTGGAAGGCGGCGTCGTTGAAATCAGGAACTTGCGCTACAACACGCTGCAACGGTTCAATACGATAAAGCAGGGCGATAATAACAGGTCAAAATAGCACCATGGACTGGTCGCTGGCGTACTGCTGTCTGAGCACCGTTGTCATCTCTGATCACTTTGGAATCCGACCGGTTTGAATCGCAGCCCGTCCGGGAATGCAGCTCGGTTGAGCATAAAAGGACGTGAACATGATTCCGTCCTTCGCAAGCTGATCAATGTTAGGCGTGGGTATGCCTCTGGCTGCACCCCCAAGATAGGGACCAGTGTCTCCATAGGAGGCACAATATTTTCCTAGTTTTTACTATGCTCTTGAGGAGTAAAGTTGCATCGCCTGAATTCGGACAAGCACATATTTACGCGCGGATTTACCGTAACGTACTTCCACCTATGAATTTTCACGCCTGAATTGCAATCGCATTGTAATCTCTTGAGGAGAATTTCCGATGAAGGATACAAAGACCGGAAAGTCGGACGGAGCACCTTCCGTCAGCCGCCGCGAACTTTTGCTTGGCGGCAGTTCCCTTGCCGTCGCGGCCCTTGCTGTGGCCTCCACCGTGGATCGAAGTAACGCACAAACTCAACAGCCCGCCGCCGAAGCCCAATCCGGCGGGTCAGGTAAGCCGCCGAACATTCTCGTCATATTTGGCGACGATATTGGTATTCCACAGATCAGCGCCTACACAATGGGGTTGATGGGGTATCGTACTCCGAATATCGACCGCATCGCAAAAGAAGGCGCGATCTTTACGGATTCCTATGGTCAGCAAAGTTGCACTGCGGGCCGTGCGTCCTTCATTCTCGGTCAGGAGCCCTTTCGCACCGGACTTCTTACTATAGGTATGCCGGGCGATCCGCACGGTATCCAGGATTGGATGCCAACCATTGCCGATGTAATGAAGTCGAAAGGATACGCCACAGGCCAGTTCGGGAAGAACCACCTCGGCGATCAGGATCAACACCTGCCGACAAATCATGGCTTTGACGAATTTTTCGGCAATCTCTATCACCTGAATGCTGAGGAAGAGCCCGAGGGATATTTTTATCCGAAGGATCCGTCGTTCCGAAAGCAGTTCGGCCCGCGCGGTGTGATCAAGTCGAGTGCGGATGGAAAGATCGAAGATACGGGCGCGCTCAATACCAAGCGGATGGAAACCATCGATGAGGAATTCCTTGCTGCTGCCAAGGACTATATCGATCGCCAGCATAAGGCAGACAAGCCGTTTTTCGTCTGGTTCAATTCCACGCGGATGCACGTCTTCACGCACCTTAAGCCTGACTCGATGGGAAAAACAGGCAAAGGAATTCATGCTGACGGCATGGTCGAACATGATGGACACGTCGGACAGCTTCTAGATCAGTTAGATGAACTCGGAATCGCCGAAAATACCATTGTCCTTTACACCACCGACAATGGCGCTGAACTCGCGCTTTGGCCGGATGGCGCCCAGACAATGTTCCACGGCGAAAAGGGAACGACGTGGGAGGGCGGTTTCCGTATTCCCATGATGGTCCGCTGGCCAGGAGTCGTCAAACCTGGGACAGAGGTTAACGACATTGTTACGCTCATGGATTGGATGCCGACATTCGCAAGCGCGGCGGGCATCCCCGATCTCAAGGACCAAATGAAGACAGGCTTCAAATCCGGCTCGAAGGATTTCAAAGTCCACCTGGATGGCTATGATCTCATGCCGTTACTCAAGGGGGATACACAAACGGGCCCGCGTGACGCGGTGTATTACTTCGATCAAGGCGGCAACCTCAATGCCATACGTTGGAACGACTGGAAGTTGAGCTTTGCAGTCGCCAGCCACGGCAACATTGCAACGGCCACCAGGGAAGTGCCGAGTTGGGCTCTTATCGCGAACTTGCGTATGGATCCGTATGAGCGCGGTATGGAGGATGGAGGCGGTGCGCTCGAATTCCTCGCTCGCAACATGTGGTTGCTTGTGCCAGTCCAAGGAAAGATCAAGGAGTTTTTCTCGGATTTCACTCAGTTTCCTTATCAGGAAGGCAGTTCCCTCAATGCAAGCGGCATCAACTACGGGATGCTGCGCCAGCAAGACGCGCTCAAACGGCTTAACGATTTAGAAGCGCTGCGGCCTCAATAAGTGTCCGGTCATGTCGCGGGAGGCCACTTGGCCTCCCGTCAGGACAACGTGATCGACAACCGTCGAAAAGCGACCAAAACTAAAATAGAGCTTTGATTGCAAATATCGCCCATGGATACGCCGCCCTTCCAATAAAATCGTTGGAAAATCAATAGCAGCCAGTTGCAGCATGATGCGACACTCATCTGCCTATTCTAGGACATCCGTCAACTTGGTATCTGGTTGATTCTATCGAGAAATGAATGGTAGCGAAGGAGGGATTCGAACCCCCGACACAAGGATTATGATTCCTCTGCTCTAACCTACTGAGCTACTTCGCCCCATATGCCAAGCGTTCCGTCAATGGCCTGCCTTTAAAGCTGTACCGGGGAACGCGCTGTCAATCGACAGGGACGGGCGGGGTATATGTGCGTAGAAACTGCCTGTCAAGTGGATGGCTCGGCCAAGTTGCGAATGGCTCCTCGGGTCAAAGCACAAAATTGAAGTAACGCGTCTCCTTACCCGATATAGCCGTCCTAGTTGGTGGAAATGGCCATGACGCGATCTGCTTGTCAACGCATCTGTAGGTGCCCCCCTCATCCACCAGCATTGCAGTCTTCCTTGTCACCACTGCCGTCAACCTAGCCCACGAGTGCCGTCACCCTGATCCACCGTAGCCGTCATTCTCGCGTTTCAACCGAGGGACGGCGCTTGTCCCGAGGTTCACTCTCCCGGGTAACTGATGCGATCTTGCCGTTGCACCGCGCCCGAATCTCAAAGAATTGTGCACCGGCTTTAAAACCTCGACATGGAATTGCCGGGTTCGAGGTCTTGTCATCGTTTCTTGCTCCAGATATTGGATGCCGACATGAAGAAGGCTGAAAAGATGGCTCCACGGATTGCAGTGCTTGGTTGCGGCTATTGGGGCAGCAACCATATCCGTACCCTGAAGAGCCTTGGCGCCCTTTATGCCGTCTCGGACCAGAACAGCGATCGTGCCGCGGGCTTTGCCGCCGAGCAAGGCGTCCTGCATATTGCTGCCGACGAAATCTACACGCATCCGGACGTCGACGCGATCGTCATGGCGCTGCCGCCGCAGTTTCACGCGCAGGCTGCAATCAAGGCCGTTCGCAACGGCAAGGACGTGCTCGTCGAGAAGCCGATCGCGCTGACTGTCCCCGACGCCGAAGCTGCGGTGAAAGCTGCCCACGATAATGGCCGCATCTTCATGGTCGGCCATGTGCTGCGGTTTCATCCGGCTTTCGAAAAGCTGCTCGACCTGATCAAGGCCGGCCATCTCGGAAAGGTGCGATATATCCATTCGCACCGGCTCGGCCTTGGCAAGTTTCACACGGAGAACGATGCGCTCTGGGATCTGGCTCCGCATGATTTGTCGATGATCCTGGCGATTACTGGGACCGAGCCGATCGAAGTGCGCGGCGAGGGCGCCGCGGTGCTCGACCACCTCAGCGATTTTGCGCACCTCCACCTTCGCTTTCCCGACAATGTGCGCGGGCATCTCTTTGCTTCGCGCCTCAATCCCTATCGCGAGCGTCGCCTGACCGTCGTCGGCACCAAGGCCATGGCCGTCTTCGATGACATGGAGCAATGGGACAAGAAACTCGCGGTCTACAAGCACTCGATCTGGCAGGATAATGGCGCCTGGGCATCAACCACGGAAGAGCCGACCTATGTCAAGATCGCACAGGGCATGCCGCTGACGCGCGAACTTCAGAATTTCATATCGTGCATCGAAACGCGCGAAGAGCCGCGCACCGATGGCGAGGAAGCAATCCGCGTGCTGCGCATCCTGACAGCCGGCACGGTGGCGCACACGGAGCCCAAGCGCGATACACCAGCCTACGGTTGACGCGCGCAAAGATTGCACTCGACATAAAGCGTTGTTACAAGGCCGCACAAACTTTGAATGGCGACGTCTGGCGGTCCATCGGCTGCCCATCTAAACAATCGCCTTGACTGTTGCTCGCGGCGATTGCGCGAGCATATTTGATATTGGAGCAATGATGCAGTTCATCGATCTCGGCGCACAGCGTGAACGGATTAGCGGCAAACTCGACGCGGCAATCGCCAAGGTCGTTCGCGAGGGTAAATACATCCTCGGGCCTGAAGTTGCCGAATTCGAAAAGCGTCTCGCCGAATATGTTGGCGTCGAACATGTGATCGCCTGCGCCAACGGCACCGATGCGCTGCTGATGCCGCTGATGGCCAAGGGCATCGGTCCGGGCCACGCGGTGTTCGTCCCGAGTTTTACCTTCGCTGCAACCGCCGAAGTCGTGGCGCTTGCCGGGGCCGAGCCGGTATTCATCGACGTCGATCCCGAGACATACAACATCAATGTCGAGCAGTTGCAGGCGGCAATTGCCGCCGTGCGCGCCGAAGGGCGCCTCGAGCCCAAGGCGATCATTCCGGTCGACCTTTTCGGTCTTGCCGCCGATTACACCTCGCTTTCCGCCATTGCCGCGAAGGAGGGCCTCTTCGTTATCGAGGACGCGGCCCAATCGATCGGCGGCAAACGTGACAATGCCATGTGCGGCGCGTTCGGCGATGTCGCGGCAACGAGCTTCTACCCGGCCAAGCCGCTCGGATGCTATGGCGACGGCGGGGCGATGTTCACCAATGACGCTTCGCTTGCCGAGATTTTGCGGTCCGTGCTGTTCCACGGCAAGGGCGAGACCCAGTATGATAATGTCCGTATCGGGCTCAATTCACGCCTCGACACGATCCAGGCGGCGGTGCTCATCGAAAAGCTAGTCATTCTCGAGGACGAGATGGAAACGCGTCAGGTGGTGGCGAAGCGCTATGCCAATGGCCTGAAGGACGCCGTCAAGGTTGCGCATATGCCGGCCGGCTCACGCTCGGCCTGGGCACAGTATGCTATCGAGACGGAAAAACGCGATGCCTTGAAGGCGCATCTTCAGGCAAATGGCATTCCTTCGGTGATTTACTACGTGAAGCCGCTGCATTTGCAGAAGGCGTATGAGCATTATATGCGTGCGCCGGGCGGGCTACCTGTATCGGAGACCTTGCCAAAGAATATACTCTGCCTGCCGATGCACCCCTACCTCAGCGAAGCCGATCAGGACCGTATTATCGGTACCATTCGCGAGTTTCACGAGAAGGCCTGAGGGGTTAGTACACCCCGGAGATGGCTCCTCGGGCTATGTCCCAAGGACCCATCAGGCATGAGACAAGCAAACCGCCTCACGCGGCGGCGTGGCCCTGCTGGGCGAGCCGCTTCAGCATGGCTTCGGCCTTTGGAGCGCGCTCGGAGCGGCCGATAAAGCCGCCGCCATAGACGCGGGCGGTATTGCTGTTGTCGGAATAGAGCACGCAGGCCTGGCCGGGAGCAATGCCGCTTTCGCCGTCGACGAGTTCGACGAAGGTCTCGCCGTCGCGATGGTGCAGGAGTGCCGGGCGCGGCGGACGGGTGGAGCGGACCTTGGCGTAGACTTCGACACCGCCCTCGGGAATTGCCGAAAGCGGGCCATCGCCGAGCCAGTTGATGTTGCGCAGAAACACCTTGTGCGTTTCCAGGGCCTCGCGTGGGCCGACGACGACCCGCGCATTCTTGGCATCGAGATGGATGACGTAGAGCGGATCGCCCGTCGCGACGCCAATGCCGCGGCGCTGGCCGATCGTATAGTGGACGATACCCTCGTGCCGGCCGAGCACGCGCCCGTCGATGTGAACGATATCGCCCGGGTTCGCGGCCTCAGGCTTCAGCTTCGAGATGATGTCGGAATATTTGCCCTGCGGCACGAAGCAGATGTCCTGGCTATCCTGCTTGTTGGCGACGGTAAGGCCGAGCTCCTCGGCGATGGCGCGGGTTTCGGTCTTGGTCATGCCGCCGAGCGGAAAGCGCAGATAGTCGATCTGTTCCTGCGTCGTCGCAAACAGGAAATAGCTCTGGTCCTTGTCGGTATCGACCGGCCGATAGAGGGCACGGTGGGCACCATTGGCGTGGCTGCGGATATAATGGCCGGTCGCCAGGGCATCGGCGCCGAGATCACGCGCGGTCTGCAACAGGTCGGCGAACTTGACAGTCTGGTTGCAGGAAACGCAAGGGATCGGCGTTTCGCCGCTGACATAGCTTGCAGCGAACGGATCGATCACAGCTTCGCGAAAGCGCGCCTCGTAATCGAGCACGTAATGCGGGATGCCGAGGAGTTCGGACACCCGGCGCGCATCCTCGATGTCCTGGCCAGCGCAGCAGGAGCCTGCGCGATGGGTCGAGGCGCCATGATCGTAAAGCTGCAATGTCACGCCGACGACATCATAGCCTTCGCGTTTCAGGATGCCCGCGACGACGGAAGAATCCACGCCGCCAGACATGGCAACGACGATACGGGTGTCTTCCGGCTTTCCCGGCAGATCGAGGCTATTCAAGGTCATAAGCGGATCCGGTTCTTGGCAGCGGCATAAAGGCGCAGCGCTATTGTCGGGCTCTATATAGGTGAATTGACCTGTTCTGCCAACAGGAAGTGCGCCAAGATAGGTCTTTCTCGTTCAAAGTTTTCTGAACAAAGCCGACGGGCACCCGGTCAAATATTTGCAGTTGGACAAAAGTTTAATGAAATCCCTACGCCTCCATTAACCGAAGTTACCAGACAATGACTCGGCGTTTAGGCAATTATTAAAGCCCTCTCTGTAATGTCTGCTGCGATAGGTCTTGAAGTTTAGTGTAGAGAGTACAATGACCGATCTTGTTCGACCGAGAGTAAAATATGTTATCGGCCCGGATGGCAGTCCACTGACCATCGCCGATCTTCCACCCGCGAATACGCGGCGTTGGGTCATTCGCCGCAAGGCTGAGGTGGTTGCCGCTGTGCGCGGTGGTCTTCTTAGTCTTGAGGAAGCATGCCAGCGCTACACTTTGACGGTGGAGGAGTTCCTGTCCTGGCAGTCCTCGATCTCCGATCACGGGCTGGCTGGCCTTAGAACAACCCGGATACAGCAATATCGTCATTAGATGATGGTGCAAGAAAGTTGGGAGAGGCTGGTCGCAAGACCAGCCTTTTTCCATTTGGCCATGCCGCGATTAATCTGCCTGCTTTTCCCTGGCAACGATAAGGTGGGCCGCGACCGCCGAAAGTATTGCCGAGGCGGTGAAGAACCAGAGGCCCGGCTGTGCGATCGCGGTAGCAAGCCCGCTGGTCTTGGCGCCGAAAATCACGAGGGCGACCAGAAGCACGTCGAGCATCGACCATTTCGACAATAGCCCGACCCAGCGATGAAGGGCGCGGGACGCGGCTGGTACCTGCGCCACCGCCATCTGCGCGACGCCGAGCTTTGCGACCGGCAGGACAACCGAAAAGAGAAGGACGGTGAGTGCGAGGAACCAGTCGCCGCTGCGCCACAGCGAGCCGATGATATCGATAAGCGACGGGCTTTCGTCGAAGAAATAGAGCTTGCTCACATTCATCAGCGGCATGGTCAGCCCCAATGCGAGGGTGAATGTCGCGACGAAAAGCAGGATCGGAATGATAAATCTTGTCGACATGCTGATATCCGACCGAGGCTGACAGCCCATGCATGAAGGAAATGCATGGCGCCCGTCAAGGACGGCGAAGACAATTTGCGCCCACGGCAAGAGTTTGCCCTGCGCGATGACAGGATCGGCTCAATTTAAACAAGATTTGCACTAGACAGACTGGATCACATTCACTTGTTACCGATTGACGCTTCACATGATGGATCGCCATAGTAAGTTTAGATGCGGCCGGCAGTCCGCCGGCGGTAATATTTGATGGTTAAATCCACACAGAGCATTGGATTCGTGCACCTTATGCGTACCAGATTTGGCTTGTTGCTTGCTTTCCTGACGGTCGTTTCCTCTGCTCAGGCGTTGGAAACCGCCTCACCTCCGGTGCTCGCGCCTGAGGAGGATCAAGGCAAGGCTGCGCATTTGAGTGCGCAGGTATTGACCTATTATCACTACAAGAAAGTGCCGCTGGACGACGCTTTGTCCGCGAAAATCACCGATCGCTACATAGAATTGCTGGACCCGGACCGATCCTTTTTCCTTCAGTCCGATATCGACACGTTCATGGCCAGCAAGGACAAACTGGACGATGCCATCTATGGCGAAGATCTCACTATCCCGTTTGGGATTTTCAACGTTTATGACCAGCGCTTCGTGGAGCGCATGAGTTACGCACGCGGACTTCTCAAGGATGGGTTCGATTTCAACCAAAAAGAAGACTTTACGATCCGACGGGACAAGGAGCCTTGGCCGAAAACCGAAGCGGAAAGCCAGGAGATATGGCGCAAGCGCGTCAAGAACGACTGGCTGCGCCTGAAATTGGCCGGTACGTCCGATGCAAAGATACGCGAGACGCTCGGCAAGCGTTATGAGAACTCGCAGGCCCGCGCCTATAAATACAAGAGCGACGATGTATTTCAGACGTTCATGACCGCCTATACCAATGCCGTCGAACCCCACACGGACTATTTTGGCGTTGCCGCCGCTTCGGAGTTCGACATTTCAATGAAACTCTCGCTCGTCGGCATCGGCGCCGTTCTTCAGGAGCGCGATGAGTATACGACCATACGGGAACTGGTGGCCGGCGGACCTGCCCAACTCTCAGGCCAGCTTAATGCGGGCGACAGAATTGTCGGGGTGGCACAAGGCAAGGACGGTCCAATGGTGGACGTCGTCGGCACTCGATTGAACGAGGTGGTAAAGCTCATACGCGGAGAAAAGGATACGGTCGTACGGCTGGATATCATGCCATCCGACGCGGGCCCCGACGGCAAGCACCGGCTCATTACTCTGGTGCGCGATAACATCAGCCTGGAAAAACAGGCCGCCAAGCAAAGCATCAGGATCGTGAAGGATGGTGATCTCACGCGCAAAATCGGCGTGATCGATTTGCCCACATTCTATGACGACTTCGAGGGGCGGCGACGGGGTGACAAGAACTATCGCAGCGCAAGCCGCGATGTTGCCAAGCTGTTGGCGGAACTCGAAGACGAAAAGGTTGACGGCGTCGTTATCGACTTGCGCAACAATGGCGGGGGCTCCTTGCCTCAGGCGATCGAACTGACCGGCCTGTTTGTTGGCAAGGGACCCGTCCTGCAACAGCGCAATGGCGAGGGCGACATCAAGGTCGATGGCAATGATCGTGGCCAGGCGAAATGGACGGGGCCGCTTGCAGTCCTTATCAATCGCGGATCGGCCTCGGCTTCCGAGATTTTTGCCGCGGCAATACAGGACTATGGCCGAGGGCTTGTTATCGGCGAACCAAGCTTCGGCAAGGGCACCGTGCAAACTGTGGTCGATCTCGACGAGCAAGCGCGCAACCCAAAGCCGGAATTCGGCGAATTGAAGATGACGGTCGCGCAGTTCTTCCGCATCAATGGCGGGACCACGCAGCTTCGCGGCGTGACGCCGGACATCATCCTGCCCGGGTTTTCGGATGAGGAGACGCTCGGGGAGTCGAGTTACGACAACGCGTTGCCATGGTTGCAGATCAAGCCTGCCAGGTACAAGCCGCTCGGGGATATCAAGCCGATCCTGCCGGAACTTCAAAGCCGCCACGACGCGCGTGCCAAGGAGGACAGGGATTTCAGGAGACTCGTCGAAGACGTGAACGAGCTCAAGGACTTGCGTGACAAGCGGGTCATATCCCTCAATGAAACCGAGCGACGTGCCGAAAGGGATCGCCAGATTGGCCGCCTGAAGGCCCGTGAAGCAGCCGATGGCAAGGGCTCGGCGTCGACCACAGATCTTGTATTTCAGGAGGATGGTCTGCAGGCCGACGAGCGCAGCATGAGTGCGGATATTGCGAGCGAAAAAGCGCTGAAGGATGCAAAAGACGTGCTTCTCGACGAGACGGTGCACATTCTCAGCGATACGTCCGACCTCGGCAAAGTCACGTCGGCGAAAAACAATTGATCAATGGCAGTTGATGGGCACCCGGCATCGGGTACCGCGAGTCGCAATAACGATGGTGTAACAATGAGTGGTCAGATCAGTATCGAAAAGCAGGAAACGGGCAAGGGCGGACGCTATGTGGCTGTTGTATCCGGCCATGAAGCAGAGATGACCTTCTCGCGCGCAAGCCCCCATCTCATCATCATCGACCACACCGCGGTGCCTGACGCGCTTCGGGGGCAGGGCATCGGCCAGGCGCTCGCCTTGAATGCGGTGGAAGATGCGCGGGTGGGTGGCTGGAAGATAATTCCGCTTTGCCCGTTCATGCGGGCGCAATCGCTGCGCCACAGCGAATGGTCGGATGTAATCCAGCAGCGATAGGGCGGCAGTCCGTCAGCCAATCATGGCGCGCTTGTCGGGCAGGGGGGTCTCTTCCTCGCGCGGCTTGCCGTCACGCTGCTCAAGCGCCTCGGCCTTGGCAAGTTCGGCTTCCGATTCGGCAAGGGCGGCTTCAGCCTCGTCCTTTTGCGCCTTCAGGTCACGGATCGAGTCAAAAAGATTGTCGCGGCGTTGCCGCGCGGCCTTGGCGAAGGTGGGATAGGCAAAGTGCGTCGTGTCGGTGATGCCGGCCTTCTTTTCCTCTGAAAGAATCTGGGCGTCCAGTTCAGCGGCCATGCGTTCGAATTCGCCCATCATCAGATCGAGTTGACCGAGCTGGCGGCGCTTTTCCTTGACCTGAAAGAGTTTCAGCCGAACCAAACCCTCATGCGACTTCATGCTCACTACCCCCTCAACGCCATACTCTCAGGCCGGTACGCGTCTGCCGCCAAATGTGAGGCGGCGGTCCATCCAGCCGGTATTCCACCCGAATCACCTCGGGAAAATGAAACAAAAACTTAAAGGCGGCCCCGTCTGGTAACCTTTCCTTTACGTTCAGCATTAATCATACGCCTTAAGACTTAAAGCTCGGTAAATCGAATCCTGAAGTTTCTAGGCAGAGATTTTATTGAGTCGAATGAATCGCTTAGCCTTTGAACCTGAAGCACCATCTGATGGTTTTTGGCAGGCGAGTTGACCTTATGAATCAATGCGGTGCCTGCGATCTCTAAATTAAGAGTCGAGGGCACTTGCAAAGCGGAATCAGATTTTGTTAACCATTCGGTGGCAATCTTAACGTTATGGAAACGGCTTGTTCGCGACCTGGCTTCGGGATTGCACGGCAACCCATTTCAGCGGCGGGAAAAGGGGAATGATATGCGGGTTCTTTTAATCGAAGACGATAGTGCAACGGCCCAGAGCATCGAACTGATGCTCAAGTCGGAAAGCTTCAATGTTTATACGACTGATCTGGGCGAGGAGGGTGTCGATCTCGGCAAGCTCTACGACTATGATATCATCCTTCTCGACCTGAACCTGCCGGACATGTCCGGCTACGAGGTGCTCCGGACGCTTCGCCTGTCGAAGGTGAAGACCCCGATCCTTATCCTCTCCGGCATGGCCGGCATCGAGGACAAGGTTCGCGGTCTCGGTTTCGGCGCCGATGACTATATGACGAAGCCCTTCCACAAGGATGAACTCGTCGCCCGCATCCATGCGATTGTTCGCCGCTCGAAGGGCCACGCCCAGTCGGTCATCACAACAGGCGATCTCATCGTCAATCTCGATGCCAAGACGGTGGAAGTCAGCGGACAGCGCGTGCATCTGACCGGCAAGGAATACCAGATGCTGGAACTGCTCTCGCTGCGCAAGGGCACGACGCTGACCAAGGAAATGTTCCTCAACCACCTTTATGGCGGCATGGACGAGCCCGAACTCAAGATCATCGACGTGTTTATCTGCAAGCTGCGCAAGAAACTCGACTCGGCTTCCGACGGTGTGAACTACATCGAAACCGTATGGGGCCGCGGCTATGTGCTGCGTGAGCCGGACTCGACCGAACTGCGCGAAATCGCCTGATAGCATTGCGCATGAATTTCAAGGGGCTCCGTTAGCGCGGAGCCTTTTTGCTTTTGGGGTCAGCGTTTGCGTTTGAGCGGGTAGATGGTCTCACCCTTGGCGAGCATGGCGATATATTTCTCTATGTGCGCTGCCCGTGTTTTCGCCTGTTTCGCGCCATGGACGCGGTAGAGAATTGCAAACCGGTTGTGGCCATCAAGCTGGTTGAAGAACGTCAGCGCCTCCGGATTGGCATCCAGGGCCCGTTGCAAATCGTCCGGAACTGTCGCGGTGCTCTGCCGGGCATAGGCGGCATCCCAGCGACCGTCGGCCTTGGCTTTTTCGACTTCGGCAAGGCCTGCCGGTTGCATCCGGCCCTGCGCCGTCAGTTCGATCGCCTTGTCTCGATTTTTCTCTGACCACTTGCTGGTGGCCCGACGTGGCGTGAAGCGGATAAGCCAGTGGTGCTCGTCGAATTTGTCGAGCTGGCCGTCGATCCAGCCATGGCAGAGCCCACATTCGATCGCTTCCTCGCGAGACACGCCCTTGATCGGAGAATTCTTCTTCGCAAGCTTTAGCCAAAACCCCTTCGAAGTGATCGGTTCAGCGGCGAGAAAATCGTCAAGCTCCCTTTCCGACGCAAAGAACCTCACAAGAAGATCGCTCTTCGGCATCAGCCCGCCACTGGAACCTGCGGCAGGATTTCGGCGATCGAAGCCCGGTTGAAAGGCTTGAGCAGATAGCCGGCAGCACCAGCGCGCTTGGCGCGCATGATCTTGGCAAGGTCGATTTCGGGAAGGCAGAGGTAAATCTTGCTGTTGGCGCCGCCGGGAAGCGATTTTACCTGTGCGATGACATCGGCAGCCGGCATGTCGGCGATGGCGCTGTCGAGAATGATGATATCGGGCATCTCGACGCTGCAAGCCGCAACCGTCTGGAAGCCGGTGTCGGCGGTCGTGACGACGGTCGTTTCGCTCGCGATGAGTCGGCGGGCGACCTTCCGCACGACCGGCGAGCCATCAATGATCATGCAACGCAGCAATACAATACCCCCGGCAGGCCAGAAACATACCGTTCCGGGTAAGAAGACTAGCGGGCCTGGGTGAACAAATACCCAAGGTTGATGGTAAATATTAGTGCAACTTTTGCGCGGCGATCAGGCTGCGGCGAAAACGATCTCTTCCGGTGTCGCATGGATCGAGATGGTCATGCCGGCTTCCTGCGCTAGCAGCAGGGTATAGTAGGGCTGCACCGCGTGGGCGTCGATCGGTTCTTCCGGTACCCTGCCGCTGTGAAGTTCGAGGAACTTCGGCGGTACGCGCAGCATCGGCCCCCGCGAGGTGAGGCTGAAACGCGGCTCGGTGTCCCCGCCCTCAAGCTTGACTGCGAGCGTGCCGCCACGGGGAAGGGCGGCATTGGCGATCAGGACGAGGTTGAGTAAGAGCTTCACCTTGTTCTTCGGCAGAAGGACGCGGGTGCCTTCCCAGGTGAACTGTGCTTTCTCGCCTTTCATATATTCGTTGGCGACATTCTGCGCGTCGCCGGTGTCGATCTGGACGCCGGCGGATCCTGCCGCGCCGAAGGCAATGCGGGCAAATTGCAGGCGGGCCGAGGCGCTGCGGGCGCTCGACTTGATGAGGTTCATCGCATCCTCGTCGGCGCCGCCCTCCTCGAGGAGTTCGAGGCCGTTGTTGATTGCACCAACCGGCGAAATGATGTCATGGCAGATGCGGCTGCTCAGGAGTGCTCCGAGGTCCGTTGCCGAGAGAATTACGGGCAATGTCATGAGGGCTTCTCCTGGAGGTGGTCGAGTGGGTTTTCGCGAATCACTGGCAAGCGAATCACTTCGAATTTCAGCGCTATTTGGATACATAGACGCGTCCAGATCGGCAAGAAGCTCGTGGCGAAAGCCTGTGAATGCTGAATTTCCGGCATTTTTGCCGATCTTTGCAAGTCATTGAAATGCCAAGATCGATTCATAAACTTTTATACAAGGTTTAGCGCCTTAAATTGAGCACCAAATCATTAGGCAGGCGCAAGATCTGCAAATTTCCCGTATCAGGCGTCAGGCAAAGAAGCGAACAGCCAAAAGGAATTACGATGGCGTCTCTACTCTTGTCTATGAACCGTGGTCTTCTTCTCGTCCTGACACTCGTGTCACTTGTTTTTGCCCAGGCCCAGGCGGCCCGCGCACAAGAAACCTATACGATGGAAGAGATCGTCAATTCCGGTCAGCGGTTCTTCGGATCAACCTCAGGCGGATTGGCTACAGCAGTCGAGAAGGTGTTCGCGAGTTACGGCCTTCCTAACGGCTATGTCCTTGGCGAGGAAGGATCGGGCGCGCTCATCGGCGGCCTGACCTACGGGGAGGGCACGCTCTATACAAAGAACGCCGGCGATCACAAGACCTACTGGCAGGGCCCGTCGATCGGCTGGGATTTCGGCGGACAGGGCTCCCGCGTGATGATGCTGGTGTATAACCTCGACGATGTTCAAAATCTTTATGGGCGCTTCGTTGGGGTTGCGGGTTCCGCCTACCTTTTTGCCGGCGTGGGCTTCAATGTGCTCAAGCGCAACCAGGTCTTGCTCGTTCCCATCCGCACGGGCGTCGGCGCGCGTCTTGGCGTCAATGTCGGATACTTGAAGCTGACCCAGACCCCGACATGGAATCCGTTCTGACCGAGCAGGATTCAAGTCTGCCCGGCGCGGACCCATGCGGTCCGCGTCTTTGTTTTCGGCGCCCCCGCTGCTAAGACTCCCTTTAAAGAAACGCCAACAGGACCCCGATCTTGATCCAGTCCGTAATCTATTTTGCCCTTGGGTTCTTGAGTGCCGTGCTTCTGGTCCTGCTGCTCGCGCCGCCAATCTGGCGCAGGGCCATGCTTTTGACCCGCAAGCATGTCGAGGCCGAGACACCCCTGACGCTCAATGAAATTCAGGCGCAAAGGGATGGATTGCGCGCCGAACACGCGATGGCGGAGCGCAAGCTCGAACTTGCGCTCGAAAGCGCGCGCAACAAGGCGGCGCTGCACCTGACCGAGATCGGCGAAAAGGAACGGATCATTCGCAAGCTCACGGCGGATCTCGGCGAGCGGGAAACCAGCATTGCCGGTCTTTCAACGTCACTGAGTACTAATGAAGACACGCTCGAACGATCGTCACAAAATCTCAGCGGCACGGCGAAGACTCTCGAAGAGCGCACCACCGAGGTTGAGCAGCTGAACCGGCGTCTCTCGAAACTCTCGATCGATGCCGATAGCCTGCAGATTGAACTCGCTGCCCAATCCGCGCGCGTCGAAAACCTCCTCGACGAATTGAACGACGCGCGGCGCGAAAAGCGCGACAGCGACGAGCAGCGGCGGAAAATCGAGACCGAGCACAAGGCTTTGCAACATAGACTGGAGCAGGAAACGGCGCAGCGTACCGAGTTCGAAAAGCAGGCGACCGCGCTTTTGACCAAGTTGTCAGACGCAGAGGCGAAACTCGCCCGTCGCGAGAAAGACATGGAGCGGCTGAACGAGAGACTACGCAAGGTCCTCGCTGACGGCCGCAAGCAGGGCACTTCCGTTGTCGATACGCCGCGTGGCAAGCAAGCACTGATCCAGGCCGACGAAACCCGGCTTATGCGCGACGAGATGAATACGCTTGCCGCACAGGTCGTGGCGATGGTGGCGAAGCTTGAAGGCGAGAAGTCTCCCGTCAATGAAATTCTTGCCAAGGCCAAAAGGCAGGTGCCGGCGGTCTATGATGAAAATGGCGAGGCCATCGTCAGCATTGCCGACCGGGTGCGCGCCCTGCAGAACGCCTCAAAGCCCGCTAAAGCGGCTGAACCGCGCGAGAGCGATGCCTGAGGCGGTTGCAACGTTTAAACTATCGAAGCTCTTCGACATGGGTATGCGCACAGTCTGAAGGCGGTCCAGCAGCGCCTTTGGCAGGCCTTCCCCTTCCGTTCCAAGGAGAAGTGCGGTGCGCTGGACCGGTTCAGCCGCGTTGATGCTCGTCCTGCCCGAGGGACTCAAGGCAAAAATCGTATAGCCTGCGCTCTGCAGTTTACTGACAATAGCTTCGATCGATCCCTCGCGGGCGAATGGAACCTTGAGCGCTGCGCCAACAGAAACGCGGATCGCCTTGCGGTAGAGCGGATCGCAACTCGTCTCGTCCATGAGAATGCAGTCAGCCTCGAAAGCCGCGGCGTTGCGGAAGATCGAGCCCATATTGTCGTGGTTTGAAAGCCCGCACAGGACGACGACAAGCCCGTGTTCCGGCATGGCGGAAAGCAGTGTGTCGACGGTGTGTGGTCCGCTGCGCCGTCCTATTGCCAGAATACCGCGATGCACGGGGAAGCCGGCAATCGCATCCATCGTCTCCCGGCTGACGCAATAGACCGGTACGTCGGGCGGACACAGTTTCAGCTGTTCGGACAGGCCCGAAAGCCGGTTCTCCAGCACAAGGAGGGAGTCGGTGGCAAAATGCGGGCTCGTCAGCAGGACGTTCAGAACAACCTTGCCCTCGGCAATGAATCGACCCTCGCGGCCGACGAGATCGCGCTCGCGCACGTCGCGATAGGGTGCAAGTCGTTCATCGCGAGGGTCGTCGATACGAATGACCCTTTGATCGGGCGACGCCGTCATGCCGGAGATTGGGACGCCTGCAGACCGGCGCGCGCTTCTCCCGCCATGCGGACGAGCGTCTTGTGCATATCCTCAGCCGATGTGAGCGGCGAAGCAAAAAAGACACGCTCAACTGCATCTCCATCCGCGATATCGAAGCCGTCGGCGTCAATGCCGGTGATCCGCCAGTTGCCGTCATCCGCCTTGGCGAAATACCGGGCGTAAAGGGCAATCGCCGCCGCATGATCCTCGTTCATGTGTTCGACCGCCGATTTTTCCGCCGCGGCAAGCGCGTCATTGGCCGGATTGAGACTGAGCCATTCGGCCGGCGGTAGCTGATATGCGCGTCCAAAACCGGCGTTCAGGCGGGCATTGTCGGGTTCGAGCCGGAAGAAACTGAAATCGCCAAGGCCTGCATAGAGCTTGGCCTTTGGAAGGTGCGAAAGATAGCGCCACTCGATCCGCTCATGTTCCGGCGTGTTGCGTGCGATCTGGCGTGCTTTCGCCGTAACGGTCATGCGGGGATGGGCCAGCGGGTCGCCCTTTCCAGGCTCTCCCACCAGCAGCGAACAGCGGGGATCGGCAAGGAGCGCCGGCGTATGCGCGGCCAGCGCCGATGCAAGAATGACTGGGGTGCCGTCGTGGTCGGTGGCAAGGCCTACCCGCGTCGCGATAGGATGGCCAGAGCCAGGCTCGAGCGTCGCCAGCGCCGCATATCGCGCGGTGCGCAGCAATGTACGCGCCAGGCGAACGGCGCCTTCATCGATTTCACGCAATACATCTTTCTTTTCGGCCACGGGATACCTCTCGATCTGTTGGCCGATTGATAGTGCGTGACGGGCAGGGTAACAAGCTGTTTGGTATGTGGCTCAGGCGGCGACTGATTGGTTGTCATTGAATCCGATCGCATCCATGCAATCATCGAGGAGATCGAGATCAACCGGGCCGATCGTGCACAGGACCGGCGCCACGTCCTCCGCCGGAACCTGCAGCGCCACAAGTTCTTTCAGTGCTTCCATTAGTGATTCGCGCGTGTCATACCGGTGGGAGCGCTTGTGCATCGGCCGTGCCTTTGAGCGTGGTTACTGGCCAAAACATTAAGGCAATTACGGTAAACGAATTCTTAATTTCGCCATTTTTGAAATTTTTTTGCTGTGCGGGTGAATAAAATAACTTCATGATTTCAAAAGGATGAATAGGCATGGTAACGTTAACGTCATCTTTGCCATTGTTTGGCCCTAAATGAGATCATTCTGTGAGCACCTTCACCAGCAGGAACAACAGCGATGAGAATTGCTTCGTGATCGGCTTCGCTAAGTGGAAGATCCATTCAATTGCGGGCATCGTAGCGGCCGCGGGGCTTGTCAGTGGTTGTACGCAGACCGGACAGCACTCGAAAATTTCAGCCAATCTGACGAATAAGGGCACTAGCAAAAGCTACGCCTATACGCCGAAGGACAAGGAGTGTCTTGAGCGCGCGATGTTCTTCGAATCCAACCGTTCGAGCCAGGACGGGCTGGTTGCGGTTGGCACGGTGGTGATGAACCGCCTCGATTCCGGCAAGTGGGGCGATTCCATCTGCGGCGTGGTCGGACAAAAGGGGCAGTTTGCTCCAGGCGTGCTTTCTCGCCCGATGAAGTCCGTTGCCCTCCCGGATGTGCAAGCTGCCGCCGACGCGGTGCTACGCGGCGAGCGCAATACCAAGGTGAAGAATGCCATGTATTTCCACACGGCGGGTCTTCGCTTCCCCTATAAGAACATGCACTATACGGTCGTTGCCGGTGGCAACGCGTTTTATGAAAAGCGCGACCGCTATAATACGGTAGACATCGCGTCCAAGGATGCAAGCGCAGCCATCGCCAATGCCTATATCGCCAGCCTGCGCATGGGCGGCAGACCGACGATCGCAACTGCCCCGACCATGGTCGCGAGCAATGTCCCGGGCGTAAGGACGACTGCGGTCGCCGCAGCGCCGGCGACGACCTCAACGGCGACAGCGGGACGGGTCACTGCCAACCAGCAGCCGATCCTCATGGCACAGGCTGACATAACGCCGGTCATCGCCAATCCGGCGAAGGTTGCCGTGCCGATGGATCCGCCGCCGCAGGCGATGGATTACCGGACCAGCGAGCCGACCGTTCGCGTGGCACAGCCCGCTGCAGCGCCGGCAACCGATCCGAGCTTGCTCGCCTATGAGGCGCCGAACGCCAAGAAGGTCGACGCCATCGGGCAAATGCTGCTCGCGCAGGATCGACCGACGTTCAACTGACCGATTTTCATTTCAGAGAGATCATTCGAGGCGCCTTGTGCGCCTCGAATTTTTAGGGGACGAGGTAGTGGTGCGCCCACTGATCGTGCGGCACCACCTGGCCGATCGCATATTGGAACGTCAGGATCGTCATGTGATCGGGTGAGGTCGAGCAGGTGTAGGAGAGGTGATACCACTCTCCCTTGCTGCGAAAGGCCGCCCCGGCCGAACGGATTTTATCGCCCTTGATCTTCGGCTCTTCAAAAGCATAGGCAACGAGTTCGTCAGGCACCAGCTTGGCCGGGTCCTTATGTATGCGGTCCATCGCCTCGACGTCGCAGCGCTGTTCCAGCCTGGTTTCGGGATCAAGCCGCTGCAACTCTTCCGTTGCACCGCTATCCATGGCCCCGGCCGGCGCCGCCAAAGCGAGCGGCAGCGACAGCATGGCGCTAATTCGTTTCATCATTTCGGCTTTCAAATTGCAGGATATCGAAGCAGGGACCGGCAACAGGCCGGCCGAAGCTCAAAGCGCTAGAGTAACAAGAATTGCCCTAGATACTCCGCCGATTGGGACCAAATTATGAAACGTTCCTCGGCCTGCCCAGCCGATCCATCTTCTGGCGTCACGCCCGGCTATTTTGGTGCCATGCGAATGGCACCGTCGAGCCGGATCGTTTCGCCGTTCAGCATGGGATTTTCAATGATATGCAGCGCGAGGGCGGCATATTCCTCCGGTTTGCCCAGTCTGGAGGGGAAGGGGATTGAGGCTGCCAGCGAGTCCTGCACCTCCTGCGGCATTGCAAGCAGCATGGGCGTGCCGAAGATTCCGGGCGCGATCGCCATCACGCGGATGCCGAAGCGTGCAAGTTCGCGTGCCGCCGGAAGGGTGAGGCCGGCAATTCCCGCTTTCGACGAGGCATAGGCGGCCTGTCCGATCTGGCCATCGAAGGCAGCGACCGACGCGGTTGAAATGACGACACCGCGCTCGCCGGTCGCAAGCGGTTCAAGCTTTGCAGCGCGGTCGCTCACCAGACGCAACATGTTGAACGAACCGATGAGGTTGACCTCGATGACGCGGCGATACAATTCGAGATCGTGCGGACCATCGCGGCCGACGATACGGCCGGCATTGGCGATGCCGGCACAATTGACAAGAATGCGCGGCGTCCCAAGTTCATCCGCCACGCGGGCGACCGCCATTTCCCCCTCGGCAGCGTTGGCTACGTTGCAGGCAAGGGCAATTCCGCCGATCTCAGCGGCGACCTTTTCGGCCGCTTCGAGATTGATATCGATGATGGCAACCCTCGCGCCTTTTTGTGCGAGGGCGCGCGCCGTGGCGGCCCCGAGCCCCGATCCGGCGCCTGTAATGATTGCTGTTTGCCCGTTTGCGTCCAAAATAGACCACTCCTGTTGCACTTATGGCGTTGTTGCACGGGTTTTGGTGCTGAACTAGACTGAAATGTACCCTCTTGGCGCGAAATACGCCACGTTTGCGTCAAACTGGTAAACGCTGCTACCCAGCATACCAAAAGTTAGTGGACGGATTTTTAGTCGATTTCACCGTTAATTGATTAAATGGGGCGATTTTCCCCAGAATCGACAATTATGCCTTCCGGGACGGGTTGACTGCGAATGAATCTGCTTGCATTGCGACATGGCAAAGGCTTCCATGCGACTTTCGTTGTAGGCATGGGGGCCTGCAACACAAAAAACCTCTGAAGGTGGAAAAGATGAATACCTACAAGAAACTCCTTGCGGCGAGCGCGCTCGCAATGCTGACGGGTGGGCTGATGGCAGGTGGAGCCTCGGCCAAGACGTTGGTCTATTGTTCGGAAGCTGCACCGGGCGGCTTCGACCCTGCGCTCTATACCGGCGGCGAGACGCTCGACGCTACGGGACAGGCCGTTTTCAACAAGCTGGTCGAGTTCAAGCCGGGCAAGTCCGAAGTCGAGGCCGCGCTTGCTGAAAGCTGGACGATCTCCGACGATGGCCTGCAGTACACGTTCAAGCTGCGTCCGGGCGTCAAGTTCCAGACCACTAGCTATTTCACGCCGACGCGTGACCTCAATGCCGACGACGTCGTTTTCTCTTTCGAGCGTCAGAAGGAAGGCAGCCCCTGGGCGAAATATGTCGACGGTGCTTCCTATGAATATTTCGAAGGCATGGACTTCCCCAAGCTGATCAAGTCGGTTGAGAAGGTCGACGACCTGACCGTCAAGATCACGCTGACCAAGCCGAATGCTCCGATGATCGCCAACCTTGCCATGGACTTCTCGTCCATCGTCTCCAAGGAATATGCCGACAAGCTGCAGGCTGACGGCACCCAGCAGAAGTTCAACGAGCAGCCGGTCGGCACGGGCCCGTTCCAGTTCGTCGACTATCAGCTCAATACCGCCATCCGCTACGAAGCCAATCCGACTTTCTGGAAGGGCAAGGTCAAGCTCGACAACCTGATCTTCGCTGTTACGCCGGATGCTGCCGTTCGCGTACAGAAGCTCAAGGCCGGCGAATGCCAGCTCACAATCTATCCGGATCCGGCTGACGTCGAGGGCCTGAAGGCCGACTCGAATCTCACAGTCCTGCAGGAAAGCGGCCTCAACGTTTCTACGCTCGCCTACAACACGACGCAGGCTCCGTTCGACAAGCCGGAAGTGCGCAAGGCGCTCAACATGGCAATCGACAAGAAGGCTATCGTCGATGCCGTCTATCTCGGTCAGGGCACGCCGGCGATCAACCCGATCCCGCCAACGATGTGGTCCTACGACAAGTCGATCAAGGATGACGAGTACAATCCTGAAGCGGCAAAGGCAGCTCTCGAAAAGGCTGGCGTCAAGGATCTTTCGATGAAGATCTGGGCAATGCCGGTTGTTCGTCCATACATGCCGAACGGCCGCCGTACCGCGGAACTGCTGCAGTCGGACTTTGCCAAGGTTGGCGTCAAGGTCGAGATCGTCAGCTACGATTGGCAGGAATATCTGAAGCGCGCTTCGGATCCGAAGCATGATGGTGCCGTCATCATTGGCTGGACCGGTGACAATGGCGATCCGGACAACTTCCTTGCAACGCTTCTTTCTTGCCAGGCCGTAGGCAGCTCGAACCGCGCTGCATGGTGCAACAAGGAATTCACCGACCTGATCGACAAGGCCGCTGTGGTTTCCGACGTTGCCGAGCGCACCAAGCTCTACGAACAGGCGCAGGTCGTGTTCAAGCGCGAAGCTCCGTGGGCAACGCTCGCTCATTCGCTCGTTACGACGGCAATGACCAAGAACGTCACCGGCTACGTGCCGAGCGCTTTCGGTGTCCACAATTTCGAAAGCGTTGACATCGCCGAGTAATCAGACTCCTCGCGGTACCGGCTTCGGCCGGTACCGCATTTTTTCAGGTTGCCATGTTCCGTTATATCGCTTCCCGAGTGCTGCTGCTGATCCCGACATTCATCGGCATCAGCTTCATTGCCTTTATCTTCATCCGCCTGCTTCCTGGTGATCCGGTCATTGCGCTTGCCGGCGAACGCGGCATGACGCCCGAGCGGCATCAACTGCTCATGGAGCAGTTCGGTTTCAACAGGCCGATCTGGGAACAATATTTCTCGTTCGTCTGGAACATATTCCACGGGGATTTTGGAACATCCATTGCCAGCAAGCGCGCAGTCCTCACCGACTTCCTGACGCTCTTTCCGGCGACGCTTGAGCTCAGCATCTGCGCGATGCTCTTTGCGACCATCATCGGAATTCCCGCCGGCATTTTTGCCGCCGTCAAGCGCGGCTCGGTGTTCGACCAGCTCAGCATGGGCATCGCCCTCGTCGGTTATTCGATGCCGATCTTCTGGTGGGGCATCCTGCTGATCATTCTTTTTGCCGGCATCCTGCATTGGACACCGGTTTCCGGCCGCATGGATCTCATCTATTTCTTCAAACCCACCACTGGTTTCATGCTGATCGACAGCCTGATTTCCGGACCGAAGGGCGCCTTCAAATCGGCATTCTCTCATCTCGTGCTACCAACGATCGTGCTTGGCACGATCCCGCTCGCCGTCATTGCGCGGCAGACGCGCTCGGCCATGCTCGAAGTGCTGGGCGAAGACTATGTGCGCACGGCGCGCGCCAAGGGTCTCGCACCCCGCCGGGTCATCGGCGTTCACGCCCTGCGCAATGCCATGATCCCCGTCATTACGACGATCGGTTTGCAGATGGGCCTGTTGATGGCGGGCGCGATTCTGACTGAGACGATCTTCTCCTGGCCGGGCATCGGTAAATGGATGATCGACGCCATTGCCAAGCGCGACTATGTTGTCGTGCAAGGTGGCCTCATGCTCGTCGCGCTCATCGTCATGACCGTAAATTTGATTGTCGATCTGCTCTATGCAGTCGTCAATCCGCGCATCCGCGTAAAGTGAGGAAGTCTTGACTAACGAAGTTTCCCCTCCCGTACCGCTCGCCGCGCCCAAGTCCGCGGGGCGGATGGCACGACTCTCGGAATTCTGGTTCTATTTCAGCGTCAACAAGGGCGCTGTGATCGGCTTTGGCGTCCTCGTGTTCCTCATGCTCGTCGCCATTTTCGCGCCGGTGCTCGCGCCCCACGCGCCCTACCAGCAATACCGCGAAGCGCTGCTGACGCCGCCATCCTGGCAGACCGGCGGCAGTTCGATGTTCCTGCTCGGAACGGACGCGGTCGGCCGTGACCTGCTCTCGCGCCTCATCTACGGCGCACGCTTCTCGCTGTTCATCGGCCTTATCGTCGTGACGATCTCGATGGTAACCGGCGTGATCCTTGGCGTGCTCGCCGGCTATTTCCGTGGCTGGGTCGATGCGCTGATCATGCGCATCATGGATATCATTCTCGCATTCCCGCCGCTGCTCCTCGCCCTGGTGCTTGTCGCAATCCTTGGGCCTGGGCTCTTCAATGCGATGATCGCAATCGCTCTGGTCCTGCAGCCGCATTTCGCCCGCCTGACACGCGCGGCGGTGATGAGCGAAAAGAACCGCGAATATGTGGTCGCCTCGAAGCTCGCCGGGGCAGGCCACTTGCGGCTGATGTTCAAGACCATCCTGCCGAACTGTCTCGCACCGCTGATCGTGCAGGGGACGCTTTCATTCTCCAACGCCATCCTTGAAGCGGCCGCCCTCGGCTTTCTCGGCATGGGCGCCCAGCCGCCGACGCCGGAATGGGGCACGATGCTTGCTGAAGCGCGCGAATTCATCCTGCGCGCCTGGTGGGTCGTCACCTTCCCTGGCCTTGCCATCCTCATCACCGTCCTTGCCATCAATCTCGTTGGCGATGGGCTGCGCGATGCTCTCGATCCGAAACTGAAGAGGAGCTGAGCATGGCGCTTCTAGAAATCAAGAATTTGTCGGTCGGCTTCGATACCAGCAGCGGTCTCTTCATGGCGGTACAGGGCATCGACCTGCATGTTAATGCGCGCGAGGTGCTCGCGATCGTCGGTGAATCCGGTTCGGGCAAGTCGGTGGCGATGCTTGCGGTCATGGGGCTTCTTCCGAAGACCGCTACTGTGACCGCCGACAGCATGACCTTCGACGGGCACGATCTTCTCGCGATGTCGTCCAATCAACGGCGCGAGATCGTCGGCCGCGACGTTGCCATGATCTTTCAGGAGCCGGTCGCCAGCCTCAATCCGTGCTTTACCGTCGGTTTCCAGCTTGAGGAAGTCTTGCGCGTCCACATGAAAATGGATGGAAAGGCGCGCCGCCAGCGGGCGATCGAACTGCTCAAGCAGGTCGGTATTCCAACGCCGGAAGAACGGCTGAATTCGTTCCCGCACCAGATGTCAGGCGGACAGTGCCAGCGCGTGATGATTGCCATCGCAATCGCCTGCAATCCCAAGCTCCTGATCGCCGACGAGCCGACGACTGCGCTTGATGTGACCATCCAGAAGCAGATTCTCGATCTGCTCGTTGGCCTCCAGGCCAAGCACGGCATGGGCCTCATCATGATCACCCACGACATGGGCGTCGTCGCGGAAACCGCCGATCGCGTCATCGTTCAATATAAGGGGCGCAAGATGGAAGAGGCGGATGTGCTGACGCTCTTCGAATCGCCCAAGAATGCCTATACGCGCGCGCTGCTTTCAGCCCTGCCGGAAAATGCCACCGGCGACCGGTTGTCGACCGTTGCGGATTTCATGAAGAACGAAGCGGCCAATGCAGGAGTGGCACCATGAGCGAGATCGTGCTCGAAGGCCGCAATATCATCCGTGACTATCACGTCGGCGGCGGTCTGTTCGGCAAGGACAAATCCGTCCGGGCCGTCAAGGGCGTCAGTTTCACGCTCGAACGCGGCAAGACACTCGCGATTGTGGGCGAGAGCGGTTGCGGCAAGTCAACGCTCGGGCGCATCCTGACGCTGATCGATCCGCAGACCTCGGGCGAACTTCTGATCGAAGGCAAGCCGATCAATATCGCCAAGGATACCGTGACGCCCGAACTGCGCCGCAAGGTGCAGATCATTTTCCAGAACCCCTATGGCTCGCTCAATCCGCGCCAGAAGATCGGTGAAGTGCTGGGCGAACCGCTGCTCCTCAATACGAAGAAGACGGCGGCGGAACGTCGTGACCTTGCCATGCAGATGCTGATTAAGGTCGGTCTTGGCCCCGAGCACTATAACCGCTATCCGCACATGTTTTCCGGCGGACAGCGCCAGCGCATTGCCATCGCCCGCGCGCTGATGCTGAGCCCGAGCCTGCTTGTCCTCGATGAGCCGGTCTCCGCTCTCGACCTTTCTGTGCAGGCGCAGGTGCTCAATCTCCTCGCCGACCTGCAGGACGAGTTCAACCTCACCTACGTCTTCATCAGCCACGACCTTTCGGTGGTGCGCTACATCGCCGACGAGGTGATGGTGATGTATTACGGCGAGGTCGTCGAGTACGGTACGCGCGACGAGGTTTTCGCCAACCCGCAGCACAGCTATACGAAGACGCTGTTTGCGGCGACGCCGAAGGCCGATGTCGAAAGCATTCGCGCCCGTATCGAGAAGAAGAAAGCGGCCGCCTGATCTCCCGCGTATGGGCCGTCATTGCGGAAAACGCGCGTGACCGCTTGCATTCGATGCCTGCTTCATGGTGACTTAACAACGCATATGAAGCAGGGAGCGATACGCATGGCCGGCAAACAGCCAATTTCCACGGCGCCCAAGGACGGAAGCAAGGTCACGGTTTTCTGGACCGACGAAGATGGCCAGGAAAACGAATCGATTGGCCAGTATCGCTCGCTCGAACGGCTGAAGGCGACGGGAGGACAGTGGGACGAGACCGATGCCGGTTGGTGGATCTTTACCGATTCCAACACGCAAAAAAAGGTCTCGCCGCAATCCTGGCAGCCAGCCGGCAAATCCCGCGATGACGAAGATCAATCCGAGGCCGAGTAAAGCCTAATGCTTCTGGTGCCGTAGCAGACCGCGGACAATATCATCGGCCGAAATCATACCGAGTATGGTGCCCTTGTCGACGACGCCGACATCGCCGCTGTTCTTGGCGACAGCCTGCATTATTTCACGTACCGGGGTTTCCGGACGCGCCGTTGCGGCAAAAGGCCGGCTGGCCGGCCGGGTCCGGTCGAGCGGCACCATGATATCTGCCGCCGTCAACACCCCAAGCGGGTTCATGTTGGCGACGAAATCCGCCACATAGTCATCTGCCGGGTTGAGCAGGATGTCTTGCGCCGTGCCGCACTGGATGATGCGGCCGCCCTCCATGATGGCAATGCGATTGCCGATTTTCATCGCCTCATCAAGGTCGTGGCTGACAAAAACGATGGTCTTCTTCAGGCGCGCCTGCAGGCTCAAAAGCTCATCCTGGAGCCTCGTGCGAATCAGCGGGTCGAGCGCCGAGAAGGGTTCATCCATGAGCAGGATAGGCGCGCCGGTGGCAAAGGCACGGGCGAGGCCGACGCGCTGCTGCATGCCACCGGAAAGTTCGCCGACCTTGCGCTTTGCCCAATCCTTGAGGTTCACCAGTTCGAGCTGCTGCTGGACGGCCTTGGCCCGCTCTTCCTTGGGAACGCCGGAAAGCTCCAGGCCGAAGCCGACATTTTCCTCGACCGTGCGCCAGGGGAGCAGGCCGAATTGCTGGAACACCATTGAAACGAGATGCTTGCGCAGATCCCGCAGCGTACCCTTGTCGGCTTTGCCGACATCGATGGAACGGCCATTGTTATGGACGACGACGGAACCGCGGGAGATCGGGTTAAGTCGGTTGATCGCCCGCAGAAGCGTGGATTTGCCGGAGCCGGATAACCCCATGAGCACGACGATTTCACCTTCCTCTATCGTGATAGAGCAATTATGCACGCCGAGCACGTGGCCGGTCTCGGCCTGGATATCCGAACGGCTCTTGCCCTTATCGGCAAGCGCGAGGGAACCGTCCGTCATCTTGCCGAAGATAATGCAGACATTGTCGAGCGTAATCGCGGTCATTCCCCTGCCTCCTTGCCGGGACGGAAGATGCGGTCAAGCACGATGGCGACGACCACGATGACAAGCCCTGCTTCAAAGCCGAGCGCGGTATTGACCGAGTTGAGCGCGCGGACGACCGGAACACCCAGTCCATCGGCGCCGACGAGCGCGGCAATGACCACCATGGACAACGAGAGCATGATCGTCTGGGTGAGGCCGGCCAGTATCTGCGGCATGGCATAGGGCAGTTCGATCTTCCACAGGAGTTGGCGCGACGACGCGCCGAAGGCTTCGCCAGCCTCGATCAGATGCGTCGGCGTCGAAGAGACGCCGAGATGTGTCAGGCGGATCGGCGCCGGGAGAACGAAAATGGCGGTTGCAAGCAGACCTGGTACCATGCCGATGCCGAAGAAGACGATGGCCGGAATGAGGTAGACGAAGGTCGGCAAGGTCTGCATGAGGTCGAGGATCGGCCGGATCGCCGCATAGAATTTGGGGCGATGGGCTGCGATGATGCCGATCGGCACGCCGATGCCCATGCACAGTATGCATGATGAAAGGACGAGCGTCAGGGTCTCCATCGTCTCCTGCCAGTAGCCCTGGTTGAGGATGAAGAGGAAGCCAAGTGCAGTCAGGATAGTAACGCCAATGGAGCGGCGCAGCGCATAGGCGATCGCCGAAAAGATCGCGACCATGATGAGAGGATGCGGATATTTCAGGACGAACATGAGAGCGTCGATGAAGCCCTGCATCAGGATCGCGAGACCGTCGAAGAACCAGGCGAAATTGTTCGTCAGCCAATCGACGATTTGCTTGGCAGTCCTGCCAACCGGAATCTTGTCTTGCGTTAACCAGTCCAAGCGGAAATATCCCTCTGTCGCGAAACGAATGGATGAAAGGAGCCGTCCGGCGGATGTGCCGGGCGGCCTAGCTTCTTTTCGTTGTTACAGCCGTTCCCCCGTCGGGATCGCCTGTTAGAGTCCCAGAGCCGATTTGACGGCGGGCAGACCTTCCTTGCCGTCGACGGTGGTAACGCCAGCCAGCCAGGTATCGAGAACGGCGGGATTGGCCTTGAGCCATTCCGATGCAGCCTTGGGTGCATCCTCGCCATCGTCGAGGATCTTGCCCATGATCTGGTTTTCCATCTCAAGATTGAATTTGAGATTGGTCAGCAGCTTGCCAACATTCGGGCATTCGGTCGTATAGCCCGCGCGGACGTTGGTGTGGACCACGGCGCCGCCAAAGTCCGGGCCGAACACGTCATCGCCGCCGGAAAGATAGGCGAGCTTGAAGTTCGTATTCATGGGATGCGGTTCCCAGCCAAGGAAGACGATCGGCTTCTTGCCCTTCGTGTCCTTGGCAACCTGCGCCAGCATGCCTTGCTCGGACGATTCCGCGAGCTCGAAATCCTTCAATCCGAACTGGTCCTTGGAGATCATCCCGAGGATGAGGCGATTGCCGTCATTGCCGGGTTCGATGCCGTAGATCTTGCCGCCCAGCTTTTCCTTGAACTTGGCGATGTCCTTGAAATCCTTGAGACCTTCGTCATAGAGATATTGCGGCACGGCGAGCGTATATTTCGCGCCGGTGAGGTTCGGGCCCAGATCCTCGACGGTCTTGTCTTCGAGGTATGGCTTGATGTCGGCAGCCATTGTCGGCATCCAGTTGCCGAGGAAGACGTCCATGTCCTTCTTGCCGAGCGAGGCGTAAGTGACAGGAACGGAAAGAACCTTCGTGTCCGTGGAATAACCAAGCGCCTTGAGCACTTCGCTCGTCGCTGCGGTGGTTGCGGTAATGTCGGTCCAGCCGACGTCGGCGAAACGAACGGCCTTGCAGGAATCGGGCTCGGCGGCAAACGCGGTGCCAGCAGACAAAACAAGAGCCAGCGAAACGGTGAGTTTGGATAGTACGTTCATTGGTAGTTCTCCCTCTCCGGGTTTCTCCCGGTTGATACTTGCAAGAACCAAGCACCAAATCGGCGGCCATTCAAGCATAGGCGCGCATAAATCCGGTCAAATCGCGACAGTTGTTAAAAATCCGACAAAAGTTGCGGACAAGCTGGTGTGAGGGGTGCATGCCACCGCTCATTCCGGTTAAAGCAGGTCATGGCAAAACTCTATTTCAGCTATTCGGCAATGAATGCCGGCAAATCGACGCTGCTGCTGCAGGCTTCCTATAATTATCAAGAGCGTGGCATGCGCACGATGCTGTTTACCGCCGCGCACTATGCCGAAAACGGCGTTGGAAAAATAACGTCGCGCCTCGGCGTCAGCGCCGCTGCAGAGCTTTATCGCGAAAACGACAGGCTGTTCGAACGAATTGCCGTCGCGCACAAGGTTAGTGCCATCAGCTGCGTATTTGTCGATGAAGCGCAATTCCTGACGAAGGATCAGGTATGGCAGCTCGCGCGCGTTGCCGACCGGCTCAACATTCCGGTCATGTGCTTCGGGCTTCGCACGGATTTTCAGGGCAAGCTGTTTTCGGGCTCGTCGGAACTCCTCGCCATCGCCGACAGCCTGCGTGAAATCCGCACCATCTGCCATTGCGGCGCCAAGGCGACGATGGTCGTCCGGCGCGATCCCGAGGGTCATGCATTGACCGAAGGCGACCAGGTGGCGATCGAGAAATCCCTCTATGTTTCGCTGTGCCGCAAGCATTGGGAGGAAGAGACGGGGCGTGTATCGCCGGGCGATTTCAAGGCTGTGTAAGTGTTCAATGGCCAGTATCGGCAAGGCAAGGTATGGTCGCACATTCAACAAGCGCGGCAGGCGCAATAACGGAGGGCACTTATGAAAATCAGCGCACGCAACCGTCTGAAAGGCAAGGTCGTAGAGGTCACCAAGGGCGCTACGACCGCCCATGTCCGCATCGACGTTGGTGGATCGGTCGTCACGGCTTCGATCACCAATGAGGCTGTCGATGAACTCGGCCTCAAGGTCGGCGACAACGCCTATGCAGTGGTCAAGGCCTCCGACGTGATGGTCGCAATCGACTAGAAACCTCTACCGCTTCTGACAATAGGTTGCCGTCGCGGCCGGATCGGTTTCGAAATCGCCGGGCTGTGGCGGTGCAATCGGCTTGAACAGCGTCCTGTCCGGCTTGATATCGAGAAGCGGCGTGCCGTCGAGGCAATCGAGCCCGCGCACTGACAGCATTGACCCGTTAACAGCGTCGAGCTTGACGATGGCCGTGCCGATAGGATTCGGCCGGACCGGCGAGCGCAATGAGAATGTGCCGTGAACCACGCCATTATTGCCAGGGCTTTGCAAGACGAGATCGCGGCGCGACCGGTCGAGCCAGTAGAGGATTTCGAGCCGCTCGAACGCTGCAACACCTTCAAGTCCGGCCGCCCAGGGCTCGAACACTTCGATAGTGCAGAGCGGCCCATCGTGGCTGACGTGGACATGTGAGGCGAGAAGTCCACGGCGTTGAGATCCGGCCGATGAAAGCGAGGGCGGCATCAGCCGGCTCGGGCGCCCTGACCGCTACTTCATTGGCGCGAATTTCATTCTCCCGTACCATTTTTCGCTCCTAGGGCTTTTCCTGCAATAATCGGTCAAATTGCGCGTCGCTTAGATCGACCTGATAGAAGGTGTTGTAAAACGCTTTCGCTTCCCTGCGCAGGTCGGTCGGGAATACATCGGGATAGAGCATTTGTTCCAGCCAGATTATGCCCATCAGGCGGTTGACGCCGGGCGGCCCGTCGAACCAGCCGAAGGGCAGTGCCGGCTGGACGAAGACACGGCCGCTTTTCACTGCATTGATGCCGCTCCAGGCAGGGTCGGATCGCGCCATGGCAGCGAACTTCGGGTCGGCTGCAATGATGATGTCGGGATTCCATTTGACGACCTCTCCCCGCGTCACTTTCGTCAACCTGCCTTGCCCCTTTTCGGCCGCAACGTTGACGGCGCCGAGGGCGTCGAGCAACTCGAGATTGATCGAACGGGCGAGCCCGGTCTGCATTCCATCGGCGCCCCGCCCGTAATAGACCCGGGGACGGTGGTCGGCGGGAATCTTGGCGAGACCCTCATTAAGCTTGTCCAGCGTCATCCTGGCGTATCGCGCAAGTTCCGTGCCGCGTTCCGGCTCTCCGACGACCTTCCCCAACGTCTCGAAAATCTCGGGCGTCTTCGCGAGGCTTCCGTCGAGGAGTATATAGGGCACACCGGTCTCGTTCTGGATACGCGATGCGAGAACTGCATATTCCTCGCTGACATCGCCCACATCGATAATCAAATCCGGCTTGGCCTTCGTCACGATGTCGGCGCGGATCGCATTCCCTTTGCCGGTCAGCCGCCCCAGTTCTGGCAATTTCAGTGCATCGGGGAGAAGGAGCTTGCCCTCCGCGGACGAGGGGGCGTGCACCCAGCCTGCAAGCTTTTGCGGCGCCAGCACATATAGGAGAACCGAGGCGGGCGGGCCTGCCGCCATGATGCATTCGAAGCGGGCTGGAAGTTCGACGGTTCGACCAGCTGCGTCGGTGAAGGTTTCTGCCCGTGCCGCAAACGCGAAGCTCAGGAAAAGCAATGCCAAAAACGCTATCCGGTGCATGCGCCGATCCTCCGTTCACCGAGCAATATGTTTCAAGAAATATAACACTGGCTATATGATGCCCACCGATATATTCAGAAAAATATCTCGAACGCCTGAACTGGAGGGTTAAATGGGCATTCAACGTCGGCAATGGTTGAAATTGGCAGCGGCCGCATGTGCGGCGGCGTGGCTTGGCATGGCAGGGCCGGTTGCAACGGCACAGGCGCAGGAGAAGGTCACGGTATTTGCTGCGGCAAGCCTGAAGAACGCCCTTGACGATATCGCCGCCGCCTGGACGAAAGAGTCCGGCAAGGAAACGGCGATTTCCTATGCGGCTAGCTCGGCGCTCGCCAAGCAGATCGAATCCGGCGCGCCAGCCGATATCTTCGTTTCGGCCGATCTCGACTGGATGGATTATGTCGCCAAGAAGAACCTGATCAAGGCGGATACACGCAAGAATCTTCTGGGCAACCGCATCGTCCTCGTCGCTGGCAAGGACAAGGCGGAACCCGTTGAAATCAAGAAAGGCTTTGATCTTGCAAAGCTTCTTGGCGATGGCCGCCTTGCAATGGGGGCGGTCGATTCCGTCCCGGCCGGCAAATACGGCAAGGAGGCGCTTGAGTCGCTTGGCGTGTGGTCGTCGGTTGAAAAGAAGGTTGCCGGCGCCGAAAGCGTGCGTGCCGCGCTTCTGCTCGTATCGCGCGGCGAGGCGCCTTACGGCATCGTCTACCAGACCGATGCAGCTGCCGACAAGGAAGTGAAGATTGTCGGCACGTTCCCCGAGGACAGCCATAAGCCGATCATCTACCCGATCGCCCTCCTCGCTGAAAGCAAGAACCCGGATGCTGCGTCGCTGCTCGACTACATCAAATCGGACAAGGCAACGCCATTCTTTGAAAAGCAAGGATTTACCGTATTGAAATAACATCCTCGGACTATCCGGACCTTGCGTTCGGATAGTCCTGCAATTTGAACGGGCGAGGGGCATGCATTGGACTGGTTTGCATTAAGCAATGAAGAGTGGACTGCGGTCCACCTTACGCTGCGGATTGCTTCAGTTGCGATGCTTGCCAGCCTCATTCCCGGCATCTTCGTCGGCATCCTGCTCGCCCGCGGAAAATTCTGGGGCAAATCGATCCTGAACGGCCTCGTCCATCTGCCGCTCATCCTGCCGCCGGTCGTTACCGGCTTCATTCTCCTGATCTTGTTCGGCAGGCGTGGCCCGATCGGCGCATTCCTGGCCGAATACCTCGGCATCGTTCTTTCCTTTCGCTGGACTGGCGCCGCGCTTGCCTGCGGCGTGATGGGGTTTCCCTTGATGGTGCGCAGCATCCGCCTGTCAGTCGAGGCGGTTGACCGCCGCCTCGAGGATGCCGCGGCCACCCTCGGCGCAAGCCCGGCCTGGGTGTTCCTCACCGTAACGCTGCCGCTGATCCTGCCGGGAATTATTGCCGGCATGATCCTTTCCTTTGCCAAGGCGATGGGCGAGTTCGGCGCGACAATCACCTTCGTTTCCAATATCCCCGGTGAAACGCAGACGCTTTCCGCGGCGATCTATACGTTCACACAGGTGCCGGGCGGCGACGCCGCCGCATTCCGCCTGACGATGATCTCCGTCGTCATATCCATGGCCGCGCTGATGGCATCGGAATTCATGGCATATCTCGTCGGACGCCGGGTGGAATTCGAATGAGGCTGCAGTTTGAGGCGAAGCAACGGCTTGGCACCTTCGATCTCGACGTGGCGTTCGTTTCGGAAAGCGGCGTCACTGCCCTGTTCGGACGTTCGGGGTCAGGCAAGACCTCGGTGATCCGCATCATTGCGGGCCTGGCGCGTCCCACCGAGGGCAGGATCGTTTTCGATGGCGATGTTCTGCTCGATACGCAGCGCGGCATCTTCGTGCCGAAGCACAAGCGCCGCTTCGCGACGGTGTTCCAGGAAGGAAGGCTCTTTCCGCACTTATCGGTGCAGCAAAACCTCAATTACGGACGCTGGTTCAAGCCGAAGCAGGATCGAGCGGACAATCTTGCGAAGATCGTCGACCTCCTTGGCATTGGCGGACTTCTCGACCGTCGGCCCGGAAAGCTATCGGGCGGTGAAAAGCAGCGCGTCGCCATCGGCAGGGCGCTTTTGTCGTCGCCGCGCCTGCTCTTGATGGATGAGCCGCTTGCCGCGCTGGACGACACCCGCAAAGCCGAGATCCTGCCCTATCTCGAGGCGCTGCGTGACGAGATGAATATTCCGATCATCTATGTCAGCCATTCGGTCGCGGAAGTCGCGCGCCTTGCCGACAGGGTGATCCTGCTGAGCGAGGGCAAGGTCGCCATGGCGGGCGCCGCGACAGACGTTCTCAACGCAACCTCCGTCTCGGTAGCGGCCTCAAAGCGCGAAGCCGGCGCGGTGGTCGAAGGCAAGGTCGTGACGTACGACGCTGTTCACCGGCTTGCCACCATCGGGTTCAATTCTTCCCGCCTCTATGTTTCGGGCACGGAGATTGCCGAAGGCCGATCGGTCCGCGTTCATATCCTCGCCAAGGATGTCATGCTGTCGACCATGCGGCCGGAGCATCTGAGTGCGCTGAACATCATCGAGGGGACCGTCGAAGCGATCAGCCTCGACGCAGCCGGCTCCGCCGACATCCGCATCGAATGCGATGGTGCGCCGATTCTCGCGCGCATCACGCAGCTATCCTGCGAGAGATTGGGTTTGAAGCTGGGGCTTCCCGTCTTTGCCATCATAAAGACAGTGGCGCTGGAGCCCTACTGATCGTCCGGCGGCGTCGTCGTCTTGCTGCGGTTGGCGTCCAGCCAATCGATGTCCTCGGCAATTGCCGCAGCGATTTTCGCCTCCATGGCATGGAAATGCTTGAGGAGTTCTTCGCCGAAGGTGGTGACGACCGCGCCCCCACCTTGCTTGCCGCCTCGCTGCGAATCGACAACCGGGGCCGCGAACATTTTGTTCATTTCGCTGACCAGCAGCCAGGCCCGTCTGTAGGACATATCCATCGATCGGCCGGCAGCCGAGATCGAACCGGTGGCGGCAATGCGCTCAAGCAATTGCATCTTCCCGCGACCGAGCCGGTCCTTATTCGGAAAGTCGATGCGAAACACCGTTTTCAGCGTCGTTTTGGAAGTCGAACCCATGTGATTGCTACCGCGCCCATGCCGCTATGCCCGCCGTTCTATAGCAAGGCCCATGGCCAGAACACCAGTGTGATAGATTACTTGTGCGTCGTCGTACATTGGTAGGGTTTTATTCACAGTGTGGCGTGTCTATATTCGCTGCTCGAGGCGGAAATTATTATTGGGAAACAAAGGAAATAATCTAATGGCGAGTTTGCAGAATTTCGATGCTGAAATCGAAAAGACGCGGTCCATGGTCAACGACATGCGGACCAAGATCGACCAGTCGAGCGTCGTTCTCGACAAGTTCGCCAAGGCAGATGAAAAGATCGGCGCATCAGACTTCGATATCGAAAATGCCCGCATTGATGACGTGCTGCGGCAGCAGAAGGTGATGGAAGGCAATATTGCTGAACTCATCATCGGTCTTGAGGACGCCACCAACGTCTTCGGCTCCGAATTCGAGAGCATGAAGGGCTATTCCGGCTGGGAAAAATTCATCGGCGTCTTCTCTAAACAGAAGATGCAGCGCATGCGTTCCGACCGCGTCCGCAATATGTCGCTTGCTGGCAACCTGCAGGAGCTTCTTGCCAAGTCCGATCGCATCGTCGGTATCCTGAAGGAGCAGAAGGGCGTGCTCGACCAGCGCTACAAGACGTCGGAGACAAGCCTCGCCTCTGTCATCGAACGGCGCAAGACGACGATCGCCAATCTCGAAGCCACGCAGAAGCGAATCGAGGAACTGAACCCGCAACTGCTCGACATCGAAAACCGCATCGCCGCGTCAACGGATCAGGGCGCACGGGCCGCGCTCGAAGGCGAGCGCTCAAAGCTTGCGACCGAGTACAATGAGCGTCAGGCGAAGGAGCAGGAACTGCTCGCCGAAAGCCAGACCCTGGAGCGCTACACCTCAATGTTCCAGACCTTCGTCGATTCCCTCAACAATCAGATCGCCGCGCAAAGCACACTGATCAACAAGTTGTCGATCGATACCGAACAGCGCATCGTCCTTTACAAGGCCCTCGAAGACTCGTTGAAGACGGCGGCACAGCAGGACGTCGCCCACAAGATCAATACGCTCGGCAGCAAGGTCGACACGGCGGCCGAAGAGACGATGGCCGGTGTGGGGGCCGCTGCACAAAAGCACATTGGCGACCTTCTCGAAATGCATGAGAAGAACATGGTGAGTTCGCAGGATATACAGCGACGCAAGAAGCTCGCCGACGACGCATTCTCGCGCCGGTTCTCTGAAGTACTCAAGAAGCACAACACCGCTGACTACGTGAAGAGCTAGTCTATGGACGATAAAGCGGACATCGGGGCGGCCGAGCGCTATTTTGGCGCCATTCGCTCTGCGCTGGACGGGCTCGGCATATTCTTGAACCAGCAGGATTCCCCGCTCTACAAGCATGACCTGGTGGCCCAGACCGTCGCGCAATACCTGCAGCGGCTGAGCGCTTCGTTCGACTGCTGGCGCAACCGGCTCGGCTTTGCCGAACGGTTCCGCATATCGCGCGCAGATAGCGGATTTCCGGTGTTTCAGAACGTTCTTGAACTTGAGAATGACAAGAAGGACGCCAAGGCAAGGCTTGCGGCAATACCACCGGCCGAGGCGCTGCGAAGTGAAATGGCCGATTTCATTCTGCGCAGTCGCGACTTTCCCTACGACCTACAGCGTTCGATGGCGGAGCGCGTTTATCTTGAGACCGTCGAAAGGGGCGAAGTATTCTCACCCTTCCTTTTGCCGGAAACCATCCGTGTTTCCGTCAATCCGAAGACGATGCGACCGTTCTATGTCGTGCATTGGGGCGCCTTCGACGGTGCTTCAAACCTGCCGCTCGTCTATATGGCTGTGATCGAGGATTCCTCAGAGGATATGGTCGAGGCGCTGGTCGGAAAGGACGGCAAGCTCAATCCTGCTGTGAAAATTCCGCTTCCTGTCGGCGGCCTGCTTAATCCGGTCCTTGCGCGCCGCTTCGATGATTTCGCGGCCAGGAATTCCGCCTATTCGCTTTCGCCGGTGACGATTGCGACCAGCCTCGATCAGGACTTTCCCGAGCTTCACCCCAAGCAGTTGCGCCGTTTCGTGCTCGGCCCGTTTTATACGGCCGGTATTACCGAGCACAATCAGAAGGTTGCCGATGTGCTGGGCAGCGTGCGCCGCCCGGAAGACGCGTGGCTTCTCACCTGGACATTGCAGGAGGTATTTTCGGTCGCCGAGAAGCCGGGCAAACGAGGGCTCTGGTCGTCAGAGCCGGCGCGCGAGGAATTCCACATCAATACCGACGATCTGGAAGCCACGCGCCAGGGCGTCAGCCATTATGAACAGCATGCGCTGGTGCCGCACGAAGCATATCAGGCGCTTTACGCGTCTGGCGAAGCATCGCGCATCTTCACGGGGTTCCAGACGCATATCCTGTCCAACGGCCAGGTGATAAGCGGCATCTAGATGCCCGGATTTCGCCGGCAGGCGATGCCGCATTTGAGGAGACGGCCATGGATATCGGTCTGACGACCATCAGCGAACAGGACATTGCCCGACATCTGGCGGTGGCGCAGGCGATGGTGACGCGTTTTGTCTCTCTTGAGACTGGCGAGGGCAAAGCCGCCACCGAGATCGCCGGAACCGGCCGACGTTTCGTTCCTACCATTTCGACTGGCGGTCTGCGGAAGACGCGCGAAGTCGAATTGGCAAAGTCGATCCAGTCCGTTCGACCCGACGACCAGATGCTGTCGATCGCGCAGCATACATTGCTGTTTCGCGCCCGCCGGGGTGTCGCCGTCGCGCTTGCGGTTGCCGATATTTTCGGGCGTCAGAGCGACCTTGAGAGCCTTGGTGCCCGCAATGCGTCAGCACCGCTGCAGGGTGAGGATGCAAGCCACTTCAAGCGGCTTTTGTCGGCTGCGGCTTACGTTGCGGCTTTTACACTTGCGGCCTACCTTGCGCAGTTTGTCGAATCCGATGCGGAACCCGTCAGCGATATTGCCGAACCCGATTTCAATTTCGATACGGCGCAGGATGCGCTGAAATCGGTAATTGCCGGGCTCGACAGGACGATCTCCGGCGCCAGTGACGAACAGGCCATGCTCTCGCGAGCCAAGGCGTTCGCTGCGCAGTCGATCGAAGGGCTGCTGCGTCGCAAGGCGCGCTTCGATGGCCTGGGCAATTTCGAAAACACACATTTGCGGCTGGACAGCGATGATTTCACGCTGGACGGTTTCGACGTTGCGCCATCGAAGAAGCGCACGCCGCTGACGATGACTTTCAAGAAACCCGATGAAGTCGTCGGTAATCACATCGCCAAGTTCCAGGCCCTGAAACTGTCAAAAATGCTGATGGCCTATGATTTCGACCGGCAGCTCAATCCCTTTGTCGAGCTTGGCGGATTTCTCTTCACTTTCATCGGCGACGGCGCGCCGGGAACGGGCAAGACGACGCTCATCCAGATGATCGCCGGCCTCGTCAATGATTACTGCCAGGTCGCGGGCTATCCCTTCCATTATGAGAATTTCGGCGTCGACCAGATTTCGTCCTATCAGGGCAAGTCAGGGCAGAACTGCAAGCAGTTCGTCACCAATGTGCTCAACCCGCGCGCCATCGGCTTCGGGACGATCGATGATATCGACCAAGTGGCGGCAAAGCGCTCCGATGATCGCGCCTCGTCCGGCCAGCACGAAATCACCGGCGTTTTGATGGAGGCATTTTCCGGAGCCTCGACCGTTGTGCGCGGCAATTGCGCGTTCGGCATGTTTTCCAACTACCCGGAGAATGTCGACGATGCCCTGCGCCAGCGGGCAGGTGCCCGTTGGCTCGTGGACGGCCCACAATCCCGCGACGACTATATCGACATTTTTGCGCTGCTCGCCGGCAAGAATCATAAGATTCCGCTAGGCGACCACAAGCTTTTCGAGGCACAGCAGATCGAACGCGCTGTCGAGACCGCCTATGATCAACTTTCGGAGCCACAGGAGGACGGGCTTCGCTCTGTATATGACCGCTTCATTGCCGAAAACGGCGCGCCGGAGACGCTCGCCGATATCGGCACCTACCTCCATATGATCAAGGAGCGCGAACCGCGCTTTACCGGCCGCGCCATCAAGAATGTCACCGATGCCATCAAGATGCGGGCGATGGATGTCGAGTTACCTGACGAATGGTTCGAGAAGCCCGAAACCTTCATGCACAAGGGTTATGACGAGAAGAAAGCGATGATCGAGGAATTGCGTAAGCCGTTCACGATGGAAATGGTGCTGCAGGAAACCAACCGCTATGCGGATTCCGAGTTCCGCTACGCCGACAAGTCCGATGATGCTGCCGTGGAAAAAATGGTCCGCGACGCGAGGCTGCGCGAGCGAGCGGTGCGCGAAGTCGAGACCTTGAAGGCGAAAGGACAGTGGGATGTTTAGTCTCGCGTCGCTTTCAGGCAAAGCCGATCACCCCACTTGTGGGGAAGATGCCCGGCAGCGCAGGGGGGTATGATCGGTGGATCTGCTCTACGAAAACGAACTGATCTATGGCCGCCTACTTAACGTCGACCATCCGCATCTGATCGAACGCTACAATCGCGCGCTCGCAGCCTTTGGTTTTGCCGCAACGCAGCTCAGTGCCTTCAATATCGACCGCACCGGGTTCTCGCCGGAAATTGCCGCTGAACTGAAGGACCCGTCCTATCTCGATCCGAACGGCGTCAATCGCCGCTTCATCATCCTTACGCCGGCGCAGGCCGACCTTCCAGTCGTCCACACCCAGTTCTCCAACACATCGCAGTTGATGTATGAGTTCTTTTCGAACAATGCCCGCGCCATCAATGCGCTGACGATCAAGGACGTCATCTACGGGGAGATCGAAGACTCGGTGTCGGTGGTCAACGATATCGAGGATTTGCTTTCGATCAATCAGGTGGAATTCCGGGTGCTTTCGGCCGAAAATGTCATGGGCCAGGCAGCGGAACTGCGGCTGCTCGTCGACCGGCTGCAGAACGAGCCGGACGCATGGCGCGACGATGCCATGATCACGCGCATGGTATCGCTTGCCAAGGTCACTGGAGACATACGCGAGAACTCGCTCGTGCCCGACAAGGTGATCTTCCGCCACCGTGCCTATTGGACCAGCCATTTCGGCGGCACATATGTCTTCGTCGATGACAACACTACGACCGTCATCGGCGATCCCTCGGCACCCGGCTTTCGCCGTTCGCGCCCTTGGCAAGTGAACTATATCTCGATCCGGGACGCCGAAGCGGTTTTCCAGTTCCTCGCAACGACCTCACGGCTTGAATTACCGCGCGCATCCTGGATCGAACAGTCCGGATACCTGGAAAATCGCGGTGAGATGGTCATTCGCCATCTCATCCAGACGCTGGAACCCGACCGCGACTTGCGCAACATCGACCATATCTGGCTGCAGACATGGATCCACGCCAATGCCGCTTCAATCAATCATGACGGCACCTGGCCGTTCCTCAATGCCGCCAAGCGCGAGATCAGCCAGACCGGCCAGCTCAACATGGCGGAGATCGAGCCGAAGCGACGGTTCCTCGTCGTACGTGCCGCACCGCGCCACGCCGACGCCTGGCTCGTCAATCAGTTGATCAGCGATTTCGTCCCCTTTGATTTCCTCGCCCGCTATGTCTTCAACAAGCCCGGGTTCTATGCCGATTACCAGACGTGGAACCCGGCCTACCAGGAGCACGTCGTCGACATACTCAAGGCGAAGTATCTTAAGGACAAGGAAGGGTTGCGAAAGAAGATGTACGGGTTGTCGTAGTTTTATACATGAGACGATTACCCGTCTCATGGCAGCGGTGTTAATTCGCAACGCAACATTGTCCGCACCTTCAAAACCGCCTATGTGAGAAGCCTGAGGGGCTGGACAAACGGCTCTATGGACTTGAACAGTAACGAGGAAACAGGATGCTCGAGCCCGTGATCAATTTTTTCAGCCGTTTGTTTTATTATATCGGGCGTGGGATCGGTTTTCTGATCGGTCTGATCCTCTGGCCCTTCATCTGGATCGGCAAATGGTATGGTCAGCGCGGCCTCATTCTAAAGGCTGTGCTTGGCGTTCTGGTCCTGGTCTGGCTGGGGCTCTACGGCTATTTCTTCTACAACACGCAGGTCTGGACCAATTTCAATCCCGACTACGTCAATGTCTATGATTTCAAGAGCCGCAACGTCCCCGCGGGCGAGCCGATAGCGCAGGCGGCTGCAACCGGCGCAAAGACATGCGCACGTTCGGCAATCGTCGAAGTGACGGCCGATCTGACCGACTTCAACGTGAACCAGAATGGATGGATATCATCCATGCTGCTCTACAAGCTCGGCTTTTTCGGCAAGGATTGGGACGACACGCCCTTCATGGACAACAAGGCGTCGTTCCAGCGCGGCATCAACAATGCGGTGCGGCGTACCGCGGTCGAACTCGTCGATACGCTCGGCCGTATCCGCGGCACGTCGCAGATCGATGCAGATCTGCAGAAGGCACGCGGCAACCTGCAGTTTGCTGAAGATTCCTGGTATTTTGGCCTAAATCCGTTCGGTCCGAAGACGCCGACGCCGAGCTATTACCGCTCGGCCGTGCGCGACCTGCGCACGTTCAACGCCAAGCTTGAGAGTTGCAACGCCATCTTCGATGCCCGCGCCGACAATCTTATCCAGTTCATCGACCGCATCGCCAACGACATCGGCGGAACTTCCGCCATTCTCAAGGACAGGTCCGAAAACAATAATTACGGCTGGTTCGATTTCCGCGCCGACGACCGCTTCTGGTTCGCCTACGGGCAACTTTATGCCTATTACGGTCTCATGAACGCGGCGCAGGTCGACTTCAACCAGGTTCTGCAGGAAAAGCATCTGGCACCGCTTTGGGACGGCATGGACGGACAATTGCGATCGGCGCTCAACATCAAGCCGTGGATCATCGCCAATGGCAGCGAGGGCGGTTGGCTGTTGCCGAACCATCTGACGACGATGGGTTTCTACATCCTGCGGGTGCGCTCAAACCTTATCGACATAAAGCAGGTGCTGCAGCAGTAGTGGACTTGGCTTGGTAAATTGCTATATTTGATGCTGGAGTGAGGGCGAGCTTTCGCCCACCCTCTTTCCTGGTTAGTTGAATTGGATCACTTGCCAGCGATTCCGGATCCTTTTCACGAACAGGGTGATGCTAAACGGCAAACTCCGCATGAGCATACACCTCCAAGTTTGATGGCAAGGCTGTTGCCTCAGTCGGAAAAGCCTATCCTGTCCGATACGCCGCTGGCCCGGCGCGGGTGCTTCTGTCTTCAACGCTCAAGTCATGGCGCAAATCGTCCGCGTTCACCACGCATGCGCGGTTGTGCGTCGTAAGGTATGCGGTTGAGGGTTCAGACCGGCAAGGCCGACGATTCCTTCACCTCTTCCATAACGGCGTAGGTGTGCGTTTCGCGCACTCCAGGCAAGGAAAGAAGGGCATCGGACAGAAACCGCCGGTAGTGCTCCATGTCGGCGACGCGGGCCTTGATCAAATAATCGAAGCCGCCGGCGACCATATGGCACTCCATTACATCGGGGTTGCGGCGCGTGGCGGCGGCAAAGGTAGCAAATACGTCCGGCGTCGTGCGGTCGAGCTTGATTTCGACAAAGACCAGCATTGCGCGGTCGAGTTTTTTGGGCGACAATTTTGCCGTATAGCCAAGGATATAGCCATCGCGAGTCAGGCGCTTTACCCGTTCGGTTGTGGCCGTTTGCGAAAGGCTGATACGCTCGGAAAGCTCGGTGTTGGAAAGGCGGCCGTCCTTCTGCAACTCGCGCAAGATCCTGCGATCCAGGCTATCCAGATTCTTCATCACTAAATTATACCTCGTTTTTGGTCTTTTTCATCAAATATGCGTCACTCATTGGTGAGAATGACCAAGTAGAATAGATTATATGGGAAAAATCAATAAGGGGACCATGATGACCGTTCAAATGCCCACAACCGATGATTTTTCCGCGCCCTACGCGGTCGACGACCAGGAACTCGTCGCCAGCCTTCTGAAGACGATTGCGCTGCCGGAGGATGTTAACCGGCGTATCGACGCACGCGCCAGCAGGTATATCGCCACTATCCGCAAGGAAGCGCGCGGCATTGGCGGGGTCGAGGATTTCCTGCGCGAATACGGCCTGTCGACCCGCGAGGGGCTGGCATTGATGGTTCTCGCCGAAGCGCTGCTAAGGGTCCCCGACGCGGCGACGCAAGACAAGCTGATTGAAGACAAGCTCAAGCAGGGCCATTGGTCCGAACACGAGCCGAGCGGCGATACCTGGTTTGTCTCGGCTTCCGCCTGGGCGCTGGGTCTCTCCGCCAAGGTCATCAAGCCGGGCGAGACGCCGGAAGGCGTCATCTCATCGCTGGTCAAGCGCATAGGCCTGCCGACTGTTCGTACCGCAACGAAGCAAGCGATGCGCTATCTCGGCCACCATTTCGTTCTCGGCGAGACAATCAAGGATGCCCTCAAACGCGCCAGCACCAACGAGGCGAAGGGCTACCGCCACTCGTTCGACATGCTGGGCGAAGGCGCGCGCACCCGGAAAGACGCACGCGGCTATTTCAAGTCATATACCGATGCGATCGACGCCATCGGCCGCGCGACCGGCAACAAGAAGCTTCCCGACCGCATGGGAATCTCGGTCAAGCTTTCCGCGCTGCACCCGCGCTACCTCGCCACACATCACGACCAGGTCATGGCCGAACTCGTGCCTGACCTGCTGGCGCTGGCGCAAAAGGCGAAGTCCTACGATCTGAATTTCACTGTCGACGCCGAAGAAGCTGACCGGCTCGAACTTTCGCTTGATGTGATCGACCGGGTTTTCGGGGATCCCTCTCTCGCAGGCTGGGACGGATTCGGGCTCGCCATCCAGGCCTACCAGAAGCGGGCGCTCGACGTTATCGAGCATGTAGATCGCCTCGCGGCCCGGCACGGCCGCAAGATGATGGTGCGCCTGGTCAAGGGCGCCTATTGGGATACGGAGGTGAAGCGTGCGCAGGAACGCGGGCTCGCCGACTACCCTGTGTTTACGCGCAAGCCGGCGACAGATGCGTCTTATCTTGCCTGCGCCAAGCGGATGCTGGCCGCGCGACCGCGGCTCTTCCCGCAATTTGCTACCCATAATGCACTGACGGTCGCGATGATTCTGGAAATGGCCGGTGACGACAAGACCGGTTTCGAGTTCCAGCGCCTGCACGGAATGGGTGAAAGCCTTTACAAGCAGATAACCGAAAAGGGCGACAAGATCGCCTGCCGGATCTACGCGCCGGTTGGTGGCTATCGCGATCTCCTTGCCTATCTTGTGCGCCGGCTCCTCGAGAATGGTGCCAACTCTTCCTTCGTTTCGGTCGTGGGCGACAATGACATTCCGATTGCCGATCTCCTCGTCCGTCCGGCCGAAAAGCTGAATGACGGCAAGGGCTACCGGCATCCCAACATTCCGTTGCCGCCGAAAATCTATGGTAAGCGGGCCAATTCGGCCGGTGTCGAACTTGGCGTGCGCACGGAACTTGCAGCGCTTCTCGGCGGGATCGCCAAGGCGTCGCGCTCTGTCAACGCCGTTCCGCTGATCGATGGGTTGAAGCCTTCGGGCAAGCCGCAGGATGTGATCTCGCCCGTCAACGGCGCGAAGGTCGGCTCGGTCGTGTTTGCCACCGCAGAAGAGGCTGGAAAAGCTGTTACGATTGCGCGCAAGGGTTTTTCGGCATGGTCGCGGGTTGCTGTCGATGCACGCGCGAAGATGCTGGAGCGGGCCGGCGACCTGCTTGAGGACAACCGGGATCACCTGCTCGATCTGCTTTCGCGCGAGGCAGGCAAGACGATCGATGACGGCATTGCCGAAATTCGCGAGGCAGTGGATTTCTGCCGCTACTATGCCGCCGAGGCGCGCCGGCAATTCGGTGCCGACAAGGTCATGCCGGGACCGACGGGCGAAGACAACAAGCTTCGTCATCGCGGCCGGGGCGCGTTCGTGTGCATCAGCCCGTGGAATTTCCCGCTGGCGATCTTCCTCGGCCAGGTAACCGCAGCGCTGGCTGCGGGCAATAGTGTCATTGCCAAGCCTGCCGAGCAGACGCCGCTGATCGCCTATGTGGCTGTTCGCATTCTGCACGAAGCCGGCATGCCAAAGGACGCCGTGCTCTATGTCCCGGGCGATGGCTCGGTCGGCGCGGCCATGACCTCGCACGCCGAGATTGCCGGCGTTGCGTTTACGGGTTCGACCGACACAGCCTGGGCAATCAACCGCGCCCTTGCTGCGAAGAAGGGACCGATCGTTCCGCTCATCGCCGAGACCGGCGGGCTCAATGCCATGATCGTCGACGCCACGGCCCTGTCGGAGCAGGTCACGGACGATGTGGTGATGTCGGCTTTCCGGTCGGCCGGCCAGCGGTGTTCGGCACTGCGCATCCTCTATCTCCAGGAGGACATCGCCGACAATATGCTCGAGATGATCGAGGGTGCAGCCAAGGAGCTTACCGTTGGCGATCCGTCTTTGCCTTCGACGGATATCGGGCCGATTATCGATGACGACCAGCGCAAGATGCTGCGCGATCACATAGCGGCCATGCGCAAGAGCCAGAAGGTGCATTATGCCGGCGACGCCCCGAATGACGGGCTGTTCTTTGCGCCGCATATTGTCGAGCTCGATCGGCCGGAAGTGCTGGAGCGAGAGGTTTTCGGACCTGTGCTCCACGTCGTGCGCTGGAAGGCCAAGGACCTCGACAGGGTGCTCGACCAGATTGCGTCGACCGGCTATGGCCTGACCTTCGGCTTGCACACCCGCATCGAGTCCACCGTGAACAAGGTCGTGGATCGGCTCGACGTCGGCAACGTCTACGTGAATCGCAACACGATCGGCGCCGTCGTCGGTACGCAGCCTTTCGGCGGGTCGGGTCTCTCCGGTACCGGGCCAAAGGCTGGCGGGCCCGCCTATCTCGCACGTTTTGCGCTTGAGCAGGTCGTTTCCGTCAATACTGCCGCGGCCGGCGGCAATGCCAGCCTGATCGCCATGGGCGAATAGGCAGCGGCAAAATCGATGCCAATGGGGATAGTACGATCGGACTATCCCCATTTTCTTCCCGGAATGCTATTTGATGAATAGCAATATGGGGGGAATGCGATGACTGTCATCAAATCCGATATTGAGATTGCCCGTCACGCGGCAAAAAAGCCGGTCGTGGAAATCGGTGCGAAGATCGGCATTCCACCCGAGCACCTCGCTCCCTACGGCTATGACAAGGCCAAGCTTTCAGCAGAATTCATTCGCTCCAAGCGGGGGGACAGGAATGGCAAGCTCATTCTTGTAACGGCCGTCAGTCCGACACCCGCAGGCGAGGGCAAGACCACGACGACAGTCGGGCTCGGCGACGGGTTGAACCGCGTCGGCAAGAAGGCGATCGTCTGTATCCGCGAAGCGTCGCTCGGCCCTTGTTTTGGCACCAAGGGAGGTGCGGCAGGCGGCGGCTATGCGCAGGTCATTCCAATGGAAGACATAAACCTGCACTTTACCGGCGATTTCCATGCGATCACCGCTGCGCATAACCTCCTCGCGGCAATGATCGATAATCATGTCTATTGGGGCAACGAGCTTAATCTCGATACGCGCCGCATCACCTGGCGTCGGGTGATGGACATGAACGACCGCGCCCTGCGCGACATTGCGACATCGCTCGGCGGTGTCGCCAACGGGTTTCCGCGCGAGTCCGGCTTCGATATCACGGTCGCCTCGGAGGTCATGGCCATTCTCTGCCTCGCCACCGACCTTGCTGATCTCGAACAGCGCCTCGGCGAGATCATCATCGGCTATCGCTTCAACAAGACGCCGGTCTATGCGCGCGACCTTCAGGCGGACAAGGCCATGGCCGTGCTTCTGAAAGATGCGATGCAGCCAAACCTCGTGCAAACGCTGGAGAACAACCCCGCTTTCGTGCACGGCGGCCCCTTTGCCAATATCGCCCATGGTTGCAACTCGGTCGTCGCGACGACGACGGCTTTGAAGCTTGCCGATTATGTGGTGACCGAAGCGGGTTTTGGTGCCGATCTCGGGGCCGAGAAATTCTTTGATATCAAGTGCCGCAAGGCCGGCTTGAAACCTGCTGCCGCCGTCATTGTCGCAACCGTCCGGGCGATGAAAATGCATGGCGGCATTGCCCGCGAGGATCTCGGCCGGGAAAACATCGCAGCCGTAAAGGCTGGGTGTGCCAATCTCGGCCGTCATATGGAGAATGTCAGGCAATTCGGGGTGCCCGTCGTTGTCGCCATCAATCATTTCACCGCCGATACGCAAGGCGAGATCGATGCACTGAAGGCCTTCGTCGCCGCCCACGGCGCTGAAGCCGTGCTTTGCCGCCACTGGGCCGAAGGCTCGGCCGGCATCGAGGAACTCGCGCACAAGGTCGTCGCACTTGCAGAAAGCGGATCGGCGCAGTTCTCGCCGCTCTACGAGGATGAACTCCCGCTGTTCGACAAGATCGAAACCATTGTCAAACGCATTTACCGGGGTGCCGAGGCCGATGCCGATTCGAGCGTGCGCGACCAACTCCGGCAATGGGAAGATGCGGGCTATGGCAATCTGCCGGTGTGCATGGCCAAGACCCAATACTCCTTTTCAACCAATCCGCATCTCAGGGGCGCGCCGGTCAATCACGTTGTGCATGTGCGCGAGGTCCGCCTTGCTGCCGGCGCCGGCTTCGTCGTCGCCATCTGCGGTGAGATCATGACCATGCCGGGATTGCCGAAATCGCCCTCCGCGGAACGTATCCATCTCAATGAAGACGGGTTGATCGAGGGGCTCTTCTGATAATCCGCGAAGGCCCTCGCGTTTTTGCAGTTGCAAGCAGCCTCGGCTGCCGCTAACAATCAGCGCATGAATACGCACGTTAACAACACTGGTTGGTGGTGGCTCCGCTCTTAGCGGCCGCACAGCCTTTTGCATGCGTAAAGGGAACAGGGCCGCAACGGGTTTTCCGGGCGGCCTTTTTGTTTATCGCCAGAAGCCCCCAAGGCCAAATGCAACGAGACGGAGAACAAGATGCATAGAATTGAGGGCGACGTCGAAATCTTCGACACCAAAGGCGGCATAACAATTTCGCGCCAGCGCATCGGCACGGCCTACGCCAGCGCCATCGACAGGTACGTGGATGCCCTGGACGAGCGCCGCGGCGCGGTCTTTTCGTCCAATTACGAGTATCCCGGGCGCTATACACGTTGGGATACGGCGATCGTCGATCCGCCCGTTGTCATCACCTCGAATGGCCGGCATATGACTATCGAGGCGCTGAACAAGCGCGGCGAAGTCCTTCTCGTTGCCATCGGCAAGACCGTCGCGGCACTGGACGAAGTATCGGTCGCTGCCACGAGTGCCACAAAGATAGAGCTTGAGATAGCGCTGCCGACCCGTCACTTCACGGAGGAAGAGCGCTCGCGCATTCCGTCAGTCTTTACGGTGCTGCGTGCCATCGTCGGCCTCTTCTTTACCGAGGACGACGCAAGCCTCGGACTTTACGGCGCTTTCGGCTATGATCTCGCCTTCCAGTTCGATCCGGTCCAGTACAAGCTGAAACGGCCAGACGACCAGCGCGACATCGTGCTTTATCTTCCGGACGAGATTCTGGTCGTCGACCACCATGCGGCCAAGGCATGGCTCGACCGTTACGACTACACCTTTGACGGACTTTCGACCGAAGGCTTGCCCCGCGAAACCGAGTCAAGGCCGTTCAAGCCAACCGCCACGATACCGGGCCGGGGCGATCACAATCCGGGCGACTATGCCGAACTCGTAAAAAAGGCCAAGGAGAGCTTCAAGCGCGGCGACCTCTTCGAGGTAGTGCCGGGCCAGACATTCTATGAACGCTGCGAAACCTCGCCGTCGGTCATTTCGCGGCGTCTGAAGGCCATCAACCCGTCGCCCTATTCGTTCTATATCAACCTCGGCGACAACGAGTATCTGGTCGGTGCTTCGCCCGAAATGTTCGTGCGCGTCGTTGGTCGCCGCATCGAGACCTGCCCGATATCGGGTACGATAAAGCGCGGCGAGGATGCGATTGCCGATTCCGAGCAGATCATCAAGTTGCTCAACTCGAAGAAGGACGAGTCCGAGCTGACCATGTGTTCGGACGTCGACCGGAACGACAAGAGCCGCGTGTGCGAGCCGGGGTCGGTCCGCGTCATCGGCCGTCGCCAGATCGAGATGTATTCCCGCCTCATTCATACGGTCGACCACATCGAGGGTCGTCTGCGCGAGGATATGGATGCGTTCGACGGGTTCCTCTCGCATGCCTGGGCGGTAACTGTTACCGGAGCGCCAAAACTCTGGGCAATGCGCTTTATCGAAGAAAACGAGCGCAGCCCGCGCGCGTGGTATGGCGGGGCCATCGGCATGGTGAGCTTCAACGGCGATATGAATACGGGGCTGACGCTGCGCACCATTCGCATCAAGGATGGCATTGCGCAGGTTCGCGCCGGCGCAACCCTGCTTTTCGATTCCATTCCCGAGGAAGAGGAGGCCGAGACCGAACTCAAGGCCTCGGCGATGATCGCTGCGGTGCGGGATGCGCACAAGACCAACATTCTTGCCGAGGAGCGCGCCGTGGCGCGCGTGGGCGAGGGCCTGCAGATCCTGCTCGTCGATCACGAGGATTCCTTCGTGCACACATTGGCGAATTATTTCCGCCAGACCGGGGCAACCGTGACCACGGTTCGAACGCCGGTTCCGGATGAGATTTTCGACCGGATCAAGCCTGATCTCGTCGTGCTCTCGCCGGGACCGGGCACGCCGGAGGATTTCGACTGCAAGGCGACGATCAAGAAGGCGCGCAAACGTGAGCTGCCGATTTTCGGCGTCTGCCTAGGCCTTCAGGCGTTGGCAGAAGCCTATGGCGGTACGTTGCGACAGTTGCACGTGCCGATGCATGGCAAGCCCTCGCGCATTCGCATTACCAAGCCGGGCAAGGTGTTCTCGGGCCTTCCGAAGGAAGTGACGGTCGGCCGTTATCATTCGATCTTTGCCGATCCGGTCCGGCTTCCGGACGAATTCGTCGTCACGGCGGAAACGGAGGATGGTGTTATCATGGCGTTCGAGCACAAGAGCGAACCCATTGCAGCGGTGCAATTCCATCCCGAATCCATCATGACACTCGGCCACAATGCTGGTATGCGCATGATCGAGAATGTCGTGGCGCATCTGCCGCGACGCGCCAAGGAACGCGTTGCCTGATACGGGCAGCGAAGTAACGAGCAGCTTGAGCATGAGCCAAGAAACTACAGTTCAGCGACTGGCGTTCTGGTCGATCATCATCGGCTGCACTGTGCTGGCGTTGAAGTACGTCGCTTACCACGTGACCGGCTCTGTCGCGCTTTATTCCGATGCGCTCGAATCGATCGTAAACGTCGTTGCGGCCCTGGCGGCCTGGTGGGCGATCCGCGTCAGCCATATCCCTGCCGACCGGAATCACCCTTACGGTCATCACAAGGCCGAGTATTTCTCGGCTGTGCTCGAAGGCGCGCTGATCATCGTGGCTGCACTTTTGATCCTGCGCGAGGTCTGGTTCGCATGGCAGACGCCGAAGACGCTCGACCAGCCGTGGCTCGGTCTTGCCATCAACGGCGGTGCGTCTGCCATCAACGCCATCTGGGCGACCGTTCTCATCAATCGCGGACGTATCGCGAAGTCGCCGGCGCTCCTTGCCGATGGCAAACATCTGATGACTGACGTCGTGACCTCGGTCGGTGTATTCGCTGGCCTGGTGGGTGCAGTTCTCACCGGCTGGACGATCCTCGACCCGCTCCTTGCCGTGATCGTCGCGGTCAATATCCTGTTTCAGGGCTGGAATGTCATCGGCAATTCGGTGCAGGGGCTCATGGATATGGGTGTCGCGACTGAAGAGACGATCCAGATCCGCGACGTCATTTCTTCCAATGCCGGCGGCGCACTCGAAGTTCACGACCTGAAGACCCGCGTTGCCGGCCGGGTAACGTTCATCGAGTTTCATCTCGTGGTCGATGCCAAGATGAGCGTCGGCGACGCCCACGTGATCTGCGACCGGATCGAGAATGCCCTTATGGAACAGATCCCCGAGGCCAGCGTCGTCATTCATGTTGAACCCGAGGACGAAGCCAAGCTGCCAATTGGAACGGCCGCCGTTCCCTTTGCCTGATATGTCCATCCCTTTGCAGGAGCGTTTCGATGAACGACAGTCCCGTGCGCATGAAGTCGGTCGAACTCCTTTCCGATAACTGGGGCACACTGAAAAAATATACCTACGACATGGCCCGGCGCGACGGCCGTATCGAAGAGCACAAGCGCGAAGTCTATGATCGCGGCAATGGCGCGGTGGTGTTGCCCTATGATCCATCGCGTGGGACGGTGCTGCTCACCCGGCAGTTTCGCCTGCCAGCCTATGTGACGGGACACGATCCGATGCTGATTGAAGCCTGCGCCGGACTTCTCGACGACAATGATGCCGAAACGACCGCGCGCAAGGAAACCGAAGAGGAACTCGGCTATCGCCTGCGCGACATCGAGCGTGTCTTCGACGTGTTCATGAGCCCGGGCAGCGTTACCGAGCGGCTGGTCTTCTTCGTCGCCGTCTACGACGCTTCGGACCGCATCTCCGATGGCGGCGGGCACGAGGGCGAAGGGGAGGACATCGAAGTTCTGGAGATGACCCTCGACGATGCGCTTGCCCGGGTGGAGCGTCATGAGATCGTCGATGCCAAGACCGTCATGCTGCTCCAGCATGTCAAGCTCAAGGATTTGATCGGCTAAATTGCCGGAAATCGATGCACGACCGCAACAAAATGTAACGGACTGTTTCAGTTCGTCATGATTTCGTTACAATTATGTTGACATAGAGCAGGTGCTTGGGCGAGTGATTGCCCAGCAATGCGAATTCATCTTGACGCGACGCAGGGGGCGTACGTCAGGGGACATAAATTGGCGGGACGCATCATTCCAGTTTCTGAATCGAGCGCCAATAGGCATGGCAGCGCCCAGCGGACGACCGCGGCTGTTTACAATCTTGGTTAACCTTTAACTTTTAGGATTAACTTATGGGTAAACCGTATCTCTACGCACTTATCGCAGGCCTTTCACTTGCTGCTGCGGCCCAATCGGCGCACGCAATCGGGATAGCGGATTGTGAGAAACCGCAATCCGGCAAGGCCGAGGTGCGTTCGAACGCGGTTGATCCGACGCCTGACATCGATAAGAATACCGCTGCCGATGCCTGCTCGCAAAAAGGCAAGGCCATGCCAGCGATGCAGATCAAGGCGACGCCGGTCAATACGCTCACAACAGGTGGGGCCACGATCTTGAACAAGGCGATCAAGGGTGAAATCATTCCGCAAAGCGACGGCATGCTTCATGCCGATCTTCCATTCAAATACCGCATCTATCGCCCCGACGCGCCGAACGGCGATACGCTTGTGCTTCTCCATGGTTCTGGGCAGGATGAAACGAGCCTCGTTTCCTTCGGCGCCAAGATCGCGCCCAATGCTTTGCTCCTCGCCGTGCGCGGGCGTGTGGTGCAGGACGGTTCCAACCGATGGTATCGCCGTCTCACCCCGATCAGCTTCGACCAGAAGGATATCCGCTCCGAGGCGAAGGCCTTTGCCGATTTCTTCAAGCAGGCCGCGCTGCAATACAGGATCGATCCGAAGCGCACGACCTTCCTCGGCTATTCCAACGGCGCGAACCTCGTCAACGCGGTGATGATGCTTTATCCGGACCTCGTCAAACAGGCCGTGCTGTTACGCTCGATGCCGGTTCTGACTGGATCGACCGAGGCGAACCTTGCCAACGCCCGTGTCCTGACGGTTTCGGGCGCCACGGACCAGCTTTATGCGCCTTATGCGCCGGCGCTCGAAGACATGCTGCGCTCGCACGGCGCCCGCGTCGAAGCCCGTTCGATCAAGTCTGATCATGGCCTCGGCAAGGAAGACGTCAAGGTCGTCAGCGAATGGCTGTCCGGCATGACGGCCCAGCTCAAAAAGAACTGATCCGCTCGAAACTCATCCTTGCATCTGGCCAGACAGTCGTTTATTTGTCTGGCCCATGAGAACGCGCCCGACCCACAAGTCCTTCGCCTTGTCCGCTTTTGCAGGCTTGACGAATCGCGCCTTCCTCCTTCCGCTTCTCCTCGACCTTATCGGCGACCGCCGGGCTCGTTGAGAGGAGCGTCCGGCGGTCGAAAGTGCCGCCAGGCTTCTGCTCCTTACCCTTTACAAGTCCGATGTAACGCTTAAAAAAGTGCCGAGATCGCTTGAAACTGTCGCGTATCCGGCCGGAAACGAGAAGCACAATGACCGATATTATCGCTCCGAGGAAACCGACCGCCGGCATGCCCAATGCCGGCAACAAGTACGAACCCTATCCGTTCGTTGAACTCACCAACAGGCAGTGGCCGTCGAAACGTATTGAAAAGGCGCCGATCTGGTGCTCTGTCGATCTGCGCGACGGCAACCAGGCGCTGGTCGACCCCATGGGCCATGACCGCAAGGTGCGTATGTTCGCGCTGTTGCTCGACATGGGCTTCAAGGAAATCGAAATCGGGTTCCCCTCCGCGTCCCAGACCGACTTTGATTTTGCCCGCTGGTGTGTCGAGGAGGGCAATGCTTCCGACGATGTATCGCTGCAGGTGCTGGTCCAGTGCCGCCCCGAACTCATAACGCGTACGTTTGAATCCCTGGAAGGCGCGCACAGGCCGATCGTCCATTTCTACAATTCGACCAGCGAATTGCAGCGCCGCGTCGTCTTCAACAAGGATGTCCACGGCATCAAGTCGATCGCGACCGATGCTGCCAAGATGATCACCGACATGGCTGCCAAAGCCGGTGGCGGCTACCGTTTTGAATATTCGCCGGAGAGCTTCACCGGGACCGAACTCGATGTCGCACTGGAAATATGCAATGCGGTGACCGAGATCGTCAGGCCGACGCCGGATAACAAACTCATCATCAACCTGCCTTCGACGGTGGAAATGTCGACGCCGAACATCTATGCCGACCGGATCGAATGGATGTGCCGCCAGCTCGACAATCGCGAGAACCTGATCATTTCACTGCATCCGCATAATGATCGCGGTACGGGCATTGCTGCTACGGAACTCGGCCTGATGGCTGGCGCTGACCGCGTCGAAGGTACGCTCTTCGGCAATGGCGAGCGCACGGGCAATGTCGACATCGTCACGCTGGCCTTGAACATGTTCACGCAAGGCGTCGACCCGGAGATCGACTGCTCGGACATCAACCGCATGAAGGAAGTCTACGAATATTCCAACCAGCTCGTCATTCCCGAGCGTCATCCCTATGTCGGCGAACTGGTCTACACGGCTTTCTCCGGATCGCATCAGGACGCGATCAACAAGGGCATGAAGGCGATCAAGCAGGCGAACAAGACCCTGTGGGAGGTGCCTTACCTGCCGATCGATCCGCAGGATGTGGGCCGCAGCTATGAGGCGATCATCCGCATCAATTCCCAGTCGGGCAAGGGTGGCATCGCCTATATCCTCCAGGCCGATTACGGCCTCAATCTGCCGCGCGGCATGCAGGTGGAGTTCCGCGAGGACATCCAGCACATCACCGACGAGGAAGGCAAGGAAATGCCTTCGAAGCGGATCTACGACCGCTTCCAGGAACTCTATGTCGAGCAGCCGGACGCGCGTTTGAAGTTTGTCGACCACCACACCTATCCCGATACGGAGCGCAAGGGCATGCGTATCCTTTCCGCCGAAATCACGGATCGCGGCGAAACGAAACGGATCGAGGGGCGTGGAACGGGGCCGGTGGATGGCTTTATCGATGCTCTGTCCCACTATCTAGGGATCAAGCTGTCGGTGGTGAATTATTCCGAACATTCGCTGCAGCACGGCTCCGACGCAGCCGCCATCAGCTACATGGAAATCGAATATCCGGGCGGCAAGCTCTTCGGCGCGGGGATCAACAAGAACATCGTGACGGCATCCCTCGAAGGGATCATTTCCGCCGCCAACCGCATCATCGGCAAATGAATGGAAGGGCCCTCGGGCCCTTCACCCATTTCTGGGCACGCGATGCGGCAAGGGTACGTTTTTGATGCAATTGCCGCGACTTGTCGTTAAGGATTGGTAAAATCGCCTCCTTGCCGGAAAACGCCGATGAATGAAATGCGCGAGAAGAGAACGCCCGACGAACGCCGGCTCGCCGAAGCAATTCGGGGTGTTCAGATTGCGGCCGCTGATCGCGGCGATGTCGTCGTCGACATGAAGGAAGCCGATCTGGCGCGCATCGAAATCCTTGCTGAGGATCTAAAGCCGGTCTTCGCTGATGTGCCTGCCGACGATCCGCAGTGGGACTTTGCCATTTCCAGGGGAGTGCAGCCGCGTCTCTGGATCGACGCTACCGCCCATGTGATGATGGCGCGCGATCGGCGCACCTATCGTTTCGTGCGCGATACGCGCCTTGGCCGGATCGTTCTTGCGGAATCACCCGAAGTGAAGCCCGTCTCCGAAGCGGTCACGACCTATATCGCCGAGCGTATCGTCGAGCGGCAGCGCCTGATGGAGGGCGAGCGGGTTTCCCTGCGGCCGGAACCTAGTATCGACCCCGGAAATGCAATCGCGCGACCAGCTGAGATTACGGCTGCCGCCGCGCCGAGGACTGCCGGGTTGACCGTTTTCTTGATCGCGATTGTCTGCCTTGCTATAGGCGCGACAATCGGCGCAAGCGGCATGCTTGCCCACCTCTGGAGCATCATCAAGCCAACTTACTGAGCCTCAGATCCCGGCGAGCACCTTGCCTACCTTAAGATTGTGCTCGCGGATCGTACGGATCGTCGTTTGCGCGTCGACGATGCCACGCTCCACCATGGTGCACTCCCATCCGGCATTGGTCTTCGAGATCGTGAAAAGATTGAAGCCCGCTGGTGGTTTGTGCTGTCCGAGCTCGAAACCCTGGCTTGCGGCCGGCACGCAGACCACGGGGATTTCCCAGTCCGGTCCGTTGATCGTGTAGCGCGTCGCAAGATGCGTATGGCCGTGGAGGACGAGTTCAGCGCCGTATTCAGCAACCGTTCGCTGAAAGAGACCGATCCCGAGAAGGCGCTTGTGCGAGGGCGCCGCACCGCGAACCGGCGGGTGATGAATCATGATCACGCGGAAGAGCCCGCGCTTGCCGGTCTCATCGAGAACCTCGCCGAGCTTGCGCGCCTGGCGTTCGCGAATGTCGCCCGTCGCCATGAAGGGGGCGGTCGCGCGGGCCGAGGAGACGCCAATGAGCGCCACGTCGCCGCGTACGCGAAGATACGGAAACTCGACAGGCTTGTTTTCGGCGGCTTCGATATCGCCTCGCATCCACGGCTGCCAAAGGCGCCGCGCCTTCTTCAGCGCGCCGGGCACATAGGCATCGTGATTGCCGGGAACGACGGACACATTGGACGGGTCGCCCAGCGTCCTCAGCCAGCGCTCTGCCGTCTCCAGTTCCTCATCGAGCGCCAGATTGACGAGGTCGCCGGTCACCGCAATGTGATCGGGCGTGTGCGCCTGGATATCGGCAACGAGCGTATCGAGCGTGCTCCCGGTCATCGTTCCCTTGCGGTTGGAACGCCAGTTAATATAGCCGGTGATGCGCTTGGAAATCAGTTCCCGCAAGTTCGGTGCGGGAAGCGGCGATAAATGTATGTCTGAGATGTGGGCAAGACGGAACATTTTTCAGCTTTAGGAGAGTATGACGGCTAAATCCAGTGGTAGAACGTTTCGCGCGAACGGCGCACCCGATAACAAAACAGTCGCGAGGTTAGACTGTTCCACCTGAAGAAGGAAAGAATGACCGACAAGCGTACCACCTGGCGCCACCGTGTGCTCCATGCCTATTTCCTGCTGCGGCGCCCCATGACCCTCGGTGCACGCGGGGTCATCATCGATGAAAAAGCGCGTACGGTCTTCCTCATCCGCCACACCTATGTGCATGGCTGGCAGTTTCCGGGCGGCGGGGTCGAGACTGGTCACACAATGGAAGAGACACTGGCGAAGGAACTCATGGAAGAGGGCAACATCGAACTGACCGGCCGGCCAGAGCTCTTTGCGATCTATCACAATGCTCATGCGTCGAAACGCGATCATGTTGCGCTCTACATATGCCGGTCGTTCCGCCAGACAGAGCCCTTCACGCCCAACCGCGAGATCGCCGAGGCTCGATTCTTCAGCCTCGACGACCTGCCCAAGGACACGACGCCTTCAACCCGGCAGCGCCTTGCCGAAATATTCGAGGGTGCGGAGATTCCCACCGCCTGGTAGCGGCCTCAGTCAGGCGCTGACGCTTTCAACCGGTCGCGGTCGTGCGGCGCGCCGTAATCGAGCGCCGGGCCGACAGGGATGATACCGGTTGGATTGATTGTCCGGTGGCTGCCATAATAATGCGCCTTGATATGCAGGAGATTGACCGTCGGCGCGACACCCGGCACCTGATAGAGTTCGCGCGTATAGTTCGACAGGTTCGGATAGTCCGCGATCCGTTGACGATTGCATTTGAAATGCCCGACATAGACCGGATCGAAGCGCAGCAGTGTCGTGAACAGGCGCCAGTCAGCTTCCGTCAGGCGGTCGCCGGTGAGATAACGCTGTTTTGCGAGCTTCGCCTCTATTTGATCGAGCCCGCCGAAAAGCTGGGTGAAGGCTTCCTCATAAGCCTCCTGCGTGGTGGCGAAACCGGCGCGATAGACGCCGTTGTTGATGTTGGGATAGACGAGGGCGTTCACGGCATCGATTTCCTGGCGCAACGCCTCCGGGTAGAAATCCAGGGCGTGATCGCCGAAGGCATCGAATGCCGAATTCAGCATGCGGATGATCTCCGACGATTCGTTCGAGACAATCGTGTTCTGCTTCTTGTCCCAAAGCACCGGTACGGTCACCCGGCCTGAATATTTGAGATCGGCCCGCGTGTAGACCTGATGCAGATAGTCGTAGCCGAAAAGCTGGTCACCGGTCGCGCCATCCCGTTCGAGGAATGTCCAGCCTTCAGCACCCATGAAGTGGTCGACCACCGATACGGAAATGACATCCTTGAGCTGCTTCAGCGCGCGGAAGATCAGCGTGCGATGCGCCCAGGGACAGGCATAGGATACATATAGATGGTAGCGTCCCGGCTCCGCCTTGAAGCCGCCGTGGCCGGACGGTCCGGCGCTTCCATCGGCTGTCACCCAGTTGCGAAATTGCGATTCAGTGCGAATAAAGCGTCCGCCGCTCTCCTTGGTGTCGTACCACTTGTCCTGCCATACGCCGTCGATCAACAAACCCATCGTTTCAAATCTCCATTGGTTACTGAGCCTATAGCTGGCGCTGCAGGATTGTTAATTCAGCCCCCGGGTGGTGAACAGAGCGTAACTCTTCGACAATGTCTGTTTAGATTTTGGTTTACGTCGCGACAGATTGATGTTAGGCGAACGAAAAAGGAGAGATTTGTGGCAGGACTTCTGATCATCCGACGATGAAACCTGAACCGGCGCCTCGTGCGACGGACGCTCCTGTGCTGGCCAATGGCGATATTTGCCGAGGCGAACGACCACTCTCTTCAAAGAAATCCAACATGCTGAACCATGTCGTGACCTACGCGCCGGAAGAACCGGTGCACGATGCTGCAATCGAAGACATCAACCGGGAAGCTTTCGGGCCGGGGCGGTTTGCCCGGGCGGCCTATCGCATTCGCGAGGGCGGACCGCATGATCGCAACCTCTCCTTCGTAGCGCTCAACGGCGAACACGTCGTCGCGTCGGTCCGGCTGACGCCCATCCGTATCGGCACTACCCCGGCGATGCTTCTCGGCCCGCTCGCCGTGCGGCCGGCATGGAAGAAACAGGGCATCGGCGCTGCGCTTATGCGAACCAGCATGGAGGCCGCGCGCGTTGCCGGACACAAGCTCGTCATCCTCGTTGGTGACGAGCCCTATTACGCGCCTTTCGGCTTCCGCCAGATACCAGGCCACCGGATCGTATTGCCGGCGCCGGTTGATCCGGCGCGGTTCCTCGCTTGTGAACTCGCACCACGGGCTTTGCAGGATGTCGAAGGCAAGGTCATCCACGCCGCAATGGCAGGCCAGTAGCTTTACCTGCCTTCGCGGTACCACATGCCGCCGAGCACAAGCATCATGGCTGCAAGGCCAAGGAAGCCCGAGAAAAGCGGCAGGCGGGTGACGCTCTTCAGCACCGTCTCATTGGTCTGGCGCAAGCCGATCCAATTGTCACCGCTGGCGCTTGCAGTGCCGCGCGAGGCAACGATGTTCGGTACCTCGATGTCGCTCTGATTGGCGGCCGCGCGCAGGCGGCGCGTCCCGCCACCGGTTTCGCGGGCAAGCGGATCGAGTTTTGCCTGTGTCGAAACATTGTCGGTGAACTCCGGCGCATCGACCGGTCCGACATGGGCAAGCGTCGTCAGATCGCCATTGGCAACCTGGTAGAGCCCGATCTCATCGGTCGGCACAGAGGCGGTAAAGACGCCGGGCTCGGTTTCCGTCAGCGGAACCGACCGCGTCTTGCCCGACGGCGTGATGATATTGGCGGGCTCAGCAGTCTTTTGCATCGTCTGGCGATGAATTTCGAGATTGCGGCCATTACCGGTTGCCGTTAGCGCCTCTTCCTCGAGGTCCGGCTCCTTCATCAGCCAATGCGCGATCCGGCGATAGAGCGCGGCATGCGGACCGCCGCCCTCGAAACCGCGCGCCCAGAGCCAACCCTGGTCGGAAAGGAACATGCCGACCCGGCCATCGCCAATGCGGTTGAGAACCAGCAGCGGCCGGTCTCCCGCGTTCATGATGACCGAGCCTTCCGGTGGATTAACATCGATTACACGGAACCATCGGCTCCATGCCGGCGGTTCCTGCGTACTGCCTTCAAGGCCGCGCGTGACGGGATGGCGTTTACCCTGGTCGCTGAGGCGCGGATAAAAGGCTTTTTCCTCAATATTGCCAGTTGGCGTGGCCGGAAGCACCGAAAGAAGCGGCGTGTTCGCAATCGACATCTGGCCGGCAAATTCCGGACCGGCTGCAATAAGCAGGGCTCCGCCCTTTTGCACATAGTCGTTGATGTAGTCGTAATAGAGCAGCGACATCACATCGCGATGCTGATAGCGATCGAAGATAATCAGGTCGAACTGATCGATCTTGTCGACGAAGAGCTCGCGCGTCGGGAAGGCAATCAGTGCGAGTTCCGGAAGCGGCGTCGAATCCTGCTTTTCGGGCGGGCGCAGAATGGTGAAGTGGACGAGATCGACGGACGCGTCCGACTTCAGGAGGTTGCGCCAGGTCCGCTCGCCGTTGTGCGGCTCGCCTGAAATCAACAGCACCCGCAGATTTTCGCGAATACCGTCGACCATGGCGACGGCACGGTTGTTGACGCCCGTGAGCTCGCCTGGAATCGGATCGACGGTAATCTCGACGATATTGACGCCGGCGCGCGACAACGTCACCTCAAGCGGCATTTCCTCGCCGATGATGGCATCTTCGCTGCCGGTCTCGTTGCCATTGACGCGCACATGAACGCGCGCGCTGCCGCCCGGCGCTTCGCCCGAAGCGGTGACCTTGTAGGTCATCTGCTGCGGCTTTCCAGTCAGGCCGAAACGCGGCGCGCGCACGAACTGGATGCGCCGATCGATTTCATTGGGGACACCGGTGATCAGCCCATGAATGGGAGCATTGAAGCCAAGTCCCGCCTGGTTGGCCGGAATATCATGAATCTGACCGTCGGTGATCATGATCGCTCCGCCGACGCGCGAAGGCGGCACATCGCGCAGCGCTCCATTCAAGGCCCCAAACAAACGGGTGGAGGTGGCATCATCATTCTCGCTGGCACGTCCGGTCTCGACCGTGCGAACCTCGAATTGCGGCAGGCGTGCAAGCTCGGTCTGCACCTCCTTGAGCGCGGCGTCCGTATCCGCGCTGCGGTTGCCGAGATCTTGGCTCTGGCTGCGGTCGGCGATCACCGCGACGACGCTTTTCAAGGGATCGCGCTGCTCATTGACGACGATCGGATTGAGCAGGGCTATGGCGAAGGCGGCCAGTGCGACAAGGCGAAGGAGGCTCCCGCGTTGGCGAAAATAGATGCCCGCCAGCGTCAAGGCGAGCAATGGCACAAGCAGAATGGCAAGCAGGGTGGTCGAAAGCAGCGGCTGGAAATCAAGCGACAGGTACATGGCTAATTCCCCAAGCGCTCAAGCAGGTCCGGCACATGCACCTGGTCGGACTTGTAGTTGCCGGTAAGCATGTACATGACGATGTTGATCCCGGTGCGGAAGGCATAGGTGCGCTGCATCGGATCGTTGGGAATGGTCGGAAACATGGGCGAGCCGCTGGCATCGATAGCCCATGCACCGGCAAGATCATTGCCTGTAATCATGATTGGGGTCACGCCGTCGCCAGCGCGCACGGGCCGGTCCGACCTTGCCTCGGTGGAAAGCGACGCCTGCACCCAAAGCGGGCTGCCGCGGTAGCGGCCGGGGAAATCCTGCAGAATATAGAAGGACTTGGTCAAAACGTGATCGCTGGGCACCGGCTCGAGTGGCGGAATGTTGAGGCCGGCAAGGATATCGCGCAATCGCTGGTTCGAGGGCGTGGTGGCGTTCTCGAAACTCACAGCCGCCGCATCCTGGTCGCGCGTGTCGAAGAGCACCGTTCCACCCTGCTGCATATAGGCGTCGATCTTGGCGATGGCTTCAGGCGATGGCATGCGCGCAGCCGCATCGACAGGCCAGTAGATGAGCGGATAGAAGGCAAGCTCGTCCGTTGCCGGATTGACGCCGACCGGCTCGCCCGGCTCCAGCGCCGTGCTGTCGGCGAGTGCCCGCGAGAGCCCGGCAAGGCCGGCCCTGCTGATATCGTCGACCGCACTGTCACCGGTGATCACATAGGCAAGATGGGTGGCGTTTACCGCCTCGATGATGGCCTCGTCGCCGGGCTTGCTGTCGTTTTGCTGCGCATGGGCTGGCGAAGGAGCGATCGCAAAAAGAACGGGTAAGAGCAGAATCGCGAGCGAGGCAGCCACCGTGCGATAGCGGCGGCGCAGATGGCCTCCGAGCCAGAGGATGGCCAGGGCATCGGCGATCAGCAGCAATGCTGCCAGCGCGAAGAGCGGGCCGCGCAGCGGCAGCGATTCATCGACCGCATAGCGCGCCGTGGTGACCGGGAATGACATATCGGGTCGGGCCAGCGGCTTGATCTCCCCATCGGGCCGGAAAAGGTTGAGTGCCGACATCGCGTCTTCCACTCCGTAGAAGCCGGGAGGATTGTCGAAACTAACCTGTGGTGTTTCACCTGGCTTGGTGATCAATGGCTTTGCGTCACCTGTGGGCGGCATGAGCCCGCCCTCGGCATTGAGGAGGAGGTATGGCGGCAGGGCCCGGGACGCGCTGGCGCCGTTGCCATTGGCTGCCGGACCCGCATTGCGCGAAAGGGCAACTAGGCGGTGCAGCATATCAACGAAGCTGCCGCTGATGGGCAAATTCGACCAGGTCGCCTCGGGCGTGACATGAAACAGCACCAGCTGGCCACGCTGGCGTGTTTCACCGGTTACAAGCGGCGTTCCGTCGGCGAGGTTGGCCCAGCTCTTGTCATAAAGGTCCGAGGACGGCTCGGCGAGGACCTGCCGCGTTACCGTCACGTCCTGCGGGGTCGGAAGACCCGCAAAGGGACCGTTGTCCGGGAACGCCGCGACCGGCTGCGATTCTTTCCAGGAAAGGGCGCCGCCAAGCGAGCGCTCGCCCTTGCGCAGCGTAACCGGAAGCAGCGGATCGTCGTCGCTGCCGGCAAGGCGGGGTCCGGCGAAGCGGATCAGGGTGCCGCCATTATTGACCCAGTCGGAAAGCAGGCGCTCGGTCTCGGGCGGCAATTTTCCGATATCCGCCATGATCACGACCGATGGCTTTTGTTCGAGCAATTCTGGAACGGCGCGCACGAGTTCGGCATTGCGCGGCCGCAGGAGATCGGCAAAGGGCTCAAGCGCCCTTGAAATGTAGTAGAGCGGAGAGAGCAGGGGCTGCGACAGGTCCGCATCCGAGCCGGAAAGCAACGCAACGCGGCGGCGTTTGTTATTGTCGTCGATGAGGAAAGTCGCGCCGGCTTGCGCCGTCCCGTCGATGCGCAGGGTGTGAAAGTCGTTGCGCAGTTCGTATGGCGCATTGATAACCGCTTGCCCGGTCGCTTCTCCTGCGGAGAAAACCAGACCGGTTTCGGCGATGCGCCGGCCCTTTTCATCGAAGGCGCCGATGGTAACTGCGCCCGGTCCACGGTCATTGCTCGGTCGCACCACATGAACCGTCAGCCCATTGGCACTGTTTTCGGCCTGGCGGATAGCGGAGAGGGCGCTGATCGATGGCTGATACCAGATCATCGATGCGATTTTTGCATCCTGCAGCGATTTCAACGCAGCATCCGCCGCTGGCGTATCGATACCGTCATTGAGATAGGCGATGCGGGTTCCTGAAACGTCGGCAAGCGCGGTTTTCAACCGGGCGAACGCGGCCGCACGATCGACAGGGATCGGCCGTACATTCAAGGCGCGTACCCGCTCGAGCGCGGTGGTCGCGTCGAATGGTCCGATATCCGTGTTCGCTCGTTCGGCCGTCCCGAGAATGTAGATCAATGCGCCCGAATTCGCCGCATCGCCGATAAGGCGCTCCGCGGTCTCCTTGCGCGCCGGCCATTCCTCATTCGAGGACCAGCCATTGTCGAGAACGATCGCGACAGGTTCCTTACCGGTCAGCGTTTCCGGGCGTGGGTTCCACACCGGCTCCGACAAGGCGAGGATGACAAGGGTTGCAAGCAGTAGCCGCAGCAGCGTCAGCCACCATGGGCTCTTGTTCGGCGTCTCTTCCTTTTTGAGGAGTTGAGCCAGGATCCTCAAGGGCGGAAAGATTTCGCGTACCGGACGGGGCGGCGTCACCCGAAGCAGCCACCAGATGACCGGAAGGGCGATCAATCCTGCAAGAATCGCTGGAGCGCCAAAGGCAAGGGGAAGCACATTCATGCGACGCCTCCACCCTGATAGCCGATCTTGGCGGTCATGTTCATATGCACCGTCACAAGCGCTTCTGAAGCGAGGCGGTCAGTGCGATTGACCGTGTAGCTCCAGCCGATGCGCTTGCAATAGGCGCTCAAGGTCTCGCGGCGGGCGTAAAACAGGTTGCGATAGTCGCTGGCATAGTCCTCGGCCCGTCCGAAAGTGAGTGAAGCGCCGGTCTCGGGGTCGACAAATTCGGTGCGGCGCCTGTAGGGAAAGTCTTCCTCAGCCGGATCGTAGATTTCAATGAGATGCGCACGCGCGCCGACATGGGCGAGCTTCTGCAGGGTTTCGAGCGTTTCTTCGACCGGCTCCAGGAAATCGCTGACAAGCACCACATCCGAGAAACGGCGCACCCTGTCGAGATCAGGCTTGGCCGGCAAGTTGGCGGCGTGCGAGAGAAGGGTTGCCAGGCGCTCGGCGCCATTACGTGCCGAGGATGGGTCGGAAATATCGGGATAGGCAATGCGTTCGCCGCTGCGCGAGAGCAATTCCGCCAATGCGAGCACCATCACGAGCGCCCGCGACTCCTTCGAGACTTGCGCCTGTTCGGATTTGAACAGCATCGATGGTGAAGGATCGGCCCAAAGCCAGACGGTGTGGGCCGCCTCCCACTCCTGATCGCGGATGTAGGTGCGATCATCGCGGGCGGACCTGCGCCAATCGATGCGCGAGACGGCCTCACCATCAGTATAGGGACGAAATTGCCAGAAGCTCTCACCAACGCCGCTCTTGCGGCGACCGTGCCAGCCGGTATTCACCGTATTCAAAATGCGATGGACCTCGACGAGGAGGTCCGGCAGCAAGGCGGCACGTTGACGGGCGCGCGCAAGCGCGTCGCCTGTCTCGGTTCGCCGGACTTGCGTGCCGATTGCTGCCATCAGAGGGCAACCTTGGTCACATTTGCGATGACATCGCGCACGTTCATGCCGTCGGCGCGGGCCGCAAACGTCAAGGCCATGCGGTGCTGGAGGACAGGTTCGGCGAGCGCCTTGATGTCATCGACCGATGGAGCGAGACGACCGTCATAAAGGGCGCGGGCGCGGGCGCAGAGCATCAGCGCCTGGCTGGCGCGGGGACCCGGTGCCCAGGAGATAAACTTCCTGGCAATGTCGTTGTCGGCGCCGGGGCGCGCCGAGCGGACAAGAGTCAAAATGGCGTCGACCACGCCTTCGGGTACCGGCATGCGGCGGATCAGGTGCTGCATCTCGAGAAGACGTTCGGCGTCGATCACCCGAGCTGCGGAAGCCTCGGAGGTCCCCGTGGTCTCAAGCAGCACGCGGCGCTCCGCTTCGAGCTCGGGGTAAAGAATGTCGATCTGCATGAGGAAGCGGTCGAGCTGAGCCTCGGGAAGCGGATAGGTGCCTTCCTGCTCCAGCGGGTTCTGGGTCGCGAGCACGTGGAAGGGGCGCGGCAGGTCGTGCCGTTCGCCGGCGACGGTCACGTGATATTCCTGCATGGCTTGCAGCAGCGCCGACTGGGTGCGCGGCGAGGCGCGGTTGATTTCGTCGGCCATGAGAAGCTGGGCGAAGATCGGACCTTTGACATAACGGAAGTAGCGCTTGCCATTGTCGTCCTGCTCCATGATCTCGGAGCCGAGAATGTCGGATGGCATCAGGTCCGGCGTGAACTGGATGCGGCGGTCGTCCAGTCCAAGTACCGTTCCGAGCGTCTCGACCAGCTTGGTCTTGGCAAGGCCGGGAACACCGACGAGCAGGGCGTGTCCGCCGGCGAGAAGGGCTACGAGGGTGCGCTCGACGACGCTCTCCTGGCCGAAGATGACCGTTCCGATGCCGCTCCTGATCTTGGCGATATCGGCCAGCGCTTTCTCGGCCTCGGCGACCATCGCCTTTGGATCGGACGCCACCTCTGGTTTAATCATCGTCATCGATTTACCTCGCCGCTGGTATATGTGCAGAGTCTTTCTTAAATCACTCCAAGTCACTATGACATGTGAAAAGACTCTAAATCACTATGACATGCTGACAAGCGGTCCAACGGTGACTATTTCGTGACGGGTGGAGAAAAAAGGTCAGGGCTATGGCAGTGCGTGAAACCAGTGTGCGCGATACGGCGGGACTTGAGGCGCTGATCTCGCGGGCCGCTGCGCAGGGCAAGGGTCTGCCACCGGTCGACCGCTGGAATCCTGAGTTCTGCGGCGATCTCGACATGGAGATCAAGGCCGACGGCACTTGGTTCTATATGGGAACGCCGATCGGCAGACAGCCTCTCGTGCGCCTGTTTTCGACAGTCCTGCGCAAGGATGCCGACGGAAAGACCTATCTCGTCACCCCGGTGGAAAAGGTCGGGATCCGCGTCGAGGATGCGCCCTTCCTTGCGGTCGAGCTCAATGTTTCCGGCTCGGGCGACGATCAGGTCATGACCTTCCGCACCAATGTCGGCGATATTGCCGAGGCGGGCGCCGAAAACCCGCTTCGCTTTGTGGTCGATGCCGAGAATGGCGGGCTGAAGCCATACTTGCTGGTCCGCGGGCGGCTCGAAGCCTTGCTAGCCCGTGCCGTGATGTACGATCTCGTCAACCATGGCGAAGATATCGTTGTCGACGGCAAATCGATGTTCGCGGTTCGCTCCAGGGGCGTTGTGTTTCCGATCATGCCGTCGGGCAAACTTGAGATGCAAAGTCGATGACCTCAGCCGACCCGCTCGATGAGGGGTTTTCGGCCCGCGCGTTCGCACGTCGCGTCGCGCTCAAGGGCAATGAGCGGCTCGACGACGACCATGGCGATCACCGGCTCAATCCGGGCCTCGATGCGCTGATTGCCACAAAACCGCTGCGCGATGCGGCGGTGCTCGTCCCTATCGTTGACCGCGGTGACGAGGCAAGCGTCATTCTCACATTGCGCACGACCAGCCTGCGCAAGCACTCGGGCCAGGTGGCGTTTCCGGGAGGCGCCATCGATCCCGAAGATGATTACGAGCCGGAAAAGGCGGCGCTGCGCGAGGCGCATGAGGAAATCGGGCTCGAAGGGCGGCATGTCGAACTGCTCGGCCGCCTGCCGCGCTATTTGACGACCACCGGATACTCGATCATTCCGGTTCTTGGCCTTGTCCACCCGCCTTTCGAAATCGCGGCTAATCCGGACGAGGTTGCCGATGTATTCGAGGTGCCGCTGTCGTTCCTGATGAACCCGGCAAACCATCGCCGCGAAAGCCGCATGTGGCAGGATCAGGAGCGGTTCTACTATACGATGCCGTTCGGCGATCGCTTTATCTGGGGCGTGACGGCCGGCATCATTCGTACTCTTTATGAAAGGCTCTATTCTTGAGCGATATAAAGTCCATTTCAGGCAAGGCGCCGTGGCTTACCAACGAGCAATTGCAAGTTCTGTTGGCAGCGCTTTCGGTCGGGGGCGAGGGCGCCCGCGTCGTTGGCGGCGCCGTGCGCAATACGCTGCTCGGGCAACCAGTAAGCGATATCGACATCGCGACGACTTGCCTGCCTCAGGAAACGTTGCGGCGCGCGGAGGGTGCGGGGTTCAGGGCAGTCCCTACGGGTATAGCTCATGGCACGATCACAGTCGTCGCCAAGGGACGTCCCTATGAGGTGACGACCTTGCGCGCTGACGTCGAAACCGACGGGCGTCACGCGGAAGTTGCGTTCGGCAAGGACTGGCAGGTCGATGCCGAACGCCGCGACTTCACGATCAACGCGCTTTATGTCGAGGCCGATGGCACAATCGTTGATCTTGTCGGCGGTCTAGCCGACATCGAGAGCCAGACCTTACGCTTCATAGGCGATCCGGAACAGCGTATCCGTGAGGACTATTTGCGCATATTGCGCTTCTTCCGCTTCTTTGCGTGGTACGGGAAGGGCCGGCCCGAAACGGAGGGGCTGAAGGCCTGCGCGCGCCTCAAAAGCGGACTTTCGCGCCTTTCGGCCGAGCGTGTCTGGTCCGAACTGAAGAAGCTTCTCTCAGCGCCGGACCCGTCGCGCGCCCTTTTGTGGATGCGGCAGGCGGGTGTTCTGACGACTGTGCTGCCGGAGACGGAAAAGTGGGGCATCGATGCCATCCATGGCCTCGTCCAGACCGAACAGGCACTCGGATGGGAGGCCGACCCGATGTTGCGTCTTGCGAGCATGGTGCCGCCGAACACGGAGCGGCTGGCGGAGCTTGCCGTTCGGCTCAAACTCTCCAATCAGGAGCGCGACCGCCTTGCGGCTTTTGCCGCGACGGTGCCGCCACATCCCGAGATATCCGAGACCGGCTTTGCAAAGCGACTCTATCGCAGCGACGTGCAGGGTATGGAGGATCGCCTGAGGCTCGCCCTTGCCTCCGCCCGTAACGATGCGGCGAGTGACGATGCGGCCATGTTCCGCGCCGGCAACCTGTCGCGCCTTCTAGATTACCTCAAGGATTATGCGCGGCCGAAATTTCCCTTATCAGGCGGCGACCTCGTGACGGCGGGCCTTTCGAAGGGTCCTGATGTCGGCAAGGTGCAACGCGCGCTCGAGGACGACTGGATCGAGTCCGGGTTCAGCCTCGAGCGCGATGAACTGCTGGCGAGAATTCCCCACCATGCGGGAAAGGCCTGATCAGGCGGCTTTACCCTTTTCGGGCTGGATGTTTGCCTTGATCGTTTCGAGCATGGATTCGCGAATGACCGTTTCACCATGGGTTTCGCGCAAGTGCTCGCTGGCGCGGCGGATGATTTCAGCTTCGGTTTCGTGACGTGTATGCCACTGGCAACCGGGAACAATGCAATGAAGTTCTTTCATGGCTTTCTCTCCCTGTTGTGAGCCCGCAAACATATGCTTGACGCGCTCGATCAGGCGCGGACAATCAACCGCGCCAAGGAAGCATGTTAACGCATCATTCCTGTTTTTGATCCCTCAAATTTCCCGTTCATGGCCATTTGACCGCCGGCGGCATCGAAGAAAGGATCGAATCCACGTTCCCGCCTGTCCTGAGGCCGAAGATCGTGCCGCGATCATAGAGAAGGTTGAACTCGACGTAGCGGCCGCGACGCACCAGTTGTTCCTGGCGATCGGCGTCGGTCCAGTCCTTGTTGAAGTTCTGGCGCACCAAATAGGGATAGACCACCGAAAAAGCCCGGCCGACATCGCGGGTGAAGTTGAAGTCGGCATCCCATCCGCCGCTCTCGTCCGACGAATGCAGCCAGTCATAGAATATTCCGCCGGTACCACGGGGTTCCTTGCGATGCGGCAGGTAGAAATATTCGTCGCACCAGGCCTTGAACTTGTCATAGTCGGCAACGGCGGAATGCTTGTCGCATACGAACTTCATCGCCTTCTGGAAGGCGACCGTGTCCGCGTCCTCCTGGCTCCGCTTGCGATCGAGCACCGGCGTCAGATCGGCGCCGCCGCCGAACCACTGGCGGGTCGTCACCACCATACGCGTATTCATGTGAACCGCCGGCACGTAGGGGCTTTGCGGATGTGCGATCAGCGAAATGCCGGACGCCCAGAAGCGCGGGTCTTCATCGGCGCCGGGTATCTGCTTGCGGAATTCCGGCGAGAACTCGCCGTGAACCGTCGAAATGTGGACGCCGACCTTCTCGAAGACCCGGCCATGCATGAGCGACATGATGCCGCCGCCGCCCTTGCCATCGTCACGTTGCCAGGGCGTCTGCTCGAAGCGGCCAGCGGCGCGATCCGACAGAGGGCCTTCCAGTTCGTCCTCCAACCGTTCGAACAAGGCGCAGATCTTGTCACGGATCTCCGTAAACCAGGCTGTGGCTGCGGCTTTCTTGTCGTCGAGTGCATCGGGAAGAGCGGCGGGAATGTCAGGGCGGTCCATGGCAAAGAATCCTTTGTTTATGCGGACATATCACAACATCGAAAAGACAAAGGGAAGGGGCGTTTACTCAATCCGCCGATCTCCAAAAAATGACTCGTTTTCCGCAACAACACTGCATAAGTTTACAGTGTAAAGCGTTGAGTGAGGGCTCAAAGAATGGTCTCCAAAGCGCCCAGGTCGCAATTCCCCAAGCCACCGCTCGAGGGCTTGCGCAAGCAGCTCAAGGAAAGCCGCCGTGACGCCGGCCAGCAACGCGGCGCGTTCGTTCGCGAAAGCTTCCGCCTGCCGCGACTGGCAGCCCGTGAAAAAGCCCGCGAATGGTTCGAGCAATTCCCAAAGGCCGCCTATTGGACCGAGATCGAAAGCTGGCAAGAGCGGCCGGGTGATATCATCGAATTTACAATGCGCAGATTGCCCAACGCGGATTAGCTTTTGGTAAGAGAAGCGCCAAAACTGTCGATTCAGCAATAAAATTGATGATATTTTTCAAGAAATTGATCGATATGGTCGAAAATCGCCGCAAGTTTGCAAGATTTTTCAATTTTTCGTCAGTAGGCGCCAAAATCCAAGCAATCGTTGCTGACAGCCATTTCCAAAGTCACTAGAACTCTGCGCAGCCCCGGACAGTCGTTCGGATGCACAAAAAATCCAAGGAGGAAACTATGCGCTTATCGTTGATCTCTGGCGTGGCGTTGGCTGCCGTCATGGCGATGACGTCGTTCGCCAAGGCCGATATCGTCGTCGGCATTATCGCGCCGGTCACCGGTCCTGTCGCCGCCTACGGCCTGCAGGTGAAGAATGGCGCCGAAAGCGCTGCCGAGGCCATCAATGCGGCGGGCGGCATCAAGGGCGAAAAGATCGTCACCAAGATCTTTGACGATGCGGGCGAACCCAAGCAGGGCGTGTCGGTCGCCAACCAGGTCGTCGGCGAAGGCATCAAGTTCATTGTCGGACCGGTTACGTCCGGCGTTGCCATGCCGGTATCGGACGTTCTTGCCGAAAACGGCATCATCATGGTCACGCCGACCGCGACAACGCCGGATCTGACCACACGGGGCCTCGAAACCGTGTTCCGCACCTGCGGCCGCGACGACCAGCAGGCCGATGTTGCCGGCAAGTACATGCTCGACAACTTCAAGGACAAGCGCATCGCCATCGTCTATGACAAGACACCCTACGGCACCGGCATCGCCAATGGCCTGAAGTCGGTTCTCAACAAGGGCGGCGTCACTGAAGTCGTCTTCGAAGGCATCAATGCCGGCGAAAAGGACTACAGCGCTCTCATCACCCGCATCAAGTCGGAAAAGGCCGATGTGATCTACTTCGGCGGCTATCATGCCGAAGGTGGTCTGATCGCCCGCCAGTTGCATGATCAGGGCGTAAAGGCCCAGATCATCGGGCCGGACGGTCTTTCGAACACGGAATACTGGGCAATCGGCGGTGACGCTGCAGCCGGCACGCTGTTCACCAACAGCGCCGACCCGACGAAGAACCCAGCCGCCGCCAAGGTCGTCGAGGCTCTCCAGGCGAAGAACATCCCGGCGGAAGCCTTCACGCTTAACGCCTATGCGGCCATGCAGATCATCGCAGGCGGCATCGAGAAGGCAGGTTCGGTCGAGCCAACGGAAGTCGCAGCAAAGATCAAGTCGGGCGAGCCGCTTTCGACCGTTGTGGGCGACCTGACCTACTCGAGCACCGGCGATCTCACCACGCCGGCATTCGTCTTCTACAAGTGGGAAGGCGGCAAGGCCGAACAGATCAACTAATTCTGTCCGACTGAAAACCTAGGGTCCGCCGGGTAGAAATGGCCGGCGGATTCGTTTTTTTAAGCTTGAAATTGCCGCAGTGCCTCAGCTGCGGCGATGGCCGCGGACAGCGCAAGGTTGAGCGAGCGCGCGCCCTCGACCATCGGAATGATCAACCGCGCATCGGCGGCTTGATGGACTTCATCGGGAACGCCGGCGGATTCGCGTCCAAGCAGCAGGATGTCGCCGGGTTCAAAGGCGAACTTCGTATAGGGCACCGCAGCTTTCGTCGAGAAGAGCAGCAGCCGCCGTTTTGCGGCAAGCCGCCACGCCTGAAAATCCGCCCAGCTGGCATGACGCGTCAACGCCGCCTGTTCGAGATAGTCCATGCCAGCACGCTTCAACGCCCGGTCGGAAAGGTCAAAACCCGCCGGCTCGATCACATCGACCGCGATCCCGAAACACGCTGCCATACGCAGTATCGTTCCGGTATTGCCTGGAATGTCCGGCTGATAAAGGGCGATGCGAAGGTCCACTGATGCGTTGGTCAATACTTACGGCTCCATAGCGATGGCCTCTCGCCTTTTGCGTTCATAATCGCTATAGGAAGCAAACCGCAACGCTAACTTGGAGGTGTCGATGCCAAAATTGATGCGACTTCTTCCAAACTGGACGATGTCCGGTTGCCTTTGCGGTTGCGTGTCGGTTCTCCCTAATTAGAAATTCCGTCTTTACGACAAGAGCCGCAAACCGCCGATCTTCGCGTTTGCAGGTGTTTTCCATGTGTGTCCCAAGCAGTATCCCAACGACCGGCTCGCGGTCCGCTACCGTGATCAGGACAGGTGTTTACGAGGTTGAAAATGTTTCGCTGGTTTGAAGAGAGGCTCGAACCATTTCCGCCAGCCGAGCCCAGTGAGCCACCCAGATCGCTCGTGGCGTTCTGCCTGCATTATACGCGCGGCGTGTGGCCATTCATCGCCGTCATGGCCGTTTGCACAGCCCTGATCGCCGTGCTCGAAGTGTCGATGTTCGCCTTCATGGGCAATATCGTCGACTGGCTGTCGAACCACTCGCGCGAGACCTTCCTTTCCGAAGAGGGCTGGAAGCTGGCGCTGATTGCCGGCGTGATCCTCGTCGTCATGCCCGGCATCGTCTTGATCGATTCGCTCGTCATCCATCAAACGCTGCTTGGCAACTATCCGATGCGTATCCGCTGGATGGTGCATCGCTACCTGATCCGCCAGTCGATGACGTTTTTCCAGGACGAGTTTGCCGGGCGCGTCTCGACGAAGCTGATGCAGACCTCGCTCGCGGTGCGCGAAGCGGTGATGAAGCTGCTCGACGTTCTCAACTATGTCATCGTCTATTTCAGCGGCACCCTGATCATCGCGGCAGCGGCCGACCTTCGGCTGATGCTGCCATTCGTCGTCTGGCTCCTCGCCTATATCGGACTGTTGCGCTACTTCATTCCGAAAATCCGCATCATTTCGGAACGGCAGGCGGACGCCCGTTCGACCATGACCGGCCGGATCGTCGACAGCTATACGAATATCGCCACGGTCAAGCTCTTCTCGCACTCGAAGCGCGAAGAAAGCTACGCGCGCGAAGGAATGGAGGATTTTCTCGGCACCGTGCATCGCCAGATGCGCATGGTGACGAGCTTCCACTTTTGCCTCTATGCCATGAACTGTCTCCTGCTGTTTTCGGTGGGCGGCATCGCCATCTGGCTGTGGCTGGACTCGGCCATTTCCGTCGGCGCCGTTGCCGTCGGGATCGGATTGGTCCTGCGCCTCAACGGCATGTCGCAGTGGATCATGTGGGAAATGTCCGCCCTGTTCGAAAATATCGGAACGGTGGAAGACGGTATCACCTCGATTTCGCTGCCGCGCCTGGTGCCGGACGTTGCGAATGCGCCCGAGCTCGTCGTGAAATCGGGCGCGATCACTTTCGACGCCATTGGCTTTCACTACGGCAAAGGTGCGGGGATCATCGACAAGCTCTCGCTGGATATCCGGCCCGGCGAAAAGATCGGCGTCGTTGGCCGCTCGGGCGCCGGCAAGTCAACGCTCGTCAACCTGCTGCTGCGCTTTTACGACCTCGAGAGCGGGCGCATTTTGATCGATGGTCAGGACATTTCGAAAGTCTCCCAGGATTCGTTGCGGGCGAATATCGGCATGGTCACACAGGATACATCGCTGCTGCACCGGTCGGTGCGCGACAATGTGCTCTATGGCCGACCCGATGCATCGGATGAGTTGATGCGGCAGGCCGTGCGCAATGCACAGGCCGATGGCTTTATCGAGGAACTGACCGATCCCAAGGGCCGCCGGGGTTTCGAAGCTCATGTCGGCGAGCGCGGCGTCAAGCTTTCCGGTGGTCAGCGCCAGCGTGTCGCCATCGCCCGCGTCATGTTGAAGGACGCACCGATCCTGATCATGGACGAGGCGACCTCGGCGCTCGATTCGGAAGTCGAGGCAGCGATACAGGACAATCTTTATCGGCTCATGCAGGGAAAGACCGTCATTGCCATCGCCCATCGCCTTTCGACCATTGCGGCGCTGGACCGCCTTGTCGTGATGGACAAGGGGAAGATCGTCGAGAGCGGCAGCCACGACGATCTCATCGCCGCAAACGGGATCTATGCGGGGCTTTGGGCGCGCCAGTCCGGCGGGTTCCTCGGGCTCGACGATCAGGAAGCGGCGGAGTAGGGCTGAGTTCCTGTCCTCCCACCTGGGGGGAGGGTGGCTGCGCAGCAGCCGGGAGGGGACTTGCTTGCCTTCTTTTAAGCCCGACTTCTGATCAAGCCCCCCACCCCGAACCTGCGGTTCGAACCTCCCCACAAGGGGGAGGGTGAGAAGCCAAGCCATGAAGAGTTTCCGGTAACCGAAGTTTAATTTGACGCATCGCGGGACTCAACCGATGGTGGCCCTTCGCCCATTGGTTTCATCATCGTGATGATTTTTCAACGCAATGCAGGTTGAATGACACGCCTTTACCGCCTGTTCGAGAGCTGGGTCGATCCCTATGCCAGTGCGCCGGCGGAACGGGTTCCGAACCAGTCGCTCGCCTTCATGTGGTTCTATGTCCGACAGGAGAAGTACGTTTTCCTGGCGATGCTCGTCTGCGGCGGGCTGATTGCCCTATTCGAGGCCGGGCTCTTCTGGTTCGTCGGCAAGATCATCGATATCCTCGCCTCCACCGATCGCGCCGAAGGCTGGCAGGGTGTTATCGACCGCCACGGTGTCGCGCTGCTCTTGATGCTGCTTGCTGTGTTTCTTGGGCGAACGCTCGTGCTTTCCCTTGCTGCCCTCGTCGAGGAGCAGGCGATCGTGCCGGGTTTCAACAATCTCGTCCGCTGGCAGGCTCACAGCGTCGTGTACCGGCAGAGCCTTGCATTTTTCCAGAACGATTTTTCCGGCCGCATCGTCACCAAGGTCTGGGCCGCGGGACAGGCGCTTGGCGATTTCATGGTGACGCTGCTGCAGGCAGTGTGGTTCAGCCTTGTATATTGCGCGACGACACTCTTTCTCATCGGCCGCCTCGATTGGCGGCTGGCTTCAGTCGTCGGCGTGTGGCTCGTCGTTTTCGGCTTCACCGCCCGCTATTTCCTGCCGCGCGTGCGCAAGGCCGCCCGCGATACCGCCGAAATGAGCTCGCTGGTCATGGGTCGGCTCGTCGATGGCTACAGCAATATCCAGACGCTGAAGCTTTTCGGCACTACACAGCGCGACGATGCCTATATGCGCCGCGGCATGGATCGCTGGCTGGTCGCGATCATGTCGCTGACGCGGGGTTTGAGCGGCATTCGCATTTCGCTCGCCAGCACAAGCGGTGCGATGATCTGCGTCGTGGCGGCGCTGTCGATCGATCTTTGGCTGAAGGGCGAGATTTCGTCCGGCGAGGTTGCTTTCACGCTGGGTCTTGTGTTGCGGCTAAGCATGCTTCTGACGCGCATGATGGCCAACCTCAATGGCTTGCTTCGCAATTACGGCACGATCCAGAATTCCATGGAACTCCTCGCGCGCCCCGTCAGCGTCGTCGACAAGCCCGGAGCCCAGCAACTCACCGTGACGGATGGGGCAATCACGTTCGAGAACGTCCGATTTCACTACGAGTCGGCACGGATCGTCATCGACGATTTTTCCCTGCATGTGCGGCCGGGCGAGAAGATCGGCCTTGTCGGCCGCTCAGGCGCCGGCAAGTCGACGCTCGTCAACCTGCTTTTGCGTTTCTTTGACGTCGAAAGTGGCCGCATTCTCATCGACGGCCAGGACATCGCCAATGTCACGCAGGATTCGCTGCGCGCCCATATCGGCATGGTCACCCAGGACACGTCGCTGCTGCATCGTTCGGTCCGCGACAACATCCTTTATGGCCGGCCCGACGCTTCCGACGACATGATGCGCGATGCAGTGATCAATGCCCAGGCGGAGGCGTTCATCGACACCTTGACTGATCCCAAGGGCCGTCGCGGTCTTGATGCCCATGTCGGCGAGCGCGGCGTCAAACTATCGGGCGGGCAGCGCCAGCGCATCGCCATCGCACGCGTCATGCTCAAGGATGCGCCGATCCTGATCCTCGACGAAGCGACCTCGGCGCTCGATTCGGAAGTCGAGGCGGCGATACAGGAAAGCCTCTACCGGCTGATGGAAGGAAAGACCGTCATTGCGATTGCCCACCGCCTGTCGACCATCGCGGCTCTCGACCGCCTGATCGTCATGGACGAGGGCCGCATCGTCGAGAGCGGAACGCATGCCGAGCTGGTTGCAGCCAACGGGCTTTATGCCGGGCTCTGGGCGCGCCAGTCGGGCGGATTTATCGGGCAGGAATAAGTCGCCGGTTTATCCCTGCGACATCCTGCCCTTATGCCGCTGTCAGGCTGGACAAGCTCATGCGACATGCTTAGAAACCACGCGATATGTTGGGGATTCCGCGGGGCTCATCTTCTTGGGCCTGTCTTCTATTATGCTGACTTCGTGGACTCTCCCGCTGCGTTGTTATTCGGAAAGGAACAGGCCCCGTGAGCGCACACGATACGACCGAGCCGACACGGCGTGACTTCCTCTATATTGCGACAGGTATGGCCGGTGTGGTCGGCGCAGGGGCTTTTGCCTGGCCCTTCATCGACCAGATGAGACCGGACGCATCCACGCTGGCAGTCTCGTCCATTGAAGTTGATGTTTCGGCTGTTCAGCCGGGTATGTCCCTCACGGTCAAGTGGCGCGGCAAGCCGATCTTCATCCGCAACCGTACGCCCAAGGAAGTTGAGGAAGCCAAGGCTGTCGCGCTCGGCGATCTCAAGGACCCGATTGCGCGCAATGCCAACCTTCCGAGCGATGCCCAGGCCACCGATGCCGATCGTACAGCTTCGAAGGAAAAGGAAAACTGGCTGGTGATGGTTGGCGTGTGCACCCACCTCGGCTGCATTCCGCTCGGCCAACAGGGTGATTTCGGCGGCTGGTTCTGCCCCTGCCACGGCTCGCACTACGATACGGCCGGACGCATCCGCAAGGGACCGGCGCCGGAAAACCTGGCGATCCCGCCACTTTCTTTCATTTCCGACACCGTCGTCAAGATCGGCTAAGGTTCCACGGGGAGACACGACATGAGCGGTGGACATTCATCCTACACGCCGAACAGCGGAATCGAAAAATGGTTTGATGCGCGACTGCCGTTGCCGCGTCTGCTATACGATTCATTCGTAGCCTATCCGGTTCCGCGCAATCTGAATTATGCCTACGCCTTCGGCGGCATCCTGGCGATCATGCTGGTGTCGCAGATCCTGACCGGCGTAGTGCTTGCCATGCATTATGCCGCCAGCACCGGCATTGCCTTCAATTCCGTCGAAAAGATCATGCGTGACGTGAATTCAGGCTGGCTCCTGCGCTACCTGCATTCCAACGGCGCCTCGATGTTCTTCCTCGCCGTCTACATCCACATTTTCCGCGGCCTTTATTACGGCTCGTACAAGGCGCCGCGCGAACTCCTTTGGATTCTCGGTGTAATCATCCTCCTCCTGATGATGGCGACGGCCTTCATGGGTTACGTGCTTCCGTGGGGCCAGATGTCCTTCTGGGGTGCGACGGTCATCACCGGCTTCTTCACCGCGTTCCCGATCATCGGCGATCCGATCCAGCAATTACTGCTCGGTGGATTTGCCGTCGACAACCCGACGCTCAATCGCTTCTTCTCGCTGCACTACCTGCTCCCGTTCATGATTGCCGGCGTCGTCGTCCTGCACGTCTGGGCGCTGCATGTGACCGGCCAGACCAACCCGACCGGCATCGAAGTGAAGTCGAAGACGGATACGGTCGCCTTCACGCCTTACGCCACCGTCAAGGACGCGTTCGGTCTGGTGCTGTTCCTGATCCTCTTCGCCTATTTTGTCTTCTACCTGCCGAACTTCATGGGCCATCCGGATAACTATATCCAGGCCGACTCGCTGAAGACCCCGGCTCACATCGTCCCCGAATGGTACTTCCTGCCCTTCTATGCGATGCTTCGTGCCATCACCTTCAACATCGGCCCGATCAACTCGAAGCTCGGCGGCGTCTTGACGATGTTCGGCTCGATCGCGATCCTCTTCCTCGTCCCCTGGCTCGATACGTCGAAGGTCCGCTCGGCCGTCTACCGGCCTTGGTACAAGCTGTTCTTCTGGATCTTCGTTGCCAACGCCATCATGCTCGGCTGGCTCGGATCGCGTCCTGCCGAAGGTCTCTACGTGGTCTTCTCGCAGCTCGGAACGGCCTATTATTTCGGCTTCTTCATCGTCCTCATGCCATTGCTTGGACTCGTTGAAACCCCGCGCCGACTCCCGAATTCGATCACCGAGGCGGTGCTTGCGAAAACCAAAGGTGGTGGCCGGCCGGTAGGCGTCACCGCGGCTCCGGAAACCAAAGGCTGAGAATCGTGAAGGGCTCAAGGAACTTTCCCATGAAAAAAATCCTCCTCGGTCTTGCAGCTGCCGGTCTCGGAACTATGCTGGCATTCGGAACGGTTGCGACCGCCGAAGAAGCGCATAACGCCGCCGAACCGACGCACTTCCCGATCAAGAAGCCGGAAGAGATGAACTGGACCTTTGCGGGTCCGTTCGGACGCTATGACAAGCAGCAGTTGCAGCGCGGCCTCAAGATCTACAAAGAGGTCTGCTCGGCCTGCCATTCGATGAACCTCGTGGCATTCCGTTCGCTGGCGGAACTCGGCTATAGCGATGCTCAGATCAAGGCATTTGCGGCCGAATACGAAGTGCCGGGCGAACCCAACGCCGATGGCGAGCCTACAACCCGCAAGGCTATTCCTGCCGATCATTTCCCGTCGCCTTACGCCAATCCGGAAGCGGCGGCAGCAGCCAATGGCGGCGCGGTGCCGCCGGACTTTTCGCTGATCGCCAAGGCGCGTGCGGTAGAGCGCGGCTTCCCGCGGTTCCTGATCGATATCTTCACGCAGTACCAGGAAGGCGGTCCGGACTACATCCACGCGCTTCTGACCGGCTTTAACGAAACGCCGCCGGAAGGCATGCAGATCCCTGAAGGCACGCACTATAACCCGTTCTTCATCGCCGCCAAGTCGTTGAAGATGGCGCAGCCTTTGCAGGACGGCCAGGTCACCTATGACGATGGATCGCCGCAGACACTTACGCAGTATTCGCAGGACGTTGCCGCGTTCCTGATGTGGGCGGCCGAGCCGCACCTCGAGGCCCGCAAGAAGACCGGCTTCCGCGTCATGCTGTTCCTGGTTCTCTTCGCAGGCCTCATCTATGTGGCGAAGCGCCGGATCTGGTCCGACGTCGAGCATTGACCGGATCGGTAGAATCAATTTGAGGGAAGGGCGCTTTGCGCCCTTTTCTTTTGAGGGCGGGGCTGCATAGATTGTCTGCCCGCTGACAGCGCGAAGGGAACGATCAGATGGATTCAAGCCTCAAGCAGACGCTGGTTGATGCCATCCGCAACATTCCGGACTATCCGAAGCCCGGCGTCATGTTTCGCGATATAACTACACTCCTTGGCAATGCCCGCGCCTTTCGCCGCGCCGTGGATGAACTGGTGCACCCCTATGCCGGTGGCAAGGTAGATCAGGTTGCAGGCATCGAGGCGCGCGGCTTCATAATTGGTGGCGCCATGGCGCATCAACTGTCATCGGGCTTCGTGCCGATCCGCAAGAAGGGCAAGCTGCCGCGCGATACCGTGCGGATCGCCTATAGTCTCGAATATGGTCTCGATGAGATGGAGATGCACCGCGACGCTATCGCGCCCGGCGACAAGGTCATCCTCGTTGACGATCTGATCGCGACGGGCGGGACAGCCGAGGCCGCGGTCAAGCTTCTGCAGCAGATGGGCGCCGATATCGTCGCCGCCTGCTTCATCATCGACCTTCCGGAACTTGGCGGCCGCAAGAAGCTCGAGGCACTCGGCGTCAACGTACGGACGCTGGTCGCCTTCGACGGGCACTGAGCGGATTCATTGTTTTAAGCTTTTGTTTGGTCTGCCGAACCGCGAATGCCCGCCGGTTCGGAAACGAGAATTCATAATGAGAGAGATATGAGCACGAGCTATTTTGTAACGCATCCTGAAATTGTCGTTGATCCGTCGGTGTCGGTTGCGGAATGGGGACTATCGGCGAGGGGGTTCGAGCGGATTGACGCCTTCTGCCGCCGCCCCATGTTGGAGAAAGTCACGGATGTGTTCGTAAGCGACGAGAAAAAGGCGTTGGACTGTGCGCGAACGTTGCAGACCCTGCGCGGCCAGTCATTCCAATCGTATTGCGATTTGCGTGAGAACGACCGGTCATCGACTGGATATGTCGCGCCGCCGCGCTTCTGGGAACTAGTCGATGAGTTTTTTGCTCACCCGACCCAAAGCATACTTGGATGGGAAAGATCCATTGATGCCCAGCAACGTATCAGGGACACGGTGAACCAATGCATCGCTAATCGCTGGGGTAAGGGCGACAATGTATTCTTCTCCCACGGAGGTGTGGGGACCTTGTTGCTATGCGATCTCTTGGGGGAACCGATCACCCGAGCAAACGGTCAGCCGATTGCGGGCGGCGGTTGCTTCTTCGCGTTTGAAACAGAGACGCTTCGTCTGATTCATCCCTGGAAGGACATCGTTCCCTAAGGCTTCAAGCCGGCAGCGCAACAAGGGCGGTGCTGTCGAATGAAAGAACCTTGTTGCCATTCTGGTTATAGGCGGCGGAGGACATCTGCATCATCGACCAGCCCGGCCGAGACTTGAGCGGGCGCACGTCGTGCAAGGTCCGGGTAAAGCGGATCGTATCGTCGGCATAGACCGGCTTCAGCCATTTCAGGTTCTCAAAACCCGGTGAGGGGCCGAATTGCGGCGGCTGTTCGCCTCGTTGCAAGGCTTCTGCGATGATCCGCTTCATGTCCTCGACATTGAGGCGCATCCATATCGCCGTCGTATGCCAGCCCGAGGCACAAAGTCCGCCGAAATTGCTTTTCCTAGCCGCTTCAGGATCGACATGAAAGCGTTGCGGATCGTACTTCGACGCAAAATCAATGATCTCGCTGGCGTTGAAGCGATGGGTGCCGAGGTCGCGCTCCACGCCAATGTATTGTTCGATGCTCATGCTTGCACGGGCTCCCGTGTCGAGAACATCGCGGTATGTTCGAGCTCGCATACCAATATGCCATCCTGATTGAAGACGTCGTGATGCATCTTGACGAACCCGAGGGAAGGTTTCGACTTCGACAGGCGTTGTTCGAGGATCGTCGTTCGTCCTGTGAGCGTGTCGCCGGCGAGAACCGGATGCTTCCATTTGACGAAGTCGATCCCGGGTGCGCCTTGCGAGGTCGAATCGAGAAGATAGGCGTCGCATAGCATGCGCATGAACATCGAGACCGTGTGCCAGCCCGAGGCCGCCAACCCGCCGAGGATGCTGGCCTTGCCCGCGGCCTCATTCAGATGAAAGGGCTGCGGATCGAACTGCCTGGCGAAATCGATGATTTCTTCCGTCGTCACCTGCTTGGAGCCGAGCGACCATTCACTGCCAACGACGAAATCCTCATAGGCGTAGGTGGGCGTGGGTTCAGCCATTTCAATACAACCGTATCAGGTGTTGAACTTGAACAGCATGATATCGCCGTCCTGGACGATGTATTCCTTGCCCTCGTCGCGGGCCTTGCCAGCTTCCTTGGCGGCCGCTTCGCCGCCGAGGCCCACATAGTCTTGATAAGCGATGGTCTGGGCGCGAATGAAGCCACGCTCGAAATCCGTATGGATGACACCAGCCGCCCTTGGCGCTTTCGAACCGCGCTCGACGGTCCAGGCGCGTGCTTCCTTCGGGCCTACGGTAAAGTAGGTGATGAGGTGCAGCAACCGGTAGCCGGCGCGGATCAACCGATCGAGGCCGGGCTCGTCGAGGCTCATTGCCTCAAGATATTCGCGCGCTTCTTCATCGGGAAGCTGCGCGACTTCGGCCTCGATGGCGGCTGAGATGGTGACTGTCTCGGCGCCCTGTCCGGTCGCCATTTCCTCGACAGCCTCGGTATATTCATTGCCGGTTGCGGCATCGCCTTCGGCAACGTTGCAGACGTAAAGAACGGGCTTGGAGGTCAGGAGATTGAGGTCCTGAAGGATAGCGAGATCGTCGGGCGCAATGCCGTTCAGCATGAAGCGAACCGGCTGGCCGTCCTGGAGTAGTGAGAGCGCCTGTTCCATGATCGGAAGCACAGCGAGCGCTTCCTTGTCCTTGCTGCTCGCACGCTTGCGGAACTGGACGATGCGCCGTTCGAGGCTTTCGAGATCGGCGAGCATCAGTTCGGTCTCGACGGTCTCCGCGTCGGCGACGGGATCGATGCGGCCTTCGACATGGGTAATGTCGTCGTCCTCGAAGCAGCGCAGCACGTGCACCACTGCATCCACTTCGCGAATATTCGCAAGGAACTGGTTGCCGAGACCTTCACCCTTCGATGCGCCGCGCACGAGGCCGGCAATATCGACGAAGCTGATACGCGTCGGGACAATATTGGCGGACTTGCCGATCTTGGCGATGGTTTGCAGGCGCGGGTCGGGAACCGCCACTTCGCCCGTATTGGGTTCGATCGTACAGAACGGGTAGTTGGCGGCCTGCGCCGCCGCCGTCTTGGTCAGGGCATTGAAGAGCGTGGATTTGCCGACGTTAGGCAAGCCAACGATGCCGCATTTGAAACCCATAATGTGCGATCCTTATTCTTTCTTGCCGAAGAGCTTGTTCAGCATGTCGGCCATGGGGCCGGATTTTGGAATGGTGACGGCAGGCTTTTGCTGGCGCGCCTGCCGGATATGGCTTTGTCCGGTACTTTTTGCAACCGGCTTTTCGGTCGTCGCGGGCTCGCTCCTGGCGTTGCCGCCGACGGCAAGCGCGACGCGGTTCATGAAGCCGGAATCATCCTTGCGAACCAGCAGTCCCGCATTGGCGGCAATCGCCTCGAGCAGGGGATCGAGCCATTCGCGATCCGCCTTGGCGAAATTGCCGAGAACATGGTTGGAGACCATTTCCTTGACGCCCGGATGGTTGATACCGAGGCGGACGCGCTTGTAATCCTTGCCGCAATGGGCGTCGATCGATTTGATGCCATTATGGCCGCCCGAACCGCCGCCGATCTTGATGCGCACCTTGCCTGCAGCCAGATCGAGTTCGTCATAGATGACGATAAGATCGCCGACGCCGAGCTTATAAAAGCGCATGGCTTCGCCGACGGCCTGGCCTGAAAGGTTCATGAATGTCTGGGGCTTGATCAGGATGGTCTTTTCGCCGTCGATCATCCCGTCGGCAATCAGTGCCTGGAACTTGCGGGTCCAGGGAGAAAAACCATGGCGGCGATGTATTTCATCCGCCGCCATGAAACCGATATTGTGCCGGTTTGCAGCATATTGGGAGCCCGGATTGCCAAGACCTGCGATAAGCAGCACGCGCCTAGCTCCCAATAGTCGAAAGGACGATTACTCGCCTTCTTTTTCTGCAGTTTCAGTCGGTTCCGCCGCTTCGGTGGTCTCTTCGTCAGCGGTTGCATGGCCAGCGATCGTAGCGATCGTGAAATCGCGATCCTGAATGACCGGTGTCGCGCCCTTCGGCAGCGTCACAGCGGAAATGTGGATCGAGTCGCCGATCTGCGTGCCGGTGAGATCGATTTCGATCGCTTCCGGAATTGCATTGGCCGGAACATGCAGCTCGATGTCGTGGCGAACGATGTTGAGAACGCCGCCGCGCTTGATGCCGGGCGAAGCCTCTTCGTTCAGGAAGTGGATCGGTACATGGACGTTGACGACCGACTTGGCCGATACGCGCAGGAAGTCGACATGGACCGGCTTGTCGCTGACCGGATCGAGCTGGTAATCCTTGGGCAGGACCTGGATCGACTTGCCATCCAGAAGGATGTTGGCAATCGTCGTCTTGAAGCCGCCGCCGTGAATCTTGTAATACAGCGTCTTGTAGTCGAGGGTGATCGAGATTGGCGCCTGCTTGTCACCATAGATGACTGCTGGCACTTTACCGTTGCGGCGAATGTCCCGGGCGGACCCCTTACCGACCCGTTCGCGCGCCTCGGCCTTGAGCTCGTATGCTTCGCTCATGGCATTTCCTTTCGAGGTTCAAATCTGGAGTGTTTTTCGAGACCACAAGGTGGATGCACAAAAAACATGAAGCGGTCCAATGCTCATCCGAGACCGGATGAATGACCGCCCCATTCCGCGTTGCCTCCAAGGGTGTCTACGCGGATGGCGGCTCTATAACGGAAACCCGGCGCCAGTGCAAGTTTGTTGGTCGGCGTCCGATCAACCCGTTCGGCTTAGTCGAACAGGCTGGAAACGGATTCTTCCGAGGCCGTGCGCGATACCGCCTCGCCGATCAGGTCGGAAATCGACAGGACGCGGATGTTGTGCGCAGATTCGATAGCTGGCGTCGGCTGAATGGAATCGGTGATGACGAGTTCCTTCAGCTTCGAACTCGCTATGCGGGCGACTGCGCCGCCTGAAAGAACACCGTGGGTGATATAGGCGGTGACGCTCGTTGCGCCCTTGGCGAGGAGGGCCTCGGCCGCATTGCACAGCGTGCCGCCGGAGTCGACGATATCGTCGAAAAGCAGGCAATCCTTGCCGCGCACATCGCCGATGACGTTCATCACTTCGGATTCGCCCGGGCGGTCACGCCGCTTGTCGACGATTGCTAGCTGCGCATCGATACGCTTTGCCAGCGAGCGCGCGCGCACCACGCCGCCGACATCGGGGGAGACGACCATGACGTTCGATGTGCCGTAATGGGCGCGCACATCGCGCGCAATGACCGGCACTGCATAGAGGTTGTCGGTCGGGATATCGAAGAACCCCTGGATCTGGCCGGCATGGAGATCAAGCGTAAGGACGCGATTGGCACCGGCCTCGGTGATCAGATTGGCAACGAGCTTTGCCGAGATCGGCGTGCGTGGACCCGGCTTGCGGTCCTGGCGGGCGTAACCAAAATAGGGAAGCACCGCGGTGATGCGCTTGGCCGAGGAACGGCGGAACGCATCGATCATGATGAGCAGTTCCATCAGGTGGTCGTTGGCGGGAAACGAGGTGGACTGCATGACGAAGACATCTTCGCCGCGGACATTCTCCTGGATCTCGACAAATATCTCCTGGTCGGCAAAGCGGCGAACGCTGGCTTTTCCAAGCGGAATATTCAGATATTTGGCGACAGATTCAGCGAGAACACGATTGGAATTGCCCGCGAACAGTTTCATGCCGATTTTTCCCCACGTCTTTTCAGAGCGTCAGCCAATTAAAGGATATGGCGGGCCTTTTACTGTGCTTCCCGCACAATGCAAGCATGCAGCAAGAAATCCAACTCTATTCCGCGGCATTATCCGGCAAAACGCGTAAATATGTCACGTCTTGGCGCCGGAAACCCAGGCGAGATAACCCTGTATCGCCTTGTCGGCGATGCCTTCCATGGTCTTAGCTGGTACCGTGCTCCAGGGATCGGCGCCGCCACCCGGCACTTTTTCCTGGCCCTGGATACGGTGCAGCCGGGTTCCGGCCGGATCGAGTACGTCCCATACATAGATGATCGTCGTCTGGTTGCCGTCGGGCAGGGCCGAGAAATAACCCTTCATGATGTGCGTGTTGTCGGTATCGGCGGCGGTGCCGAGGACAATACCCTTTTCCTTGGCAAGAGCCGAAAGGCGCTGCGACAGCGGCGTTGCGGCAGCGATTGGCGCGCCGACGATAGGGGCAAAGCGAAGTTTGGCGGTGCGCGCGGCGCCTGGCGCATTGGCGGTGGTGGTCGGTGCGGCCCCGGCAGTTGCGGGGAGGGGGGCACCGGCAGTCGTCTGCGCCGCTGTGGCGGTCGTTTGGGCTGTACCAGGCGTTGCCGGTGTGGTCGCGCCGCCCTGTGCCGCGGGCAGGTCGGCCTTGCTGACGCCCATCGGCGATTCCGAACTGTTGCAGGCGGCGAGCGCGAGTGTTGCAAGCAATGCGACCGCGCATGTCAGTGAGTTACGAGACCACATCTTCAGTCAAACCCCGTCATGAGCCACCTTATCAAAATAGAAGCAGAAGAGAGTTTTATTTTACGATCAAGTCAACCCGGCTATTGACTATGCTTCGTTTTTTGTCGCGTCGCCCGCACCTTTATCGCGATGCGGGTATAGTTTGTTCGCTGCACGTTCTGCAAGCCTCTTCCGTTCAGCGCTTCTCGCATCAGTTCTGCGAAACCCCGTATAAGCATTATGTTCATCGCGAGATGGGCCTGTGTTGCAACGGCGTACTTGGCCTGAAATCTCTCACCGCGTCCACGTATGATGGACATTGCTTTTAGGCAATTCCGTGGAGACGTCGTCACCCTTACGCTTCACGCGCTTGCGAGCTGCCGGACTGCTCCAACCCCGACGAAGCTTCTATCAGTTCGGGCCGGGAGCGGAACCTAAATCCTTTGCGGCGGTTGAGAAATAATCAGCAACAGCCGGGGAGAAACCCAAATGTCAGATGACAAATCCAAGCAGGACAATCGAGACCGTGCCACAGTATCGGCAAGCGAGGACTACGAGGTGAACTACCTCATGACGAAACATGACATCAGCAAGGACCGAGCCCTTGAGCTGATCAAGAAGCACGGCGGCAGTCGCAAGAAGATCGAGAGCGAACTTGGAGGCCGCTGACCCATGGCCGCCTATGATCTGTTGTGGACGACACTTCCAGTTTTGATCGCCGCCCTTCTCTTCTCCATCCCCGAGATCGGCCCACCCAAAAGTGGTCATCGTCATCTTGCTACTGAAGGACGGTAGAATGGAGTATTTGTGGTTTGCGGTGGTGTTTGGCGGCCCGATCGTCCTCGGCGCAATCCTTGCCTTTGGCATGATGAAGCGCCGGCGCCTGACGGAACGAGAAAAACAGGCCTCAAAAGAAGCAACCAGGAAGCTTTATCGCTCGGACGATTAGCAATTTTTTTGCACCGAAAATCTTGACAGCGTTTCCTGCCATTACCAAATTTTTCGCGGTCGGTTGCACGTCAGTGGACCGACGTCAGGGAGCGCCAAGCTTCTTGGCGCGCCTCATTTCTATGTTGCTCAAAGGAGGACCTAGCTATGAGAAGCAACGTCGATTTTTCCCCGTTCTACCGGTCGAGCGTCGGCTTTGACCGCATTTTCAATCTGCTCGAAAACTCCACCCAACCGCAAGGCTCGGACAGATGGCCCCCCTATGACATCGTCAAGCTTGGGGAGGACAAATATCGCATCGTGATTGCCGTGGCCGGCTTCGGACAAGATGACCTCGCCATCACCCATGAGCCAAATTTGCTAGTGGTCAAGGGTGACAAGTCCACTGATGAAGAGCTGCAGTATCTTCACCACGGTTTGGCGCTAAGGCCATTCGCCCACCGCTTCGAGCTTGCGGACCATGTGAGCGTTACCGATGCGCGTGTCGACAATGGTCTGTTGATCATCGATCTCAAAAAGGAGATCCCCGAGGAAATGAAGCCGCGTCGGATCGCGATCAGCGGATCCGCCAACACGATAGCCGGCGATAGTTCCAACCGGGTCAGCGATAATCGAGCTGCCTAGCCATGCAAGCTATTACATCAGGACGAAAACAGCAGCGGACAGCCCCTCCGGACCTGTTGCGAAAGATAAAATCCCAACCGTCGGAGACGGTCCCGCCAACCCAGACACTTGCCGACATTTTACGAAAGGCCAAGGGTGGGTATATGAGGCATCGGTTCAAAACCGATAAACCTTGACCGGCGTTAATTGGCGAGTCCCTGAGTTGGGACTCGCCGCTTGGTTGCGGCAGGCCGGATTTGCACCGAAGATCTAGTTTGCAATAGCAACCATGGTTACTTTACGATCAAGTCAAGAGGTTGGCGCGACAGGGTTTCAGCCGCGCCGTTGGTCGTAAGATAGGTCCGGCCCAGCGTCATCGCCGTATTCGAGTCGGAGTCGAATATGATCATGTGCCCAAACAGCGTCATGTCCGGCTGGATACGCTCGGAGTTTCCCGGATAGAACATCGGCATGTCCATCCAGGACGGGGTAAAGCGCGCGCCAACCGAATAGCCGCAAGCATTCAAGCGATGGCGGGTCAATTCATGGGCTTCCATGACCTTGGCATGGGCCTCGAAGACGTCGCCGAAGGTCGAGGCGGGGGTCATGGCCGCCTCGACTGCAAGCAGGGCCTCCTGCGCCGCATCGAAGAGTTCCTGATGGCGTTTCGATGCCTTGCCGGTAAGGACCGTCCGCATCATCGGTGCGTGGTAGTGGCGGTAGACACCAGACCATTCAAGCGTCAGCTGGTCGTTCTTGGTCAGTTTGCGGCGGCCGGACTTGTAGCGGCACAGAAGCGCATCGTCGCCCGAACCGATAATGAATTCATTGGCCGGATAGTCGCCGCCGCCCGCAAAGATCGTCGATTGCATGGCCGCAAGAATGGCGCCTTCATCCGCGCCTGCCTTGATCAGTTTCAACGCCGCATCGAGGGCGTCGTCGCTGAGTTCGGCCGCCTTGCGGGCATAGACGATTTCCGCTGGGCTTTTCAGTGCGCGGAGTTTGTCGACGATGCCGGAAATGTCGACCAGTTGCCCGAAAGCCGTCAACTGCTCGTCGAGTCGTCGGCCGTCAGCGGCCGTCAGCCCGTGGGTCTGGTATTCGATGCCGATGCGGCGGCCGAGAAGATCGAGATCATTCAATATTTCGCGCAAGTCTGCCGCGGGATTGGCATTCTCGCGATCCGCCCAGACCACGACGTTTTCGATGTTCGAGGTCTGGCGCGCTTGCCGCAGATCAGCGGACCGGGTCATAAGCACGTGACTGCCGTCGGCCTTCATCACAAGGCACTGGAAAAAGCAGAAGCCGAATGTATCGTAGCCGGTCAGCCAGTACATGCTCTCCTGCGCAAACAGCAGGACCGCATCGAGCTTCTGCTCGGCCATCACGATCATCAGGCGATCGCGGCGCGCAGCAAATTCTTCCGGTTCGAAATGAAGGGCCATACTGTTACTCCGTAATGGTGATCGCCGAGATTTGCCGACCGTAGTCTGGTTCCTTGCGATGCGTCGTCCGGCGATAGGAGAAGAACTGATCCTCGTCGGCATAGGTGCATTGGCGAAGCGCCGACGCATTCACGCCGGCCTTTTCGAGCCGGCCGACGATGAAACCCCAAAGGTCGAACATCTTGTGGCCATTGTTGTGCGACGGACGGAAAAAATCCTTGTAGGAAGCGTCCCGCTCGACGAACTGGTCATAAAATTCGCTGCCGACCTCATAATTGTCGGGGCCGATCGTTGGGCCGAGGACAGCCTGAATGCGATCGCGTTTTGCACCGAGCGCGATCATCGCCTCGATGGTGTTTTCGAGGACGCCGCCAAGCGCCCCGCGCCAGCCGGCGTGGGCGGCGCCGACCACCTTCTTGTCCTTGTCGGCAAAAAGTATCGGACCGCAATCGGCGGAAAGCGAGCCGATGACGATGCCCGGCGTTGCCGTCACCATGGCATCGGCGTTCGGGCGCGTTCCGACAAAGGAACGGTTCACCGTGATGACGTCCGGCGAGTGCACCTGATGCACCGTGACGAGGTGTGTCAGCGGGGCACCGAGCGTTTCGGCGACGCGCCTGCGGTTTTCGCGGACGCGCTCCTGATTGTCCTTGGAGCCGCTCCCGACATTGAGGCCGCGATAGATCCCGTCCGACACCCCGCCCTTGCGGGTGAAAAATCCATGGGCGATTCGGTCTTCTTCGGGGGATCCGAGCAGGGCTGAGCGCAACGGTGCCGGTTTTTCGGAGTTGATCATGCTGTATGCCTTTCAAGGCCCGGGATGGTGGTTGAGCGAGCGCGCGAAGTCAATTGCCCTGGGTTCCGGCTTCGCTGCGTTCGAACGGAAAGGTGTGCGTTGCCACGTCCGCGATGCACAGCACCTTGAACAGTGTGCCCATCTGGTCTGGCCCCGCGAGGCGCTGGACATCGGCGCGTATCCGTTCCTGAAATTCCGGCGGTTTGTCACGGCCAAGCGCGCCGGCCCGGTCGAGGATGCCCATGGCGACGAGAAAATCGCCCTGGGTCATGGCATTCGTCTTGCAGCCCTCATGACGGGCGGCCTGCGCCAGACTGTGGAAATCGACGTGGGTGGTAAGATCGGCTGCGCCGGGTATGTGCAGCACGTCAACCGATTCATGGCGGCTGAGCGCCTGCAGCGTATCGCCAAACCCGGGTTGCAGGTGGCCGTAGTCGAACAGCAGCGCGGCGCCGCGCTGATTGCGCATACGCATGGCTATCTCCTGCGTCAACGCGCTTCGCGCCGGAGCGATCTCGAATATACTGCCTTCGGGTGCAACATCGCTTCCGGCCGGCAACTGGGCAGCCTCGATCGAACCGGAACCCGCAGCAAAGAACAGCCGGCCTGCAGGGTCGGCCACTATCATGCGCTCAACGAAACGACCGTTGGTCTTGACGTATTGGCGCGACGGAATGGCATCGAAAAGCTCATTTGCAATGAGGATGAGGGGGCCATCGGCGACTTCGCCGAGGGTCCTCGTCCAGGTGATGCGTTCGGCATACTCCGCCAGCTTTTCCTGTTGCACCGACCGCAGGCGATCGCTGATCTCGACCATGTGGATTTTGGCGGCAGCGGCGAACTGCGGCGAGAGCTTGCCCGCGGCACGCAGGAGGTCCTGCATCAGCGTGCCGCGCCCCGGACCCATTTCGCAAAGAACAAAGGAGGCAGGAGCGCCGAGCGCGCGCCAGGCATTGACGCACCAGACGCCGATGAGCTCGCCGAACATCTGGCTGATTTCCGGCGCGGTGATGAAATCGCCATCCTTGCCGAAGGGTTCGCGCGTCGTGTAGTAGCCCGCATCGCGATCAAACAGGCACATCGCCATGTAGTCGGCGACGCTGATCGGGCCGCTCGCTTCGATCTGCCTGATGATCCGCTCTTTCAGGTTCATCGCCCTGTTGCGACCTCGGGATTTCGTGCAGACACTATAAAGGCAAGTCCAACCAGAATCATCGGTATCGAAAGCACCATGCCCATTGTAAGCCAGCCGCCGTACAGATAACCGAGCTGCGCGTCGGGCTCGCGGAAGAACTCGACGAAGATGCGCGACAGGCCATAGAGGCCAATGAAAGTTCCACTGATGAAACGCGGGCATTTCAGCTTGCGTCCGTAAAAGATGAGCACGGCGAGTACCGTGAAGAGGACGATGCCTTCAAGCCCTGCCTCATAGAGCTGGCTCGGGTGGCGGACGAAGGGTCCGCCCGTCGGAAAGACCATGCCCCACGGCACATCGGTCGGACGTCCCCAGAGTTCGCTGTTGATGAAATTGGCAACGCGCACAAGTCCAAGCCCGACAGGCACGCCAGCCGCGATCGTATCGAACATGCTGTACACGTTGATCCTGCGCGAACGGGCAAACAGGATCATCGCAAGGATAACACCCAGCAGGCCGCCGTGAAACGACATGCCGCCTTCCCAAACTTTGAAGATATCCAGCGGATGGGACAGATATTTCGGCAGATCGTAGAAAAGAATGTAGCCGGTGCGCCCGCCAAGGACGACACCGAGGGCGGCCCAAAGGACAAAATCGTCGAGATCGGTCGGCTTCATCGGCGGTGTGTTGTTTGCCCACAGGCGTGGCTTGGAGATGAGTTTCTTCGCATACCACCAGGCAAAGAGAATGCCGACGACGTATCCAAGTCCATACCAGTGCACGGAAAGCGGGCCGATGGAAAATATGACAGGATCAATATCAGGAAAAGCAATCGCTGCTAATGCAGGAAGGAGGATTTCGCTCACAAAGGCGCTCCGTGGCAGGACAAATGTTGGCGGGACCATGCGCGAGGGCATGAACAGCGTCAAGCGGCGTGTTGGGTAACATTTGTGCGGGCTTGCGCCAATCACGGCGATTGTCGGACTTGCTTGCAATCGCTGTCGGCGACGATTATTTGTTTCACGAAACCAGAGAGGTATCTGCCATGAGCAATGGACCAAACCGCGTTCTCGATGAACTGGCAAAGCTTGTGACCGATGCTGCGGGCGCGGCGCAGGGCGTCCGGCGCGAAGTCGAAACCGCCTTTCGCGGTCAGGCGGAACGGCTGCTCAACACCATGGACGTCGTCCAGCGCGAGGACTTCGAGGCCGTACGCGAGATGGCAATCAGAGCCCGGGCCGAAAACACCGCGCTGCTGGCGCGGATCGAGGCGCTGGAGGCTCTCGTAGGCGCCGATGGCAAAACCGCGGACGCCGCCGAGAAACCCGGCATATCGAGGGCCGGGCCAAAGAAAGCATAGCCTCGAGCACCGCGATCTCGATCAGAAGCGTCTCATCAGACCTTTTCGCGTGCGGGCTCGATCTAAGCCGATTCGCCTTTTGCCAATCTGTCCTCGCCGGCTGCGAGCGCCGCTTCCTCCGTATCGAACGGGCCAACCTTTGGTCCCTGTTTGCCCTCGGCGGTTATCGCATAGTACCAGAGCCCGTCGTCATTTTTCTGGTTCACAGTCACTTTTCCACCTGGTTCACCGGACATTGCACATCTCCGTTCTTTGTTGGTCGCCCTGTCGAACGACAGGTTAGATGCCCACGATATCGGAGATATGACGAAACCATGCATTGGCCTTATCGCGAGAAATAGATCGCGTCGTTTAAGTTTACGAAATGAACGTGGCTTTTCATCGCCGGCGTTGTGTATTTCCGCCGCCAATGCGCAATCCCCAAAATAAATCTTAAGAATTTATCAACAGGTGGAAATCGCCGAAAATCGTTTTCTTAGAGTCGGTTAAAGGGGGCTCGTGAATCTTTTTGGCAGCGTCTTTCCACACCCATTCGCGCCATTCTACCAAAAGGGGGCTGGCGCTCGGACTCAGCATCAATACACTGAAATTACAGCATGATTCGTAAAAGGGATCATGCAGCGGTTGGGCTGGCGTCCAGCCGTCATCCGGCTGGTGCGTTCTGCCTGTCGGTGCGGTTTCAAGCGTATGTGTGCTTTGGGTGGGTGCTGCATTCCCGCAGCGTCGATGGGATTCGAAATAGCAGGTAATGGCGATGAGCCTTCTGGAAATAGAAATTGCGCGTGATCTCCATCCAGTGGATGTGATTGAACATGTTGCCCACACCAATGAGTGGGCATTCGAGCGCACCGGGGAAGATGAAATTGCCATAACCGTCGAAGGGAGCTGGACCGATTACCAGATTTCCTTTTCGTGGATGGAGGATTTCGAGGCGCTGCATCTTGCCTGCGCCTTCGACATCGCGATCAGCGAGCCGCGGGTCAACGAGGTCATGCGCCTGCTTTCCCTGATAAACGAACAATTGCTGATGGGCCACTTCGACCTTTGGCGTCAGGAAGGCGCCATCATGTACCGTCAATCGCTGCTGCTTTCGGGCGGCGCCGAGCCAACCAGCAAACAGGTCGAAGTTCTGCTTTCAAGCGCGCTCGATGCCTGCGAGACCTATTTCCAGGCCTTCCAGTTCGTGGTCTGGTCGGGCTCGACCGCACGGGAGTCCCTCGACAGCATCCTGTTCGAGACGGTAGGTTCGGCCTGATCGGTTCAACGTTCAGGCAGCATCCAAAGATCATGACAATAAGTTTTGACGATTTCGAAAAGGTCGATATCCGCGTCGGTACCATCATCGAGGCGCAAGCATTCCCGGAGGCACGCAAGCCTGCCTTCAAGCTGAAGATCGATTTCGGCTCCGAGATCGGGATCAAGCGCTCTTCGGCGCAGATCACCAAACATTATACGATCGAGGAATTGCAAGGCCGGCAGGTCATGGCGGTGGTGAATTTCCCGCCCCGCCAGATCGGGCCGTTCATGTCGGAAGTCCTGACGCTCGGGTTTCCGGATGATGAAGGCGCCGTCGTGCTTGCGGCGGTCAGCAAGCCAGTGCCGAATGGCGGCAAGCTCTTTTAGTTGGCAGCCGTCTCGCCTTCGCGCCGAAGGTTGGAACTGGCGATCGCAGAATATCGGCCCCACTTGCCTGCCGGACGCTCAGCATATAGATTACCGAAATGCTTGATCATTCGTCCCGACCCAATTCGCCGCCACATATTCCAATGGATGCGCTGAGCGAGGTCCTGCAGGACTTTCGCTTGAATGGTGTCAATTATGGTCGTTGCGAGCTCCGACATCCATGGAGCATCGCCTTTCCGCAACAACCACTGCTTCGTTTTCACTTTGTCGGGCAGGGTCCCTGCTGGATGCACACGGATGTGCAAGGCTGGCAGGAATTGCACGATGGCGACCTGGTGCTGCTGCCGCAGGGCATCGCCCATCGGCTCGCCAGCGCGCCGGACGTGTCGGGCGACTCGCTCGAGAGTTGCCAGGTGACCAAGTTAGGGAGCAACGTCTGCGAAGTTGTGCGCGAAGGTACCGGGGCGACCAGCACCCTTTTCTGCGGTTCCATGGCGCTGAACGCCTGTGCGCTTAACCCATTGATCACTTTGATGCCACCGATCATCAAGGGCTGCGACGTAGCAGGAAATGACCCGATCGTCGGTCCATTACTCGCAGCCATGACGACCGAGGCCGCGCAACCGCAGATGGGGAGCGCCACCATCCTGTCGCGCATGGCGGATCTCCTCACGGCGCGGCTCATCCGTTGCTGGGTCAATTGCAACGGAGCCTCGACGACCGGTTGGCTCGCCGCTATCCGAGACCCGCATATAGGGCGCGCCCTGGCAGCAATGCATCGGGACCCCGGCCGTAACTGGACTCTCGAAAGTCTCGCCGGCCTCGCCGGCCAGTCGCGGTCGATTTTCGCCGAACGCTTCAGCGCTGTTTTAGGTGAGGGTGCGGCACGCTATCTCGCCCGTCTGCGTATGCAGCTTGCCCGCGAATTGCTGGGGCAAAGCGGCATGTCGGTTGCCGAGGTTGCTACACGGTTGGGCTATGAATCCGAGGCATCCTTCGCCCGCGCATTCAAGCGCATCACCAATGTCTCGCCGGGCGTTGTGCGCCGCACAATTTCCGGACGAACAGACATGAATTTCGGATTTTAGGATACAGATCATCCGAGGTAACTGATTTATGAAGTATCTCCAAACCTTGGAGATGCTTCGATGACAGACACAACACTACAGCTTGAAGGCGCGGCAATAGAGCTTGATGGCGCCGCACCAGTTGCGTGGAGCCGGGGTACCTGGTTCGCGGTCCTTTCAATGGCGGCGGCGAGCTTTGCTCTCGTCTCCGCCGAATTCCTGCCGGCCGGCCTGTTGACGCCGATGGCGCGCGATCTCGGCATCAGCGAGGGGACGGCCGGACAGGTCGTCACTGCCACTGCTTCCGTCGGCGCCGTCACGGCCATGTTGAGCAATGTTCTCATCGGCCGCTTGAACCGTAAGACCGTGCTGGTCGGGCTCAGCGCCCTTGCCATCGGTTCCAACATTCTTGCGGCGCTAGCCACCGATTTCTGGCTATTATTGCTGGGCCGGGCCGGGCTGGGCATCGCCCTCAGCGCGTTCTGGGCGCTTTCAGTCGCCGTCGTCGCAAGGCTGGTCGGCGCCAATGCGACAGGCCGGGGCATGGCTATCGTCACCCTCGGCGTATCGCTCGCCACCATTGCCGCACCATCGATGGGTGCATTAATCAGCGACTGGCTGGGGTGGCGCAGCGCCATGGCCATGACCGCGGGGCTGGCGGCGTTTGCCATGCTGCTGCAGTTGCTCAGCCTGCCGACCCTGCCTGCAACCACAAGCAACAGCCTTGCCGATGTCCTTCGGCTGACAAGGCGGCGCGGCATTCAACTCGGCATGCTCGCCATTCTTTTGCTGATGACGGGGCATTTTGCCGGCTCGGTCTATGTGCGCCCCTTCCTCGAACACGTAACGCTCCTTGCAACCGGGCCGATTGCCCTGGCGCTGCTCGGCTTCGGTGTCGCCGCCGTGGTCGGTAATATCGCCGGCGGCCGCCTGGCCGACGCCAATATCCGCATGGCGCTGGCTGTCACCGCCGCCCTGATGGCATTTGCGGCGCTCGCCTTGGTACTTTGGGGCGTGCACATTGGCGTTGCCTTCGGCTTCGCTACGCTGTGGGGCTTCGCCTTCGGCATGGCTCCGGTGGTGCTGCCGACAAACTTGTCCCGCGCCGCGCCTGACGCGCTGGAGGCAGCGGGCAGCCTGATGGTCACCTCTTTCCAGGTCGCCATCACGATTGGAGCGGTTGTCGGCGGTTATGTCGTCGATACCTACGGCGCTACGGCTCCCTTGACGCTTACCGGCATACTTGCCGCAGCAACAGCCGTGCTGGCGCTGCTACAGCCCCGCACTGAAGAATAGGATCGGTGGTTCAAGGGCCTAGCCACACCATTGACGCAATCTCGACGGGAAATTGCGCCAATGGCGTAGCCCGGTCTGCTTGGGAGAAATCGACCGGGCGTTTTCAGATTGTCTTGGCCGCCATCTCCTGTGCGATATAGTCGGCCTGGCGGATTGCCAGGCTGACAATGGTGAGTGTCGGGTTCTCCGCCCCGCCCGTCGTGAACTGGCTCCCATCCGCGATAAACAGGTTCTTGATGTCGTGGCTCTGCCCGTTCTTGTTAACGACGCCGTCCTTCGCCTTCTCACTCATCCGGTTGGTGCCGAGATTGTGGGTCGAAGGATAGGGCGGTGTCGGGAAGGTGCGCACTGCACCGACGGACTTATAGAGTTCCTGACCCTGCTTATAGGCATGATCCCGCATCGCTTTGTCGTTGGGATGGTCGCTGAAGTTCACATTGGCGATGGGTAGGCCATATTTGTCCTTCTCATCCTTGTGCAGAGTGATGCGATTATCCTCTTGCGGCATGTCTTCGCCGACGATCCACATGCCAGCCATGTTTACATATTGGTCGAGCGCCGAGGTGAAAGACCGGCCCCACGCGCCCGGATCGAGGAACGCCGCCAGGAAGGGGATGCCAAGGGACAGCGTTTCCATCTCATAGCCGCCGACAAAGCCGCGCGACGGATCGTGTTTTGCCTCATCGCGAATTATACCGGCCATTGTGGTGCCGCGATACATGTGCACCGGCTTTTCGAACACGGCATAGACGGAACCGGTGGTGTGGCGCATGTAGTTACGTCCGACCTGCCCGGAGGAATTGCCGAGCCCGTCCGGGAACATGCTCGACGCGGAGTTCAGCAGCAGGCGCGGGCTCTCGATCGAATTGCCGGCAACGGCGACGATGCGAGCCTTCTGCAATTGCTGCTTGCCATCCTTGTCGACGTAGAGGACGCCGGTAACCTTGCCGCTCTTGTCGTGCTCGATCTTCTGCACCATTGAATTGGGACGGACCTCGAGCTTGCCGGTCTTCTCCCCTTTCGGAATTTCCGTATAGAGCGTCGACCATTTCGCGCCCCATTTGCAGCCCTGGAAGCAGAAGCCCGTCTGCTGGCAGGACATGCGGTCGTCGCGCTCGGCCGAATTGATGGCCATGTGACCGGTATTGCATTCCTTGTAGCCGAGCTTGTCGGCGCCGGCTTTCAACACCTTGAAATTGTTGTTGCCGGGCAGACCCTCGATATTATTGGTGCGCGTGACGCCCATCTTGTCCTCGGCCTTGGCATAATAGGGCTCGAGTTCGGATAGGGTGATTGGCCAGTCGAGAAGGTTCGCGCCCTTGACCTTGCCGTAGTGCGTGAGCGCCTCGAACTCGTGGTCCTGGAAGCGCAGCGATGCGCCCGCCCAGTGCGTGGTCGATCCGCCGACGGATTTGACGATCCAGGCCGGAAGGTTTGGAAAGTCCTTGGCGACGCGCCAATCGCCCGAGGTGGTGCGCTTGTCGACCCATGCAAGCTGGCCGAAGCTGTCCCACTCGTCATTGATGAAATCATCATATTCGTGACGCGCGCCCGCTTCGAGGATGACGACGTCTATGCCTTTTTGTGCAAGTTCGTTGCCTAGCGTGCCGCCGCCGGCGCCAGAGCCGATGATGACGACGACGCTGTCGTCTTTGAGATCATAAGGTGCAGCCATGGTTTCCTCCCATTAGCCAAAATCTTCGGTTTTACCGCTCTTGCCGTCAGAGCCACTCAATGTCGCTGAAGCCTCGGGCGATGTAGCCGCCCTTCGAGAAGGATTCGCCTTCGTAGCCAAAGATCGGCCAAAGGTCCTTCTGGTTATAGAGGCCCGTTACGAGTCCGCCGCGAATGGTTTGGAAGAACGGTGTGTCCTCGATCTTGCGAAGAATGGCCAGGCGGTCTTCTTCCCAGCCGAGACCGAGGTAACCGCCCTTGCCGGCACGCTTGTCGAGATCGGCGACGCCGTCGACGACAAGCTTTTTGGTTTTCGGGTCCTCACCGGCCTTGGCGTCGTAAGGCTTGACGGCGATCGCATAGAAGCGGTCGGGCACCTGATCGTGCGGATAGACGTCGCGCGCCATCTGGATCAGGGTCGCCATGGTCTGCGGATCGAGATTTGTCGTCTCCAATCCCCAGGCGAATTTTGGATGGATGATCGAACTGCCGCTGATGATGAGAATGGCGCCAAGACTGGCGCTGCCGCCACTCTTCAGAAGATCGCGGCGGGATATGCCCTTGCCGCTCGGGCCGGACTCGTCCCGATCCGGCTTGCGGTTGAAGATTGTAACCATTGAATTCCTCCCTTGCTTGCTATCGGCACCCGCCGGAGAACCGGCGAAATGCCCTTGCTGGCTATGACGGCGTTCCTCCAACGCCGCTCGGCCGGTTCAGACGAACCGGCCTTGTCTTTCCAGGACTTCGATCTTGTATCCATCCGGATCTTCGACGAAGAAGAAGCGCGCGATCATCGTTTCCTCCCGCTTGAATTCGACAATATCGCGGACCTTGTAGTCGAGGCCTTTCAGCCGCGCGTGGATGGCGTCGAGGTCGTCGACGCTGACCGCTAGATGACCGTATCCGTCCCCAAGATTATAGGGCTCGGTCCGGCCTTTGTTGATCGTCAGTTCGAGTTCGAACGGCGTTTCTTCATTGCGCAGATAAATGAGCGTGAACGTATCGAAGTCCAGCTGGTCGGCGACGTCGAGACCGAAAGCCGACTTATAGAATGACCTCGATTTTTCCTCATCGAGAACACGGATCATCGAATGAATGGCTTTTGCCAAGGGCGCCTCCATGGAGGTTGACGGGTTCGTCTCAAAACGAGGTTGCAGTGTCGAGACTTGTCGGTGATTATGCGCCTGGGAGAAGAAAAGTGGTGGCAATCGGCTACCACACCGCCTTGCAAGCGGAATAAATTTTCTCAAAACGCACCAATGACCATTCCGTCCGTTCGGGCACCGATTACGGACGCGGTCATCAGGCAGAAAGGGAGGTCTTGATAATGTGCAAGGTATTTGCAGAACAGGATCCGCAGGGTTATCGGCAGATCAATCGTTCTGTGCGCATCGGCGGACATTCTACCAGCATTCAACTTGAAGCGACGTTCTGGCAACTGCTCGACGAGATTGCCGAAAGCCAGAAAATGACGACGCCGCGCTTCATTTCGACGCTCTATGACGAGGCTTTGCAAGCACAGGGAGAGATACCCAATTTTGCTTCCATGCTGCGCACGACATGTGCGCTTTATCTGCGCGGCGTCCAGATTGCAGCCGAAAAACCCGGAGAATGCGGGTCGGCGCTGATCAATGAACATGCGGCCTGACTGCCGCAACAGGCCTAGGCCGGAATTCGCACGACGGCCCTCAGCCCTCCGGCCGGGCTTTCATCCAGCGTAATGTCGCCGCCATGGCTGCGGGCTATATCGAGCGCAATGGCAAGGCCGAGCCCGGTCCCGCTCGAGTCCTGATTGCGTGCCTCGTCGAGCCGGAAGAATGGCTTGAACACCTCGTCGCGCATCTCCTTCGGAATGCCGGGACCATCATCGTCGATGGTGATCGTCAGCCAGCCTTCACGATGGTCGGCCAGAACCAAGACATTCCTGGCGTAGCGGAACGAATTCGACACGAGGTTCGAGATCAGGCGCGAAAAAGCATTGGGGCGGACCTGAATGACCGGCTCGCCCTTGATGTTCGAACTGAAGCCGCGCTCGAGCAGCGTTCCTTCCTCCTTGAGCTTGGCGAAGAAGCGCTCGAGGCTGAATGCGCCGGTTTCCTCCTCGGCCTCGCTACGCGCAAAAGCAAGATAGCCTTCGAGCATCGACTGCATGTCGTCGATATCCTGCTCCATGGCTTCGGTGTCGACCCTGTTGCCGACGAGGGCGAGTTGCAGCTTGAAGCGCGTAAGGATCGTGCGCAGATCGTGGCTTACCCCGCTCAGCATGGTCGTGCGCTGTTCGATCTGCCGTTCGATGCGCTCGCGCATGACGATGAAGGCGGCGCCGGCGCGCCGCACTTCCTCGGCGCCGCGCGGCTTGAAGTCGGGAGGCGGTGAGCGTCCCTTGCCGAAACTGTCTGCCGCCGATGCAAGCTGCTGGATCGGCTTGATCTGGTTGCGCAGGAAGAGGATCGCAATTGCCAGGAGAACGAGGGCGGAGCCTGCCATCCAGACCAGGAAAATCAATGTGTTCGACGCATAGGCCTGGCTGCGGCGCGCGAAGACGCGCAGCACCTTGTTGTCGAGCTGGATACGAATTTCCACGAGGTCGGAGTCCCCGATCGTATCGATCCAGAACGGACGGTTGATCTGGCGCGTGATTTCCTCGCTGAGGATGCCGTCGAGAATCGAGAAGAACGGCTTCGGGCCTGGTGCGGGCAGCGGATCGCCCGGCAATATGGAGATGTTGAGCGCAAGGCGTTCGCGGGCGATTCGAATGAGATTCTCGTATCCGGGATCCTGTGGATAGGTGTCCATCAGGTCGATAATGCCGGCAATGTCGCGCACCACAGCCGTGGAAAGGCGCTGGGTAACGGTTTGCCAGTGCCTTTCCATGAACACGAAGGCGATTACCGACTGCAACAGCACCATCGGGGCGATGATGATGATCAGGGATCGCGCATAGAGCCGTTTCGGCATCCAGTGCGCGAGCCAGCGCGTGAACTTTCGCCAGGGACCGAGCAGCGTGCTTCGCCTGCGCCGCCAGTGACGCTTTCTGACGGCCAATGCGCGCTTTGCGGTATCAGTCTGTGCCATTACTCGTTGTCCGCTCACGCATTGGAATGGCGCGGATCACGAGGGTCGGGATCCTACTCCACGCTGAGTTTATAGCCGACGCCGCGCACGGTCTGCAACCAAACCGGATTGGCTGGATCGTTTTCGATCTTGCGGCGCAGCCGGTTGATCTGGACGTCGATCGTACGCTCGCCGACATCGCCCTCCTGGCCCGTCAGTTCGTGCCGGGGCACGGTCTCGCCGGCGCGCGCGGCGAAGATCGCCATGATATCCTGTTCGCGATCGGTGAGGCGAATGATTTCGCCGGACCGTTTCAGTTCGCGCTTGGCGATGATGAACGTATAGGGGCCGAATACGATCTGTTCGATCTTGGCCTGGGCTGCCGGGGCGCCGCGGCGCAATATGTTGTTTATCCTGAGAATCAGTTCGCGCGGATCGAACGGCTTCGGCAGATAGTCGTCGGCGCCGGCTTCGAGCCCGGCGATGCGGCTGTCGGTTTCCGACAGCGCCGTCAGCATCAGGATCGGCACGGTCTTTTCCTTGCGCAGCGACTGCGTCAGGGCAACGCCGGTTTCGCCCGGCATCATAACATCCAGAATCAGGAGGTCGAAATCAATGCCGGCAAGTTTGCGGCGGGCGTCGTCGGCGTTGGCGGCCACCGTAACACGAAAGCCGCTGCCGGTAAGATATTGCGACAGTAGATTGCGAATTCGGGTGTCGTCGTCGACGATGAGCAGATGCGGCGCATCGTCCGATAGCGGATGTTCTTCACTCACCAGGTGTGTCCCTCTGATTGCCGGGTCTTGCGTCCCTTGTTCTTTCAATTCCAATTCTTCGTGCACTAAATTTCTATCCTGCCTTGGGTAGACTGTCGATCTGTTGCCATTGTGAAGGATTGACCATTGCCTTGAGGAAATGTTCGATCACGGCGCGGTCGGAGTGACCGATTTGGTCCAATGCACCGGCAATGCGGCGTGATTGCGGTGCCGCAAGTTCGAGCGCGAGATCGCGCCCTTTGGGTGTGGGGTATAATTCGCGCTGGCGCCGGTCGTGCGGGCCCGGTATCTGGACCACATGGTCGGTATCGATCAACTGCTTCAAGACGCGGGCGAGGCTCTGCTTGGTGATCTGCAGAACGTCCAGAAGTTCGGCCACGGTCATTCCCGGCTTGCGATTGATGAAATAGAGTACGCGGTGGTGCGCGCGCCCGAAGGAAAGTTTCTCGAGGATCATGTCGGGATCGGCCGTGAAGTCGCGATAGGCAAAGAAGAACAGCTCGATGATGTCAAGTTCGCGCGCGTCGCTTTTCGTCAGGGCTGTCTCGATATGCCGATCGGGTGTATAAGATTTCATGCAGGTTTCCCGCTCCAGTTGGAAAATTATGTCAGCGTTGTTGACATAATTTTAGACTGTTGATAATTTTTGGCAAGCTGTTGGCCGCGTTTTGAACAAAACGAAAAGCCGATGAGTGTTTCCGAGACATTTTCCTCTTCGAAACGCCTGTTTGTGCCTGCCGGCAATGGTACACCAATCGGTATTCTGGACCAGTTGGTAGCAACTCGAACTTGAAAAAATAACAGGAATCCAACGCCTGGAGGAAAAACATGGCATCCGTCCCATTTGATCAGCTTGAAGGTTACATCTGGATGAACGGCGAATTCGTTCGCTGGTCGGATGCAAAAGTTCACGTGCTGACCCACGGGCTGCACTATGCAAGCTCGGTTTTTGAAGGCGAACGCGCCTATGGCGGCGAGATCTTCAAGCTCAATGAACATACCGAACGTCTGCACGAATCAGCGCGCATCCTCGGCTTCAAGATACCCTTCACTGTGGAAGAATTGAACGATGCCTGCCGGAAGCTTCTGGCAAAGCAGGGGTTCAAGGATGCCTATATACGTCCCGTCGCCTGGCGCGGCAGTGAGACCATGGGTGTTTCCGCCCAGGCCAACAAGATCAATGTCGCCATCGCCATATGGCAATGGCCGAGCTATTTCGATCCTGCGCAAAAGCTGAAGGGCATTCGTCTTGATCTTGCCGAGTATCGCCGGCCGGATCCGAAAACGGCTCCATCGAAGTCGAAAGCCGCCGGCCTCTACATGATCTGCACCATCTCCAAGCATGCCGCTGAAGCCAAAGGCTACGCCGATGCCCTGATGCTCGACTGGCGCGGACAAGTCGCCGAAGCCACGGGCGCGAATGTCTTCTTCGTCAAGGACGGCGTCATCCATACACCGACGCCCGATTGCTTCCTCGACGGCATCACGCGGCGCACCGTCATCGATCTAGCCAAACGGCGCGGCTACGAGGTTGTCGAAAGGGCGATCATGCCTGAGGAACTGGAAGGTTTCGAACAGTGCTTCCTGACTGGAACCGCCGCCGAAGTGACGCCAGTCTCCGAGATCGGACCGTATCGTTTCAGCGTTGGTGAAATCGCAATCAAACTGATGAATGATTACGCTGCGGAAGTAATGCCAAAGAAAGCGGCTGCAGAGTAGACGAAAGTCTAATGAAATTAGTGTTTGATACCCTGTTAAAACGACGCCAAGTTGTTTGACTTTGCTTAAAACATAGTCATCATGACCATGTCAGGCATGAGTCTGGCATGAAACGTTGACGGGGTGTCAATCATGGAAGCGCTTCTTCCTATCATTATCCAGCTTATCTCAGGTGGCGTCGGCGGCAATATTGTCGGCGGACTTCTCAAGAACCTGAGCCTCGGCACAACCGGCAACACGGTTGCTGGCGGTATCGGGGGTCTCATCGGCGGATATCTGACGCAATTTCTCGGCGCCGGCGGTGCCGAGGCGGTCGCGAACGCAGCAGCATCGTCGGGGCTCGATCTTGGCGCGATCATCGGCCAGGTCGCCGGCGGCGGTATCGGCGGCATTATCCTGACGGCGATCATCGGCGCGATCAAGAATTCGATGGCGAAGACCTGATCTGGTTTCGGGACATAACGAGTTTTGGGCGGCCACTGGCCGCCCTTTTCATTTGCGGATTGAGGCTTATAAGGTTGAGCGAATAGAGGATGGTTGCGCTTCATAAGCGGCCCGCCATCTGAAATAAGAGGGCTTTTCCGCGATGATAGGCCCGCTGGTGATATGTTAGACAGGAACAGGAAGGCATATTAATGGGACAGTTGCAGGCAGGAATCATCCCCGTTACGGCCTTCCAGCAGAATTGCACGATCCTTTTCGACAGTGACGACAAGCATGGCGTGCTTATTGATCCGGGCGGCGACAATGAACAGGTGCTGGGCGCAATCCAGGCGAACGGCATCATCATCGAAGCGATCTGGATTACGCACGGCCATATCGATCACGCGGCCGGCGCAATGGATATGAAGGAAGCGCTCGGCGTCGAAATCATAGGACCGCACGAGGCGGACCGCTTCCTGCTCGACAGTATCGAGGCGAAGGCGGTGCAATACGGCATCACCGATAATGTGCGCAACTGCACGCCGGATCGGTGGCTGAAGGACGGCGACACCGTGTCGTTCGGCACGCATGTTTTCGAGGTGCTCCATTGCCCAGGCCATGCGCCGGGACATGTCGTCTATTACAACCGCGCCGCCAAGTTCGCGCATGTCGGTGATGTGCTTTTCAATGGTTCGGTTGGGCGGACCGATCTGCCGGGCGGGGACCACGCAACGCTGGTCAACTCGATCAAGACGAAGTTGCTGCCACTTGGCGACGATATTGGCTTCATCTGCGGCCATGGCCCGGGCGGGCGCTTTGGCGAGGAGCGCCGGACCAACCCTTTCCTGACCGGCGAATAGCAAAACCGCCGGACTGGCCGGCGGTTTTGGAATGTTTATGGCTGCAAGTCAGTTGGCGTTGCAGAAATAGTCGCGGCCATCATATCCACGGAAGGTACCTGTTTCCGGGTTGAATGACCGGTACCGGTTCGAGCAATAACGGTACCATTCACGCGACCATGGCCGTGCGCCGGCGCCGTAATAACGCGGAGCTTCGCGGTAGACCGTTACAGGGCGGCGATAATAGCCGTCATCGTAGTCGCGATAGATCACGTCGGGCTGGCGCGGCGCTGCAAGAGCGCCACCGATCAGGGCGCCAGCAGCAAGACCTGCGGCACCTGCGACCCAGGCGTCGCTGTTGTCGTGATGATAGTAACCGCCATGACGCCAGCGCCAGTTGTCGGCGGAGGCAGAGGTCAGCGGTGCAACGACGGTTGCAAGCGCGGCGGTTGTGAGAATGGCAATCTTGGTGCCGATATTCATGTGTGCCTCCTTGAAGCATGCTGCAGAGCGCCATGCGCTCTGGCGTAGTCCTGACTGAGACAATGCTGTAGCCTCAGTTGTAGTTCCGTTTTAAGCCTTTCAGAATGAATGCAGGCTGAACAAATGCCAGTGCGCTCGCCTGCCGGTCATTTCTGACGGCAGCCCGAGAAAGCACATAGAATTTTAGCAAATCCAAGGCATCGAAGCACAAAACGCTTAACGTGGCGACTGGCCGAATGGCGCGCCAAAATGATGCCGTCTGAAATCCCCGACAGCCGATCGGGGATCTTTGGCAGCACAAGCTGCCGGTATTATTCGGTGATCGTGATGTTGACGGCCTTGGGGCCCTTGCCACGACGATCCGGTTCGGTATCGAAGGAAACCTTCTGATTGTCCGCGAGACCTGTGAGCCCAGAAGCCTGTACGGCGGAAATGTGGACGAAAATGTCCGCTGCGCCGTCGTCGGGCTTGATAAAGCCAAAGCCTTTTTCACTGTTGAAGAATTTGACCGTACCGGTCTGTGCCATGCTTCGTTCCTTTTCCTTACTTACCGCGTCCCCCCTCGGGTTAGCGGGATTGGTAGAGCCGTTTTCGGTGCGTTACGTCCAACGGTGTCATGCAGGCAGTTCTCGAATTCAGGAAAGGAGCCGATCATTGCCGGGATTGCTCCCGACCCGGTATTCTTGCGGTTCCGGCGCGCCGTTCTTCCAGTCTTCCAGTGTTCGCAGATGCCCGAACGCTTTGAGACTGCTAGAATAAGTGTTTTTTGGCAAGCAAAAGTTTTACTACCTTTTAGTCGACTATATCGAAGGACATTGCGGGCTGCATACTTGGCGAAGTAAAAAATCGCCTGAAGTTCGCCCGATGACACCTTTGACGCGAAAGAAACGAGACGTTCCAAGGGGTGTATCGCGCCCGCTCAGCGGTTGCGCAGCACGATGCAAGCGCCGCCAGCGCTGTGCAACTGGGCGCAGATCTTGTCGGCTTCCGGACGGCTGTCGGCGCCTATCCGCACCGCATAGATGCCGCGCCTTCCCATCGGAGTGCGGTTGCGGCTGATGACCGGCTCATGCGTATTGAGGATGGCGGGGAAGCTCTGGCGCAGGCGGTCGAGCTGGCGGGCCGCGGCAGCGCGGCGGAAATTGCCGGCGATCTGGATTCCCCAGGGCTTGGGCTTGATCTGCGACATGGCAACTGTCTCAAACCGGACGATCGGCAACTGGCGGCACGCGGCATCGAAGCTGAGCTTGGCGTTGAGCGGACGCTTGTTGATGTCGGCTCCCGCAGCAAAATCATCGGGCGATTGCCCGGTTATGTCGAGGACGTATTCCTCGGTTTCGAGGGGAAGGAATCCGCCGCTGGCCAGCCAGTTGGCAACGCGCGTCGGGCCGGCATTATAGGCGGCAGCGGCCAATCCCCAATTGCCGAATGCCTTGCGCAAGTCCTTGAGAAAGCTCGCGGAAGCCGGCAACGCCTTGTGAAAGTCGAAGGGGTCGTCGAGCCGCCTTTCTTTGGCCGTACGCGGCATGAACTGGGCGATGCCCTGCGCGCCGACCGGGCTCTCCGCCTGCACATCAAACCGGCTTTCCTTCCAGATCAGCCGGGCGAAGAAATCGCGTGGCACACCGAAACCGTCGGCATGGGTCGCAATGGCGGCGCATATCTGCCCGATGGTCGGAGGCGGCGGTGGCACCTGCGGCGCGGCAGCCGGGGACTCGGCCGCCGACGCGCCCAGCGAAGGCAGGAGCATCAATGCCAGGAGCATGCCGGGCTTTGCGAGCCAATTCACTCTGATGCCATTCCCCGTTTACGCTTCGGCGGAAGATGCCAAGCATGGCCCCAAATCTGCTAAAAGGTCGAACGCCCGATTCCATGCTCGGGCGCTGCAGACAATGTTTGAATGAAGGAAAATAATCATGCAAGTGGAACGCGATATGCTTGCGCCTGGCGCTCTTACCACGATCGGTTTCGATGCCGATGACACGCTGTGGCAGAACGAACAGTTTTTCCGCAGTTCAGAACGGCATTTTGCCGATCTCCTCGCGCCCTATGCCGACGTTCCTGACCTTTCCGGGCGGCTTCTTGCCGTCGAAAAGCGCAATCTCGACCTGTACGGCTTCGGGATAAAGGGGTTCACCCTGTCTCTCGTCGAGACCGCCGTGGAGGTCACCGAAGGCCGGGTGCCCGCATCGATCATCGCCGATATTCTCGCGGCGGGCCGCGAAATGCTGCGCCACCCCGTCGAGACGCTGCCGCACGTTACGCAAACGCTGGAGGCGTTGTCTGATGCCTACCGGCTGGTGCTGATCACCAAGGGCGACCTGTTCGATCAGGAGCGCAAGCTGGCGCAATCGGGGCTTGGCGACTTTTTCGATGCGGTCGAGATCGTAAGCAACAAGGACAAGGCGACCTACGAGACCATTTTCCGGCGTCATGGCGATGGCGCGGAGCGGGCCATGATGATCGGCAATTCGCTGAAATCCGATGTGGTGCCGGCGCTCGAGGCGGGGAGCTGGGGCGTCTTCGTACCGCACGAACTCACCTGGGTGCTCGAGCACGTCGATGCGCCTGTTGAGGAGCCACGCTTCCGGCAGATCAACCATCTCGGCGAACTCTTGCCGCTGTTGGGCGATTTAGCCTGACTATTCCGCTGCTTCCTGTTCGGGCGCGGCTTCCTCGGGGCCGTTGGGATCGCCGGGGCCGGTCTCGCAGCCAAGATCGGGAAAGGCAACGATGCGATTGCCGGTAAAATCGGTGCGGACCACGATCAGGCCCTGTTCCTCGAAATAGGTGAGCAGCCGGCGGGCACGTCGGGCCGAGTGCGTACCGTAGGCCCGCGCCAGCGTAGCGTCGGACGGGCAACTGCTGCCTTTAACCGCGGCTTGCGCAACAATGAAGAACACGCCTTGAACATCGTCAGGCAATGTCTTGGAAAGTTCGAGCGCCTGCTGCCATGGCTCGCTTTGCGCCGTTTCACCATCGATGCCGGCGCGGGCGACCGCAAGGCGGCGCCGAAACTCTGGCAGGGTCAGTGCATCGCCTGGCACGCGGCGAATGCGGCAGCGGACGAGGAAATCCTGGTAAAGGACGGCATCGGTGCGGAATGACGCGTCCGGATCTGCAAGCATTTCCTGCATGACGGCGCTGATCGACGTGTTGCGCTCCGCCTCGTCGATTTCGGGGAAGAGCATCGGGGCAGGGTTGTCCGGCTGGGCAGCCGCCTTTGCCGCCTGGTTGAGCTGGCTCAGAATGTCCGCAGTCGGCGTTGTCGGCGGCGGAGTGGGTGAACGCCAGATTGGCGTCCTGCGCTCTTCCGGGGCCGGCGTGAAGATCAGGTCTCGGGCATCCTCACCAGGCGGCGGCAGCGGCGTGAGCTTGGGGCTCGATGACCGCGCGGAGGTCTCGACCGTGCCGATTGTAACCGCCAAGGGCCTTCGCGAGAGGGCGGGTCCAAGTGCCACGAAATGACCGCGGGCGAGGTCGCGGAACTGTTCGGCCTGGCGTCGCTCCATGCCGAGCAAATCCGAAGCGCGGGCCATGTCGATATCGAGGAACGTCCGTCCCATGAGGAAATTGGAGGCTTCGGCAGCAACATTCTTGGCGAGCTTGGCGAGACGCTGGGTGGCGATAACGCCGGCAAGGCCGCGTTTGCGCCCCCGGCACATGAGGTTGGTCATCGCGCCGAGCGACAGCTTGCGGGCCTCGTCCGACACTTCGCCGGCGACTGCCGGAGCGAAAAGCTGGGCTTCGTCGACGACGACGAGCATCGGATACCAGTAGTCGCGCTCCGCATCGAAGAGGCCGCCGAGAAAGGCCGCCGCGCAGCGCATCTGCTGCTCGACATCAAGGCCTTCAAGATCGAGGACCACTGAAACGCGGTGCTGGCGAATACGCGCTGCAATGCGCGTCAGCTCGTTTTCCGTGCGTGCGCCATCAACAATGACATGGCCGTATTTCTCGGCAAGGGTGACGAAATCGCCTTCCGGATCGATCACGCATTGCTGGACCCATTGCGCGCTCTGTTCGAGCAGGCGGCGCAGGAGGTGGGATTTGCCGGAACCGGAATTGCCCTGCACGAGAAGACGCGTGGCCAGAAGCTCTTCGAGATCGAGCATGGCTCTTGCGCCGGCGGGCGCCGCTCCCATGTCGATGTCGACCTTCATCCATGCTCCAGTTGCTTCAAGTGATTCCGCGCGACGAACCGGCGCGCGGACTCTCTTAGCATCGGTCGATGTCCTCGACGCAGGGTTTTCGACGGAAACCCACAGCTCGTTTTGTCGCCGCCCGGCGCTCAACCCGCCGGTGCGGGTTCCGGGACGGCATCGTCCTTGCTCTGCTTGCTCAATGTCAGCACCAGCAGCGCTGCAATGAGGCACAGGATGCCCGCGACAAGGAATGCGGGGACATAGGTCGCATATTCAGTGCGGGCAAAACCACCGCCATAGGCCGCTGATGCCGCGCCGAGCTGGTGTCCGGCAAAGATCCAGCCGAACATCAGGCCTGCCTTTTCCCGGCCGAAGCGCTCGGTCGCAAGCTTCACCGTCGGCGGCACGGTGGCGATCCAGTCGAGCCCGTAGAACATGGCAAAGAGGGAGAGGCCATAAAAGGAGAAGTCCGAATAGGGCAGATAGAGCAGCGAGAGGCCGCGCAGGCCATAGTACCAGAACAGCAGCCAGCGATTGTCGACCCGATCGGAAAGCCAGCCCGATCCAATCGTGCCGAAGAAATCGAAAAAGCCCATCATGGCAAGCACGCTTGCGGCCCCAACGGCGGCAAGACCGTAATCGCCGCACAACGCTACGAAATGCGTGCCGATCAGGCCATTGGTACTTGCGCCGCAAACGAAGAAGGTGGCGAACAGCACCCAGAAGGTCGAACTGCGCGATGCCTCCTTCAGCGCCAGCAGCGGCATGGTAATGAGCGAGAGCAGGCCGCCGGTCACCGGCAAGGCGGTCGCGACGAGCTTGTCGCCATAGGCCGGCAAGCCGACATCCGACGGGCGATCGCGTATCAGGAAAAAGACACCCACAACGGCGACGAGCAGCATAGCGCAGATCAGCACGATAGCCGTGCGCCAGCCGTAGTTTTCGCTTAACGAAGCCATCAGCGGCATGAAGATCAACTGACCGGTCGCGGAACTTGCGGTCAGCATGCCCAGTACGAGGCCGCGCCGCTCGGTGAACCAACGCGTCGCCACGGTTGCGCCGAGCACCATGGCGGTCAAGCCGGTGCCGAAGCCGACGACGACGCCCCACAGAAGCACGAGCTCCCAGATCCGCGTCATCGCCAGCGAAGCAAAAAGTCCGGCCGTGATGAGGATCAACGCAACGCAGACGACACGTCTGACGCCGAAATAGTTCATGAAAGCGGCGGCGAAAGGCCCCATGAGGCCGAACAGCAGGAGGCGGATGGAAAACGCGGTCGCGATCTGTTCCGTTTCCCAGCCGAACTCCTTTTCAAGTGGAACGATGAGCACGCCGGGCGCGCCCACGGCCGCGGCGGTGACCAGCATCGTGATAAAGGTGACGGCAACAACGACCCAGCCATAATGAACATTGCGGCGGGCCAGCAGGGCGGCGAGAGTTGTGGAGAGCATGGTTCGGCTTTCGCAAATGTGGTGTGGCGTCTATCAGATGAGGGGAGCCGAAGGCAGGTCGAGAACTTCGAGCTTGCCGCCCGTCAGCCGCTGGCGCGTGCGCACGCTGCCGATCAGTTCATGCGGCGCGCCCAGTGCAATTGCGCTGACGCGGTCAAGTCTTTCTACCTGTTCATTGGTGAGAACCAGTGCTGTGGCGCCGATATTGTCGCGGAACTGATCGAGCGTCTTCGGGCCGATGATCGGCAGGACGCCCTTGGCGGCGACCCATGCAATACCGACCTGGCTAGGCGTTACGCCGATTTCTGCAGCGATTGCAATGACTTCATCGATGATGAGTGTGCGCTGTGTGCTGTCTTCGTGCTGAATGACGACACCCAGACCAGTTGCGCGGCCTTCTTCACCCTTGCGGTATTTGCCGGTCAGAAGTCCGCCGCCGAGCGGCGACCAGCCGACGACGCCAAGCCCGAAACCGCGCGCCATAGGCAGCAGTTCACGATCGGCAGTCCGTTCGACAAGACTGTATTCGGTCTGGAGGCCGACAATCGGCGTCCAGCCGCGCAGCGCGGCGATTGTCGCGCCGCTGGCGATCCGCCAGGCGGGGAAATTGGAGAAGCCTGCATAGACAATATTTCCGGCGCGAACGAGGTCTTCGAAGCCGCGCACGATCTCGTCAATGGGCGTCATCTCATCGGACATGTGAGCCCAAAGCAGGTCGATGCGCTCCGTCTTCAGCCGCTTCAGGCTTGCCTCCACCGCCTGGATCATGGATTTGCGGCTATTGCCGACAACCGAGGGCCCGACATTGGCAGACGCGCCGTGGGAATATTTGGTGGCGAGAACGAAGTTGTCGCGCTCTGCGGCGATGAGATCGGAGAGGATAGTCTCAGACTGCCCGAACTGATAGCTGTCTGCGGTATCGATGAGATTGCCGCCCGCTTCAGCATAGGCGTCGAATATCTGCTTGGCGACGTCAGGAGTGGAGCCATAACCCCAGCCTGTACCGAAATTGCCGGTACCAAGCGCAAATTCCGAAACCCGCAGGCCCGTATGATTGCCGAAAAGCTTATAGCGCATGAACTGCTCCTGTGCGGGCGTATCGCAGCCGCATTTAAATGATGATCATAATGATTGACTATAAATGACGTTCATCATATAAAATGTCAACAAAGAATTTTCGTGAGGATGGTGTCATGCGTGTGAGCAAGGAACAGGCTGCCAAGAACCGGGACCGCATCATCGAAGTTGCGAGCCGCGAATTTCGCGACAAGGGCTTCGATGGCATCGGCGTCGCGGATCTTATGAAAAGTGCTGGCCTCACCCATGGCGGGTTCTATGGCCATTTCGCCTCAAAAGACGATTTGATCGCCGAAGCCTGTGCTGCTTCCATGGACCAATCGGCGGAAAAGTGGGGCAAACTGGCGGATCGGTCGCCCGAAGAGGCGTTCGCAGCCCTCATCAATGCCTATCTCCTCAAGGAGCATCGCGACCACCGGGCAACGGGTTGCACCATGGCGGCGCTTGCTCCCGACATCGCGCGGCAGAGTGGACGCGTCCGCGAGCGCTTTACGCACGGAACGCGTGCCCTACTTGATATTCTGGCTAAGATCATCCCGGGCGTATCCGCAGAGGCGAAACGCGAGAAGGCGCTTGCCACCATGGCGGGTCTCGTCGGCACGCTGGTTCTTTCGCGCGCCGTCGATGATCCGGCATTTGCCGATGAAATCCTTGCGGCAGGGCAGGCGGCCTTCGGCAAGCAGGACTGATCAACCAGCCTAAACTGGGCTGCCCTGATTACCGCCCTGGCCGACCGGTCTTGCCGGGTCGACGCTTCTTGCGCGCATCGCCGGCATCTTCGTAAGACCCAACGCCCGAACGCTCACGCCGCACGATTTCGTGGTCGTTCCTGTTCGTGCCGGTAAAGGCGGGCTTTTGCGGCACTGAACCGACGACTGGCTTTTCCGTCCGACCGACAGTCATCTCGTCGAGCGTGTTCTTGCGGAAGACGCCGAGCGGGCGCGTCGTGTCACCGCCCATCTCGTCGAGATGCGGCTTGCGGAACAGCTGTGAGTCCTGGTCCTGATCGTCGGTGACGACGCGGTGCATCGCCCGCCCGGCATTGTGCCGTCCCTTGGTGCGTCCCGTGGCCGGACTTTCCAGTTCCACCTCGCGCGCCATCGGGTCGTCCGCGATCGCAAGTTCCGTCTCGCGCAGGCGCTTGATCTCGTCGCGCAGCCGTGCCGCCACTTCGAAGTCGAGGTCGTCGGCCGCTTCGCGCATCTGCCGTTCGAGATGCTCGAGATGCGACTTCAGATTGTTGCCGATCATGGCGCCGGACTCGGCAAAGCCGGAAATGTCAGCCCGTACGTGGTCACGTTCGTAAACACTGTTGAGAATATCGGCGATGTTTTTCTTGACGCTGGCGGGCGTGATGCCGTGCTCGGCGTTATAGGCCTCCTGCTTCTCGCGGCGGCGGTTGGTTTCCGCCATCGCCCGCTCCATGGAGCCTGTCACGTGGTCCGCATAGAGGATGACCTTGCCGTCGACATTGCGGGCGGCACGGCCGATCGTCTGGATCAGCGAGGTTTCGGAGCGCAGGAACCCTTCCTTATCGGCATCGAGAATGGCGACAAATCCGCACTCGGGAATGTCGAGACCCTCACGCAGAAGGTTGATGCCGACGAGAACGTCAAAGGCGCCGAGCCGCAGGTCACGTAGGATTTCAATGCGTTCGAGCGTGTCGATATCCGAGTGCATGTAGCGCACCCGCACACCCTGCTCGTGCAGATATTCGGTCAAATCCTCGGCCATGCGCTTGGTGAGAACCGTAACGAGGGTACGATAACCTTTGGCGGTCGTCTCGCGAATTTCGCCGAGCACATCATCGACCTGGCTCTTCGCCGGGCGTACCTCGACCGGCGGATCGATCAGGCCAGTTGGCCGGATGACCTGTTCGGCAAAGACGCCGCCGGACTCTTCCATCTCCCAGTTGCTCGGTGTTGCCGAGACCGCAACGGTCTGCGGGCGCATGGCGTCCCACTCCTCGAAGCGCAGCGGACGGTTGTCCATGCACGAGGGGAGGCGGAAGCCATATTCGGCGAGGGTCGCCTTGCGGCGGAAGTCGCCCTTGTACATGGCGCCGATCTGCGGAACCGTAACGTGGCTCTCGTCGATAAAGACCAGCGCATTGTCCGGAATATACTCGAACAGCGTCGGCGGCGGTTCCCCGGGCTTGCGGCCGGTCAGATAGCGCGAATAATTCTCGATGCCGGCGCAGGAGCCAGTGGCCTCCAGCATTTCCAGATCGAAGGTGCAGCGCTGTTCGAGGCGCTGCGCTTCGAGCAGGCGTCCAGCGGCGTTGAGTTCCACAAGCCGATGCTTGAGCTCTTCCTTGATCGACCGGATCGCCTGGTTCAGCGTAGGGCGCGGCGTTACATAGTGCGAATTGGCGTAGATCTTTACCGAACGCAAATCGCCGGTCTTTTGCCCGGTCAGCGGATCGAATTCGGTAATTGCCTCGATCTCGTCGCCGAACATGGAAATGCGCCAGGCGCGGTCCTCAAGGTGGGCCGGGAAGAGTTCGATCGTGTCGCCGCGCACGCGGAACGAGCCACGCGTGAAGTCCATGTCGCGTCGCTTGTATTGCTGCGCCACGAGATCGGCGAGCAGGGCGCGCTGGTCGAGGCGGTCGCCGATCTTCATCTCGAAGGTCATCGCCGTATAGGTTTCGACCGAGCCGATACCGTAGATGCAGGAGACGGAAGCGACGATGATGACGTCGTCACGCTCGAGCAGCGAGCGGGTGGCCGAGTGGCGCATCCGGTCGATCTGCTCGTTGATCGAGGATTCCTTCTCGATATAGGTGTCCGAGCGTGGAACGTAGGCTTCCGGCTGGTAGTAATCGTAGTATGAAACGAAATACTCTACCGCATTGTTCGGAAAGAAGGATTTGAACTCGCCGTAAAGCTGCGCGGCCAAAGTCTTGTTTGGCGCGAGAATGAGGGCCGGACGCTGGGTCTGCTCAATCACCTTGGCCATGGTGAAGGTTTTACCCGAACCCGTAACGCCGAGCAGGACCTGGGTGCGGTCATCATCCTTGATGCCGGAGACGAGATCCTGGATTGCCGTCGGCTGGTCGCCGGATGGCTGGAAATCGGTCTCCATGCTGATCTGGATGCCGCCCTCGGATTTCTCCGGGCGGGCCGGTCGGTGCGGCTGCCATGCGGCTCCGTTCTTGAAGAGCGGATTGCCACTCTCGATGAGCGCCGCCAGCGCTGCGACCGTTGCCGTGGCTCCGCCCGGTGCGATACTTCCAGCATCCTCGAGCCCGATATCGAGGCCTGCAACGGGATTAAGGCCTGCGGCCGCGCGCGTCTTCGGGTCGGTCGATCCGCCGATCGACGTCCCGCGCGATGTCCGCGAAGCGCTGGATTGCGTCTTCGCACCCTGCTTTGCCTTGGCCTTCGCTGGCTTGGCTTTGGCCGAAGCTTCGGTGATCTGGTTCGCCCAATCGCTGATAGAGCCGGAAAGCGGCGTGCCTTCCAGCTCGGATTGGGGCGCTTCGCCGAAACCGCTTACATTGTACTTGTCAGGAGATTTAGCCATTCGTCGAATATGGTAAGAGTCCGGCGAAATGGAAAGGGCGGCCCGGCAGAAACTGACAGGCTCCTGACAACAGGTTGTCAGGAGGGCGGCCAAGCCAGGCCGGTTTGCTGGCAATCAGCCGTAGCGGATTTTCAGGCCGAGAATGGCGAGGATGAGCAGGAAAGTGACGCCGTTTGCCATGATCACCGGCCATGAGCCGATCATCATGCCGTAGATCAGCCACAGAAAAACGCCGAGCATCAGCGAAGCGTTGGATACAAGGGAAATGCTGGCCGTTTCCCGGTGCCGCATGATCTTGATGATCTGCGGGATCCAGCACAGCGTGGTGATCACGGCAGCAAGGCTACCGACAAGTTCAATATGGAGCGGCACGGATCGGGTCTTTCGAAGAAAAATGCGATTAATATATGAGCTGATTTTTCCTTGAAATACAGCGGAATAATGGCATCAAGCTTTACATGCGACAATTATTTTCGTGGAACGCGGGAAGGCAGCTTTGACGGCTATGGCTGAGCGCGCCGAGGCGGGAACGCGACCGGCCTCAGAGCCCAGATCGATAGGTCCATTGGGATCATACGATCAGCGGATCACGTCCCATGCCGAGATGCAGGTCATGGCCGTCATAGGCGTGCGCGGCGGCGACGTTCTCGTTAAGTTCGACGCCGAGGCCGGGGTCCGAAGAGGGGATGACGTAGCCATCCTCCCACTTGATCGGCTTTTTCAGGATATCGGCGTGGAACCCTCCGAAGCCCTGGATGCATTCAAGGATCAGGAAGTTCGGGCTGCAGGTGGAGATCTGGATGTTGGCGGCTCCGACGATCGGCCCGCAATAAAGGTGCGGTGCGATCTGCGCATGGAATGTCTCCGCCATGCCTGCGATCTTCTTGGCTTCGAGAATGCCCCCGACGCGGCCGAGATTCATCTGCAGTATATTGGCGGCACGATTGACGAGAAGGCGCTGGAATTCGTACTTCGTCGTCAGGCGCTCGCCGGCCGCGACCGGGATCGAGGTGTGCTGCTGCACATACCCCATGTTCTCCGGCATATCAGGTGGGACTGGTTCCTCCAGCCACAGCGGGTCATAGGGTTCGAGCCGCTTGGCCAGCCGCACCGCGCTGGTCGGCGTCATCTGGCCATGGGTGCCGAACAAAAGGTCGGCCTTGCTGCCCACGGCTTCACGCACGAGGCAAACGAATTTCTCGCCGAGATCGAGTTGTTCCAGCGAAAGCTGGCGCGGATCGAACGAGGTATAGGGGGCAACGGGGTCGAACTTCACCGCGGTATAGCCTTCCGCCACATATTCGGCAGCACGCTCCGCTGACGCTTCCGCGTTCCAGTAGATGGCGGAGGTCTCGCCGAGTTCGGGCTTGGGATAGATGTAGGTGTAGCTGCGCAGCCGCTCGTGCACCTTGCCGCCAAGAAGTTCATAGACCGGTTTGTCGGCTTCCTTGCCGATGATGTCCCAGCAGGCCATTTCCAGCGCCGAAATGGCGCCCATGACCGTCACGTCAGGACGCTGGGTGAAGCCGCTCGAATAGGCGCGGCGGAAAAATCGTTCGATGTGGTGCGGGTCTTCGCCTATGAGCCAGCGCTCGGCGACGTCCTCGACGACCTTGCGCATAATCTGCGGACTGACCGTGGAATTATAGGCCTCGCCATAGCCGACAACGCCGGAGTCGGTCGTCAACTTGACGAAGAGGAACCATGTGCCACCGAACGAGGGCGGCGGATTGCCGACCACGAAGGTCCTGACGTCGGTTATTTTCATGATCCCCTCCGGTACATTCGCTGTACTGCCAGACTAAGCCAGCGGCGATACGAAACCGAAACCGGTCAACGACCCGCAATGTCGGGTTTCTGACAGTTGCGGGCGAAGGCCCCTTTTCAATCCTGCGGCCGCACCCCATCATGGCGGCAACGCAATTCATTGACGGAGACGGCAATTGACCGAAGAGATGAAGCCTATCGGCGAACTCACCCTGCGCACGCTGGCGATGCCGGCGGACGCCAACGCGGCCGGGGACATTTTCGGTGGCTGGGTCATGGCGCAGATGGATTTGTCCTGCGGCATTCGGGCCGCGGAACGGGCGCGCGGACGCGTGGTGACGGCTGCCGTCAAGGAAATGGCCTTCGCAAAACCGGTCAAGATCGGCGATACGCTGTGCATCTACACCCATATCGCCCATGTCGGACGCACCTCGATCACGCTCAAGGTCGAGGCCTGGGCGCAACGTTACCTGTCCGATCTGATGGAACTTGTCACCCACGCCGACTTCATCATGGTTGCGCTGGACAAGGACGGCAAGCCCACCCCGGTTCCGAAGGAAATCTGACCGATCAGCTCTGGCTGCCGATCATGTAGCGATCCCAAAATCCAGCTGCCGATTCGATTTGCTCGACAACGTCGATCCAGAGGCCCGACGGATCATGAAATCCGAAGCGGCGCTGCCCAAAGGGCTCGTCGGTCAGCGGGTATTCGATCTTGAGGCCGGTGGATGCGATCTTGTCGAAGGCTTCCCGGGCATCCTCCACCTGGAGTTCGAAACACATGCCGGCTCCGCTGAACTTTTCCGGGCCGGGCGGGGCGGAAGGGTGGTCCGGCGTCATGAAAGCGATGCTGGCCGATTGATCTTCGGCCATGAGGTAAGAGAACCAGGTGCTGTCGAAGGCGCTGACAAAGCCAAGATGCTCGATCCAGAAGTCGCGGCAGGCCTCCTTGCGGTCTGTGACGATGATTGGATAGCGGTCAACGAAGCGCATGGGTTCCTCCCGGAGTTGTTGGACCATCTAAAAGTGGGAAAGCGGCGCGCAAGCGCAACCCCAAATTGTCAGGAGTGTTGAGCGCGCATTCAGGTTCTGGCTGCGGCAAAAACCATTTCATTTTTGGCTGGAACCGCTTCATCTTACGGGCAGGCTAATGATTTGGGAGATGGGGCGTGGCATTCTTCGGGGCAATTCGGGACTATTCCCGTCAGCGGGATGCTGCTGATAGTGCGAAGGTCGATTTTGTCGAACTCTTCTTCGACCTCGTCTTCGTATTCGCCATTACGCAGATATCGCATTTCCTCCTGCATGATCTGAGCCTCGAGGGCCTTGCCGAAAGCGCGCTGCTGCTCACCGCCGTATGGTGGGTATGGGTCTATACAATGTGGGTGACCAACTGGCTCGACCCCGCGACCGCGCCAGTCCGCACGATGCTGTTCGCGCTGATGCTCGCCGGGCTTGTGCTCTCCACCTCGATCCCCGCCGCCTTTGCCGGGCGCGGCATCGTCTTTGCGCTCGCCTATGTCTCGATGCAACTTGGACGCACCCTGTTCATGCTGTGGGCCGTGCGGCATCACGACGATGCCAACTTCCGCAACTTCCAGCGCATTGCCGTGTGGCTCAGTATTTCGGCGATCTTCTGGCTGGCCGGTGGCCTGGCTATGCCGGAATATCGTCTGCCGCTGTGGGCAGCGGCGCTGGCAATTGAGATCCTTGGGCCGGCCGTGGGATTTTGGGCGCCCCGGCTTGGCGCCTCAATCACCACGGACTGGAATGTCAGCGGCGACCATATGGCCGAAAGGGCTGCCCTTTTCATCATCATTGCACTCGGCGAATCCATCCTCGTATCCGGTGCCACCTTTTCGGAGCAAGAATGGAGCCTGGTTTCGCTGGCGGCGTTCTTGACGACTTTCGTCGCGTCCGTCGCCATGTATCTCATCTATTTCAATCTCGGCCAGTCGGCAGCGCATCACAAGATTGCAGAGACCGACGATCCGGGGCGAATCGCCCGCATCGCCTATACCTATGTCCACGTGCTGCTGGTCGCTGGCATCATCGTCGTCGCCGTCTCGGACGAGTTGGTGCTGGATCATCCGCTCGGCCATGCGGAAGCTGCCATGATCTGGACGTCGGTCGGCGGCACGGCGCTTTATCTTGTCGGCAATCTTCTCTTCAAGCGCTACGTCAATGGCCGGGTACCGCTATCCCATCTCGTTGGGCTCGTGCTGTGTGCCGGATTGGCGGTCATTTGCCCGGCACTTTCACCGCTGGCGATCGGCGCCGCGACCAGCGCTATCCTGATCGTCGTCACCGTCTGGGAATATCGGAGCTACAAGCAGCGGAAATTAAACCCGCACTGATCAGCGGCAGGCGCGGTGGCCGCTGCGCCGCTGCATCAGGTCGAAATGGAAATGCGTGCTGTGAAAACGGTCGTAACCGGGTCCGAGCACGGTGGTGAAATAGTCGCAAGCATCCGAACGAACGGTGTTGAGAAGACCACGCTGGCGGAACGAGAAGAGCCCCGGCCTTTCGACCTCGATTTCGCGGCCGTTGTTGAGCGTGATTTTCGCGATGTCGAGCGCATTTCCCCTGGCGTGCTCGGACATGGGCCGGCCGCGCTGGCTGCTCATGGTGCGGCAAGAATAGCTCGACGCCTGGTGTATGGTGTTGATGCCCGATAGGTAGCGCAGCCGCGTCGATGGCGAGAGGTCGCCCTTGACCCAGCGGGCGAATGCAAGCGTCATCTGGCAATTCAGGGTCGCCGTTGGCTTCAGCTTTATATTGCCGCTGGCAAAGCCGCTGACCGCGAGCGGATGGTCGATGCGGCAAGCGCCGCCATCGTTGATTGGCGGCTTCTCCTGAAACACCACGCCAAGCTTCTTGAGTTCGGTGCGGCAGGCCATTTCGCCGCCGGACATGCCGAGGACGCTTTCTCCGCGTGCGATAGGATCGCGTATCGCATTGGGATAGCTATAATTTTTCAGATACCCATAGCTCTTGTCATCATCCGACGGGGGTTCCATTTCCGGCAGGGAATAGGGCTTGGTTTCGCCAAGCCGCGGAATTTCCGGCGCTGCTTCGGGCGGCTGCAAGGTCGGCGTCGCCGGCTCGATCGGTTCGCTCGCCGCCTGGCTGGTGTCCGGCACAGAAATGACGTCGGGGGGTGGCCCAGACATTTGGTCCATCCCGGAGCTCGGCAGCGTTTGCGTTTCGACAGCGACCTGATTTTCCTCGCTGGCGAGCGATCTGCTGGCAATAGCGGTATCCGAACCGCTGCCGACGTCGGCCATGGGACGGCGCACTTCGTCCATGCCACAGCCACTGAGGGTCGTCGACACGGACAACAGCAGTATCGTGGATAAGCGCTTCAAGCGCACAGCGGACGACAACGCACAACTCATGTCACCACATCCCATTGCCTGAATCGAGGCGCAGCAACGGGTGAAAGTAGAGGCAAATCGTAAAGGAAAGGTCAGCGGCTTCTTAACATTTGGGATCGAAACATGATGGGCCCGCAAATGGCTTGATTTTGCTGCAATTGCCGGTGCATTTAGCCTCCCGTAGCCAACGACCTATGTTCTTGAAAGAGCGATCATGCCGAATTTTCTATCGCCATCCATTGCGCCCATTTTCCTGCTTATTGCTTCCAATGTTTTCATGACCTTCGCCTGGTACGGTCACCTCAAGTTTCCGTCAGCGCCATTGGCGAAGGTGGTGTTCATCAGCTGGGGCATTGCGCTGATGGAATATTGGCTGGCCATTCCCGCCAATCGCATCGGCCACACGGTCTATTCGACCGCTGAACTGAAGACGATGCAGGAAGTCATCACGCTCGTCGTCTTCAGCCTGTTCTCGGTGTTTTATCTCAAGGAATCATTCACCTGGCAGCACGTGGCCGGATTTGCCCTGATTGCCGGCGGGGCGACCTTGATCTTCAAGGCGTGACTTGTTGCGCAGCATCGGGATGAGTTCGACAGCGATCATTGCCGAAAAAATGAGGGCGCACCCGACAAGGCCCTGAAGCGTCAGGCGCTCGCCGAGCAGAATCATGCCGAAGATCGCGGCGAAAAGGGCTTCGGACGAAAGCATGATGGCGGCCTGCGGCGCCGTTGTGAAACGCTGGCCGACGGCCTGCAGGGTGAAGCCAACGCCCGACGACAGGACACCCGCAAAAATGAGTTCCGGACCGGCCGCGAGGATCGAAAACAGTTCGGTCCGCTCGCTTGTCATCGAGACCAGCAGGCCGAGGATGCCGCAAACCAGATACTGCACGAGGCACAGCATAATCGGGCGCCCGCTCTGAACGCCGATGCGATTGATGAAGATGATCTGCAGTGCCCAGAAAACCGCACATCCCACGATAAGCCAGTCTCCAACAGTCAGACCATCGAGACGGCCTCCGGAAAGAAGGTAGATACCGGCAAGCGCAGTCAGGGCGCAGGGCCAGACGACCGGATGCGGCCATTGCCAAAACAGGAATACGCCGAGGATCGGCACCATGACGACGTAAAGCCCAGTCAGGAACCCGGCATTGGTGACCGACGATGTGAGCATGCCAACCTGCTGCAGGGCTGCGCCGGAAAAGAGCAGGAGGCCGATGAAGACAAAGCCAAGATAATCGCGCTGTGTCAGCCCTTGGCGCGCGTTTTTTGCCTCACGGATTGCGAGAGGCAGGACGGTCAGCGCCGCAAGAAAGAAGCGGATGGCGACAAACATGAACGGCTTGACACTGGCCATGGCCGTCGACTGGGCAACGAAGCCGAAACCCCAGATCGCTCCGGCAAGAAGCAGCAGAATATTGGCCCGGCCATGCGTCATGACGATCCCACAAGTTGGTGCGGTTACATCAGGTTCCGCAGTCGCAATTGCTCTAACTGCTGCAACCGACGACTGCAAGACGCTTAGCTTGCTCGTGCGCGTGTCAATCGAATGATCCTGCCATCAGCATCGTCGGTCAGAAGATAGACCGAGCCATCCGGCGCGACGCGGACGTCGCGGATACGGCCGAACGCGTCCTTGAGCATGCGCTCCTCGGTTGCGATCGTGCCTTTTCCATCGCGTTCAAGCCGCACCAGCGTTGCAAACTTCAGCGATCCGACAAGGAGATCGCCCTGCCATTCCGGAAACATCTCGCCTTCGTAGACGGCCAGCCCCGACGGCGCAATCGACGGATCCCAATAGTAGAGTGGCTGCTCGTAACCCTTGGCCTTCGTGCCCTTGCCGATCTTGGCGCCGGAATAATCCTTGCCGTAGGAGATGACCGGCCAGCCATAATTCTTGCCTGCCTGAGGTTGGTTGATCTCATCACCACCCTTTGCGCCATGCTCCACTGTCAGGAGCGTCTGCGTGACTGGATCCCAGGTCGCCCCTTGCGGATTGCGATGGCCCTTCGACCATATTTGCGGCAGCCCCTTATTGCCATCGGCGAACGGATTGTCCGCCGGCGTGGTACCGTCGGCATTGATGCGAAGCACGGAACCTGCTTCATCCTTGAAATCCTGGGCGCGGTTGCGGTCGCCGCGCTCGCCCATCGTGACGAACAGCTTGCCATCCGGCGTAATGACGATGCGCGAGCCGAAGTGCTGGCCCTTGCTGGTCTTCTTGCGCATCGAGGTGAGGACGGTGACGTCCTCGAGGGTTCCGCCCTGTCCACTGCGCACGAGTCTGGCGCTTGCAATCGCAGTGCCCGCACCGTCCTTGCCAGGTTCTGAGAAGGTGAAAAAGATGCTCCCGCTTTGCGCAAAATCCGGCGCCACCACGACATCGAGCAGGCCGCCCTGGCCCATCGCGGCGACCTTCGGTACACCTTTCAGCGGTTCCGATACATTGCCATCCTTGACGATCCGCATATTCCCGGCGCGCTCCGTTACGAGAAGGGCGCCATCCGGAAGGAAGGCGAGGCTCCAGGGGTGGTCCAGGTTGCTCGCGACCGTCTCGGAGGCGACTGGCGCTTTCTCGGTGTCGAAGGTCTCGGCCTGGGCTATCTGGGCGCCAAAGCAAAGGGCGCTTGCCAGCAAAATAGCTGTTCTCCGTCGCATCGATGAGGGTCCTTTCATCGCGGGCGTTGTCGGGCGTGGCGAGTCAGTTTGGGAAATTGAGAACACATTTCGACGGTTCGGTCGCCTCACAGTGATGTGAGTCCCTTGTGATTCGATACCGCATCGCCCGCAAATCCGTTTGCCGGCACTATTTCCACTTTCTTCGTGAAATTGCCTGAAACGATGCTATATTAAGTCAGGAATGATTGAACGGTTCCGAAGCTTTGAGCTCCGGCGACCGTTTTCTTTTTGTGCCGCGCGGCTCTGTTTTGGCCCGTTTTGGCACTACAACGAAAGGAGAGGACATGGAAAAGGTCCCGATGACTCAGGCAGGATTTGACAAGCTCAAGGAAGAGCTGCGCTGGCGCCAGCAAGAAGAACGGCCGCGCATCATCCAGGCGATTGCGGAGGCGCGCGCTCATGGCGACCTTTCGGAAAACGCCGAGTATCATGCTGCCAAGGAAGCGCAGAGCCACAACGAGGGTCGCGTCGGCGAACTCGAGGACTATACGGCGCGCGCCGAGATCATCGACATTACCAAGCTTTCCGGCGACAAGATCAAGTTCGGCGCGACGATCCGTCTTGTCGACGAGGACACCGAGGAAGAGCGGACGTACCAGATCGTCGGCGACCAGGAAGCCGATCCCAAGGCGGGCCGGATTTCCGTTTCCTCGCCAATCGCCCGCGCCCTGATCGGCAAGAGCGAAGGCGACACGATCGAAGTCAATGCTCCGGGCGGCGCACGGTCCTACGAGATCCTCGGCTTCAGATTCGTTTAAGCGGTGTCGTTCGATACCGTGTCAAACGTCGAGGTGATCGCGCCGAACTTCAAGCGCACGCTTTCCGGCGTCACCTCGACCATCATCCAGCTTATTCCATTGCAACGCGCGAACGGCCTCAAGATAGCAACCTTGGGGCCGGGCCTGCCGGACGATCTGCCGAAAATCCGCTGGTTGGGGCTACCCGGTCTATGGCTAAGGCCGCGAACCCGTCCGTTCCGTATCTGGCACGCCCGCCGCAATACGGAGATGGTCGCAGGCATTTTGATGCGTTCGGTCTTGCGCATGCGGCTGAAGCTGCTTTTTACCTCGGCGGCGCAGCGCGACCACAGGTCCTTCACCAAGTGGCTTATCCGGCAAATGAACGCCGTCATCGCGACGAGCGGGAAATCCGGCAGCTTCCTCGAGGTGCCGCACACGGTGATCATGCACGGTATCGACACGGAGCGGTTTCACCCGCCATCGGGCGAAGAGGACAGCTTTGCGGCCTCTGGGCTGCCGGGGAAATATCTCATCGGCTGTTCGGGCCGGATTCGGCATTCGAAAGGAACCGATCTCTTCGTCGACGCAATGATCAGCCTTTTGCCGCAGCATCCGGAATGGACGGCAATCATGACCGGCCGCACGACCGTGGAAAACAAGGGTTTCGAGCAGGAACTGCGACAGAAGATCGCCGCCGCCGGACTTGAGGACCGCATTCTTTTCCTCGGCGAAGTGCCGGACGTGCGCATCTGGTATCGCCGCATGACGCTTTACGTTGCCCCGTCCCGCAAGGAAGGCTTCGGCCTGACGCCGCTCGAAGCCATGGCGTCGCAGACGGCGGTTGTCGCGAGCGATGCGGGCGCCTATGCCGAGATGATTACGCCCGAAACAGGATCGGTCGTTCCTGCGGGTGACGGCAAGGCGCTGGAAGCAGCGATCGCGCCTTATCTCGCCGATCCGGCCCAGTGCGCCGATATGGGTAAGGCCGGCCTTGCCCATGTGCGGCAGAATTTTCCGCTGGAAAAGGAAGCCGGAAAGATTCTCGACGTCTACGAAGCTATGTTCGCGGGCGGGCTGCGGTGAAGACTGCCGCGCTGATCATCCATCTAAAGCGCGCCACAAAGCGCGGCGAACACGTCGAGAAGCTGATCAAACGCCTGCCGATCGAGGCCGAAATCCTTGATGCCATTGACGCCTTGAACATGACTTCGGGCCAAATCGATACGGTCTATGCCCGGTCATTGCATAAGCCCTACTACCCGTTCGAGCTGCGTCCTTCGGAAATCGCCTGCTTCCAGTCGCACCGCAAGGCCTGGGCGACGATCGTCGAGCGCGATCTCGATGCGGGGCTTGTCATCGAGGACGATGTCGATATCGACGACGGGCCATTCGCTGAGCAACTGGCACTGGCGCTGGAAGCCATTCAGCCCGGCGATTATATCCGCTTTCCGCGCTGGGCGCGGGGCGAACATGGGGCCGGTATTGCGCGCAAGAACACCTGTTCGATCATGCAGCCGCGCTTGCCCGGCCTTGGCATGCAGATGCAACTTGTCGGCCGCGAGGCGGCCGCAGAACTCCTGAAGGCCACGGAGCGGTTCGATCGTCCGGTCGACACGACGATACAGATGCGCTGGCTTCATTGCGCGCGCATTCTTTCCGCGCGGCCGATCACCATTCGCGAGATCGATTTCGATCTTGGCGGTACGGTCGTTCAGGGCAAGAACAAGAGTTTCGGCGCCCGCTTGAAACGGGAAATTTTAAGGCCGTATTACCGGGTCGCGTTGAACCTCTACAGCCGCACGCGACGAACCTAGAGCACCATCAAAGGTTCGTTCTTTACCGAGCGGATGGTCAGCGATGTACGCACCGAATCGACGTTCGGCGTCGAGGTGAGTTCCTCGATGACGAAGTTCTGGAAGGTGAAAAGGTCGCTCGCAACGCAGTGAAGCAGGAAGTCCGATTCACCCGAAACCATCCAGGCACGGCGCACGAGCGTCCAGTTCTGGGTCTTCTCGGCAAAGCTCTTCAGATCGGCATCGGACTGGCGGTGCAGGCGGATCATGCAGAAAGCGACGATGTCCTGCCCAAGGACCGCGCCATTGAGTATCGCGCGATAGCCCTGAATGACGCCGCTTTCCTCAAGTTTGCGCACGCGGCGCAGGCAGGGCGGCGCCGAGATACCGACGCGTTCGGCGAGCTCCACATTGGTGATGCGGCCATTGTCCTGCAATTGTTTCAGGATTTTCCAGTCGATCGCGTCGAGTTCCGCCTTCAGAGGCATGGGTGCCTTTATCCTGTTTCACACGGTAAGTGCGTTATACATATGCGATTCCTGCCGCTGTGTAATGCATTGCCCGCCGGTTGCAAACAGGTTGCGATTTATCTAGTCCAGAAGCGACGGGTAAAGAGAATAACGACGGTGACGATTTCAAGTCGTCCAGCAAGCATCAGATAGCTCAGAACAAGCAGCGAGGGATCGCCAATTGTGGAGAAGTTCCCCGCCGGGCCGATCGTTTCGCCAAATCCTGGGCCGACATTCGAAAGCGCAGTCAGGGCGCCGGTGAAAGCTGTCCCGAGGTCGTTGCCGAGCATGGCAAGCACCGTGGCGCCTGCGACGAGCGAGGCCATGTAGAGAAAGATGAACAGGAGGGCCGATTGTGCGACTTCGTCGGTGATCTCCGACTTTCCATAGCGCATCTTGACGATGGCGTTCGGCAGGATCAGGCGCGTCAGGCTTGCAGATGCCATCTGCCAGAGAATGATGAGGCGATTGATCTTGATGCCGCCGGAAGTTGAACCGGAGCAGCTGCCGATGAACGTCACGAGGAAGAATATGCCGAGTGCCTCGGCACCCCAAAGCGTATAGTCTTCTGTCGCAAAGCCCGTCGTGGTGATCACCGAGACAAGGTTGAACGTTGCCGCGATGATCGCGTCAACAAGCCCTATGCCGGTTTCCAGCATCAGCCCGGTGGCAAGGATCGCACTGAAGCCGATAATGATGATGAAGAACAGCGTGACCTGCGGATCGCTCATCGATACCCGGCGTTGCGGCATCGCCGCCTTGATATAGAGCACGAAGGGCAGGGCACCGAGGATCATGAATACGGTGGCGATGATGAGGATGGCGCGGTTGTGGGCGTAAAAGCCGAGTGATGAATCGTGCGTCGAAAAGCCCGCCGTCGCAACTGTGGTCATGCCATGATTTATGGCGTCGAACATGCCCATTCCGGCAACAAAATAGAGAATGGTGCAAATCAGCGTCAGGCTGACATAGGCGAGAACAATGCCGGTCGCGATCTGGTGGATGCGCGGCAGTATCTTCTCCGACTTGTCCGAGGATTCCATGTGCAGCAGCTGGATGCCGCCGACGCGCAAGGACGGCAGCAGCAAAAGGCCGAGGCCAATGAAGCCGAGGCCGCCGAACCAGCACAGCATCGAGCGCCAGAGCAGGATACCGCGCGGCATCCTGTCGAGACCGGTCAGAACCGTGGCGCCGGTGGCAGTAATGCCGGACATCGACTCGAAGAAGGCCTTGATGATGCTGATAGGCAGGGGCGAGAAGATGAAGGGCAGGGCGCCGAACACGGCCGCACTAAGCCAGAGGGCGACTATCAGCAGGAATCCAAGCCGGGGGGTGAAGCGGATCTCGGGGTGGTGCGTGGCAAGGCTGGTCAGCCAGCACAGGACAGCGGTAAGACCTGCTGCCTGGACGAAGACGAGCCAATCGCGGCTGCCGGCCTTGAGGTCGATGAGGGCCGGTATGAGCATCGTCGCTGCCATGATGAGGCCGAACCGCGCGCATAGATTGATGATGGTGCGAAAAATGGCGTTGACCTCCATCCGTCAGAAATCGGTCGCTACGTTCTGGAAAGGGCGGTGGTCCGCATTTTTGACATCTTCAGTTTCATAACTGGTTCGTGCAGAGCGCACAATGGAACGAAGAGGCGGGAAACGCAGCAGCAAGCTGTGGCTAACCCGCCTATGTTTTGCACAGACCTTGCAACACCGGGGGCTGAGCCACTACCTTATGGCGGTCGAACGCGAGCTGTGGCCCGCGCCAACTTTTGTGAGAAATGAATTTAAGGTCTTGTTATGTCGAAGCGCCATGTGCCCGTTCTCATTATCGGCTCCGGTCCCGCGGGTTATACCGCTGCGATCTACGCTGCCCGCGCTAATTTGAAACCGCTTATCGTGGCGGGCCTGCAGCAGGGCGGCCAGTTGATGATCACGACCGATGTCGAGAACTATCCGGGCTACGCCGATCCCGTCCAGGGACCCTGGATGATGGAGCAGATGCGCATTCAGGCCGAACATGTCGGGGCCGAAATTGCGCATGACATCATCACCGAGGTCGACTTGTCGATGCGCCCCTTCCGGCTGGTCGGGGACGGTGGAACGCAATACACCTGCGATGCGCTGATTATTGCCACCGGCGCACAGGCAAAGTGGCTCGGAATTCCGACCGAACAGTCCTTCATGGGCTTTGGCGTTTCGGCCTGCGCCACCTGCGACGGATTTTTCTATCGCAACAAGGACGTGGTCGTCGTCGGCGGCGGCAATACTGCCGTCGAGGAAGCGCTCTACCTTGCCAATCTTGCAAAGTCGGTGACCATCGTTCACCGCCGCGACCAATTCCGTGCCGAGAAAATACTGCAGGATCGCCTGTTCAGCAAAGAAAACGTGACCGTCATCTGGGACAATGTCATAGACGAGATCACGGGCACCGAAGCGAAGGCGCCGCTGCCGGCATCGGTCTCGGGCGTGCGCCTGAAGAACATCAAGACTGGCGAAACCACTGATCTTGAGACAGATGGCGTCTTTGTTGCCATCGGTCACGCGCCGGCCGTGGAGCTCTTCAAAGGCAAGCTCAAGCACAAGCCGAACGGCTATCTTTGGACGGCGGCGGATTCCACGGCAACCGATGTTGCGGGCGTCTTTGCTGCCGGCGATGTCACGGACGACATCTACCGTCAGGCGGTAACTGCAGCAGGCATGGGTTGCATGGCAGCACTTGAAGCCGAACGCTGGTTGGCCGCCCAGGAACCAGTACGCGAAGCTGCTGAATAAGAATAACCGCCGCGCACCGCGCCTGATGGCACGCGGGGCTGCGGTGGAATGTTGACTGGCCCAACCTCAGACAATCAAACATGATTTTGGGGGCAATGGGTCAAATGGAGCTGGCCGCGATGGCGCGGCCGGAGTGGGGAGAAAACTGCGCGATGTCGCTTGATTGGGACAAGTTGCGAATATTTCATGCTGCGGCAGAAGCTGGGTCGTTCACCCATGCTGCCGAGACATTGCACCTGTCGCAATCGGCTATTTCCCGTCAAGTCAGCGCCCTGGAGCAAGATGTCGGCGTGCCGCTGTTCCATAGGCATGCACGCGGTCTCATCCTGACCGAACAGGGCGAGGTACTTTATCGCACCGCCCACGAAGTTCTCATGAAGCTTGAAAACGTCAGGTCGCGACTTACGGAAAGCAAGGACAGGCCGTCTGGAAAGCTGCGCGTGACGACGACGGTCGGCCTCGGTTCAGGCTGGCTTATCGAGCGCGTTCAGGAGTTCATCGAACTCTATCCTGAAGTCCAGTTGCAACTCCTCCTCGACAATGAGGAACTCGATCTGACGATGCGCCATGCTGATTGCGCCATTCGCCTGCGCCAGCCGCAACAGCCGGATCTTATTCAGCGTCGACTCTTTACCGTACACATGCACGTCTACGCCGCGCCGGGTTATATTGCCAAGTATGGCAAGATCGAAAGCATCGACGAAATCGATTCGCATCGCATCATCAGCTTCGGCGAGCCTGCGCCCTCCTATCTCACCAATCTGAACTGGCTGGAGGTCATCGGCCGATCGGATGGGAACCTCAGGCCGGCGGTACTGCAGATCAACAACCTTTTGTCGATCAAGCGTGCCATCCAGAAAGGCGTCGGCATCGGTGTATTGCCGGACTATATGGTGGAGAAGGACTCGACACTTGTTCGGCTTCTGCCCGAGATGGAATTGCCGTCCTTCGATACGTTCTTCTGCTATCCGGAGGGCATCAAGAACGCCGCAAAGCTGCATGTTTTCCGCGATTTCCTGTTTTCCAAGGCGCGCACCTGGGCGTATTAGACTATCCTTTCTTCGCAGGCGAATTATAGTCCATCGTGAGGCACCTTCGAACGGACCGGCCATTTCGCCGGCACGGTGTGTCATGCCTGCAGTTGCTCGCATATCGATTGCGTTTTTGAGTCTGCTCCTGGCCTCTGGTCACAGCGATGCAGAAACACAAACGCTGATCGCCTCCGCCAATTTCGATTTCGTCGATACGTCCGGTGAGCCCCGGGACCAGTCCGCCGACCATCAGAGGCGGCTGAGGGAGCTTGCCGACTATCTGCGCCGGCAACTGGCGGAGCAAGGCAAGTTCAAATTGGTGCCGTTGCCATGCCAGGACGGCCAATGCACGGCGACCGACCCGGGATTTGCAGCGCTCTCCGCAATGGCGAGGCAAAACGGCGCGGCCTATGTCGTCATCGGCGCCGTGCAGAAAACCAGCACGCTCATCGGCTGGCTGCGATACTCGGTGCTGGACGTCAAGGACAGCCGCGCCGTCTGCGGCGACTTCATCACCTATCGGGGCGATACCGACGAAGCATGGCGGCGGGCCGCAAAGTTTTCGGCCGGACAAATCGTTCGGCATTGCGATTTCAATATGCAAAAATGATGAATTCTTAAGCGGATTGGCGCGCTATGCATCAGATGCATGGGTGCAATGCACAATTGGATGTTGCGAGAAACGGCCAAAACCTTCATATCCACATCACTTGCCGGTGCGTCTCCTCCTCCCATTGCGCGCCCGCAAGTGTTCCCCTCTGGAGGTTTTAGCCGGAAACGGCACCTTCAAAACTTAAGGCCGGGCATTTGTCCGGCCTCTTTTCTTTTCAGGGGTACGCTTCTTAGCGATAGAGTTCTTCACCCTCGATCCCCGCATATAATCCAGCCACCTGTTCGCCATACCCGTTGAATAGCAACGTCGGCACGGTCTCGCCCGTTTGCAACACACGCTCCTGCGCCTGGCTCCAGCGCGGGTGCGCTACATCCGGATTGACGTTGGCCCAGAATCCATATTCGTTCGAGGCCAGCCCTTCCCAGAAGCTTACCGGCTGCTCGTCGGTGAAGCTGATCTTGCGGATCGATTTGATCGATTTGAATCCATATTTCCACGGCAGGGCAAGGCGAAGCGGCGCGCCAAACTGGTTGAGCAGCGGCTTGCCATAGGCGCCCGTCACCATGAAGGCGAGTTCGTTGGCCGCTTCCGCCATGGTTACCCCCTCCACATAGGGCCAGGTATAGAGGAAGCCATTCTGGCCGCTCGCCATCGCCGCATCGTAGAATGTCTCGAAGCGAATATATTTCGCCGAGGCGGTCGGCTTTGCCAGTTCCACAAGCTTCGCCAACGAGAAGCCGGTCCAGGGTATGGTCATCGACCATGCCTCGACGCAGCGGTGCCGGTAGAGACGCTCCTCCAGCGGCATTTTTGCCTCAAGTTCGGCAAAGGCGATGGTGAAGGGTTTTTCCACCATGCCGCCGATTTCAATGTCCCATGGATTGGTGACGAGGGTATGCGCCTCGGTCCATATGTCCTTATCGCCACCGAACTCATAGAAATTATTGTACTTCGAATTGATCTCTTCCGGCGTCAGGCTGCGGTCGAGTTTATAAGCCGCATTCTGTTTCGCGGGGTAGAGCGCCGGGTTGCCCGCAGGCAAAGTTGCAGCCCGCACGGTTTTCGGCAGGCTGGCGCTCGCGGCAAGCGCCAGCGCTCCGAGGCCCCAGGCCTTCAAAATGTCCCTGCGATCGAGAAATGCCGTTTCAGGGGTCGCCAAGGCGTCGGAAATCGCCCAGGCGGGCTTGCGAATTATTACGGCCATGACCACTCCGTTATGCCGGTTGCGGGGTGCAAAATAGCCAGTAATCGCAGACCGTTCTCACACAATGGCGTGATTAGTCGGCGGAACGAAAAGGGGCCGCTTTACGGCCCCCTTCGCTGGTCTTCTGCAGTCAATCAGCGAAGGCTGGCGCAGAAGCGCTGAATGCGCTTGCCGGCCTCTTCGAGGTTGGCGTCGGAGGTTGCATAGGAAATGCGGAAGTTCGGGCCGAGCCCGAATGCCGAGCCATGTACGGCCGCGACAGCTTCGGTCGCCAGCAATTCGCTGACGAAATCCTCGTCAGTTTCGATGACCTTGCCCGACGGCGCGGTCTTGCCGATTGCGGCCGCGCAGGACGGATAGACGTAGAATGCGCCTTCGGGTTTGGGGCATTCGAGGAGCTTGGTCTGGTTCAGCATCGAGACGATCAGGTCGCGACGTCCTTCGAAGGCCTTCTTGAACACCGGCAAATGTTCTTGCGTTCCATCAAGCGCTTCCACGGCCGCCCACTGCGAAATGGAACTCGTCCCGGAAGTCTGCTGGCCCTGGACCATGTCCATTGCCTTGATCAGTTCGAGCGGGCCGGCGGCGTAGCCGATGCGCCAGCCGGTCATGGCATAGGCCTTCGAAACGCCGTTCATCGTCAGGGTGCGGTTGTAGAGGTTCGGCTCGACCTGCGCCGGCGTGACAAACTTGAAGTCGCCATAGGTCAGGTGCTCGTACATGTCGTCGGTCAGCACCCAAACATGCGGATGGCGCATCAGCACATCCGTCAGCTTCTTCATTTCGTCCCACGTATAGGCCGCGCCCGAGGGGTTCGAAGGCGAATTCATGATGATCCACTTGGTCTTCGGCGTGATCGCACGCTCGAGATCCTCGGGCTGCAACTTGAATTCGTTCTTCTGCAGCGCGGAGACGATCACCGGGGTGCCGCCGCACAACGCCACCATCTCCGGGTAGCTTACCCAATAGGGCGCAACGCAGATCACTTCATCGCCTGGATTGAGCGTCGCAAGCAGCGCGTTATAGATGACGTGCTTGCCGCCGGTGCTGACGATAACCTGGTTCGCCTTGTATTCGAGTTCGTTCTCGCGCTTGAATTTGCGCACGATCGCTTCACGAAGCTGCGGTATGCCCGCAACGGGCGTATATTTGGTTTCGCCGCGGCGGATGGCGGCAATTGCTGCTTCCTTGACATTATCGGGCGTGTCGAAGTCCGGCTCGCCGACCGATAGGGAAATGACATCACGGCCCTCGGCTTTCAGATCGCGTGCTTTCTGGGTGATCGCAATGGTTGCGGAAGTCTTCACACGGGAAAGGGCGTCTGCGAGGAATGCCATTTTGTCGTTCTCCAGAAACGAGGGTTGATAACCGCCGGGCGGTTGCGGGGTTCGTATGTCGCAATGGAGGGCGAATCGCAAGCAAAAGCATGCCCTGAAGGCTTTTCATCGCTCACTTTCTATGCAGGGTGTGACATCGAACTGGCGAAGCATCAGCTTCGCTTGTTCGATCCTTCAAGCAAAATGATTGGACATTGCGCGAAGGAGCGAAAATATTCGCCTGCCACAGGAGACCAGCAATATGCCGAAACTCTACTCACAGCCCGAATCCGGAAACTGCTACAAGCCACGGCTTTTGATGGCGAAATTGGCGATGCCGTTCGAGCATATCCATGTGTCTTCCGTGGACGGTTCAACGCGCAAGCCTGAATATCTGGCAAAAAATCCGAACGGCAAGGTGCCCCTGCTCGAACTCGACGACGGGCGGTTCATCGCAGAATCAAACGCAATCCTGCTGCACCTTGGCGAAGGCAGCCGCTTCATTCCCGAGGACCCCTACGAGCGGGCGCTGATGTATCAGTGGCTGTTCTTCGAGCAGTATACGCATGAACCGAACATCGCCGTGAGAAAGGCCTTGTTCGTCTATCCGGAACGGGCCAAGGAGGCGACGCCAGAGCGGCTCGCGGCAACGCTAGAGGGGGGAAACAAGGCGCTCCTCGTCATGGAAACGCAGCTGCAGAAAACGCCATACCTGGTGGGCAGCAGCATGAGTTTAGCCGACATCGCCCTCTACGCCTATACACACGAAGCCAATCGCGGCGGCTACGATCTTTCAGCCTACCCGTCGATTGCAAAATGGCTGAGCCGGGTTGCTGCAGACGAAGGACACGTGCCAATCACGTGGATTCCGTAAGAACCATCCCACTCGCCCTAGTCACTTGATCTCGCGGTCTGCGCCGGTCATGCCCGGAAGGCGGCTCGCCAAAGCGTCGACGAGGACGCGCAGGCGGGCGGGCATGAAGGGGGCAGTCGGCCATACCGCGAATGTGTCGAAGATCAGAGGCTCAAGCCCGGTCAACACCTGAACCAGACGGCCTGCGCGAACGTGATCGCGGATCAGCCAGCACGGCGACCATACGAGGCCAAGACCGCTCGCGGCAGCATCCGCCGCAGCCTCAAGATCGTCAACGATGAGCAAACTTCGCGTCGGGGCAGCGAAGGTGCCGCCGCGCCCGTCAGGGAACAGCCAAGGGCGGGCATTGCCGTCGCGGCCATAGGTGATGGCGTCGTGTGCAGCGATGTCATCGAGTGCACCGGGTGTTCCGCGCGCGGCGAGATAGTCCGGTGACGCGCAGATGGCCATGCGCTGGCGGGCGATACGGCGTGCGCTCAATCCAGCCTTGTCCGGAAGCACGGTGTTGCGCACGATCAAGTCGTAACCCTCTTCGATAAGGTCCACGGTCCGGTCGGTGAAGGAGACGTCGAATCGCAGTCGCGGATATTGCCGGGCGAGATCGAAGACGACCGGCGCCACGCAGCGCCGGCCGAAGATTGCCGGTACGCTGATCCGCATGCGGCCGGCTGGCTCGGCCATTTCCGAGGTCAGAGCAAATTCGGCCGCCTCGACTTCAGCGAGGACGCGCAGCGAGCGCTCGTAGAAGGCGTGCCCCTCTGCAGTCAGCGCAAATGCCCGGGTTGTGCGATGGCAGAGCCTCACGCCAAGCCGCTGCTCAAGGCGTGCCACGGTCTTGCCCACCGCCGACCTCGACATGTGCAGGCGTTCGGCCGCTGCCGAGAATCCGCCCGCGTCGACAACTGCAACAAATTCCTGAATGCCGGCGAGTTTGTTCAACGTCCTTGATCCTCATTGTAGACAGTAGCGATACAATATTGATGCTGATTGGCGCAACTGTTGTGCTCGCGGCGCATATATGGTCGACACCTCAACCCGGAGGCGGGTGCGATAGAAAGGTGTATCCATGACAACGACGATGCGACGCTGGCAATTGACCGCGGCCGGCAGGGAAAATCTAAAGTTGGCGGAGGTACCGGTTCCGCAACCAGGGCCCGGCGAAATATTGATCAAGGTCTTCGCCGCGTCGTTGAACTATCGTGACAAGCTCCTGATCGATGACGGTTTCGGCTTGCCCGATCCGCTGACGGAACCGGTGGTGCCTGCTTCCGACCTTTCCGGCATCGTCGCCGGGGTCGGGGACGGCGTGACGCGCTTTGCCGTGGGCGACAGCGTCATCTCCACGTTTATTCCCGATTGGATAGATGGCGACGGCCCGGGGACCGCGAGAGAGCCCAACGGGCGCACGCTCGGGGGCACGGTGCAGGGGGTTCTTGCCGAGTATGTCGTTCTCCACGAAGACTGGGCGGTGCGAGGCCCTGCCAACCTTACGCATAGCGAGGCCAGCACGCTGCCCTGCGCTGGACTGACCGCATGGACGGCGCTTGTCGAGCGTGGACAATTGCGGGCGGGACAGACGGTCCTCATTCTTGGCACCGGCGGTGTTTCGCTGTTCGGGCTTCAAATCGGCCTGATGCACGGGGCCGAAATCATCGTCGTTTCAGGGGACGACAAGAAGCTGGCTCGCGCGAGCGAACGCGGCGCCCACCACGGCATCAACCGCAAGAAAGAGAATTGGGTGGCCGCCGTTCATCGCCTGACGCGCGATCACGGCGCCGATCATATTCTCGAAACCGTGGGCGGCGCCCATCTTGGCAAATCGCTTGAGGCGGCTGCCGTCGCGGGGCGCATCTCCCTTATTGGCATTCTCGAAGGGCTGGATGTGTCCGGGAGCTTTGGCGCATTCGCCCGCAAGCGACTGATCGTCGAAGGTCTTCAGGTCGGCCATCGCCGGGGACTTGAAGATCTGGTAAGGGCCTATGACGTTTCAGGCGTGAAGCCGATCATCGAGGCCAGCTACACGTTGGCTGAGCTCAACGCTGCGCTTGATCATCTTGATCGGGGACCGTTCGGTAAAGTCGTTGTTGAACTCGCTTAGAAGTTGAGTCCGGCGGACCGACGAATCTCTTGATATAAAACGAAAAAGGCGGGGTGAACCCGCCTTTTCTATGGCGCTCTTCCAAGCAGAGCTATCCTATTTATGCAAGGCACCTAGCGTCCAGTGGTCCCACCGAGCACGGCGGTGATGGCCCATGTCAGACCGGGAGGAAAAACGTTGCGATGGTTCTTGCTGCGCACAACCAGTGAGCGGATCGTCAGCCCTGGATAGTGGCGCTGCTTAAGCTGTGACTCGAATGCCCGCATATCGCCAACCATATTTTGAGTATTATCACGACGCCCAGGGTCGTAACGACCGATCTCCTCTCCGCCGACAAAGAGCAGGAGATCAGCCTTCAAGTTCCTGTTGGCTCTGGCATATTCGGACTCGAATGTGAGAATGGCATGATCGGCAAACCAGAGAGACGGACTACCGAGTATGTAGGTGCGGAAAAGGCCTGGTTCGGTCAGCAGGATATGCGCGCCAAGAAGCCCCCCATACGAATGTCCCACATAGATGCGCCGGTCGGGATTGGTACGATAGAGGCTCTCGACATAGGGGATCACGGTTTGACGCAGATAGTGCTGATACGCGTGAGCTCCGCCATAGGCGGTATCGCCGGGCTTGCGAGGAGCCGGTGTATAGTCGCGTTTGCGGCTAGCCACCAAACTCTCGCCCTTCGCGTAAGAGAGGCCCACGATTATAGGCTCCTGGGCGAGAGTCCCATTTTTGTAAAGCTCCCTGATTTGACAGGTTACGGGCCTTGTCTCGCGGCCCCCATCTGCAAGATATATGACGGGATAATGGGTCGAAGCATCGCGGTCGTAGTCGGACGGCAGACTGATCTCGACATCATAGAGTCGTCCCGAAGCCGGATCGGGCACGAATCGGGTCTGAATACCGCCGGGATCACAGCCAGTCCATTTCGCGCTCCGGGTTTCGGCGGGTCGCGCCAAAATACACAGGTGGCAGAGAAAGATCAGGGCCATAGTAAGCGTCTGTCGTGTGGAGTTCAATCGAACCAATGTTCAAACACCATGGGTTGCTTGTTTCAATGTCGGCAAGGAAACCTCGGAAGTAAGATGTAAAATGGATGAGCCCGATGCCTCGCCCGGTAGTCCGGATCGGGGATCGTATGGTAAAGTAATGACTAGGTTCGCTTAGAAGTTGAGTCCGGCGGACCGACGAATCTCTTGATATAAAACGAAAAAGGCGGGGTGAACCCGCCTTTCTCAATTCTGTGCTTCAGAAATCGAACGATTCCCGGTTTGCGGCATCAACCCGCGACGCTGAGGTTGTCAGCGGACGACTTGCCCGAACGACGGTCCTGAACGATTTCGTAGTTGACCTTCTGACCGTCATTGAGGCCGCGCAGACCTGCGCGTTCAACAGCGGAAATATGGACGAATACGTCGGCACCACCGGTATCAGGCTGGATGAAACCGTAGCCCTTAGTGCTGTTGAACCATTTCACTGTTCCCGTAGCCATGGGAAATTCCTTTCAGATGTATAAGACAGGCAGCATGCACATATGCAGCCCAGGGAATCGAACCTATGCAATGGAGTTCATCAGGAAGCGCAACGGGTTACGCAGGTCGCAAAGTCACTCGACCGATAAAATCGATGACGGATACATATGACAGATTCCGGCCCAAAACAAGCCGGATTCAAAATGGCCTGCCATCGAGGTTACCGCGCAGCGCTTGCGCGCGTAAATTTTGCCCCTACATTCCGTCTTGCATTTCAGCGCATTATCCGACGTGTGTTAGAAGGTAGAACAAGGCCGACTCGCGGTCGCCCACAGGGGAAACTCATGGCGGAGCAGAAACCGAACCGATCCACGCCCACCTCCGTCGCGGGCGAAGTGGAAGCGGGTCTCTGGGCGCAGCTTCGCGTCATCGGCAATATCTACTGGATTTCGCCGGTTCGTAACCGCCTTATTCTCCTCATTCTCGGCGTCTTCGCCATCATCATCGTCACCTCGGCGGGGCAGGTCCTTCTCAACCGCTGGAACGTGCCGTTCTATGACGCCCTGTCGCGTCGCGATTTTTCGGCGTTCGTCGATCAGCTCATGGTGTTCTTCGCCATTGCCTCAGTGCTGCTCGTGCTCAACGTGGCGCAGACCTGGCTCAATCAGATGGCGCGCCTCAAGCTGCGCGAGGGGCTGACGCGCGATCTCGTCGGCGAATGGCTGCAACCACGACGGGCATTCAAGCTCTCCAATTCCGGTCCGATCGGCGTCAATCCCGACCAGCGCCTGCATGAGGACGCCCGCCATCTCGCCGAAATGTCGACCGATCTCGGCTTCGGGCTGTTGCAGGCGTCGATATTGCTGATCAGCTTCGTCGGCGTGTTGTGGACGTTTTCCAGCGGCTTCGTCTTCAACGTGGCGGGCTACAGTTTTTCCATACCTGGCTACATGGTCTGGGCAGCATTTCTCTATGCCGGCATCGCGTCGTGGATCAGCTGGCTTGTCGGACGCCGGCTCATCCATCTCAATGCCGACAGATACCAGAAGGAATCGGAACTGCGTTTCTCGTTGATGCGGGTCAACGAACATATCGATGCGATTTCGCTCTACCGTGGCGAGGCCGACGAGAATCGCCGGCTCGGTTTCGATATCGACCGACTGCTTGGCGCAATCCGCCTGCTGGTCACCGCCTTGACCCAGTTGACCTGGGTCACTTCCGGTTACGGCTGGATCACAATCGTTGCACCGATCCTCGTTGCAGCGCCAGTCTACTTTGCCGGTAACCTGTCCTTTGGCGGCTTGATGGCTGCAATCGGCGCGTTCAATCAGGTGCATGACGCGTTGAAATGGTTCGTCAACAATTTCGGCGCCATTGCCGATTGGCGCGCCACGCTTTTGCGCGTTACGTCATTCCGCCAGGCTGTTCAGGCGACCGACCTCATGAACAGTGTTGACCAGCGCATCAAGTTCACCGAGACGGATTCCAACCAGATCGTCCTGGAATCGCTGAAAATCACCGCGCCCCGGGCAACGGTTCGGCTGAAGGAAAAGAAGGCGGTCGTCAAGGAAGGCGAGCGGGTCCTGATAACCAGCGAAGCTGGGATCGACCGGACATTGCTGTTCCGCGCCATTGCCGGCCTCTGGCCGTGGGGTGCCGGAACGGTCAGCCTGCCCGCCAACACCTCGATCCTCTATATGCCGCGTTCGCCCTATTTTCCGCCGGGCAGCCTGCGGGGAGCGATGTCGTATCCGCAAGGCGAGGAAGCCTTTTCCGACGAGCAACTGGTATCGGCCCTTCATGAACTCGGCCTGACCCGGCTTGAATCAATGCTCGATTTCCGCGCGCGCTGGGACAGGGAACTCAGCGACGACGAACAGCAATCGCTGGCCTTTGCCCGCCTCAAATTGCACGAACCAAGCTGGGTGGTGATCGATGAGGCCCTCGACGCCATGGAACCTGCCGCGCATGAGCGGGTCATGAAGGTTTTGCGCAACCATCTCGCCAAGTCGACCGTGGTGCATATCGGGCGGGAGGACAAGGACGAAAAGCTCTTCGCCAAGGTGCTGCACTTCGTCAGCGACCCGTCGGGCCACGGCCTCGAGAACGAAGGGACCGAAGGGGTGTAGCGCTACCAGATTGTGGTGATGTGCGCGTATTCCTGAATTTTGCTGTCGGCTGTGACCAGCGGCGCGCTCAAGACATGACACGTGGCGACGATCATGCGGTCAGCCGGATCCTTGTGAAAGTCGCCGGGCAATGTCACCGATTTTACCCCGATCTCGCGATCTACGGCGACAAAGCGCATTCGCTCGATTCGCGCGACTGCGCTTAGCCAGGAATCGACATCCATCGAAAGCACCAGCCGTCCTCGATCGACCAGCATGGCGATTTCCCAAGCTGAGATGGCCGAGATAATGATCTCGCCACTCACTTGCTGCTCTTGGATCACGTGACGTGCCGTCCTGCTCAAGGCGGGATCGCCGCTCACCCACCAAACCAGGACATGTGTGTCCAGTACGATCACTGCGCCTCGGCCCAGTCATCGTCGCCGACCGGGTCGGTTGGCTTATCGTACTGAATGACCGAGCCACGTAACACGTCCATTGCGCTGCGTTCGGTTCCGCCGCGATAAGGGCGCACCTCAAGCACCGGCTTGCCATGGTCGGTCACGACAAGGCCAACGCCAGACGCTTCAACCTGCCGAAAATATTCAAGCGCCTTTGCCTTGAATTCGGATTTGGATACCTGTCTGCTCATATTTGTGACCATAGTCAGATGCCTATAGTCATTTTACTGTGCATTGTCCTGCCAGGCAAGTAGCGGTGCCACCAGCCCGGCCTAGACTGTCAAACGAAATAATCCTGCAGCGGCCTGACCTCAAGCGAACCCGCCTTCAATGCCGCGATTGCTTCGGCGACCGCATCAGCACCCGAGAGGGTGGTGTAATATGGCACCTTCTGCATCAGCGTTGCGCGGCGGAGAGACTTGGAGTCCGAGATCGCCTTGGCGCTGTCCGTGGTGTTGAAGACCAACTGGACCTGCCGGTTGCGGATGGCGTCCTCGACATGCGGGCGGCCTTCCTGAACCTTGTTGATCTTCTGGGCCGCAACGCCGTTTTCCGAAAGAAAACGGGCCGTGCCGCCGGTCGCCATGATTTTGAAGCCGAGCCCCGAGAGACGCTTGACGGCCGAAAGTATACCCGGCTTGTCGTCGTCGCGGACAGAAACGAACAGCGTTCCATCGCGCGGAAGATCGACACCGGCACCGAGCTGTGACTTGGCAAAGGCCAGCGCGTAGTCATAGTCGAGACCCATGACCTCACCGGTCGAGCGCATCTCTGGCCCAAGCAGCGTATCAACGCCGGGGAAGCGCGCGAACGGGAACACCGCTTCCTTGACGGCGATGTGCTTGCGGCCTGTCGTTGCCGGCTTGCCGCCATAATTGGCAAGCGCCTGATCCAGCGTTTCGCCCGACATTATCCGTGCTGCGACCTTGGCAATCGGCGTTCCGATGGTCTTGGCGACGAAGGGCACTGTACGAGACGCGCGGGGGTTCACCTCTAGCACATAGATCGTGTCGTCCTTGATGGCATATTGCACGTTCATCAGGCCGACGACATTGAGCGATTTGGCAAGCGCCGCCGTCTGCTTTTCGAGTTCCGCGACGGTTTCAGCGGAGAGGGAGTGGACGGGCAGGGAGCAGGCGCTGTCGCCGGAATGGATGCCGGCCTCCTCGATGTGCTCCATTATGCCGGAAACCCAGGTGTCCTTGCCGTCGCACAGGCAGTCGACATCGACCTCGATGGCCTCGGTCAAATAGCGGTCGAAAAGCAGCGGGTTTTTGCCGAGGAGCGTATTGATCTGCCCGGTTTTATCATTGGGATACTTCTGCTTGATTTCCTCAGGCACGAGTTCGGGAACCGTGTCGAGAAGGTAGCTCTGCAGCGACCGCTCGTCATGGATGATCTGCATGGCGCGTCCGCCGAGCACGTAGGAGGGGCGTACCACAAGCGGGAAGCCGAGTTCCCCGGCAATGGTGCGGGCCTGCTCAACCGAATAGGCGATACCGTTTTTCGGCTGGGTCAGATCAAGCTTGACCAGAAGCTTCTGGAAGCGGTCGCGGTCCTCTGCAAGGTCGATCGCGTCCGGCGACGTGCCGAGGATCGGGATACCGGCCTTTTCCAGCGCATCGGCAAGCTTGAGCGGCGTCTGGCCACCGAACTGGACGATGACGCCATGGAGCGTGCCGGCGCTCTGTTCCGTGCGCAGGATTTCAAGGACGTCTTCAGCCGTCAAAGGTTCGAAGTAGAGCCGGTCCGAGGTGTCGTAGTCGGTCGACACGGTCTCCGGGTTGCAGTTGATCATGATGGCTTCGTAGCCGGCGTCGCGCAGTGCGAAAGCGGCATGGCAGCAGCAATAGTCGAATTCGATACCCTGGCCGATACGGTTCGGGCCGCCGCCGAGGATGACGACTTTCTTGCGATCGGATACCTCGGCCTCCGAGGCGAGTGCGCCGGCGAAGGGTACTTCATAGGTCGAATACATATAGGCGGTCGGCGAGGCGAACTCGGCAGCGCAGGTGTCGATGCGCTTGTAGACCGGATGAACGTCGAGCTTGTTGCGAAGCTTGGTGACATCGGAGGCCTCGACCTTGGCGAGGCTGGCAAGACGGGCATCGGAAAAGCCCATGCCCTTCAGCATGCGCAGGTTCTGCGCGTCCTGCGGCAGGCCATGCTCGCGCACCCGTTCTTCCGTGGCGATGATTTCCGCCATCTGTTCGAGAAACCACGGGTCGATCTTGCAGCCCTCGTGCACCTCCTCGACGGAAAGACCAAGCCGCAGCGCCTGCGCCACCATGCGCAGCCGGTCCGGCGTGGGCGTGCCGATGGCGGCGCGGATCGCATTGTTGTCGTTGCCCTCGCCAGTGCCGGGAATCGTAATTTCGTCGAGGCCGGTCAGACCGGTTTCAAGGCCGCGCAGCGCCTTCTGCAGCGATTCCTTGAAGGTGCGTCCGATCGCCATGACCTCGCCGACCGACTTCATTGCCGTTGTCAGGATCGGTTCGGCGCCAGGGAATTTCTCGAAGGCGAAGCGGGGGATCTTGGTGACGACATAATCGATCGACGGTTCGAACGATGCCGGCGTCGCGCCGCCGGTAATGTCGTTTTCGAGTTCGTCGAGCGTGTAGCCGACTGCGAGCTTGGCTGCGACCTTGGCAATGGGGAAGCCCGTCGCCTTCGATGCCAGTGCCGAGGAGCGCGACACGCGCGGATTCATCTCGATGACGATCAGCCGCCCGTTTTCCGGGTTGACGGCGAACTGGACGTTCGAGCCGCCGGTCTCGACCCCGATTTCGCGCAGCACCGCGATCGAGGCATTGCGCATGATCTGGTATTCCTTGTCGGTCAAGGTCAGAGCAGGGGCAACGGTGATCGAGTCGCCGGTATGGACGCCCATGGGATCGACGTTCTCGATCGAGCAGATGATGATGCAATTGTCCGCCTTGTCGCGAACAACCTCCATCTCGTACTCCTTCCATCCGAGCACCGACTCCTCGATCAGCACCTCGGTCGTCGGCGAGGCATCGAGGCCGCTGCCGATGATTTCATAGAACTCGGTACGGTTGTAGGCGATGCCGCCGCCGGTGCCGCCCATGGTAAACGAAGGGCGGATGATAGCCGGGAGGCCGACATGGTCGAGCGCGGCCCCGGCCATGCCGAGTGCATGCGAGACATAACGCTGCTTGCGGTCGCCTTCGCCGAGCTGCCATTCGGTCTCGAGCTTGTCGAGCGCCGCGTCGAGTTCCGCGCCGGAATATTTCGCTTTCACCGCCTCGCGCTGCTCCTGATGCAAGCGGCGGTCGTGATCCTTGACATCCGTGGCATTGGCGAGCATCGAGCGCGGTGTTTCGAGGCCTATCTTGGCCATCGCCTCGCGGAAAAGCGCCCGGTCCTCGGCCTTGTCGATGGCGGCGGCATCGGCGCCGATCATCTCGACATTGTAGCGATCGAGAACGCCCATGCGGCGCAGCGAAAGCGCGGTATTGAGCGCGGTCTGGCCGCCCATGGTCGGCAGCAGCGCGTCCGGACGCTCCTTGGCGATGATCTTCGCGACGACTTCCGGGGTGATCGGCTCGATATAGGTGGCGTCGGCAAGCTCCGGATCGGTCATGATCGTCGCCGGATTGGAATTGACGAGGATGACCCGATAGCCTTCTTCCTTCAGCGCCTTGCAGGCTTGCGTGCCGGAATAGTCAAACTCGCATGCCTGACCGATGATGATCGGGCCAGCGCCGATGATCAGAATAGATTTGATGTCGGTGCGTTTTGGCATGGTCGGTTCCTATCCATAGCGTGCTGCACAAAAAACCGCACGGGTTTCGACCGTACGGACAGACACTTAAGTTCCAGATGCGAGGCTAAGGCTGCCTTATAGGCAAAGGAATCGCATTACGTAACCCCAAAAACGCGGCATTTCGTGCTTTTTCGCCGCAGTTTGGGGCATGTTTGCGGCTCGGCCCTCCCGCTGCATCATTCGGTCATGAAAGTTGATTATGTGTCGTCGGCGCCCGTGCGTTGAAAAATAGCCGCATGCGTGAAACAAATATCGCACTATACTGTTGATAGTGCAGCATATCGGCCGGTTCGTCGGCTGGCTTTGGGGAGATGGACATGCGTTGGCAAGGCCGCAGGCAAAGTGACAATGTTGAGGATCAACGCGGCGAGGGCGACGGCGGCTTTCCCGGAGGCATCGGGCGCGGCGGGTTTCGGTTGCCGACAGGCGGCGGCTTCAGCACGGCGCGCGGCGGCGGCTTTTCAAGCATCGTTATTCTCGCGGCGATTTTCCTGTTTCTGAAGTTCTGCACCAATATCGATCCCATGCAGATCCTCGTCGGTTCTGGCGAAGATGGCGGTACGCTTTCGCCGAGCCAGACCCAGTCGCCCTCGGGCGGCGACACGTCCGTCAAGAGCAATGACGAGATGACCCAGTTCGTCCGGACGATCCTTGCCGAGACCGAGGACGTCTGGAGCGGCATCTTCCAGGCCGAGGGACAGACCTATCCGGCGCCCACCATGGTGCTCTTCAACGGGCAGGTGCGGTCCGCCTGCGGTTTTGCCAGTGCGGCGTCCGGGCCGTTCTATTGCCCCGGTGATCGCAAGCTCTACATCGATCTGAGTTTCTATGACGAACTGGACAAGAAGTTCGGCGCATCGGGCGACTTCGCCCAGGCCTACGTGCTTGCCCACGAAGTCGGCCACCATGTGCAGAACCTGATCGGCGTGCTGCCCAAGTTCAACCAGATGCGGCAGAACATGAGCGAGGCAGATGCCAATGCCATGTCTGTTCGCGTCGAGCTCCAGGCCGACTGTTTTGCCGGCATCTGGGGCCACTTCACCGAGCAGAAGGGCATTCTCGAAACGGGCGATCTGGAAGAGGCATTGAATGCCGCCCAGAAGATCGGCGACGATACGCTGCAACGCAAAATGCAGGGTTATGTCGTACCGGAGAGCTTCAACCATGGCACCTCGCAGCAACGCGCGACCTGGTTCAAGCGCGGATTCGACAGCGGCAAGCTCGATAGCTGCGATACGTTCAACAGCAAGATCTGATGCGGCCGGTTGCCTCCCGTAGCGGGAGGCACTCCGCTAGATGGCTTCTTGATCGCTGATCCGGTCAAGGCCGAGCGCATGGGCGACGGCCGCTCTAGAGTGGATCGTTGTCGAGTCGAATACCGGCAGGGCCAGATTGTCGTCGGTCAGTGACAGGCAGATTTCAGTGCAGCCAAGGATGACGCAATCGGCGCCGGCTTCCTTGCCGCGCTGCACGATCTTTTCGAGCGCATGACGGGAATCATCCTTGACCATGCCGCAGCACAGTTCATCGAAGATCACAGAATGAACCTTCGCGCGATCGATCTCGTTCGGCACCATGACCTCGATAGCAAAGTAATCGCGCATGAATTCGGCATAGAAGCCGTGTTCCATCGTATAGCGGGTAGCCAGCAGCAGCGGCCGGCTTTTGCCTGCGGCAGCCAGCGCTTTCGCGGTTTCGGTGCGGATATCGATAAGCGGCACGCGAATAGAGGCTGCGACGGGTTCGGCGACGAGGTGCATGGTATTGGTGCAGATGAGCACACAATCAGCGCCGGCAGCTTCGAGGTGCTGGGCCGCACCGGAGAGGAGCACAGCGGCATCGTCCCAGGAATTGGCTTTCTGCAAGGCAACGACTTCGGAGAAGTCGAGCGACTGCATGGCAATCTTTGCCGAGACCAGCCCGCCAAGTCGCTCACGGATCATCTCATTGATCTGGCGATAATAAACAGCGGTGCTTTCCCAGCTCATTCCGCCAATCAATCCAATAGTGCGCATACCAACCCCTTGCTGTGTGACCTGGGGAAAGGATAGGCGGGAACACGCGCAAAAGCTTCGCAAACTTGGCGCCTTTTGGTTGCGGCTTTGCAAAAAATCAGCGTAGTATGCATCTAACACGCAATAAATAGGCTTGGTTTGATCAATGTTCGACGATCGCGATCGTAAAATCCTTGATTTGCTGCAGAATGACGCGTCACTCGGCGTATCTGAACTCGCTGAACGGGTAAACCTATCGGTATCGGCATGTTCGCGCCGCATCCAGCGCCTCGAAGAGGAGGGGTTCATCGCGCGACGCGTGGTCCTCCTTGATCGTCCGCTGATGGGATTGCCGACGACGATGTTCGTCATTGTCCGCACTGCACGCCATTCCGCCGAATGGCTCGAACAATTCCGCAAGGCGATCAACGACATTCCCGAAATCGTCGAGGTGCATCGCATGACCGGTACGATCGACTACATCCTGAAACTCGTCCTGCCCCGGGTCGAGGCCTATGACGGCATCTATCGGACGCTGGTCGAAAGGGTCGAGTTCTTCGATATTTCCGCTTCGGTTTCGATGGAGATCCTGAAGACTACGACGGCTGTGCCAACGCGCTACGTGCGCTAGCATTTGGCAGCAGTTGTCAGGAGCAAGTTCGCTTGCAGCCAGAAATCGATGGTATTTTGCGCCGTTTCCTGTTCATGTTCACGAATTGTTTCGCGCCTGACGACTGAAAATGCGCCCTTTGCGCCTCCGCTGCGCATATGAGGGCTGTCTGTGAGTTTTCCGATGATCGATCCGGTCCTTGCCAAACGCGGCCTCATTCTCGTTTTTACGATCCTCCTGCTCGACATCATCGGCATTGGGATCATCATTCCCGTTCTCCCCGAATATCTGGAAGAACTCACAGGCACGGATGTCGGACAGGCGGCGATCTACGGCGGCTGGCTGCTCTTCGTTTATGCGGGCATGCAGTTTGCATTTGCGCCGCTTATCGGAAATCTGAGCGACCGGTTCGGCCGCAGGCCAATCCTGTTGATATCCATTATCACCTTCTCACTCGACAATCTGATCTGCGCGCTTGCACCGAACTTCGCGATTTTGTTGCTCGGACGGATTCTCGCGGGGATAAGCGGCGGCAGTTACGCGACGGCCTCAGCCTACATCGCCGATGTCAGCACCGACGAGAACCGCGCCCGAAATTTCGGCCTGCTCGGCATCGCCTTCGGCATTGGTTTCATCCTCGGCCCGATCATAGGCGGCTTCCTCGGTGAATTCGGCCCGCGGGTTCCTTTCTTTGGCGCCGCCGCAATCTCATTCGTCAATTTCGTCGTCGCCTGGTTCATGCTGCCCGAAACACTCGCGATCAAGAACCGCCGGGCATTCGAGTGGAAGCGCGCCAATCCGATTGGCGCGCTGAGACAGATGCGCCAGCACAAGGGCATCCTCGCTATCGGACTTGCCTTTTTCATGCTTACGCTCGGGCATATGGCATACCCGTCGGTATGGGCCTATGTCGGAAGTTTTCGCTATGGCTGGAGCGAAAGCGATATCGGCCTTTCGCTCGGCGTCTATGGCCTCTGCAGCGCCCTCGTTATGGGGCTGGTATTGCCGCGCGTCGTCACGATGTTCGGCGAATGGCGAACCGCGGTCATCGGCCTGACCTTCGCCATGCTCGGCTTCTTCGGCTATGCGAGCGCCTGGCAGGGCTGGATGGTCTATGCGGTGATCATCGCGACGTGCCTAGAAGGTCTGGCCGACCCGGCCATGCGCAGCATCGCATCGGCCAAGGTGCCGGCCTCCGAACAGGGCGAGTTGCAGGGCGCGATGACAAGCCTTTTCAGCATAACCAACATTATCGGGCCGCTGATCTTCACGCAGATTTTCGCGGTTTTCACCGCGGCGGACGCGCCGGTGAAATTTGCCGGCGCCGCCTATGTGCTTGGCGGTCTGTTCGTGCTCGTTGCGGTCATCGTTTTTGTCCTGCGCGTCGAAAAGCCTTCGCCCGCAAAGGATGGCGCGCTTGCACCGGGCGCGCTTGCGCCGAACGAAGCTCAGTAGCTCAGGCGAGGAGCCTTCGTTCGATCCGGATCATGGCGCGCTCGAAGACCGAAGCATCCCCACGGGCTCGGGCCAATACCAGCGCGCCCTGGATGCCGGCCACGGACTCCTCGGCAAGATCTTCCGCGTCGACCGCGCTGCAACCATTTTTGACGAGGGCCGCGGCCAGTGACGCCTGCCAATTCGAAAAGTAGGCGCTTATCCGATTGCCGAACCGATCGCGGACGTTGTCGAGAGCAAATGCGCCGACAAGGCACACGCGCCGTCCCGAGTGAAAATATCCGTTCACGCCGCGGCACATTGCTTCAATGGCTGCGCGGGGATCAGCGCCTTCCCGCAAGACCCGATAGATATTCGCTTCGAACCAGGCATCAATTTCGGCAAGCACCGCCGTTGCCATTTCCCCTTTGCCACCAGGAAAGAAGTGGTAGAGGCTGCCCTTGCCGAGGCCGGTGCGTTCACCGATGATGGCAAGGCTTGCACCCTCGAAGCCATATTCACGGAAGATTTCGGCAAGAACTGGAACGATGTCGGAGCGTTCGGCAACGGTTTTGGCCATAGCCTACAGACCGAGATCGGTTAGCCCGGGATGGTCCGCCGGACGAGGCTTCGAGCGCTCCCAGAAAAACTTCCTTTCCGATTCCTTAATCGGCAGGTCATTGATTGATGCGTAGCGTTCGCGCATTAGCCCGTTCTGGTCGAACTCCCAATTCTCGTTGCCATAGGCACGGAACCAGTTGCCCGAATCGTCGTGATATTCATAGGCGAAGCGAACGGCGATCCGGTTGTCTGTAAACGCCCAAAGCTCCTTGATCAGGCGATAATCGAGCTCGCGCACCCACTTTGCGGTGAGAAAGGCAACGATCTCGTCGCGTCCCCTGATGAAGGTGGAGCGATTGCGCCACGAGCTGTCGGGCGTATATGCGAGGGAGACCCGCTGCGGATCGCGGCTATTCCAGCCGTCTTCAGCCGCACGAACTTTTAAGATCGCTGTTTCGCGTGTGAATGGCGGCAGCGGCGGACGTTGCTCTGACATAATCGGTTCCTTTTTGTACCAAAAGGTAAAATCTTGAGGGATTGGTACAGTCATTATCTCTTATGTCAAGAGCGAGTTCGGTAGTTTCATGCGCAAGCGAACTTACCTTCAGCCATTTTCACCATTTCACATTTGCTCTAGAAAATGGGCGCCGTTGGAAAGTGAGGTGAGAGAATGTCCCAAGGATTGCGCGTTACGCTGAATGGAGCAGGGCTCAGCCTGTCGAGGATTGTACTCGGTGGATGGCGGCTCTTGGACGGAACTTCGAAACCAAGTGCCTCCGACGTTGCGCGGCTCATTCAGGGTTCAATCGACCTCGGAATAACGAGCTTTGACCATGCGGACATCTACGGCAACTACGGAGTCGAGCAAGTTTTCGGAGAGGGGCTTAAAGATTGGGGCGGTCCGCGGGACACGATAGAGTTGATCAGCAAATGCGATATCATGCTGAAATCAAATGCCCGCCCGGACAATCGTCTCAAACACTACGATACGAGCGCCGCGCATATCAGGGCCTCTGTCGAACGCTCGCTCACCAATCTCCACACCGACTATCTCGATATTTTGCTGATCCATCGTCCCGACCCTCTCATGAATGCGGACGAGACGGCCTCAGGTCTGGAAAGCGTCGTAAAAGCAGGGAAGGTTCGCGCTGTCGGCGTCTCGAATTTCTCGCCATCGCAATTCGACCTGTTGGCTTCGCGTTTGTCGTTTCCACTGGTGACGAACCAGATCGAACTGTCGGTGCTTCAAACATCGCCGTTATTTGACGGCAGCCTCGACCATGCGCAACGCTTGCGCTACGCGCCGATGATCTGGTCCCCACTTGGCGGCGGCAAGCTCTTCAGCAGCGATGGGCAGCGGGAAATCTACGTTCGTGATGTTTTGGGCGAAGTGGGAGCGAAAATTGGCGTGGAGGACATCTCCGCCATCGCGATCGCCTGGCTGCTATGCCATCCGGCGAGGCTTATCCCAGTGCTTGGCAGCTTAAACCTCGATCGTCTCGCAGCAATGACTCGGGCGCTCGACATCGAACTCGACCGCCAGCAATGGTTCGAAATCCTGAAAGCTGCTACGGGACGGGACGTGCCCTGATCAGGCCGCCTGGTCCCGCTCCGGCAGCGGTTCCAGACCCTTGCGCGCGCGAATGAGATTGAAGAAGCGGCGGAAGAGATAGTGCGAGTCCTGCGGACCGGGCGAGGCCTCCGGGTGATGCTGGACCGAGAAGATCGGGCGGCCGGTGACGCGCAAGCCGCAATTGCTGCCGTCGAACAGTGAGACATGGGTCTCTTCGACGCCAGCGGGCAGCGATTTGGTGTCGACCGCAAAGCCATGGTTCATCGAGACGATCTCGACCTTGCCGGTGGTATCGTCGCGTACCGGATGGTTGGCGCCGTGGTGGCCCTGGTGCATCTTTTGCGTGTCGCCACCCAGCGCGAGCGCCAGCATCTGGTGGCCGAGGCAAATGCCGAACATCGGAATTTCGGTCTCGATCAGTTGCTTGATCGCGGGGACCGCATATTTTCCGGTTGCGGCCGGATCGCCCGGGCCGTTCGAAAGGAAAATGCCGTCAGGCTGGTGGGCGAGAACGTCGTCCGCCGTGGCCGTTGCCGGAAGTATGGTGACCTTCGCGCCAAGCCCGGCAATGAGCCGAAGGATATTGCGCTTGATGCCATAGTCGATGGCAACCACGTGGAATTCCGGCGCCGACTGTTCGGCGAAGCCTTCATTCCAGACCCATGGCTTCTCGGTCCAGACCGAACTCTGGCCGGACGTGACGTCCTTGGCGAGATCGAGGTCGAGAAGGCCATGCCATGCAGCGGCGCGTGCTTTCAGCGCCGGGATGTCGAACTTGCCGTCCGGATCGTGGGCGATCACGGCGTTCGGCATCCCTTTTTCGCGGATGAGAACGGTAAGCGCGCGGGTATCGACGCCGGCAAGCGCGATGATGCCGCGCGCTTTCAGCCAATGATTAAGGTTGTCGGCGGCACGATAGCTCGACGGGGCGGTGATGTCCGCCTTGAAGATCGCGCCGACAGCGCCAGCCCGGTTGGCGGGCGTCAAATCCTCGATGTCTTCCTTGTTGGTGCCGACATTGCCGATATGCGGAAAGGTGAAGGTTACGATCTGTCCCGCATAGGAAGGGTCGGTTAGAATCTCTTCATAACCGGTAAGTGCGGTATTGAAACAGACCTCCGCCTCGCAACTGCCGGTGGCGCCGAGGCCCTTGCCTTCGATGACCGTGCCATCGGCAAGGACGAGAACTGCCGTCGGCTTTGCTTGCGTCCAGCCGGCTGTCTTCGGGCTCGTCTGGGCTGCAGCGTCTGTCGTTGTCGAGGGGTTCATGCGGCACTCCTGGCGTAGGCTTACGTCGTTGTTGTCCTTGTCGTTGCGGGGCATTGAAGAATGCCGTCCATGCGTCCATATGACGTGACTGAACGCGGTGGCCGGAAAGCTCTCCACCGCAGCAACAACAATAATAGTCTGGCTAAGGCCCACTCCATAGACAAAGCCGCGCCCGCGGTCAATTGGAACGCGAAGACTCCTGATGAATTCTCCAGGCGTCTGGACTAACGCCAATTGTTTCAGGCTGGCTCCGCGTCTAGGTTGCTCGCAAACAGGAGACGACGAATATGCGCGATACGATCGCACAAGCACTCACCGCCGCCGTCAAGGCACAGGACAAGCGCCGGGTCCCGACGTTGCGCCTGATCATGGCGGCAATCAAGGATCGCGACATTCTCAACCGGGGAACGGGCAAGGAGCCGGTGACGAACGAGGAAATCAGCACAATCCTCGCCAAGATGATCAAGCAGCGCGAGGAATCGGCGAAGCTGTACGAAGATGGCGGCCGCCAGGAGCTTGCCGAGCAGGAGCTCGGCGAAATCGAGATTATCCGCGACTTCATGCCAAAGCAGATGAGCGAGGCCGAAATACGCGCCGCTACATCGCAGGTCATCACGCAAACCGAAGCAAGCGGCCTGCGCGATATGGGCAAGGTGATGAACGCGCTCAAGGAGAAATATGCCGGCCAGATGGACTTCAGCAAGGCAAGCGCCCTAGTCAAGGAATTGCTGCAGTAGCTGTGCTCGAGTACCGTGTGCGACTTGCATTGTGGCCGGGAACTCATCGCAGTTTCAGGGTTTTATGAGGAGAAGGTGGGCTCGCGCGCCATCGGGATTTGAAAGGTCAAAGCTTCAAGATGGGCAAATTGTCATCGTGCGCAATTTTTAGGCGTCATTGGCAAAAAACCATGTAGGATGCACTGAGCCACTCCGTCTGTTGCTTGCCGGAGTGGACGTTCTTCCAACGTAATTAAAGATCAGGCACAGGCCACTGCGATACATCGGTCGTCTGCTTTTATTGTTTTCGATTTTAGCCCCGGAGCGCCACGAATGAAGATTGAAGTCGGATGCAAGCTGACCTTCGAGTTTCCGCAGGAAACACCGATTATCGCCATACTGAATGTTCATCACTCGCGCGTTGACGATCTCATCGGCATAGAGACGTTCAAGACAGCACCAATGATCCATGCCCATGGCTACCACGATCAATTTGGAAACTGGTGCAATCGTATCCTGGCGCCAGCGGGCCAATTCAGTTTAAGCACGAATGCCGTTGTCAACGACAGCGGCTCCCCCGATCCGGTCCACCTCGGTGCCGTGCAGCATCTGGTTCAGGATCTTCCCGATGAGGTGCTGGTCTACCTGATGGGTAGCCGCTATTGCGAGACGGACTTGTTGAGCGATCAGGCCTGGCGGCTGTTCGAACAATTCCCGCTCGGCTGGCAGCGGGTTCAGGCCGTCTGCGATTACGTGCACCAGCATATAAAATTCGGTTACGCATATTCCAATCCGACCCGAACGGCGAGCGGTGCTTTTGGCGAGGGCATTGGCGTCTGCCGGGACTTTACGCACCTAGCGGTCGCATTTTGCCGCTGTCTCAACATACCGACACGCTATTGCACCGGATATATAACCGATATCGGGGTTCCACCGCCGCATTCGGAGATGGATTTCTGTGCATGGATGGAGGTGTTCCTCGGCGGAGAGTGGCATGCATTCGATCCACGAAACAACGCGCCGCGCATTGGTCGCATCAAGGTTGCGCATGGGCGCGATGCTGCGGACGTCCCGCTCACGAACGTCTTCGGTCCCAATGTCCTGACGCAATTCAAGGTGTGGGCCGACGAGGCAGTGCCGGCCTGACGGGCGAAACCTGCCTGCATCCTCGGCAGATCAGTTCACCAATTTGAAATCGCCGGGCTTCCAGCTCTTGTCGAACCACGGTTTCTAGGGCGCCGCGCCCCTTTTTCTCAATAGGGGCGATTTTCTGATGCCGCTTGCTCGGAAGAAGCCGGATTGCCGGATGCTTTGAAAGCGCTTTTGGACGGGATCGCGAAGCGAAATACAGCTCCGCCGTCCGGATGATTGAAAGCCTCGATTGTTCCGCCGTGGGCCTTGACGATCGACTGGCATATGGCAAGTCCTATGCCGAGGCCGCCCTCCTTTGTCGTGAAGAAACCGTCGAATATCCGTTCCATGTGATCGACGGCGATACCCGTGCCCGTATCCCGGATCGAGAAAACAACCTGATCGTTGTCGTCCAGGCTGGTCTCGAGGTAAATCTCGCGTCGGGTTTTCGGTGCCGACTTCATGGCCTGGATGCTGTTGACGATCAGATTGACGATGATCTGCTGCAACTGAATTCGATCGCCCTCGATCAACGGGAGGTTCGGCTCAAGACTGGATTTGATCACCACATCCTTGTCTTCGCTTTCGTGGCGAAGAAAGATCAGGCATTGGCGCACGACGTCGTTCAAACCAAGCAAGGCGTAGGACGGGGCGCGCTTGCGCGCCATGTCCTGGATCCGACCGATAATATCGCTGGCGCGCTGGGCGCTGTCGACCACGCGAGACGTCAGTTGATCTGCCTTCTCGAGATTGGGCTCAGCTTTCCTCAGATATCGCAGGCTCGTCTGGGCATTCATCAGGATTGCCGCGAGGGGCTGCTTTATCTCGTGCGCGATCGACGTGGTCATTTCGCCCAAGGTCGAAAGCCGCGATGCGTGCGAAAAATCCGCCTCGATCCTGCGCAGCTTTGCTTCCGCCTCAAGGCGCGCCGTGTTGTCTATCATGATGATGATCGTTGTATCGAGCCGTTCGCCGGGAACCGGGAAGGTCACCAACAGCAGCACGTCAATCACTCGGCCATCGAACGTCTTCACCTTGAGTTCTTCGACGTGGTTCCGCGCCCCTGAAAAATGCGCCAGCATAACGCGCCGCGCGGCGCCGGGCGTGCCCGCAAACAGATAGCCGACCGGACCGGTAAAGTCCGAACGTTCCTTGCTCCCGAAGAGAGACATGGCATCATCATTGACGTCGAATACCTGCACAAGTTCGCAGGTAAGATCGACGAGATCGGGGTGTTCCTCTGAATAGGCAGCCATGTCGTCGAGGCCGCCCTCCCTCAGGCGGTCGAAAATACGCCCTGCGGCGCGGGCGTCGATCTGCCAGACCGGGATGGGCAGATAGGAGATCAGGTTGCGATATCGACTCTGGCTCGCTTCCAGTTCGATCAGCGCGTTTGGCGCGTTCAATACGGCTTTGACGCGGACGAAGACTGTATCGGGGCACCGCGGGTCGGTCGCTCGCCAACCCGTCAGAACGACTTGCTGCAATCGGCCAACGACGGGAATTTCCCGTATCTCCGGTTCCGCATCGGTCTTTGCAACAAGGGCGGTCAGCAAATCTCCAAGTGCTGCCCGGCTTTGCTCGGGCCATAGGCTGGCGACAGGCCGGTCGATCACCCGGTCACGATCTTCCGGCAACCCGAACAGGCGTATGGCTTCGTCATTGACATCCGTTATCTGGATGGCGGTGAGGAGCGTATCCAATCGATCTGGACACCATTCATCGGCGCTCGGATCCCGGTTCGCCGGTGCATTGACGGGAGCAAACAGGGGCAGGGCACGTCTCAGGTTGAATTGCCAGCAGGCTGCCGTTCCCAACGCCGTGCTATGAAGCAGCGAGACGGCGGCGTTGGCTTGCACCGTGGAAAATTCGACAACATCCAGTGGATTGCCCAAACCGTCTTTGCGAAGTGCCAACCGGATATTGGCCTCGACTACCGCGCCCGAATGCGAGAGCCGCTGCAACGCGCCGTCCCAATGCCCGTTCTTCAACAGATGATTCCAAAGCACGGTGCCCTGGTCAGGCTCCGGCATGAGATCCTGGAAATGCCGGCCGATCATGGCCGCGACAACCCATCCATAATGGGTTGTCGTCGCGGGGTTGCAGTAATGAATTGTGCCTTCGAGATCGTAGCGAATGACACTGTCGGTCGCGTAATCTGCGAGTTCCATCTGCGACCTCCGTTTCCTGACGCGATGGTCGATTGCGTTTCAATTCACCGGCTGGCGGTGTCATCCGTGATCGATCTTACTCCTTCGAACCACGATTGAGGGCGGATATGATGTGCCGATAGAGCACATTGTCGTCGATCGGCTTGTTCAGAAAGGCGATTGCCCCACAGTGAAGCGCCCTCGACCTTGCTGCGGGGTCCGAGTGTGCCGAAATGAAGACGATGGGTAAGCCGGGATCGACCTCGGCAAGCTTCTGCTGCAATTGAAGCCCGCTTATAGCTTTCATGTGAAGGTCTGTGATCAGGCAGTCGAACCGCCCTGGGGCATGCGCTGCCAGGAATGTTTCGGGGCTTTCGAACGCCCGGCACTTGAAGTCGAACACCTCGAGTAATTCCGCCAGGGCCTCGCGGACGCTTGCGTCGTCGTCGACGACTGCAATAACTGGTACTGGGGCCAAAATGAATACTTTCGCGCAACCTACTGTGACAACTCGGTTTTAGTATCTGCTGAGTCCGGGTTTCATCACAGCCATACCAAAGACTAGGCCGCATAGTCATTGCGTATGTCCGATGGTATGGACTGCCAGGCGTGCACGAGTTGGGTGACGAACGAGGTTTTCATCTTGCGCATCACGCTGCTTCGGTGGAGCTTGACGGTAATTTCCGATATGTTCAGCTCAAAGGCGATCTGCTTGCTCAAGGCTCCCCGCACCACAGCTTCCATGACTTGCCGTTCGCGCGGCGTGAGCGTCGCGTAGAGCGCGATATTGGCGTCTTTGGTGAGTTGCGCGGCGCGTCTTTCCTTGTCGATTTCGATGGCTTTGTTCACCGCGTCGAGCAACGTCTGTTCGCGGACGGGCTTGGTGAGGAACTCGATCGCCCCCGCCTTCATGGCCTGCACCGTCATCGGTATGTCGCCGTAGCCGGTGAGGAAAATAATGGATGCTGAAATGCCGCTTGCGGCAAGGCGCGATTGAAAATCCAGCCCGCTGACGCCAGGCATGCGGACATCGAGTATCATGCAGCCCGACCGGTCGAGGAGGTCTGCGTCCATCAGCGCCTGCGTCGAGGCGAAACCGGCGGCTTCGATACCGACAGATTCCAGAAGATCGCAAATCGAAAGCCGGAGCGATTCGTCATCGTCGACAACAAGGACGATCGGATTTTGATCGGGATAAGTTGGTTTGGCAGTCACTAAAGTCCCCGTCGAAAGATTCATCTTGTCCATCCAGTGCGTTGCAAGGAGTCAAACTGTTGTTCGTCAACGATCACTCGTTGGTACTGCGCCGTCGCTTTCGTGAACTGTCCTTGACCGCCGAAATGCGGGCAATTTCGCGATTGGATGCGCGGTCATCCAGCCACTGACCGACATTTGGTCCGAAATCAGCGGGGGCCAGCTCGCCGAAACCCATTGCCAGGTCCAGCAAGCTTGTCCGGCTCATTTCATTGCGCATGCTTTTCTCGGCCCGCAGCATGACGGCGTGAACCCCGCAAACGCCACTCGTGATCCAGGCGGGGGCATTGCCGCGGAACAAGACGCAGTTCTTGCGGATATTCCTGCAGTCAAAGACACCCTTGCCGCCATCGATTGCATCGACAACCTCGAGTACCGTGATGTCCTGCGGCGCCTTGGCGAGCCGGTAGCCCCCGCTGATGCCGCTGGTCGATGTGACCAGCCCCGCCTTTTCAAGCTTGGGCATGATTCTCGACATCAAGGCGGACGGCACGCCCTGCAGCTCGGCAAGATCGCGGCTGCTGACCGGCTTCGCACGCGGCTCGATAAGCCAGAGCATGCAGTGAATGCCATACTCAACCGCGGCTCCATAAAGACTCACTCGGCCGGCAGCACCGCCGTCTGCCGTTTTCGCGGGTTGTTCAATCCTGGGCTTCTTCATAACACAACCCATACAAGGTTGTGTTATAAATTTCCAGTTGTATTTTGTATAGGTCGAGGCGGAGAGCCTCCCGATCCGATAAGCGCTTCTTCGAGCGGCTGAAGTGGAATTGCCTCGTCAATTCGCCATCGAGCGGTATAGCCAGTCGCCGTAGCGCAGCGAGCCAAGGCGCGATCCCTTCAGCGGAAGAAGCGTGTCGTCGTTAAGTTCGACACCATAGTAGCGCGCTCTGTCATCGCGGATGACCTCGCGCCGGTCTTCATCGGCGGCGAGCTGGACACGCGCAATTTCGTCGAGACCGAACCGTTCAGGTCCGCCTATCTCCACGGTATCGTTGCGCGGCGCTGCCATCGCCAGTTCGGCCAGAATTGCGGCGACATTGTCGGCAGCGATCGGTTGAATGAGGGCCGAGGGGAGCCGGAACTCATCGCCCTTGGCGCTCATCTCGATCACCCCGTTGATGAACTCGAAAAACTGTGTGGAATGCAGGATGGTATAGGGCCTGCGTGCGGCTCTGATAAGATTTTCCTGCACCATTTTCGCGCGGAAATAGTCACTCTCCACCAGGCGAGGCGTACCGACCACGGAGAGCGCGAGGTAGTGGCTGACGCCTGCATCAGCGGCCGCGGCGAGGAGGTTCCGGGTCGATGCCTTGAAGAAGCCCAATGCCGAATCGTCGCCGAACGAGGTGGTGTTGGTGACATCGATGACGACCTCAGCGCTGTTAATCGCTCCCCGGAGGCCTTCCTCCGTCACGCTGTCGACGCCGAGAGAAGGGGATGCGCCAACCACTTCCATGCCTGCTTGCCGAAGTTTTTCGACGAGACGCGTGCCTATGAGCCCGCTTGCTCCCATGACCGTGATTTTCATCGTTGCTTCCTTTCAGAGTTGCGTTAGGGGCCGCCGTTAGGCGCCAGGAATGCAGTTTCCATGGATTTCAGCATTTCGGTCACCGAGCGGCGGTGCGTTCGATTCCGCGTCGAATGAGCGTCGCGAAGGCCCAATTCAAATCGTTGCGCCAATATCGCCGCAAGATCGCCGGCCATGTCAGGCCGCTCTTCGAAGAGGGGGGCCAAATGCTTCTTGTCCAACTCAAAGATTACTGTTGACGCAATTGCGGTCATGGTTCCGGGTTCTACGGTTCCGGGAAGCAGAGCATCCTCGCCAAAGAAGTCGCCTGGAGCCAGGCGCATGATCTCGTCTTCGCCGTGCTGACCCTGCCGGGTGAGGAGAAGCACTCCGCGTTGGACAAACATTAACGAACCCAGTGTCTGCCCTTGGCGCGCGACGATCTCATCTTTTCGGTAAATCCTGCTCGAACCCGCATCGGCCAGGGCCTGTCGCTCTTCGCCGGAAAGGGCTGCGAAGAATGGTGTCGATTGGAGAAGTTCCACGGCAGACGAGTTTGGCGCGTCAGGGATGGCGGAGCTTGCTCCTCCCAAACTCGGTGAAGAGGCTGGGCTCGCCAAGGTCAGTCCTGCCGATCGCGTATGACGATAGACGAGGTCAATCAATTCATTCTTGGCCGAGATACTGTAAGCCAGGCTCGATACGCGAAACAGCAGATCGACCTCGATTGCTGCGGCATCGAGCCCCCGCAAGGCAACCAGAGGAGGCGGATCCCTGACGATCGAATTGCAGCTCAAGAGGACCATCTCCATGCATTCGATGGCTGCGGCGGGCGGTTTGGTCGGCGCTATTCTCAACGACAATGGAATGCCGTGCGTCTCGTTCGGGTGGCTGACATTCGTCAGCCCAAGCTTGGCGAGAAAGCCGTTCGGCAGAACCGCGATATTATTGCCGGAGGTCAAGAGGTGGGTTGCGCGCCAATTGCTTTCGACGACGCGACCCTCCGTCCCATCGCTGAGCATGATCCAGTCGCCGAGTACGAACGGTCGTCCCAGATTGAGCGCCACTCCGGAAAAGGCATCGCTCAATGTGTTCTGGAGGGCAAGGCCAAGAATGATCGCAAAGATACCGGATGTTGCAAGCAAGGTGCCGACGGGCACACCGAATACAAATGCGACGATCGACAAAGCGGTGCCGAGGTAGATCAGCCCGACAACGATATCCTGGATGAGGCGTGCCTCGCGCGGCGTATGTTCCAGCACGAGAAACAAGCGGACAAAGGCAACAAGCGCCCATGCGACATTCATCCACCAAACGATTTTGACGAGCGCGAGAACGACCGTCTCGACCGCCGAGCCGCGGCCAGGATCGATGTCATAGGGCAGGATGCCGTTGGCGAGCAGTATTCCTGTCAGCGCTATGAAAAACGCAATCTGCGCAATCAGTTTCAAGATCGAATGACGGCGCACGAGCGCGCGTGTGGCAGCAACACCGGCCAGGGCGACCCAGCCGGCGTTGATGATTGGCGAGGACATCATGTCCGCAATGGTTGGATCGATGTTCATGCCTCACCCTTGGCAACCTGTTTATTCATGGTAGGGCAGCACCAGATCCTTCTCGTCGGTATTGACGACGAATACCGCAAGCAGCTTGGCCGGTTCAGTCGTGCTGGCATTCTCGCTGACAGCATGGCGGTCGCCGGGATATTCCGAAAAGCTTTCGCCCGCCTTGTAGATTTTTGCCGGGCCGTCATTGACCTTGCTCGTGACGGCTCCCTCAAGGACCGTTGCATAGATGAAGGCGGAATCGGGATGGGTATGTGCAGCGGACGATCCGCCCGGACCATACTCGACGAGTACGCCCTTCATGCTCTTGCCCGGCACATTCGGCAGCTCATGTTCGTAGACAAGCGTGACTTTCGATTCCTTGCCGGCATCGTGAGCCAAGGCGCCCGCTGCATTTCCGGCGACGATGATCGCCGATAACAAGATGGTTCTGATCATTTTGGTTTCCCTTCAGCTTGTGGAATTGGAAGGAATCACGGGAAATTCCTTCCCGTTGCTCAATTGCTACTTCGCCGGCGCCAGCTGCGATTGGCGCAGCCAATCCCGGAAGCCGATCTTGCCGATCCGTGCGCCGTCGCCGGGTACGAGCGACTGGTCATTCAGCTCGGACCCGAAGTAGAGCGCATGGGTGTCGGCCTCGACTGTCCGCGGATCGTTGATTTCCTTGAGGTAGTGGGCAACGAGTTCGTTCATCCGGACGCGCTCTGGTCCCGCAATCTCGATCATGCCGTTGATCGGTTTTCCGACCGCAACGGCCGCCATCACATCGGCAACGTCATCGGCTGCGATAGGCTGGAAATAGGCCGGTGAAATCCGGGCAACCTTACCTACCGTTCCTGTGTCGGCGATACCCTTGAGGAACTCGAGGAACTGCGTGGAATGCACGATCGTGTAAGGGATCGAAGATTCCTTGATGAGCTTCTCCTGAACGAGCTTGGCCTTGAAGTATCCGTTCTCCGGCAATCGCTCCGTTCCAACGATCGAGAGGGCGATATGGTGCTTTACGCCGGCCTTGGTTTCGGCTGCGAGCAGATTGCGCCCCGACGTCTGAAAAAATTCAAGGACCGCCTTGTCTTCGAAGGAGGGCGAGTTTGCAAGATCGAGCACCACTTCAGCGCCGACCAGGGCCTCCGCCAGCCCTTCGCCGGTAATGGTGTTCACGCCGGTGTTGGGCGAGGCGGCCAGGACATCGTGGCCCTTGCTGCGCAGGCGCGCCGCAGTCTTGGAGCCGATTAGTCCCGTTCCGCCGATAAGAACGATCTTCATGGCAATTCTCCTGTCGAAAGTGAGTGTTCGGATTGGTTGACCGCTTTCGACAATGATTGGAGAGGGAAAATCATTCCATCGTGCACGGGGCCTAGCGCTCTAGTCACCGGGTTTAGGCGACCTATCCGGAAGTTTAGGCAGCCACCCCGCGCCAGCGTTAGCTTCGGTGTTGGGCTGATACCGCAACGAAAAAGCCTTCGCGATGAAGCGAAGGCTTTTTCAGCACTATAGGTCGTGACGGAGCAGTCGGAATCAGCCGGCAACGAGATCACGGTATTCGGGATGATTGGCCGAAAACCTTGCCATGAAAGGGCACTTCAGCACGACTTTCCGTCCGCTCGCACGAATGAGTTCGAACACGCCCGCGGCCAGTTTCGAGGCAATGCCTTGGCCCGAATATTCGAATGGCACTTCGGTATGAATCAATACCACCGCGTTATCCTCAATCCTGTAGTAGGCGGCGGCGATTGCTCCATCGGCAATCGGTATCTCGTAGCGACTGTCAGCAACATTGTCCTTGACGGGATTGCTCATCGATTGTCCCTCTGTGGTCCGGGGTGGCATCTGCAAAGCATGGTCAGGCCGCCGTCGCAGCGTGGACGGGGTGCGCGGCGCGGGCACCAACTTGCAGCCGATTCCAGAGGTTGATCATGCCGATCGCTATCGTGAGATAGGTGAGTTCGCCTTCATTGAACTGGTCTTTCACAAGGGCATAATCCTCATCTGGGGCACCGGTCTTCGCAACCCTGGTCAGGGACTCGGTCCACGCCAGGGCCGCGCGCTCGCGATCGGTGTAGAGCGAAGATTCGCGCCATGCATCGAGCATGAACAACCGCATCTCTGTTTCGCCGCGCGCGCGGGCGTCACTCACGTGCATGTAGATGCAGTAGGCGCAGCCGTTGATCTGGGAAGCGCGCAGCTTGACGAGTTCCCCCAGGCTGGGCTCGAGCCCGCCGGTGGCGAGGACCTTCTCCACTTTGGTAAGAGCTTCAATGAGTTCGGGAGCAGTTTTGAATGGCATGAAGCGGGGCGACATTTCGGGTCCTCCTTAAAAATGATCTGCGCGACCATCATGACCCTCGCAGGCGCGTTCGCTATCGTACCGGATGGGGAGCGATCCTATTCTTTCGTTCAGGTGAACCATCCCGCAATGCCAGGAGCCGCGCGGCCCTGGTCGCCCGTTTCGGCAAACGATTGCTGATCGAGGCCGATCGCGCCTAACCGAACCGCCGCGCCCCTCAATTTCAAACTGCTCAATGTCACCCTCGGTATGAGCCATCCAAACCTATGGATGGGATGCAGGAGCTCGACTCAGCCGCTAATTTTTCAAGTGCGAGCCGTGTCAACCGGACGCGACAGGGATGATGAATGCAGGAGTTTTTCCGGTTTCTTCCTACAGCTGACGAATTGGCAGGCGAGCATCCAACCTGTCCGGCCCAATCCATCGAGGAGAACTCCATGAAAGAACCCACTCCGATTGAACCGATCGAAGCATCCCGCCGCGACGTCCTGCTGCTTGCGGCGAGCGCGACGGTCTTTGCTGCCATGCCGTCGACGGCGTTCAGCGCAAAGCGGGTTTCACCTATGACCGCGAACCAGACAGAAAGGAACTACACAATGGGAATGCTGAAGACCAAGGACGGGACAGAAATCTTTTACAAGGATTGGGGAACGGGGCAGCCCATCGTCTTCCATCACGGTTGGCCGCTCTCCAGTGACGATTGGGATACGCAGATGCTCTTCTTCCTGGACAAGGGATACCGGGTCATCGCCCATGATCGTCGCGGCCACGGGCGTTCGACCCAAACGGCGACCGGCAATGATATGGATACTTATGCCGATGATTTCGCTCAGCTCGCAAAGGCTCTTGATCTGCGCGATGCCATTCATGTCGGCCATTCGACCGGCGGCGGCGAGGCAGCCCACTATGTGGCCCGTCATGGCAAGGGGCGTGTTGCAAAGCTCGTCCTGATAGGCGCGGTTCCACCAATATTGGTGAAAACTGCAGCTAACCCAAACGGCACCCCGTTGGATGTCTTCGACGGAATGCGCCATCAACTCGCTGCCAACCGTGCGGATTTCTACTGGAATTTTCCCATCCCCTTCTATGGCTTCAACCGCGAGGGGGCGACTTTGTCTGAACCCGTGCGCGCAAACTGGTGGCGGCAGGCAATGATGGGCGGGGCGAAGGCTCAATATGACTGCATAAAAGCCTTCTCCGAAACCGACTTCACCGACGACCTGAAGGCCATCGATGTTCCGACGCTGGTGATGCATGGCGACGACGACCAGATCGTTCCGGTTGCCGATTCGGCGCTGTTGACCGTGAAGCTTTTGAAGCATGGCACCCTGAAGGTCTACGAGGACTTTCCCCACGGCATGTGCACGACCAATGCGGACGTCATCAACGCCGATCTGCTTGCGTTCATAAGAAGCTGAGCGATGCGTCGGCAGCAACCGGGCGTCGCTGCCGACATCAAAGTCGATGATGGGTGGCCAATAATCGAAGGTGTTAGATGGAAAGTTTTCACGACAAGGTTGTCATCATAACTGGTGGCAGCAGCGGCATCGGTTTGGCGGCAGCCAAGCAATTTGCGGCGCAGGGCGCTAAAGTCCTCATTACCGGACGCCGCCCTGCCGTTCTCCAGGAAATCACTGCCGCAAATCCCAACATAGAGGGCCTTGTGGCGGATGCAGCCGATCCGGCAGCAGCACATCAGACGGTCGATGCTGCCATCAGACGCTGGGGTCGCCTCGATGTTCTCGTCAACAATGCCGGAGCTGGTGCAATCAGGCCGCTGATCGAGAGCGATGCCGACACCATTTCCAGCGTGTTCGCCGTCAATGTGACGGGACCGCTGCTTCTTGCCGCGGCGGCAGTCCCGCACCTGGCGGAGACCAAAGGTACGATCATCAACATGTCGAGCACATTCGGCAGCAAGGCTGCGGCGGTGCTTTCCATCTATGGATCGAGCAAGGCCGCGGTCGAGCACCTCACCCGTTGCTGGGCACTGGAACTCGCCCCGCAGGGGATACGCGTCAATGCCATCGCTTCAGGACCGGTGGAATCCGATTTCCTGCGTGATCGCATGAATCTGTCACCTGAAGAAATCGTTGCGGTCACCGAGCAGGAACGCAAGGCAATCCCGCTCGGCCGTCGCGGGGTGCCGGACGACGTGGCCATGTGGATCGTGCACCTTGCCGATCCGCGCGCCACATGGATGACAGGGCAAGTCATTGCCGTCGACGGGGGCCTTGTTACGACGTAGCCGGAACGGCGGCTTTTCCGGCCCCGAACCCGGGCCCTACGAGCAAGAAGCACCGGCTACTGCGGCACGAACCCGGTTCAGTGCCGCCATCGCCTGTGTCTCTAGAAAGGGTTGCCCCTCTAACGGCAGCGCGCCGTATAAATGCGGCCGTTCCGGTCTCGGTACTGACAATACCCGTTGCGCAGGTTGCGGACCAGCAGGCCGCCAAGCGCGCCAACGCCCGCGCCAATCAGCGCACCTTTGCCGCCATCAGCGATACCACCGATTATCGCGCCCGCCGCAGTGCCGACGCTGAGGTCCTTTTCCGTCGTTGTGCAGCCGGCCAACCCCATGATGAGGGCGACTGTCAGTACGAACTTTGGCATTGAATATTGGTTCTGCTGAACGCGATTGTCTGGGACCAGATTCATGGTGAGGCTTTCTGTTTTGAAAGGGAACATAATCGGGTGTCACGCTGCGGCGAAGTTTGCCAGCGAAGTTGATATTGGCATATCGCAACACAAAGTCACGCGATTTTAGCGAGGCGCCCTGGTGGGATGAGCCATCGATCTGCCAAGGCAAGTTAACAGCGTCATCAGTCACTTATCTCGGCCTCGTGCAGTAGATCGCTAGCGGCTTGTCGCCGTTTATTCGGCCATATTCATTGACGGGCGCCTGCTTGCTCTGGAGGAACCCCCGCATTTTGTTGTAAAACGTTTGGATCGGACGAAAACGTTTGGTTCGCCACAACCTTCTGCAATCATGGATTTCCATGAGGTGCGATAAGCGTAGTGCTAGATTACACTATCGTATGACGTCGGCAGCTCTGAAATCGATAGTCAATGGTATAGGAAGCGTAGGCGGCCCGATGGTTTTCTTTGTCGGGGAGGAGCAGCCGATTATGCAGATGGAAATTGCCAATCAAATGCAGGCCGAAGAGGCGCTGCGCGATCGGGAGCGCGAGCTTTCCTTGCTCGTTGATATGGTTCCCAGTCACCTCTGGCGCCTTACGCCCGAGGGTGAACCGACATTCTTCAATAGGCGCATGACCGATTTTTTGGGTCTGGACGTTCCAGATACCGACAAACCCGGAATGAGCCGACTGGACGTGCTCATAAGCACGGTGCTGCATCCACAAGACGCAGTGGAGTTTGGCGAAACGCTCCGCCACAGTCTCGCAACCGGCGTCCCCTTTTCCTTGAAGTATCGCCTGCGCCGAACCGACGGGCTCTATCGTTGGATGTCGAGCCGCGCCGAGCCGCTTCGTGACCACACGGGACGCATCGTTCAATGGTACGGTCTTTGCCATGACATCGACGACCTGGTGACGGCCCAGGAGGCGCTGCACGATCGGGAGCGGGAACTGTCGCTGCTCGTCGACATGGTCCCGAGCAATCTCTGGCGGCTGACCCCGCAGGGAGAGACCACCCTCGTCAACAAACGCATGGCGAACTTCCTCGGGATGGACTTGGATGACACGCAACAACTGGCGGTGGTGTTCGATACTATTTTCCACCCCGACGATGCCGGGGAGGTGGAGGCCGTTCTCGGGAGCTGTTTGCGCACGGGCGAGCGCTTCTCGATGAAGTATCGTCTGCGCCGGTCGGATGGCGTATATCGCTGGATGTCCGGTCGCGCTGAGCCTTTGCGCGATGAGGACGGAAATATTGTCCAGTGGTTCGGCCTCTGTCACGATATCGATGATCAAATGCACGCGGAAGATGCGCTTCGACGCGCATACGACAAGCTCGCCCAAGCGACGCAGGCAGCGAGCCTGGCCGAACTGTCCGCGTCTATCGCGCACGAGGTAAATCAGCCGCTGGCAGCCATCGTCGCCAATTCCCATGCATGTTATCGTTGGCTTTCCGCGACCCCTCCAAACGTCGAACGTGCCAAGATCACGGCCGAGCGCATCACCCGCGATGCGAATTCGGCCGCGGATGTCGTGAGCCGTGTGCGCGCGCTCTTCCGCCGAACGCCGCATGCCAGGTCGCCGGAAGATGTCAACCGGTTGACCAGTGAAGTCTGCCAACTGATGGTCGATGAGGCCGCGGCCAAGAACGTACGCATCAGGACGGAACTTGCCCCCGACCTGCCGTCGGTTGCGCTCGATCGCGTCCAGATACAGCAGGTACTCGTAAACTTGATCCGCAACGGCGTCGAAGCAATAGAAGCTGCAGCCGACAGCCAGCATGTTCTGCAAATCCTCTCCTCTTTCGATGGCCCTGACGCCATTCGGATCGAGGTTCGAGATGACGGAACGGGCTTCAAGGACGCCGAGCGGGTGTTTGAGCCGTTCTTTACGACCAAGCCGCATGGGATGGGTATGGGGCTGGCAATCTGCCGTTCTATCATCGAATCGCACGGGGGCCGCCTCTGGATGGCCAACAACGAGATGCGCGGGGCGACTGTCGCCTTCAAGCTGCCGTTGGCGGCGAGCGAGACGCCATGAACCCGCGCGATGAAATCGTCTTCGTGGTCGATGACGACGCACGCGTACGCGAGGCGCTCGGCGAACTACTGGAATCGCTCGGATGGCGAACCGAGACCTTTGCTGCCGCCGCCGATTATCTCGCCTGTCCGAAGCCGGATCTTCCCGCGTGCCTGATCCTCGATGTCGAACTCCCTGACGTCAACGGCCTGGAATTTCAAAAGCAGCTATCGAGTGACGCGCATCCTCCGATCGTGTTTATCACGGGCCATGGCGATATTCCGTCATCGGTAAGGGCCATTCAGGGTGGGGCGGTCGACTTTCTTGCCAAGCCGGTCGGGGAGGTTGATCTGATCGCGGCAGTGCGGGCGGCGATCCGGCGCGACCGTGAACAACGTACGACGCGCGCCGAACTGGCTGAGCTTATGCGCCGGCTGTCGCAGCTTACGCCGCGCGAGCGAGAAGTATTGCCACTCGTTGTCAGCGGCCTTCTCAACAAGCAGGCGGCAGCGGAACTCGGCATCAGTGAGATTACCCTCGAAATCCACCGCAGCAAGATCATGCACAAGATGGAAGCGGCGTCGCTCGCCGACCTGGTGAGGATCGCCGAGAAGCTGCGCATCCCAGTCACTCATTCCAGACGATCCGGAAGCTCGCGCGAATGTACAACCAGAAGTCTGTAGTTGCGATCGTCGATGATGATCAGCGCCTGCTCGACTCGCTCGAGGATCTCCTCGAATCCGCGGGACATGTCGTGCGGGCGTTTTCGTCCGCCAGGAAACTGTTGGAGAGCAACGCTGCGCATGAAATCGATTGCCTGATTACCGATATCGGCATGCCAGGTATGGATGGCTTTGAACTGCAGCGCTTGATGAAAGACAAACACCCCGACCTGCCTGTGATCCTGATTACGGGCAGGCACGAACTCGCAGAGCAAATGCAGCCCAGACATGGCTGGTTCTTCCGCAAGCCTTTCGACGGGCAAGCGTTGCTTGCAGCGATCGGCGATGCACTGACTGGAAAGGGGACACCAAAATGAGCATAAGCTATCATGCAAATGTAAGCCTGGGGCATACCGTACCCGATCGATCGCAGACCGTGAGCGATTGGGGCGGCGCGGAGCCTCCATTGGTTATCTTCGTCGATGACGATGCGAAGCTCCGTGAAGCACTCGACGAACTGATGCAGTCGGTGGGCCTCGACACAATCAGCTTCGGTTCGACGCAAGAGTTCCTCGAAGCCGAGCTTTCTGATCGGCCGGGATGCATTGTCGCCGACGTGCGCATGCCGGGCGTGAGCGGTCTCGATCTCCAGCATCGGCTCCTGGAAAGCGGCGATGAAAAGCCGATTATCTTTCTTACCGCCCATGGCGACATCCCGATGTCCGTTCAGGCGATGAAGGCCGGAGCGGTAGACTTCCTCACCAAACCGGTACGCGACCAGACGTTGCTCGATGCCATAGCCGCGGGAATTGACCGCGATGCCAAGCAGCGCGCCCAGGCGCGGATCGTTACCGACCACCTGAGCAAATTTGCGCTGCTCACACCACGCGAGCGTCAGGTGATGCAGGAGGTCGCGATTGGCCGTCTGAACAAACAGATCGCATTCTGCCTTGGCATCAGCGAAATCACCGTAAAGCTTCACCGCTGCAACGTCATGCGTAAGATGAAGCTCACATCAGTCGGCGAACTCGTTCACGTCTGGGAGGCGCTGCCTGAAGGCGTGCGCAATTCTGTGGAAGCTCAGCCCTGTCCTGCCAAAATTGCGGATGCTGGCCGCCTCGCAATCTCGCATCGACCGGCCATGGCATTTTGAACAATGCGGCGGCGGCTTCGGCAGCGCGTGCGCTCGAACCTGCACGGCAGTTTCAAGCCGGAGCTTCAGTCGTTCCAGTACCAGTCGTTTCGCGAAGGCGGCGATTGACCGCCATCGCCAGCGCCCATGCCCCGGCGGTGATTGCCACGCAAGCCGCGGCGAGTCCGGCATAGCCCGCGGCCGTAATCGTCGCACCAGCGAGCAGGGGGCCTGCTGCGAAGCCAAGAAGATAGGCCGAACCCGCCGCTGCTGCCCAACGTCCGCTGCGGTCAAGTGCCGCTGAAAGACCAAAAAGATAGGGGATCGAAAAATAGTAGATCACCACCGACGCGATGAGGGCGACCAGATAGACAATCGCGCTTTGCGAGAAGCAGAGCGCAATTGTAATGAGGACGAAACCGACACAGAACCCAGTGATCGGGATTGCCCGGCCCCAGCGCAAGTTGAGGACGGTGGCGGCACCAGCGCCCAGAAGTCCGATTAAGGATGCGATGGTCAGCGCATAGCTCACTTGCGATGTGTCAAGGCCGGCGCGCTCGCCGAGAGGCGCGCTGAAGGTGTAGACCGCAGCGGAAGCAGCCAGATAAAGCATGATCGCCGCAAACGTCATGACGCCGATCAAAGGTGGGGCCGCCACCACCAAAGCCGCAGATCGGTGGACGTTTCGGGCGCGGTCGTTCGGAATGAGGAGTAGTAGCGGGGAGAGTGCGAGAGTGACCCCCGCGATAAATGCAAAAATGCCCCGATGTGCGAATGTGGCCGTGAGTTGGCCGCCAATAGCGAAGAGCCCAACGCTTCCAAGGGCCCAGACGACCTGAAAATAGCCGTAGACCTTATCCGGGTTTCTGCAGCGTGAAGCGACAATGGAAAGCGACACAGCGTAGATTGCGCCTTCCCCGACCCCCGCGAAGCCGCGAAGAAATGCGAGCGATCCGAGAGAAGTGCTAAAGATTGACGCTCCTTGCGCCAACAGTGTCAAAGCAACGGCGGCGAGGCAGACGCTCCTATAGGAAAACCGGGGCAGAACAGGCGCAATCAGGATCGCAGTGGCAGCAAGGGTTACGAACTCCACGAAGGCGACAAAGCCTGCGTCGCGCTCTGAAAGCGAAAGTCCGTCCATCATCCCGCTGACGAGGAAGGGTGCCATTTGCGGTACCAGTCCGCCGATTACCTGCGCGGCGATCGCACCGACCACGACGGGCCACGAATCGCCCGCTGCTGAAACGTCCCGCATCGCATCAGATCCCATGGTGGCCTCCCACAAGTGCCACAGGTTGTAGTCATGCCATCAAGTGTCTGACGGCCGCTTCCCTCTCGCGGCGCGCCAGATGCTTTCTGCCAGAATGAGAATGCATCCGGCAAGCAGCAACAGCCCGCCAGTCAGACCCGGCAGCCCCGCAAATTCCACGGCTGCAGCTATAATAGCGATCAGCAGGATCGACAGCAGCGCCAGTGCGCCGTCGTCGATGAACATGCCGATCAATTCCTTCGACGCGGAGGCGAGAAAGCTCATCGGAATACTGCCTTTACCTGACCTTCGTTATAGCTGCGCAGCAGACGCACTGCCATCAGCGAGAATAGTGCAAGAACGACGAAGATGGCGATGAGCGAAAGATCGGCTCCCGGCCAATGCGCGCCAAGGCCTTCTCCGGTCCAATAAACGCCGAAGGCGGTCAGCAGCAGGCCGACGACGAATTTCAGCGTGTTCTCCGGAACGCGGGCCAGCGGCTTATGCACCGCTGCGCCAATAGCGAGCACCAGCAGGCACGCAGCGGCAGCGCCAAGCGCCGCATAACCGATCATCCCGCGTCCGGCGCCGACGGCAATGACGATGAAGATCACTTCGATGCCTTCGAGCAGGACGGCCTTGAACGCCGCCGTGCCGGCGATGAAGTCAGCGCGGCGCTCGGCGGCCTGACGCTTGAGCAAGTCGGTTTCCTTTGCAAAAGCTTCCGTCTCGTCATGCAGGGCAATGAATCCCGACGCGCGCAGGATCGCCTTGCGCAGCCAGCGCATGCCGAACAGGATCAGCAGCGTGCCGATGACGAACTGCAGCAGTTCCACCGGAATCAGGCCAAGGAGCGGCCCGAGGATTATGACGATCAAAGCAAGGACGACGAGCGCGAGAACCGTGCCGATTATGGCGGGCCGCCAGCTGCGCGATACGCCTACGGCGAGAATGATCGTGAAGGCTTCGACGACCTCGACGAAGGAGCCAAGGAAAGCCGCCGTCATGGTGGAAGCGATTGTCGTGATGTTCGTCATGGAATAAATCGTTCCGTAATCAGAGGTTTAGGCAACGTGGCACTGTAACGGTTGCCGGCGCGGCCGCTAGATAGACGCAAAGCCGTGTCAAGAATTTAAATCGAATCCATCGACGTGATCCGCATTTGCTGCCCGGTGGCGGATCAAGGTCAACGCTCCAGATTGCATGGCTCGCATGCAATTTTGTGCATTGCAATATCCGAGGGTGAACACTATCTTCAAACCGTTGGGTTCTTCTCCTCCCAGAAACCCCAACCTGGAATGTACTGCACCTCCTCCCGCGGTACATTTACAATCAGGACCGCTGCACCTCCTCCCGCAGCGGTCCTTTTCGTTTCTGCCTCATTCCGATTTGTCCGCCGTATCCTGTGACTTGGCCAGTTCCTGCACGGTCTCGGCAAGGGTCACAACTTCCTTTTCGCGCATCTGGTCGATCTTCTGGTGCAGGAGTTCGATCTTCTCGTGCAGCAGCTCGATCTCGAGTTCCGCCTTGATATTTATCTTGTAGTCGTTCTCTGCTTCCTTGCGGTCGATATCCTGCTGCCGGTTCTGGCTCATCATGATGAATGGCGCCGCATAGGCTGCCTGAAACGAGAGAGCAAGATTAAGCAGGATGAAGGGGTAGGGGTCCCAATTGCGCACATATGCCGTGATGTTGAGGATGATCCAGAAGAACAGGATCGTCGTCTGGATGATGATGAACGTCCAGGAACCCATGGTCGCGGCGACCGTGTCGGCGATCTTCTGCCCCGGGGTCAGTTGCGCGCGATCGGCCGGCTTCTCCTTGCGATGTTCACGGCGAACTGCACGCAGATGATGCAGGAGCCTGAGTTCGGCTTCCTGCAAACCCCGCTTCACTTGCTCGACGTTAGGCATGGACGTGCTCCCCTATTCACTGAGACCTGATCGTGGACTGGCAATCAATGACGGAAATGCACTACAACTCAGGCAAAATGATTGCAGTTGAAAGGACGTGCAGAGTGCCAGCAACAGCCGTGTTCGAAAAGAGTTATTCCGCTTTCCTGTTCGACATGGATGGCACCCTCATCAGTTCGACGCTCGCCGCCGAACGGGTCTGGGCGAAGTGGGCCGAAGGTCATGGGATTGACGTCCGCACGTTCCTGCCGACGATGCATGGCGCGCGCGCCGTCGATACGGTGCGCCGGCTCGGCCTGCCGGGCGTCGACCCGGCAGCCGAAGCGTTGAAGATCACGCGGGCCGAGATGGACGACGTTGGCGGCATCTTCGCGCTCAAGGGCGCCGTTGAATTTCTTGACAAGCTGCCGCAGGCCCAATGGGCCATCGTCACGTCGGCGCCGCTCGATCTTGCCAGGCGGCGTCTTGCGGCGGCGGGTGTTCCGCTTCCGCAGACGATGGTGGCCGCAGAAGATGTCGCAATCGGCAAGCCCAATCCGGATTGCTATCTGCTCGCAGCAAAAAAGCTCGGCGTCGATATCGGCGATTGTCTCGTCTTCGAGGATGCGGTGCCCGGCATCCTGGCCGGCGATGCAGCCGGTGCGGATGTGCTTGTCATCACGGCAACCCACAAGCATGCGCTCGAGACCGCGCATGCCGTGGTGTTCGATTATCGGCATCTCGACGTGGTTGTCGAAGACGACGGGCGAATGTCGCTGCGCAGGGTTGATGTAGCGTAACGCAAGGGCGCCGTCGGGCGCCCTCGTTGATTTCAAGGTAAGGTTTCGTCAGACGTGGACGTTGTCCGGCGTCAAATCTTCAAGTGAGGCATTGGCAATGAGGATGCTCGATGTCGACGCGCCGTCGCCGTCTAGATCGACGAGCACGCCGTTCTCCGTCTGGGTGGCGGCGTGCATGAAGTCCTCGAAGGAATGCAAAGTCGAAATGAGGTCGCGCTGGACGATGATAATGTCGCCCTCGGCTCCATTGAAGTCAGTGATGACATCATGGCCCTGTCCGCCGATGCTGTTGAAGATGAAATAATCCCCGCCGGCTCCGCCCGACAATACATCATCACCGGTCCCGCCGGTGAGTTCATCATTGCCGTCTTCCCCATAGAGCATGTCGTCGCCATTGCCGCCATGCAGCGTATCGTTGCTGAAGCCGGCGCGCAGCAGATCATTGCCGTCGCCGCCTTCCAGAAGATCCGCATGGCGTCCGCCGATCAAAACGTCGTCGCCCTGGGCGCCATAGAGCTCGAAATGCTCGACGTTGAAGATGTGCTGGCCCTGCAGTCCCGTAGTGCGCACGTCAATGTATCCGCCATCCCGCTCGGTGACCGTGAGCCGCAGAAGGTCGTCGCCTTCACCACCGTCGATGAACGCAAATGAATTGCCTGCATTGAGAATGTCATCGCCGCTCCCGCCATCGAGATAGTCTCCGGCGTTGGGAATGTCGTTCTGCAGGCCCTGTACGCCCGCATAGAGAGTATCGTTGCCAGCGCCACCCTCGAGATGATCGGCGCCTCGACCGCCTACCAGAAGATCGTCGCCGTCATTGCCGATGAGCTTGTCGTCATTGTCGGTGCCGACCGCTAGATCCCCGTGCTTGCTGCCGTAGAATTCGAGACGCTCTATGCCCGTCGCGTACTTCGTGTGTGAAGGATACGCATAGGGGTATTCGGAAGTTGAAAGCTGGATATCGCCGTGGTTCCACGCCTGGTAAACGGCCTTGAAACCGTCGCTTTGGCTCTCGTAGCGATCGTAATCGGTCACGTTGACGATGAGGGTGTCGAAGCCGGCGCCGCCGGAGACCTTCGACAAACTGCTTATTTCGATGGTATCGTTGCCTTCGCCAGCATTGATGCGGTCGAAACCGCCCCCGCCGACAATGGTGTCATTACCGGCATTGCCGGTCAGGAAGTTGTCGCCCGCATCACCGACAATGTGGTCGTCGTACTTCGAACCATAAACGCCTTCGAAGCCGATGAGCTGGTCGCCCTCGGCTGCTCCGCCGTGCTGGACGATGCGGTTTAGGTCGACATCGATGCCGGCCTTGGAGCCGGTATATTCGGCGATGTCCTCGGTGCCGGAGCCGCCATCCATGAAATCGGCACCGTCGCCGCCATTGATCACATTATTGCCGGCATCGCCGATCAAACGATCGTTGAAGGCCGAGCCGCTGAGATTCTCGATGCCGTGCAGGCGGTCGCCTTCGGCATCGCCGCCGAACTGCTGGCCCGTGCGGCGCAGGTCGACATCCACAGCTTCGGACGATGTCGTATAGCTAGCCCGATCATGGTCGGTGGTGGAATTGTCGAAAAGGCGGTCGGCTCCTGCGCCCCCGGTGAAAACGTTGTCCTTCGCATTGCCGGTGATGGAGTCATCATGGGCCGAGCCCATGACATTCTCGATATCGACCAGCGTATCGCCGCTGGAATAGCTGAGCCCCGGCGTTACGGCCTGCCGTTCGATCTCAAGGTCGACATGGATGCCAGTCTCCGAGCCCCGATAATCGACTGTGTCGCGTCCTTCGCCGCCATCAATGCGGTCTTCACCGGCGCTGCCGATCAGCCGGTCATTGCCGGCAAGGCCGGACATGGTGTCCTCGTCGGTCGTGCCCTTGAGCACATCGACATTCTCAGAACCTGTGACATTTGCCATTTCCGAACTCCCCACGTTGGATGCTGGCGGCAATCTCAATCAATAAATATACACAGTCAAATGTTTGAAATTACTTCAATAATCCGAGCAAATTTCTGAAACTGGCGCGTCAGAAACAATGTTTTCGTCGGCTATTCGTTGCCCGGTTCAGGAGTATTGAAGAAGCATTCTCCCTCCATTTTCGAAGCGACACCCCGCGTCCAACCTCAGGTGGACAACACCGATCAACTGAAGGTGATAGTTAATGTCGGATGGAACCAGCCGCCTAGATCTACGTTGTTGAGCAAATAACGGAGGCGACAATGAAAGAACATCGGTGGTCGACAATTATCGGAATACTGGCAGGGTTGTCGGTGGGTGCAGGTGTGGGCGAAGCAATGATGGGAAATATATTGCTCGGCCTATTGATCGGTTCGGCCATGGGCGCCTTCATAGGTTCTAACACGCACGTCCATCGCGACTATTGATCCTGTTGCCTAAAGAAATCTGCTCAGCTGTGCAGCGCACGCAAACGTGTGGTGTTTAGGAGCCCCTGTTCCTCGAGCACGGGATAGGCCATTGCGGCGAGCAGTGAGTTGATCTGCTTGAGATCGCGGATGGTATCGAGGTGGATCGAACTCGTCTCGAGGCTGCGGGTCGTTCCTTCACGCAAGCGGTTGAAATGCCTGTCGCTGGTTTGCTTCTCGGCATCGCGCAGATGATCCTTTTCCAGTACCAGCTGATGCGCGGTTTCGCGATCTCGTGACACGAGGACGTTGAACGCCATCCGCGCATTGGTCAGAACCCTTGCATGGAAATCGCTGAGTTCGCGCCAGCCTTCATCGGTAAACTGTAGCTTGCGGTCCATCTTCTTTTGCACGAGCGCCAGCATGTTGCGCACGATGATGTCGCCGACCTGTTCGAGTTTGACGCAGGCGCCGAGTAGTTCGCGCGCCCTGCCCACCTCATAATCCGACAGTTTCCGCGTCGTCAGTTTGGCGAGATAGAGCTTGATGGCGGCGTGCTTGCGGTCGACCTTGTCATCGAGCGCCGAGAGTTCGTCGATGCGTGCCTGGTCGGGATTTTCGTAAAGGTCAATAATGCCGCGCAGCATGATCTCGACCGTTTCGCAGACGCTGACCGTCTCGCGTGTTGCATTGGCAAGAGCAAGACTTGGCGTATCGAGCACGCTTTCATCGAGCGCACTGAGTTCGACATGGTCGATGGGCTTTTGCGGCTCGGCTGGTGCGTTGAGCGCCACCACCGCCCGCGTCGCCTTGAGAACGAGCGAGGACAGCGGCACCCCGGCAAGAAGAATGATGACATTGAAGAGGATGTGGCCGTTGATCACCTGGTCGGCCGGAGTGCTGCCAAGAACGGCAACGGGCGGACGGAAGGCGAGATACAGCGTCAGGATGACGATGGAGCCGAGCCCCCGCATCAGGAGATTGCCCATCGGCACGATGCGGGCTTTCGGCGCGGCGTTGCGGGTCAGGACCGGTGCGATGAACGACGAGCCGAGATTGACGCCGCAGATCATGACGATGCCAAGCTCCGGCTGGATCAGGCCGCGCGAGGCGAAGGTGACAACGAGCAGCACCGCTGCAATGCTCGAATGGAAAAGCCAGGTCGTGAGCGCCGCGAGAAGGAAAGCCGTCACCGGGTCGGTATTAAGGTAACTGACGATGACCGGCAGGAGTTCGCTGTTGCGCAAGGGTTCGGTGGCCTGCCCGGTCATTTCGAGCGACAGCACGAGCAGTCCGATACCGACGAGAATGCGGCCCATCTGCCGCCAGTTGCTGCGCTCGGTCGACATGAAGATTACCGTGCCGGCGACAAGGCAGAGCGGCACCAGCAGCGTCAGGTCGAAGCTCAGGATCTTGACGACGAGCGCCGAGCCGACCTCGGCGCCGCGCACTGCCATCAGACCGGCAATCCCGCTGACAATGCCGGACCCGACAAAGGAACCGACCAGGAGGCTGACTGCGGTCGAGGATTGCAGCGCGATCGACAACATCAAACCCCAAAGCACGGCAAGCACGGGATTGTGCAAAACGCCGCGCAGGCTGCGGCGCATGCGCTCGCCATAGGCGCGCTCGACACCGGTGCGGACCATGCGCGTTGCCCAAAGGAGCAGCGCCACCGCGCCCGCCAAATGCAACAAAACCGAGGAACCGTTCACTTGGTGCAATCCATTCGTGTTGGAGATTGCGGTATAGCAGCCAGAAGAATCTAGCAGCCGATTGTTAAGATAACATATCGCGCTAAAAGCGAAAAAAATATGTTCCGGCTAAGAAAAATCATGTCGCATTTGGCATAATTTATCAGTTTGATGACAGATTTGTGTCGCCCCGGCAGAAGTTTTGCCGGCTACGCAAAATCGTAAAGTTCAAACCGAATCATCATAACGCGATGAACAGGGGATGACGGGGTTGCCGCCCTTCCGCCCAAACCTTATTTGTTGCAGTATGGTCTGCACATCGGGTTCGCAGCGATCCGACCTTGCTTACAATCTGACGAACGAAGAGCAGCATGCGATTTTCGCCATCCTTTCTCGATGAGATCAGGGAACGCGTACCGATTTCCAGCGTGATCGGCACGCGGGTTTCGTTCGATCGCAAGAAGACCAATGCGCCGAAGGGCGATTTCTGGGCCTGCTGCCCGTTCCATGGCGAGAAGTCGCCGAGCTTTCATTGCGAGGACCGCAAGGGCCGCTACCATTGCTTTGGCTGTGGGGTGACCGGCGACCATTTCCGCTTTCTGACGGAACTCGAGGGGTTGAGCTTTCCGGAGGCCGTGCAGCGTGTCGCCGACATGGCGGGCATTCCGATGCCCGCGCGCGACGTTGAATCAGAGATTCGCGAGGCAAAACGCGCGACTCTCTATGACGTCATGGAAATGGCGACCCAATTCTTCGAGGAGCGGTTGCAGGCAGCAAGCGGTGCCAAGGCGCGCGCCTATCTGCGCGATCGGGGCTTGAGCGCGGCAACGCAGCATGCCTACCGCCTTGGTTACGCGCCGGAAAGCCGCAATGCGCTGAAAGAACATCTCGCACTGAAGGGGGCGACGAAGGAGCAGATCGAGGCCTGCGGCCTCGTCGTCTATGGCGACGACAAGCCGGTCTCGTTCGACCGGTTTCGCGACCGCATCATGTTCCCGATCGAGGATCTGCGTGGCCGGATCATTGCCTTTGGTGGGCGGGCGCTGACGCCGAACGCCATTGCCAAATACATGAACTCCAACGAAACCGAGCTTTTCCACAAGGGCAAGGTCCTGTTCAATGCGCTGCGCGCTCGCAAGGCGGCGCAGCCGCAAGGCGGGCAACCGGCAAAAGCCGTGATTGCCGTCGAAGGCTATATGGATGTTATTGCGCTGGCGCAGGCTGGCTTTGCCCAGGCGGTCGCGCCGCTCGGCACGGCCTTGACCGAGGATCAGCTCGATCTTCTCTGGCGCATGTCGCCCGAGCCTGTCCTCTGCTTTGACGGCGACAATGCCGGTATCAAGGCAGCGCACCGGGCGATCGATCTCGCCTTGCCGGCGTTGAAGCCTGGACGCTCACTGCGCTTTGCAGTGCTGCCGGAGGGCAAGGACCCGGATGATCTCGTCAAGGCGTCCGGCCCGCAGGCATTCCAGGCCGTGCTCGATGATGCACGTCCGCTCGCGGACATGCTGTGGGCGCGCGAAACGAGCGGCGGCATATTCGACACGCCCGAACGGCGCGCCGAACTCGAGGCGCGGCTGAAGCAGATGACGAGCCTTATCGGTGACGAGAATGTGCGCCGCCATTATGCCCAGGACGTTCGCGACCGGATCCAGCAGTTTTTCAGCGCCAATACGCGAGGCAATGAGCGTCGCGGGGCCGGACAGCCGGGAAGCAACCGCAACAGCTTTGGCCCGCAGGCCGGTTATGGCCAGCGGGGGCGAGGGGCTCCCAATGGGCGGCTCGCCGTATCGGAAAGTTTGGCGCGCTCGGTTCTCGTCAAGACAAGCTCCGCTACGCTTCCCCTGCGCGAGACCGCAATCCTTATGACATTGTTCAACCATCCCCGGCTTATTGAGGATGATTTCGAGACGATCGTGCGGCTTGAATTCACCCATTCCGATCTGAAGTGCTTCCATACCGCGATGCTGAACGCCATGGCCGAACATCACGTGGCGGACGGACGTGAAATGCGCAAGGCGATGACCGAGACCGGCCACGGCGCGCTGATCGAGGCGCTGGAAGCGCTGGTAAGGCGCGCCCGCATGTGGACGGCGACGGCGGAGGCGGCGGAAGAAGACGCGCTTGAAGCTTTAAGACAGGCCATTCACTTGCATCAGCGCGCCAGCACCCTACATAAGGAGCTGAAAGTCGCTGAAACTGCATTGGCTACGGAAGCCACCGACGAAAATCTCAACCGGCTGCTCGATATTCAGAATGCCATCCGAAGTGCGCAGGCAACCGAAGCACTGATCGAAGGGTTCGGAATACCCTCGGGACGGTCGGGCAAGGGGTTTTGACCGAATTGATTCGCTTTTTTACCGCGAATCAGTTGAGTCGGGGTTGACGTGGGTCAATAATGACGGAATCAGATTGCGCGGAATTGTAGATATTGCGTTGATGTTTGCGGGTCCAGCAGAAAATCCTGCAAATGCGGCAAATATCCAATGTGCTCGCCATCACCGGGATAACAAGGTTAATCCGACATTAACAGGATTTCGACTACTCGAACATTCAATAGCTTGATGGTGCAGGGGAACCGGGGTGCCGCCGCACCGTTCCACCATGCATGAACAAGGCGAAGGCCGCTTGGAGATATAGAATATGGCAACGAAGGCAAAGGAAAACGAGGAAGTAGAAGTCGAGCGCGAGGGCGCGCCGGACGGTCCGCTTCTCGACCTTTCCGATGACGCTGTCAAGAAGATGATCAAGCTCGCCAAGAAGCGCGGCTATGTGACGATGGACGAACTCAATGCAGTTCTCCCATCCGAAGAGGTCACTTCCGAGCAGATCGAAGACACGATGGCGATGCTCAGCGACATGGGCATCAATGTCGTGGAGGATGACGAGCAGGACGCAGACGCCGAGGAAGCCGACAGCAGCGCCGATGAAGAGAGCGATGCCCGTGAGCTTGCCGATGCGACCGGCACCGCCGTAGCTCCGACGACGACCAAGAAGGAACCGACAGACCGCACCGACGATCCCGTCCGCATGTATCTGCGCGAGATGGGCACGGTCGAGCTTCTGTCGCGTGAAGGCGAAATCGCCATCGCGAAGCGCATCGAAGCGGGCCGCGAGACGATGATCTCCGGCCTTTGCGAGAGCCCGTTGACCTTCCAGGCGATCATCATCTGGCGTGAGGATCTCAACGAGTCGAAGATTCTGCTACGCGAAATCATCGATCTTGAAACGACCTATGCCGGTCCGGAAGCCAAGCAGGCTCCGGTCATCGAACGCGTTGAAGAAGAACGGCCCGCAGGCGGCAACGACAAGTCGCGCCGCTCGCGCGACGATGACGACATTACCAATGTCGGTGGCGACGCTCCGGTCGAGGAAGAAGACGACGAGGATGACGAGGCCAATCTGTCGCTTGCCGCGATGGAAGCCGAACTGCGCCCGCAGGTCATGGAAACGCTCGATGTCATCGCCGATACATACAAGAAGCTGCGCAAGCTGCAGGACCAGCAGGTCGAGAACCGCCTTGCCGCCTCGGGTTCGCTTTCGCCGAGCCAGGAGCGTCGTTACAAGGAGCTCAAGGACCAGCTGATCAAGGCGGTGAAGTCGCTTTCGCTCAATCAGAACCGTATCGAGGCTCTGGTTGCCCAGCTTTACGACATCAACAAGCGCCTGGTGCAAAACGAAGGGCGCCTGCTGCGCCTTGCCGAATCCTATGGCGTGCGTCGCGAGGATTTCCTGAAAGAGTATCAGGGCAACGAGCTCGATCCGAACTGGTTGAAGGCCGTTTCGAACCTGACGACCCGTGGCTGGAAAGAGTTCACCAAGAACGAGAAGGACACGATCAAGAACCTTCGCACGGAAATCCAGAACATGGCGCAGGAAACCGCCATTTCGATCTCGGAATTCCGCCGCATCGTCAATCAGGTGCAGAAGGGCGAACGCGAGGCCGCTCTGGCCAAGAAGGAAATGGTCGAGGCCAATCTGCGTCTCGTCATTTCGATCGCCAAGAAATACACCAATCGCGGCCTGCAGTTCCTTGACCTGATCCAGGAAGGCAATATCGGCCTGATGAAGGCGGTCGACAAGTTCGAGTATCGCCGCGGCTACAAGTTCTCGACCTATGCGACCTGGTGGATCCGTCAGGCGATCACCCGCTCGATCGCCGATCAGGCCCGCACGATCCGCATTCCGGTGCATATGATCGAGACGATCAACAAGATCGTTCGCACGTCGCGCCAGATGCTGCATGAGATCGGCCGCGAGCCGACGCCGGAAGAGCTTGCCGAAAAGCTTGCCATGCCGCTGGAAAAGGTGCGCAAGGTGCTGAAGATCGCCAAGGAGCCGATCTCGCTCGAAACGCCTGTGGGCGATGAAGAGGATTCGCATCTCGGCGATTTCATCGAGGACAAGAATGCGCTCCTGCCGATCGACGCCGCCATTCAAGCCAACCTTCGCGATACGACGACGCGGGTTCTCGCTTCGCTTACGCCGCGTGAGGAACGCGTGCTGCGTATGCGCTTCGGCATCGGCATGAACACTGACCATACGCTGGAAGAAGTCGGCCAGCAGTTCTCGGTAACGCGCGAGCGTATCCGCCAGATCGAGGCAAAGGCGCTGCGCAAGCTCAAGCATCCGAGCCGTTCGCGCAAGCTGCGTTCGTTCCTGGACAGCTGAGCCGCGTATAAAGCTGTTAGAAATGCAAACGGGATGGGTGCAAACCCATCCCGTTTTGTTTTTGGGGTGTTAGCGGAAGCTGTTGGGCTAAAGCGAAGGCTCGTCGGACTTCTTCTCGCCCTTGTCCTTCACCATGAGCTTGTCGATATAGGCAAGAAACAGCGCGGAGAACACGAAAGTCAGGTGGATCAGCGTAAACCAGGTCAGTTGCGAGGTTGAGAACTGCGTCAGGTTCAGAAAGACCTGGAGCAGGTGGATCGACGAGATGGCAACGATGGTCGAGGCAACCTTGATCTTCAGCGATCCGGCGTCTATCGTGCCGAGCCAGTGCACCTCGTCCGCCTGGTCGAAGCGGCTCACGAAGTTCTCATAGCCAGAGATGATAACCATGACGACGAGGCTCGCGACCAGCGCGGCATCGATCAGGCCAAGCATTTTGAGGATTGTGTCGGTCTCGTCGAGTACGGTGACCTTGGCTACGAAATCGATCAGCTTACCGGCGAACGAAAATGCATAGATTGCGAGCGCGAGAGCGAGGCCAAGGTAAAAAACCACCAGCAGCCAACGCGAGGCGAGAATGATATTTTCGACAAGTATTTCAATGCGTTTCATAGTGTGGGTCCAATTTCTCGAACTGGGCTCAGCCAATAAATGCTCCAGGGGTTCAGCCAACACATAGCAATCGATGTTGCGAACTCAACCCGCAGCGACAAAAAACCCGGGCAATCGCCCGGGTTTTTTTGCTTTAACGGTCTCCTTGCAATCAATTGTTGCTGGCGACCGGTGCGACAAGCGGCGTGATGCGGCGAATCGCAACCCGTCGGTTCTGCTGCTCGGGCGATTCCGTCCTGATCTTCAGGTAGCGCTCGCCATAGCCCTGCGTTGCCATGTTCTCCGGCGGAATGTCGAAGACGTTGGTGAGCGCCTGCGCCACCGATTCGGCGCGCTTGTCGGAAAGAACGAGGTTTGCCTGGTCCGAACCCACCGCATCTGTATGGCCCTCGATCAGGAAGGTCTCGGCCGGGTTCTTCTTCAAGGTCTGCGCCATTGCCTTGGCGACGCTATCCAGGCGCGTGATCTGGTCTTCCCCGATCTCGGCCGACCCGAAGGCGAAGGTGATCGTGTCGAGATCGACGCGGCGCACCTTGTCGCGGATGCGCGCCGAGCGCTTGACCTCATCGACCGAATAGATGCGTTCGACGCGCTCGACCGGCGGGCGGGCAAAGAAGTCATAGACTTCTTCTTCCGGCGCCTCTTCGGCATCGAGGATGTAGTCGCGCACCGGAATGTCGAGGCGCAGCGGCGGCAGGTCGTCGCCGGGGTCGCGCCAGTTAACACGCTCCTCCCGGTCATAATCCGGAGCGTAGGTCAGCAGCACTTCGCGACCATCCGGGGTAATACGCGAGCGCTGGATGACATCGCCGTAGCGGTTGCGGATCGTAACGATCTGCACGCCATTTTCCCGGACAATGGTTTCGCGGGTGCGGCGGCGCGGCAGGTCTTCATAATAGACGTCCTGGGCGTTACGGCTCATGCGCGGGCGGTCGGAGCTTTCAACGAAGATATTGTTGTCGACCTCGACTATGGCGCGGTTGTCATATTGCTTGATGACCTGCACATCGCCCGGCCGCTCGTCGCGCCGCGCCTGCTTGGTGCGGGTGCCCTTTTCGACGAGCACGGGCTCGATCTTGACGGGTGCGATCGTCTGCTGCACGTCGGCATCGGTTTTCGGCGGCGGTCCGGCGGGTGCCGCTGGTTGCTGGGCGACCGGTTGCTCGGCTGGTGCTGGAGGCTGGCCGGCCTGCTCGGCCTTGTTGCCGCGCTTGCCGCCCTTCTGTTTTGCATCCGCCGCTGGAGCGGGCTTGTCGCTGTCAAGCACCGGCGCGGCATTGGCCGGGAGGGGTGAGGCTTCCTGCGGTGCCGGCTTCGCGGCTTCGGCAGGCGCTGGTGCTGCCGGCTGGCCGCTCGCGGCGTCAGCCGGCTTGGCGGGCGCAGTTTCAGCCGCGGGTTGATTGGGCGTCGCGGGCTGCTCGGCCGTTGCGGGTGCCTCGGTTGCGGGCGCGGCCTGTTTGGCTGCTTCATCAGCAGCCTTCTTGGCGTCTTCCGCTGCTTGTTCGGCCTGTTTGTCGGCAGCCTTCTGCGTGCCTTCGGCGTTCTTGCGCGCTTCTTCTTCGGCGGCCTTCTGGGCTTCTGCCGCCTTTGCAGCTTCCTGCTCGGCTGCCTTCTTTGCCTGTTCGGCCTGCTTTGCGGTTTCGCCTTCAGCAGCCTTTGCCGCATCGGCTTCGGCGGCGGCTTTCTTTCGCGCTTCTTCTTCTATGGCTTTTTGCTGCTCGGCTGCCTTGTTGGCCTCAGCCTCGGCGTCGCGCTTGGCCTTCGCTGCGTCCTCTGCCGCCTGTTCCGCGGCGGCCTTCGAGGCCTTCGCTTCTTCGGCCGCCTTGCGCTTTGCTTCTTCTTCTATGGCTTTTTGCTGTTCGGCGGCCTTGTTCGCCTCGGCTTCAGCGGCGCGCTTGGCTTCCTGCGCCTGCTTGGCAGCTTCAGCCTCTGCAGCCTTCGCGGCTTCCGCAGCCTTTCGGTTTGCCTCCTCTTCAATGGCTTTCTGCTGCTCGGCGGCCTTTTCGGCTTCCGCTTGTGCAGCCCGCTTGGCTTCTTCGGCTTGCTGCTTGGCTTGTTCTTCTGCCTGTTGCTTGGCCTGCTCTTCAGCCTGTTGCGCCGCCTTGCGCTTCAATTCCTCCTGTGCCGGGTCCTCCTGTGCGGGCGCGGGCTGTTCGGCCTGCGCCACCACCACCGGCATGTTGGAGTTGGAGGAAATATAGGGGCGGTTGAGCGGCGGCTGTTCCGCCATGGCGTAAGGCGAGGAAAAGAGAATTGCTGTTGAAGCAAAAAAGAGCGCTGTACGTTTCATTGTCATCCCTGTCTCGCGTTCCTTCTTGTTGAAACACGTCAAAAGTTCGCGATCGCAACCTTGTTCCGGTTTGTGGCAACGGCTTGACCATTGCGATCTTCGTTTCAGTTTTCATTGCCCGTGGCAATGCGCCGGTCCGACGTTGACCGAACTGATCGAACCCACGTTTGCAGCTTGCGCCTGTATCCCCCATGAAGGCGCCGTTCATCTGGCATTCATGTTTTAAGAATGGACGTGGCCCGGCTGGCGATGTATTTCAGCGCATGCCCTCTGAACCCTTCTGGAAGACAAAGATCCTCGATGAGCTCAGCCGCTCCGAATGGGAAAGCCTGTGCGACGGCTGCGGCCGCTGTTGCCTGCACAAGCTCGAAGACGAAGACACCGAAGAGATTTATTTCACTACCGTCGCCTGTACCTTGCTCGATGCCGGCACCTGCCAATGTTCGGATTACGTACACCGCAAGGCCAAAGTCCCCGACTGCGTTTTCCTGACCCCCGAAATCGTGCGCACCGTCGACTGGCTGCCGGAAACATGCGGCTATCGCCTGATCGACGAGGGACGCGACCTCTACTGGTGGCATCCGCTCGTATCCGGAAGCCGGGAAACCGTGCACGAGGCCGGGATATCAGTGCGCGGCAAGGTCACCGCCTACGATCATGAAATGAAGAGCGACGAGGATTATTTCGATCACATGATGACGCTCGAAGAATCCGACTGAGATAAACCGAATGTGAATGCTCCGTTGAGGAATTGTTCAGATCGAATGTGGAACAAAGCGCTCCTGTCCGGATTCCAGTAAGCTTGGAAATTCCCCCCATCCCGGACACAAAAACAGGAGAACGCCAAATGGCTGTTTCATTCAAAACGTTGGCTGTTACCGCGACCATCGCCCTTGGTTCAATTCTCGGCGTCAATGCCGCTTCAGCAGCGCCGATCACGGCAGCACCAATGACGGATGGCGCTTCGCCGCTGGTGAAGGTCGATTATTATCGCCGCGACTATTACCGTCCGCCCTATCGGCCGGCTCCCGCCTGCACGCCGGGACAGGCTGCGAGCAAGGCAAGCCGCATGGGCCTGTATAACACCCGCGTCGTCGTCAACCGCAATGTCGTTCGCGTCGCCGGCTGGAAGCGCGGCTACCGCACGGCAGTCGTCTTTGCCCGCGCGCCGGGTTGCCCGGTCGTCCGCTAAGCGTAACATAACAATGAAAAAGGGTGCCCGTCGGCACCCTTTTTTATTTCCGCTCTACGTTGAACTCAGTTCTTAAGCTCAAACGTCATATTCACATTGACGTTGTAGGTGTTCTCGCCGGTAGCAACGGGAACGGGTGATGCCGCATCCATCGCCATCATCTTGCCGCGCGCCGCCATCGGAACCGGGCGCGGACTGAAGCTCTGTTCGTTGATTTCGATGACCCGGCCAAGTTCGACGCCGGCCGCGGCAGTCAGCGTCTTTGCGCGCGCAACGGCATTTGCAACGGCGTTCTTGCGCGCTTCTTCAAGAATTGTGTCCGGCTTGTCGTTGGTGAAGGTGATGTTGCCGCCCTGATTGACGCCGAGCGTGACCGACTGGTCGAGGATGTCGCCGACCTTCGCGAGGTCGCGTACGCGCACCGTCAGGGAATTTGACACGGCATAGCCGACGATCGACGGCGGTTTGGGCGGCTGGTTATTGTTGTTTTCCGGGAACACATAGCGCGGGTCGATGCTAAAGCCGGAGGTCTGCAGATCGCGTTCGGCTATCCCGGCCTTTTTCATGGCGTCGAGTACCTTCGCCATGGCTTCATTGTTGGCGGTCAGCGCCTCGCGGGCTGTTGGCTTTTCCTGCATGACGACCAGCGAAAGGATCGCGGTGTCGGGCGCAGCAGCGGCTTCGCCTTCACCTGTGACCGTGATACGCGGGCGCGGCGCGTCCTCGGCATAGGCAGCCATAGGCACCGCGACCATGGTGGTTACTGCAAGGGCCAGCGTCAGGATTTTCGATGTCATGGATAACTCCCCAGATGAAGTGACGTTGCTGCGTCGCAGGTGATTATGGGTGGATTAGGGCAAAAGACAAAACTTTTGAACAGGATAGGTTTTGTGCATCCAAACGGCATCCTGAACGTTACCAAGCAAATGTCAGAGGAGTTTTGACGATGAACTGGACAGAGCCCAAGCAAAAGCCCCGCAGGAACGAATCGCCCGAGACCGAAACGTCCGGCCCGCAGTCGTTCGACCGGGACGAGATCGTCGACGACGATGTCATCGCGGATGACGAACTCTCCATCCTCGGCGAACGTCAGGTCGAGCCGGAAGATGCCGGCGAGGTATCGGAGGAAGATGACGACAATCCCTATCAGAACAGCGACGAAGCGCTGCCTGATGACGAGGAGGAACTGGAAATTGCGCGCGACCCCGAACGTGAGGGACGCCGCTTCAACGATTAGACATCCACGCGCCGATAGCGTTCCAGTCGGAAAACACGGCCGAAGCGCCCTTTGCGATAAGCGCGGGGGCGTGATCCTCATGGGTGTGGGTGCCCCCGGTATAGCCGATCGCGGTCATGCCGGCCGCAACCGCACCCTCGACGCCAAAGGGCGAATCCTCGACGACCACACATTTGGTTGGGTCGGCCTGCATCTTTTCGGCGGCAAGGAAGAAAAGGTCGGGCGCAGGCTTGCCGCGCTTGACCATGAACGAGCTGTAGACGGCATCGCCGAAAAAGCGTGCTAGCCCGGTGATTTCGAGGCTGAAGCGGATGCGTTCGAGCGACGAGCCGGAGGCAACGCAGTGCGCCGTTTCGAGGCCTTCCAAAAATGAGACGATTCCCGGTGTCGGCTGCAGCGACTCTGCGAAGATGCGCTTCGTCTCCGGCCAGAGACCGGTCTCCGCTCCGTCCGCAAGCTGCAAACCCGTGAGTTCAGCGACGCGGGCGATGATGTCGGCCTGTTTCAGGCCGATGCATTGCGCGATCGTGCCATCCGGCAGCGAGAGGCCCTGCTGGCCATAGATATTGCGATAGGCGAGCGCCGCGAGCGGTTCGCTGTCCACAAGCACGCCATCGCAATCAAAGATCACCAGTTCGAATTGGTTCTGCGGCATTTCCATCCTCGTTGTTGGCCCTTCCGGGCATCTTAATGATCGATCTTTACTGCTCTTATAATGCACATAGGTCTTGACTAAAATACAAATGTTCAATATTCGATGATTGTAATTTGAAAGGCTCCGCACAAGCCGGCGGGGACCGCTGAGGGAGGCGTTATGGCGAGCAATGTTGCACTGACGGGACTGGCGCGAGACATGCAGGCGCGGGCGGATGCCGGGCGGCCGATCCGCATCGGGCTGATCGGTTCGGGCGAGATGGGCACCGATATCGTGACGCGCGTGGCGCACATGCCGGGCATCGAGATCGGCGCGATCTCGGAACTGAAGCTGCCGAATGCGCTGAAAGCCGTCGACATCGCCTACCAGGAGAGCGGCCATGGCCGCGAGGTCACCAATGCCGCGGCGCTGACGGCGGCGATGGAGGCCGGCAAGGTTGCCGTCACCGACGATGCCAATCTCATCCTTGAAAACGACCTCATCGACGTCGTCATCGATGCGACCGGGGTCCCGGCGGTCGGGGCCGAGATCGGCCTGCGGGCAATGGAGCACGGCAAGCACCTCGTGATGATGAATGTCGAGGCGGACGTGACCATCGGCGCCTATCTGAAGAGCGAGGCCGACCGGCTCGGCGTCACCTATTCGCTCGGCGCCGGCGACGAGCCGTCGTCGTGCATGGAACTCATCGAATTCGTCTCGGCCATGGGCCATCCGATCGTCGCCGCCGGCAAGGGCAAGAACAACCCGCTCAACATCGACGCCATTCCCGACGACTATGCCGAGGAAGCCGAACGCCGGCACATGAACGTGCGCATGCTGGTCGAGTTCGTCGACGGCTCGAAGACCATGGTGGAGATGGCGGCGATCGCCAATGCCACCGGGCTCGTGCCCGACAAGCCCGGCATGCACGGTCCGGCGGCAACGCTCGACCAGCTGTCGAAGACGCTGATCCCGGAAAAGGATGGCGGCGTGCTCTCACGGGTCGGCGTCGTCGACTATTCGATCGGCAAGGGCGTTGCCCCCGGCGTCTTCGTCGTCGCCGACATGTCGCATCCGCGCATTTCCGAGCGCATGGAAGACCTGAAGATGGGCAAGGGCCCGTACTTCACCTTCCACCGGCCCTATCACCTGACTTCGCTCGAAGTACCGCTGACCTGCGCCCGTGTCGTCCTTTACGGCAAGCCCGACATGGTGCCGCTGGCCAAGCCCGTTGCCGAGGTCTGCGCCGTCGCCAAGAAGGACATGCAGCCCGGAGAGAAGCTCGATGCCATCGGCGAATATTGCTACCGCGCCTGGATCATGACCGCGGCGGAAGCGCGTGAAGCGGGGGCGATCCCCTGCGGACTTCTGCAGGGCGGCACCGTCACGGCGCCGATCCGCAAGGGCGAACTCATTACCAGCGCCAATGCCGCGCCGGTGCCAGGCTCGAAGATCGTCGAACTGCGCGCCCGCCAGGACAAGCTCGTCTACGGCGCGTGAGCGAGAAGCAACAAGATTCGTACGCCAGCCACTATCAGACAAGGAGCGCCGAAATGGCTTCCGCCAGAAGTTCAAATGCCAAACTGAAGGACGATGGCAGCAATCTTCCGTTCGCATTCCGGCATTATCCGCCGGAACAGCTGAAGGAGGCGCTGCGCAAGATGTACCTCATCCGCCGTTTCGAGGAGGGGGCCGAGGAATCCTATACACGCGGCCTCATCCACGGGACGATGCACCTCTCCATCGGCCAGGAAGCAAGCGCCGTCGGCATCTCGCTGCCGCTTTCCGATGACGACATGATCACCTCGACGCATCGCGGCCATGGCCACTGCATCGCCAAGGGCGCAGAAGTATCGAAAATGTTCGCCGAGTTCTTCGGCAAGGAAACGGGCTACTGCAAGGGCCGTGGCGGCTCGATGCATATTGCCGACGTATCCAAGGGCAATCTCGGCGCCAACGGGATCGTCGGCGGCGGCATTCCGATCGCCGTCGGCGCCGCTCTTTCCGCCAAGAAGCAGAAGAACGGCAAGGTCGTCATCTCCTACTTCGGCGATGGCGCCAACAATGAGGGTGCCTTCCACGAAGCACTCAACATGGCGGCAGTCTGGAAACTACCTGTCGTTTTCGTCTGCGAAAACAACGGCTATGGTATGTCCACTTCAACCAAGCGTTCAACAGCGGTTGCAAATGTCGCTGACCGGGCTGTGGCCTACAACATGCCGGGTGTCATTGTCGACGGCAACAACCTTTCCGAGGTTGCCGAGGCCTCGCATGAGGCTGTCGAGCGGGCGCGCCGCGGCGAAGGCCCGACGCTGATCGAGTGCAAGACCTACCGGCATCGCGGCCATTCCAAGAGCGACCGCAACCGTTACCGCACCAAGGAGGAGATCGAGGACTGGATCACCAACCGCGATCCGATCCTGCTGTTCCAGGAGCAGTTGAAAGAGTTCGGCTTCGTTACCGATGGCGAAATCGAGGCGATCCGCGCCGACGCCGAGAAGGAAATCGCCGAAGCCATCGAATTTGCCAAGAACAGTCCGTCGCCCGATTTGAACAATCTTACCCGCGACGTTTATACGGTTGATATTCAATGAACGAGATCATTCGCGAACTCAGCTATTCGCAGGCCATCCAGGAAGCCATGGCGATTGCCATGGAGGCGGATGAGCGTGTTTTCCTCATGGGCGAGGATATCGGCGTCTATGGCGGCGCCTTCCAGGTAACCGGCGATCTCGTTCATCGGTTTGGCGAAGACCGGGTCATGGATACGCCGATCTCGGAGCTTGGCGGCGCCGGCGTCGCGGTCGGTGCGGCGCTGACCGGGATGCGCCCGATCTTCGAATTCCAGTTTTCCGATTTTGCCGCGCTCGCCATGGAGCAGATCGTCAACCAGGCGGCAAAGATCAGGTACATGCTCGGCGGCGCGGTTTCTGTGCCGCTGGTGATGCGGTTTCCAGCGGGTTCCGGCACAGGCGCTGCCGCGCAGCACAGCCAGAGCCTCGAGGCATGGCTTGGCCACGTTCCAGGCCTGAAAGTGATCCAGCCGGCTACACCATACGACGCAAAGGGCATGCTGCTCGCTGCGATCGAGGATCCGGACCCGGTCATGATCTTCGAGCACAAGCTCCTCTACAAGATGAAGGGACCGGTTCCTGAGGGTCACTATACCGTACCGATCGGCAAGGCCGCTATCGTGCGCGAAGGTACGGACCTGACCATCGTTGCCACGGCCATCATGGTGCACAAGGCACTTGAAGCTGCCGAGGTGCTGGCCAAGGAAGGCATCAACATTGAAGTAATCGACCTGCGCACCGTGCGGCCAATGGACAAGGCTACGATCATCGCCAGCGTCAAGAAGACGTCGAAGCTGATGTGCGTTTACGAGGGCGTCAAGACGCTGGGCGTCGGCGCCGAGATCAGCGCCATGATCGCCGAGAGTGAAGCCTTCGATTATCTCGATGCGCCGATCGTGCGTCTCGGTGGCGCCGAAACGCCGATACCCTACAATCCCGACCTTGAAAAAGCGACGGTGCCACAGGTCCCCGGCATCATTGCGAGCGCCCGCGATCTCGCCAAAGGGGTACGCTAGTCATGCCCGTCGAAGTGATCCTGCCCAAGGTCGACATGGATATGGAAAGCGGCCAGATTTCGCGTTGGTATGCCAAGGAAGGCGACAACGTTTCCAAGGGCCAGCTTCTGTTCGAGATCGAAACCGACAAGGCGGCCATGGAAGTCGACGCTCCCTCGACCGGGATACTGCGTGACGTAAAGGCCGGGGAGGGCACGACCGTGCCGGTTGGGCAGGCAGTCGCCTGGATCTATGGCGAGGGTGAAGCCTACGCGGCTACCCCCGCAAAAGCCGATGCAGGCAAGCCTGATACGTCTGAAAAGCCGGCTGCAGCACCCGCCCAAACCGCGCCGGTTCAGGCTGCACCCATTGCGGCGACGCCTGCTGTTGCCGAAACCAATGGCGTCCGCGCCACGCCGCTGGCGCGCCGTGTTGCGCGCGAGGCCGGTATCGACCTCGCCTCGCTCAAGGGATCCGGCCCCAAGGGCCGTATCCAGAAGAAGGATGTTGATGCAAGTACGCTCAAATTGGATGGAGCGTCGGCCAAGGCGCCTTCACCATCGCCACTGCCTGCACCGGCGCGGACTGCGCAGGCAACAGGCGAAGCCCCGCTCAACGCGGTCTGGCTGCGTGAAGGCAAGGGTGCTGGACATGCACCGGTGGTTCTCATCCATGGCTTTGGCTCCGATCTGAATAGCTGGCGGCCGATGCTTGGCGGCGGCACGCTCGACAATCCAGTCCTCGCCATCGATCTGCCGGGACATGGCGGTTCGACCCGCGCCATACCGGACGATCTCGACGGCATCGCCGATCTCGTCGAGCAGACCGTTGCTGCGTATCATTCGGGCCCCGTCATCCTCGTGGCACATTCGTTCGGCAGCGCCGTCGCAACGGAGGTCGCAGCACGCAACAATCTCGATGTGCGTGCGCTGACACTTATATCGCCTGCGGGGCTCGGACCGGAGATCAATGGCGGCTTCCTTTCCGGTTTCGTTCGGGCGCGCAGCGAGGCGAGCCTCGTCGCGTGGATGAAGCAGCTTGTCCAGGATGAAAGCCTGCTGACCAAGCCTTTCGTCAATGCCACACTGGCACAGTCGCAGGACACGGCGCTGCGTGAGGCGCAGCAGCAGGTGGCGGATCGCTTCTTTGCCGACGGAACGCAGGTGATCGACACGAGGCAAACCCTCGCCAGTCTGCTCATCCCGGTGCGTGTGATCTTCGGCGCGGCCGACCGTGTCATACCGGCAAGCCATGCAGCGGGGCTGCCGGGCGAGATTGCGGTGCATGTTTTTGCCGGCACCGGCCACATGCCGCAGCTCGAACAGCGCGAGAAGGTCATGCGCATTCTCGCCGAGGTCAGCCGGTCAGCCGGCTGATTTCGGGTCTCACTCGCTGATCGCGTGGCGATCGTTTCTTGATGCGACCATCGCGCGGCGGATAGCGCCGCGGGCGGAGGCGAGATTGGGCATCACCCAGTTGGGCTCGGCTCCAAGGAACTTGTCGAGGAAGGCGATGGCATAGCCCGGCATCTCCTCGACGTTCTCGCGATAAGACCACCAGGTGCGCAGATCGTCGGCACAATCGTCGATGCGTGCAGCGGTTCCAAATTCCTGCTCATGGATGGCCGCGATCGCACCGACGCAGAAGTTGGTATATAGAAAACCTTCGGGCCAGAACGCGATGATATCCTGCATTTCGGTTTTTGCCGCAGCGCCGCCTTGAGCCTTGGCTGACACCGATGCGGGCGCTTCGGTGATCAGTTCCTTGAGGACCAGTCCTGCAGCAAAGATAATGAAATCCTTGCGGTCGATACGCGCAAACGACTTCTGCTGCTCGACCGTCTCGATCCAGTTGAGGAAGGCGCGGGTGAGCTTGGTCTCGTCGATGCTGAACTGGTAGCCGTAGTGGTCGGCGATCAATGCGGCATTCTTGCGGAAAGCCATGCGAAACCACCGCAGCCGCCGCAGCCGATGCCGCAGATCCGGCGTGTGGACGAGTTCATCCCGAAACAGAAAATCCATGTGCTCTCACTTTCGCGACGATGCTACCACGTTGCAGGTTTTCATGCATCCCCAGCCAAGATTTTGGTGGGTGTGAAAATCATACATATTGACATTACGAAAAACAAATGTTCTATATTTTTTCGTTCGATCATGGCATATGTTGGCGGTCGGGCGTAGGGAGGTTGATTACATGGCGATGTGGCAATGGGGATTGCTGGCCCTCGGATTCTTGTGGGCGTTGCAGTCGTTAGGCGTCTGGTATCAGATGCGGCATTACACTGATGTCATGAAGGGAATCTCCTCCAAGTACAATGATGGATTCGTTGGCGCCGGCAATGTGCGTGGCCGCCTTGGCAAGGGCGTGATCGTCCTCATCGTTGTCACGCGCGACCTGACGATCCAGCGCTTTCTCGTCATGAGCGGCCGTTCGGTTTTTGCGAAGTTCAAGCGGCGTGAAGAGTTCGAGGGCATCTCGCTCAGTGCGCTGCGTACAGACCCGGTAATGTCCGGCCTGGGTGATCCGGCTCTGGCCAAGGCGGCAGAGCGGGCAATTGAACAAATAGATCGGGCGAGGGCGGATCCGCCCAAGCCGGGCCTATCGGGAATCAGGACAGTCAACGGTTAAGGGACGGCCGCTTGTCGCGGTCGGTAAGGAGGAGAGGGAACATGTCAATTCTAACAATGTTGGCGCAACATGCCGACATCGCCGCGCACCACATTTCTGTGGCGGGGACGATGGTCGCGGACGCGGCGCTGCACGGCAAGCACGCCGTCGAGCATGCGGGCAACGACCTCGTCGTTCTCGCGCAGTCGACGGGCGATATCTCGGTCGAGCAGTTCAAGGACAGGCTCAAGAACGTCCAGCAGGAAGAGCAGCTTGGCTGGCTTGCCAATATCGGCAAATACTTCATCGGTATTTTCCAGAAGGGCGGCGAGGTCTTTGCCGGTTTCGTTACGGGCATCATTCCGACCCTGGTCGTGCTGATGACCGCCTTCTACGCGCTGACCGAACTCGTCGGCGAAGAACGGGTCCATGGTATCGCGCGCGGCGCGGGCAAGATTGCCCTGACCCGCTATACGGTTCTTCCGGTGCTTTCGGTCTTCTTCCTCACCAATCCGATGGCCTATACCTTCGGCTCGTTCCTCGAGGAAAAGTACAAGCCCGCATTCTACGACGCCGCGGTTTCTTACGTGCATCCGCCGCTGGGCCTCTTCCCGCATATCAATCCTGGTGAATATTTCGTCTGGGGCGGCATTCTCGTCGCGCTTCTCGAACTGGAGAAGAAGGGCGCGGTTCCCACGGGCTATCACATCAACGTTGCTATTTGGTACGCGCTTGTTGGTCTGATCGTCATCCTGCTCAAGGGCATGCTCACTGAGCGCATCACCGCCATTATGGCGCGTCGCCAGGGCATCGAGCTTTAATTCGGGGTGGGAGCAGGAAAATGTCAAAGACATACAAGGCAGTAAAGATTTCCAGGGGATCGAACGGCTGGGGTGGCCCGCTCGTCATCCAGCTGACGCCGCAACGCAACAAGGTGGTCTCGGTTACGGGTGGCGGCATTCATCCCGTTGCGCGTCGCATTGCCGAACTCACCGGTGGTGAAGCGGTCGACGGCTTCAAGGCACCGCCGGTCGAAGGCGAAATGGGCGTGGTCGTGGTCGATTGCGGCGGCACCGCCCGCTGCGGCGTCTATCCGCGCAAGCGCATCCCCACCGTCAACCTGACACCGGTCGGACAGGCGGGTCCGCTCGCCCAGTTCATCACGGAAGACATCTATGTGTCCGGCGTGAAGGAAGGCAATATCGAGCTTGCCGATGGTTCGCAGCCCGCCGCCGTTGCCGGTGCTGCCTCCACATCGGGACCGGCATCGCCGCCCACACCGGCGGAACTCGCCGCTTCGATGTCGAGCCGCACCGGTGCAAGCGAATCGAGCGAGGGTGGCCTGATCGGCTTTATCAGCACGATCGGCCGCGCCATGGGACGTGTCGTCGGCATTTTCTTCAATGCCGGTCGCCGCACCATCGATCAGGTCGTTCGCAACGTCCTGCCGTTCATGGCATTCGTCACCATGCTCATTGGTCTCATTCTCTACACGGGCATCGGTGACATTCTTGCCCAGCCCATGGGACCGCTCGCCAACAACATCATCGGTCTTCTGATCATCTCCGCCATCTGCGGCCTGCCGTTCCTCTCGCCCATTCTCGGGCCGGGCGCGGTCATTGCGCAGGTGATCGGCGTGGCGATCATCGGTCCGCAGATCGCCAATGGCACGATTTCGCCCGCCATGGCCCTGCCGGCGCTGTTTGCCTATAATACGCAGGTAGGCTGCGACTTCGTTCCCGTTGGTCTTGCCCTTGGTGAGGCCAAGCCTAAAACCATCGAAATCGGTGTGCCTGCGGTCTTGATCAGCCGTCAGATCATGGGTCCCGTCTCGGTGCTGATCGCCTGGGTTGTCAGCCTGATCGTATTCTAAGATCGACCAACAGAAGAAGAGGTTCGCCATATGTCAGTCCTATTGAAAACACGGGTAACAGCCGTTGGGCCTGAGGTGGCGGACCTCGCGGAAGGAGGCGTCGTCATCCTGTTTGCCGATGGCGCGCCGCCCGAACTCGCCGAAGTTTCGATCCTGCACAGTGTCGAGACGCCGGCCTCCGAAGAGACGCCACCCGTAGGTGCGCCCATCAAGATCGGCAATGTCTCCGCCACCATCACCGGCATCGGCGACTATGCCTGGCAGAAGGTGAAGGACATCGGGCACGTCGTTATTACATTCAACGGATCGGACCGGGTCGAGCGACCTGGCGAGATCTGTGCTTCGGAAATCGATACGGAAGAACTGGTTTCAGCCCTGACAGTCGGTACGACGATTACCATCGGGTAATTGCAAGGGCCCGACCACAAACGAGTAACAGAGAGATACGAACGAATGGAACGCTCGACAATCGTCAGAGTGCATGACGGACTGCATGCACGGCCAGCCACCCGCTTTGTCAAACTCGCAAAGAGTTTCGAGGCGGACATAGAGCTCGTCAAGGCGGAGAAATCGGTCAGCGCCAAGAGTTCGGTCAAGTTGATGCTGCTCGGCGTCAAGGAAAACGAGGAGGTGACCGTTCGTGCGACTGGCGCCGATGCCATCGAAGCGATCGAAGCCCTGATCGGCTACCTCGAAAACCCGTTGTCGGGTACGGGAGAGGAGGGCGCCGCGCCGACGCCGGTGGAGGTTGCCCCGCGCAAGGAACAGGTTGCTGCTCCCGCTCCCGTCTCCATCCAGGGGGGAATTCGCGGCGTTGCTGCGAGCGAAGGCTTTGCCATAGGGCCCGCCTTCGGCTTTTTCCCGCAGGAGATCAAGCAGGAAAACCGGATGCTGGGCCACGACGAAATCCCCGCCGAGGCGGCGCGGCTGCGGCAAGCCTTTGCCACGGTTCAGGAGCGTATGGAACGCTCGCTCGCCGCATCCAATCTCGCCGAGAGCGACCGTGGTATCATCGCTGCGCTCAAGGACATTGCCAGCGATGAAGAATTGACCGAGGCAGCCGCGGCCCTCGTCGCTGGCGGCATCGATGCCGTCTCGGCTGCGATCGGCGCGACGTCGAAGATCGCCGACGATTTTGCTGCCATGGACGATCCTTATCTCAACGCCCGCGCCGACGACGTGAATGCGGTTGGCCGTCAAATCTGCCTGGCGCTTCTCGGCCAGGATGACGCCAATCTCGAAGCAATTCCGGAGGGCGCCATTCTTATCGCCGAGGATATTGGCGCCTGGGATCTTGCGCGTGCCCCGCTCAAGCGCATTGCCGGCGTGATCTGCGGTCATGGCGGCGCGACGTCGCATGTCGCGATCATTGCCCGCGCTCATGGCATTCCGGCCGTTCTTGGCCTTGGCCACGCCGTGCACGAGCTCGAAACCGCGAACACAGTCGCGCTCGACGCCAATAGTGGACTGATTTTCGCCAACCCCGATGAAACGACCGCCAGGCGGTTTCACGACGAGATTGCCAAGGCCGAGGCCGTGAAGCAATCATTAAAGGCCTATAAGGACGTAACGCCAAAGCGTGCCGACGGCACTGTCATCGAGATCGCGGCCAATCTCGGCTCGCTCGAGGAAATCGAGGCCGCGCAGGAAGCGGGAGCGATGGGCGTCGGCCTCTTCCGCACCGAGCTACTGTTCATGCGCCATATCCATCTGCCGTCCGAAGACCTCCAGGCCGAAACCTATGCCACGCTCGCCAAGGCCTTCGCGCCCTATCCGGTGATCGTGCGCACGCTCGATATCGGCGGCGACAAGCCCATTTCAGGGATCGATTTTCCTGTCGAGGAGAATCCCTTCCTCGGTTGGCGCGGCATCCGCATGTGCCTCGATCGCCCGGACGTGTTCAAGCCGCAGTTGCGCGCGCTGCTCAGGGCGGCCGTCCATGGCAATATCAAGGTAATGCTGCCGATGGTTTCGGGTGTCGACGAGGTGCGCGCGACGCGCCTTCTGATTGACGAGTGCGCGGCAGAACTCAAGGCCGAAGGCAGGGACCATGCCGTTTTCGATCTCGGCATCATGGTCGAGACGCCTGCAGCCGTCCTCGTAGCGCCGATGCTGGCCAGCGAGGTTGCATTCTTTTCCATCGGCACCAATGACCTAACGCAATATATCATGGCCGCCGACCGGCTTAACCCGACGGTGGCCAAGCTCAACGACGTCACTCACCCGGCGGTCATGGCTGCGATCGCGCTTACGGCCAAGGCGGCAGTGGAGGCCGGGATCATGGTCGGCATGTGCGGCGAGGCTGCCGGGCGCGCCGATCTTATTCCGGCTTTCCTCGACATGGGCCTGACCGAGCTCAGCATGAGTCCGTCTTCGATCCAGCGTGCAAAAAAATGCGTGCTCGATCTTGGCGCGGCGGCCTGACCAACATTTTCCGTAAGTACAGGCTTACGGAAGATGCGGCATGAGAAACGCATAAAGGCTCGACAGGGCCGCTTCGGGGTTGCCATTTGCAATGGCCGCGCCAAACTTTTCCTGCCGCGCCTGCAAAGCAAGGAGGGTACTTTCGACCAGTTTTTCGTCACAGGGCTCCACTTCGACATAGGTCGCAACACCTATGGCGAGCGCGATTGCGGCAAAGCACAGATATTGCGTGCGCCGGTCGGGCTTGGCGGAAACATGCGCCGGAAAGGCAGTGGGAGCGGCGTCATATTGCGTCTGCAGTTCGACGGTCATCACGGCGCAGGCAGCGGCAATTTCGGCAAGTCCCCCCTCGCGCGCGACGAGCAGCAGATGGGCATGGCGGCGGCTCATCGTCGCGTGGACGGCGGCGAACGTCGCCTCGTGAATAAGCGGATTGTCCGAGCCCAATATGCTGAAGATACGCTTGGTCAGGTAATAGACATCGCGCCGGAACAGCGCCTCGCCCTTGCCGGCACTGGCCGGAAAATATGCATCAAGGCTGCGGGCTTCGATCGTCGCCCTGTGCGCCGCGGGATCCTGCGAGACCAGAGAAATGGAAATCGTTTCGGCCGTGGTGAAGGCCTTGTCCATGACGCGGGCGGCCTGGCCGAACAACATATCCGGCAGGTCCTGCGCATGCGGCTTCGCATCGAGGCGGCTCGACCGGATCAGGTGGCGTACGTCCCGCAACCGGTCTTTCAGGTTGACGACGATGTCGCTCGAGATATCACGAATCATGATCGCAGCCTCTGCTCGCACGTGGATAAGAGTTCCTATCCGTTTTTGATGCCTTGCTAAATGACATTCTAGCGCATAACCCCAAAATCTGTATCGATTTTTGGCAAGCACTATGCGCAGATTCAAGGTGTTATGCCGTGCTTCGGCTTAAAAAGCGGCAGCGGGGCGCTTATGTAGAGAATGCAGATTTCTGTCGCGGAAGCGGCAGGACAATCGTAGGTTAAAAGGGGGACGAGTGGCCGATCGACGCAAACGAACAAATGGTGCGCCTGCGAACCCCCAGAAGGCGCCGGTGGATTTCGGGCAGCCCGACACCAAGATCAGCCGGATGCGTATGCGCGCCGCCTGGATGTACTATATCGAGCAGATGACGCAAAACGAGATTGCCGAAATTCTCGGCGTCGGACGCGTCACCATCGTGCGCATGCTGGCCGAAGCGCGTGCCCGCAACGAAGTCAAGATCGGCATTCAAGGCTATCTTTCCGATCTGATTTCGCTGGAGCGGCAGGTCGAGAAGCAGTTTGGCCTCGAACGCGTCATCATCGCGCCGCTGTCTCATCCGGACAATGACCCGATCCCGTCGATTGCAGCAGCCACGGGCGACTATTTGTCGGACGTCGTTGCCAATGGCATGCGGGTAGGCGTCGGTTGGGGACGCACGCTCCTCAACACGCTGTCCTACCTCGAAGCCAAGGCGCTCGAAGATTTCACCGTGATCTCGCTGCTCGGCGGCATCAGCCAGCCGCGCCGCTTCAACCCGGCGGAATTCGCCTGGCAGTTTGCCCAGCTTTTTCAAGGCGATGGCTATCTTATTCCGGCCCCCGCCATGGTTGACAGCATCGAAACCAAGACGGCCCTTATCGAGCGCTGCGGGCTGAGGAACGTCTTCGAGATGGCCGAGGATGTGGACCTTGTGCTCCTCAGCGTCGGTGCCATCGAAACAGCATCGAGCACGCCCTATCACATCGGCTTTCTCAACGCCGGCCACCAGGCCTCGCTCGCCGAGCGCGGCGCGGTGGGCGACTTGCTCTTTCATTTCTATAACAAGGAAGGCAAGCTCGTCGATCATCCGATCCATGATCTCGTTATGTCGGTCGGCATTGATACGGTGCAGCGGGTGCCGGTACGGGTGCTGACCTCCGGCGGCAAGGAGAAGGTGAGGGCGCTTTATGGCGCGATGGCGCTCATTCGCCCGACGGTCTTCATCACCGACGAAGAGAGTGCGCGGCGGCTCCTGATCTTGGCCGAACAGGAGATGCAGAAGCGCTGAGCTTCGGACCCCATGGCATTTTCGGGGGAATTCGGTGGTGCGCTATGGACTTAAGATCTTTGGGGGGATTGCTTTGTCAATTTTTCCCGTTATTGATCGCGGGACCGAACACGGGCATTGCCCGGCACGTTCGATTTTCAGGTGGGGCCTGTAGCTCAATTGGTTAGAGCCGGCGGCTCATAACCGCTTGGTTGGGGGTTCGAGTCCCTCCGGGCCCACCATTTTCTTCCTCCAAACACTCCCAGATCGACCGGTGGCCGTTGGCCTTTAGGGCCGTCCGACCACCGCTCAACCCTTGTCGATTGATCAGTGCACCACCACCATCTTCGCAGCGTGGAATTCATCCGATTCACCGTTGCCGAAGGACGTATTATAGGGGTCCTGGCCCTTCCAGGTGATGCGCACCTTCTCGCCGGCGGCGATGCCCCGGAAATCGGCATTTGCCGGCAACTGGTACTTTGTACCCGTCGTCAGCTGCACCGTCCTGGATTGCGGACTGACCCATTCGATCGTCCCTGTCGTGCTGAACATATCGGGGCTGTGCATGGCCCTAACCGATTTTACCGTGGAGGTGTAGGTGCGTTGTCCCTGGGCTGAGGCTAGGCCTGTTGTCAATGCCAGCGCAGAGATTACCAGAAGCAATTTCTTCATCATTTATCTCCTCCTGATCTATGCCGGACGAGACCGAGAAGAGCCTTTGCCAATTGTTCAAGACAAGGACCCGTTTCGTCCCGTCCCCATACCGGCACCCACCGTGCCGGTTAGAGGACGTTACGCCCTAAAACGTCATGAAAACAATTAATTACGTGTAATGTTGTTCAACTTCTCTTGAGAAAAATATGACCAAAGTTCACGGTCCGATGAGGCTGTCTGCCGGAGCGTGCATGCGGAGCGAAAATACGCTTTTGCAGCATTTTGTTACTGTTACGTACTTTGGTTATCGTCGGGGATCGTTAGGTTCGGCATGTTATCTGCGCCGGTTTCGGCGCGGACAGGAAACGTTGGAAAAAGGGTAGCAAGATGCAGGTTTCAACCAGGTCTATTTCATTACGCACTTTGATTTTAGCTTCATCGATTGCAGTCTTTCCGGTCTCCTCATTCGCCCAGTCGCCGGCTGTTCCGGAGATCAGCCAGGAAATCCCCAAGGGCCCGATATCCGGCACAACCCTTCCGAAAGCCTATGTGCGGGACATGGCGCGCATCGCCTATCTCTGGGGCTGGCCGATGGTCAACATGCACAATCGCCAGATGGTATTTTCCAAAGTGCCGGATAATGGCCTGGGCGATGGCATCCTGCCTGTCGGACCGATCGGCCGCGTGACCATGCTGACCGATTACATCAAGCCCGAGGAACGCGGCGTCGCCACGCCCAACCAGGACGTCGTCTACGGCTTCGGTATATTTGCGCTTGAAAAGGAACCGATCGTCTTTCAGGTGCCGGATTTCGGCGACCGCTTTTGGGTCTACCAGCTCGGAAACCAACGCACCGACACGATCGGCGGCATGGGCAAGCTCTATGGCAGCAAGCCCGGCTTCTACATGATCGTCGGGCCGGAATGGAAAGGCGACGTGCCTTCAGGAATTTCCGGCGTCTTCCGCTCGCCGACGAATCTCGCCTACATCATTCCGCGCGCATTTCTCGACGACACCAAGGAAGATCGTGCCGCGATCCAGCCTCTCATCAGCCAGATCATGACCTATCCGCTCAGCGAATTCGACGGCAAGATGAAGACCAAGGACTGGAGCAAGATACCGGTGCTTGCCGATCCTGCCGGCGGCAAGGCGGGAGCCGGCGGCGAGACCCAGTGGGTCAAGCCCGAGCTCTTCTTCGAGGAGTTGCCGCTGATCCTCAAGGAAGTGCCGCCGCAGCCAGGCGAAGAGGCGCTTTACGCCTGGTTCGGTTCGTTGCTCGAGGCCGCGTCGAAGAATCCGGAGGTGGCAGCTACGCTGAAGGAAACCGCCATCGAGACCGAAAAGGAATTGATGAAGCAGATCCACAGCTATTCCTATGCCGGCGTGCCGGTTGGCAATGACTGGGTCGCGCCGATGAACGGCGCCGAGTTCGGCACCGACTACTTCAGCCGCGCTGCGGCTGCCAAGGCCAATATCTTCGTCAATCCCCGGCGCGAATCCGCCTATTTCGGCCAGGAATACGATTCGCAGAAGAAACGTCTCAACGGCGAGCATGCCTACACCGTTACCTTCCCTAAGGGGAAGCTCCCGCCCGTTGACGGGTTCTGGTCGCTGACGCTCTACGATGCCGAGCACTTCTTTGCACCCAACGAGATCAACCGCTTCTCGCTCGGCACCAAGAACAAGGATCTCGTCTATGGCGAAGATGGTTCGCTGACGATCTATGTCCAGCACGGCAAGCCTGCTGGCGACAAGGCCGCCAATTGGTTGCCGGCGCCGAAGGGCGATTTCGAACTGTTTATCCGCGCCTATTCGCCGAAGGCCGAAATCATGGACAATAGCTGGTCGCCGCCACCGGTGCTCAAGGCAAAATGAATTTGAAGACAGGACCAAGATTACAACATCGCCGGGCAAGAACATATTGCACGGCATAATTTGAGGTACGACCATGGTTTCAAAACAGGGCCTACATTTAATATCCCGCCGCAACCTCATGCTCGGCAGCGGCGCGCTCGCGGCGCTGCAGGCGCTGCCGCAATCGGCGGAAGCAGAGGTTGTTTCCCCCCTCGTCGAACAGCTCGATCACGGCGCCTGGCCGAGTGACGCAACGGTCAAGAAGCTCTACGAGGATCTGCTCACGCAGCGTGCCATCCAGTCCTATATGCTCACTTTGCCGACACTCAACGTGATCGGCATGCGCGATGGTTCGGAGGCGACGTTCGGCAAGGGTTATAACGTGCTGCCGATCTGGAAGGATCGCATGAACGCCAAGACGCTGGTGCCGACGCCGAACTGCGATGTCGTCTATTCGATGAGCTATCTCAACCTGAAGGAGACGGGTCCGCTCGTCGTCTATGCGCCGCCCAACGTCATCGGCATGTTCACGGATTTCTTCCAGCGCACCTTGACCGATGTCGGTGCGGCGGGACCGGACAAGGCCGGGGGCGGGCTCTATCTGCTCCTGCCGCCCGATTACAACGACCAGGTTCCGGGGGGCTATTTCGCCTTCCGTTCGCGAACGTACAATGTGTTCTTGTTCTTCCGCACGGTGCTTGCGCCTGGCCCTGATGGTCCGGACACGACCGTCGCGGTGGCGACGGCCGAGAGAAGTCGGGTCTACCCGCTCTACAGTCTCGAGCGCAACCGTCCGCGCATGGAGTTTCCGAATGCGTCGCCGGTACGCGTCAACATGATGTATCCGACCGATTTCGCCTATTGGGAAAAACTGAAGGCCTTTATCGATTACGAGCCGGCCGAAAGCCTCGATCCGGTGACGCGCGGTATGCTCGCAAGCATCGGCATCATCAAGGGCCAGCCCTTCGCGCCGGATGCACGGCGCAAGGAAATATTGACAAATGCGGTCGAGACCGCGGCGCGCACGATTTTCGCGCTGCGCATCACGCCCGAAGGGCTCCCCAATGCGCCCTACTACTCGGACCGGCACTATGTGAATGGCTGGGGCGGCGTTGATGACGCCTTCTTCGGGTCGAGCTATCAATCGCTCGATAGCCGTGCCGCCTATTTCCAGGCAGCCTATTCCTCGGCGCCCGCCATGGTGGCGGATATTGTTGGGCTCGGCTCGAAATATCCGATCGCGTTCCGCGACGCGAAGGGCGAGCTTTTGGAGGGTAGCCGCAGTTATCGCCTGCGGTTGCCACCGAAGATCCCGGCGCATCTCTATTGGGCGGTGACAGTCTATAACCCGCATGATGGCACCATGCCTGAAACGAGCCAGGCCTTTCCATCGCGCAACCAGTTCGACAAGGTGGAGACCAATCCCGATGGGTCGGTGGAACTCTATCTTGGACCGACGAAACCGGCGCAGGCGCCGGAACGCAACTGGATCCAGACCTTGGAAAAGCGTGCGTTTCTTGTCGCCGTGCGGCTCTACGGAACAGACCAGACGTTCTACGACCAGACGTGGAAGCCTGACGATCTGGTTCCATTGTAAGGCGGGCGAGCCGCGCGGATATCCAAACCTTGAACGTTCCGTGCGGCCTATCCATTTATTGGATTACAACGATGCCTTGACGGGTCCATCCGATGCGATGGATCCGCTGGCGGCAGGGGCGATGGTCGCCGCTGCTCGAGGATCCAATGATGGGTTACATAGACAAGGACATTGCGCCCGTCGATGACGGCGCGCTGACGGATGCATATTCACAATCGATAGCGCGGGCGGTCGATATCGTCGGGCCTGCAGTCAATCGCATCGAGCGTATAGGCGGTCGCGCTGGCCACGGTTCGGGCTTTGCCATTTCGCCCGACGGGCTAATCATCACCAATAATCACGTCGTCGGCGATACTGGGCACGTTCGTATCACGCGGCCGGACGGGTTCGTCACCGAGGGCACCGTGCTCGGCAGCGACGTCGACACGGATATCGCGCTGATTCGGGCCAATACGAGCGGCGAAGCCTGGGCGCGCCTTGGCAATTCGAAGCTGCTGCGCCGGGGCCATATTGCGATTGCCATCGGCAATCCGCTCGGCTTCGAATGGACGGTGACGGCCGGCATTGTATCGGCGCTGGGCCGGTCGATGCGAGCCGCGAGCGGCAGGCTGATGGATGACGTCATCCAGACGGATGCTGCGCTCAATCCGGGCAATTCCGGTGGGCCGCTGGTTTCATCACAAGGTGAAGTGATCGGGGTGAATACGGCGGTCATTCAGGGCGCGCAGAGCATTGCCTTTGCCGTCGCCTCGAATACCGCAAACTTCGTGGTGTCGGAGATACTTCGCTACGGACGCGTCAGGCGCGCCTATATCGGCATCGCCGGCGATACGATCGAACTTCCGCGTAGGATTGCGCTTGAAGCGGGGACGAGCCTCGCAACGTCGGTGCGCATCCGGCGCATCGAGCCTGCAGGGCCGGCCGAACTCGGTGGCCTCAAGGAAGGCGATTTCGTTCTCGCGATCGACGGCAAGCCTGTCGGCGGCGTCGATGACATCGTCCGCCTGATGCACAGCGAGACGATCGGCAGAGAGACCGAGGTTCTGATCTTTAACGTCGCGGGCCGCTTGGAAAAGCGCACTCTGGTACCGCTTGCCCGGCCGTAACGGCGGCTGAAGCGCTAGTCGCGACGCCAGGTAGCTGACTTGCAGATGAGGCCACCCAGAACACAGCCGGAGAGCTCCACAGCGTTGCCGGCAACCTTTGCCTTGCCGGAATAGGTTTTGCCGGTTTCCGGATCGTAGAGCGTTCCGGCATAGGTTCCGGGACCGGTGGCTTTCATCGACACCGCCTGCAGGCCGACAACCGGGCGGTCACGCTTGGACGCATCAGGGTTATTGATGTCGTTGACCGGCTGGTTCATCCACACGATCGTCCCGCAAACGCCGCTGTTGCAGTCGCTGATCTTCACTTTCGTGCGGCCGGTCTCATTCACATAGGTCCCTGCAATTTCCTGTGCTTCGGCCATCGCCGCAGTCGTCAGCGCACCGGCCATGAGAAGGGCGCAAAGGGCTTGTCTTGCGTTCAACAAGGGTCTCTCCAGTCCAAAAATTGTCATGTGAAGCGCGTTGAATGACGCGCACTCTGTTTTCGTGTTGAGTCAGCCGTTACACCAGAATTTCGGCAAGAATGGGCACGGCAACGCGAAAATCCATTCGCGGGCTAACTTTATTGTCGCAGGGGAAATGCGGCCTTGGTCGCCGGTTTCGGCCGCTATTTACGGCGCGCGCCGTGGCATTTCTTGTATTTCTTGCCCGATCCGCAGGGGCATGGATCATTGCCGCTGCGCTGCAGGCGGGCAATCAGCGGCAAGAGCAAGCTTGCAGGCAATAGCCTTGCCGCATAGACGGCGAGCTTGGCCGACAGCCCTGGAATGACGATCCGACGACCCGACCTGAAGCCGCGCCACGCCTGTTCGGCGACGTATTGGGCGTCGAGCATGGGCAGGAGCGTGAAGATCGAGGCATGTCTCGCCCCGGCCGTTGCATAGAATTCCGTCGACACCGGACCAGGCGCAAGGCACATGACGGTGACGCCGGACCGGCGCACTTCTTGATGCACCGCCTGCGAGAACGATCGCACGAAACCCTTGCTGGCATAATACAGCGCCATGTAGGGCCCTGCCGTGAAGCTTGCCACCGAACTCAGATTGATCACGCCGCCACGCTTGCGGGCCACCATCTGCGGCAGGAAATACAGGGTGAGCTCGGTAAGGGCACGAATATTCAGGTCGACGATGCCGAGTTGATCGTCCATGGGAAGACCAATCGCTGCGCCGCGCAGGCCATAACCGGCGCTGTTGACGAGCACATCGCAATAAAGCCCGTTGCTCACCAGGAATTCCGCAACCTGCGTGGTCGAGTCGATGGCGAGCACGTCCAACGCCAGGGTGAAGGGTTCGCCGCCCGCGGCGCGCACCTCTGCCGCGGCGGCGTTCAATCCCTCGATCGAACGCGCAGTGAGGACAACCGGTCCGCCATCGCGGGCTGCCACGCGCGCTATGGCGCGGCCTATGCCGCCAGACGCCCCGATGACGACAACCGCGGGTCTCAAATCTGCCTGTGAATTCATGTCATTGCCCGCGAAACCACCCTTGGGGCAGCTTCGGCACCTTCCCAACTCATTCTTTTCATCGCTTCAACAAGAAGCCAGCGCGTGGATGTCACTGGCTTCGGTCCTCCCGCAGTACTTTAACGACGCCACCCTGCGCAAGCTGCTTTACCTCGTCAGCCACAGCCCCGTTGAGGATGGCTTCGAACCGCTCCAGTGCGCGGGCGACGTTGGCTCCATCCATGACCCGGTGGTCGTAATGAATACGCACGGTCACCGATCCATCCTCGCCGATCAGGCCGTAGTTGAAGATCGTCGTCAGGGGGGTCAGCGGATTGAGCGATTCGGCGCCGAGGCCGGAATAGACGGAGAGTTGAAACGTGCCAAAGTAATTCGGCCGCTGCCGGCCGATATTTAGACCAAGCCACATCATCGGCCAGCGGATAAGGCCCGGCAAACGTGCAATCTTCAAGGCACGCCGAAACTCCTTGACTTCAAGCACCGGCCGCGAGCGCACGTCCCTGATCGAGGCGTCGAGCTCGGGGATCGAGCGGTGCTCCGGGTCCTTGATCCGGCTGAGCAGGACCGCCTGTTCGCCATTATAGTCGCGCTCATGCGCAATGGATGCGACGCTGACCGGATATTCATAAAGTTGCGGCCATGGCAATTTGACATAGGCACGGCGCAGATCCGGCGTTTCCTGTGACAGAAGCGCATAGCCCTTCAGGAAAAGAACGGTCCAGGAAGGCTTGATGCTTTGCGACATCCTTGCCCGCAACAGCGGACCAAGATTCATCTGTCGCTGTACGGTCACCCTTGGTACAGCGATCGAGAACCGCATGAGGTCGTTCACCAGGCGCCGGGGCGCTGAAAGCTTGAGGGCTCGGCCTCGCATATTGTGACCTCTAATAAAGATAAGGGATAAGTCGCTTCGTCCTTTCCATGTAGTCGCGGTATTCTGGGCCGAAATTCTCCAGCATCATACGCTCTTCCTTGGTTACCCTCAGAAAAAACAGGATCGAAAAGCCAACGAGGCCGGCAAGGCCCGCAACCCAGTTCGCCAGCAGGAACGCCTGACCAAGCGCTATGAGAAGGAACGACGTATACATGGGGTGGCGGACAAAAGCATAGGGCCCCGATGAGACGAGCTTGTGCTTTTCGCGTATCTCCAGCGTGATCGACCAGTTGCGGCCGAGCTCCTTGTGCGACCTGCGGAACACCCACAATGCAAGCAGCATTGTGATCGCTCCGAGGACGATCGCGAAGGCGTAGGGGCTATAATCGGCGGATTTGGGAATGCCTGTCGCCACGTAGAAGCCGGGGACTATGGCAAGGCCAAAGAATGCGATGCCAAGCCCCATCCTGTCGGTGAGGGTGCGCGCATTGCGCGTGACTTGAACCCGCCGCGCCCGGCGCTCGAACGGATAGCGAATCACGTACCAGGCAACGATGCCGAGCACCCATATGATTTCGCCGATTGAGGCAATGGACATGTTCACGCTAGGTCACTGGCGCCTTTTCTGCGATCCCGGCCAACATAAGCCGCACGAATGGCAACAGCCACGACTTTTGTGGGCCGCGAGACCCTGGAACAATGCGCTCCTCTCAAAATCTAACCTGCTGGTCCTGTATATCCGACGGCATTCGGTCCGCCGTTCATCTCGCGCAGCCGCGTCACGAACTGTTGGGGGCGTAGCCAGATGCCGGGCGTCTTGTAACCCATGGACCGGGCGATTTCACCAACGAATGCGTTGCAGTTATACACTGTCGCTTGCCAGTAATGGGACCGCTTTTGCAGATCGTGAATAAACGCAACCACTTTGGTGTATTCGGCCTCGCTCAGCGTGACACGCCAGCTAGCGGACCTGTATCTGTCGTCAAGGTCGCCATCGCTCGCCCCGGTTTCCGCCGGCACGGGAATATAGTGGCCAAGCACGTAGGGAACAGCACTGTTGGAGGCCGGATGAAGACCCGCAACCTCGCGATCAAGCACGCGTCCCGACTTGTCGAGCCGCCCGAAGATAACGTAGGTATGACCGTAGCTAAGTGCGTAACGAGAACGGAACTCGATGTAATAAGGCCCTTGGGCCTGCGGTAACGTTCGTGTTGTAGTGCCCTGGGCGGACGTGGAAGGCGGAGCACCCACGGAACCCGTATTATTATAGGACACGACATTCGGCTTAATTGCAGCATCCGGCGCACATCCTGCTACTGCGACAGCAAACAGAACCGCAACCGACAGACGACCACTGTACAGCGCCATATCTTTCCTGAACTCCGAAGAGCGTAGGCATGAAGGCAAAACATGCCTACTATAATTCTATGTATGACCGCCTGGAACCGTGAGACGCGTTCAGCCCGAATCACGTGCCGATGGGGAAAGAATCGCGTGAAACTTCCCCCATGCGGACGAGCGAATCAATTACTTGGTAATTACAGCCGGAGCTGGCTCAGGCGGCGGGGCTTTGCCCTTACCGATTGACCCGCAGGCACTCAAACTGGCGACCGTCATCACGGCAACTGCAGTGATCAGAATTCTCTTCATGTGACAATCCTTTCTCCTCAAAGGCGAGTAGGCCAACAATGTCATGCTACCATAAATAGTAATGAACGCTAGGGTAAGGTGCCGGAATCACTGGCATAGTGTCCGATTTGCCACATCAGGGTTAATTTGCCGATTGTCGACATTCCGCAGCGTTTGGGACAGCAAAGCATGCAGTCCCAAACTTATGCTGTCCATGTCAAAACCCTGGTGGAAGCCGCTAGATAATGAGTACCGGCGTACCAACGGGCGTGGCATCGTAGAGATACTCAACGTCCTCATTGGTCAATCTTATGCAGCCGTTCGAAACGGCCTGTCCGATCAACCACGGCTCGTTGGTCCCATGCACGCGGAACAGCGTGTCCTTGCCGTTCTGGTAGAGATAGAGGGCGCGCGAGCCGAGCGGGTTTTCGGGGCCGCCGGGAACACCGCCAGCATATTGAGCAAGGCGTGGCTTGCGCTGGATCATGCTGGCCGTCGGCGTCCATGAAGGCCACTCCTGCTTGCGACCAACTTCAGCCCGTCCCTTGAGGGTGAGCCCTTCCTGGCCGACGGCAATGCCGTAGCGCATCGCAGATCCGTCGCCCTCGACAGCATAGAGGTAGCGCTCATCCGTATTGATGACCAGCGAACCTGGCGCTTCGCCTCCCGTATAAGCAACGCGCTGGCGCCGCAGACGGGGCTCGAGATAGTAGGAGCCGCCTCCGCCGACCGGGTAGGCAAAGGAAATGGGTGTGCAACCCGCAGCCATCAGTGCCAGGCCGGACATTAGCAGTCCCCGGCGAGCAATCTTCACATCGTTCATGTCCACCTGCTTCGAAAGGAGTCGACGCCACTTCTGCAACCTAGCATTCCAGAAACGGGCGGCAAAGTCACCTTGGTTGTGGCTGATAAGAATAGCCGGCTCCTGATGCCGAGAATCAACAGGTCTAGCCAACTTCCGCCCTGTCGCCGTTGAACGTCAGAACCGCTTCGAACCCGTCGCTGCGACCCGTTGCCGGCGACAACAGGTTCAAGGTCGCGTTCATCTGTGCTGCGAGAGCGATAACGATAGCAAGGCCAAGCCCTGAACCGCGGGAGGTTTCGCCGCGACTGAAGCGTTTCTGGATTCGCACAATCTCTTCCTTGCCCAATATGGGGCTGCCATTGGCAATGCGAATCTTGCCGCCCCTTTCGAGATGCACAAGCACAGGCTCGTTCTGATGTCCATGATGAAGCGCATTTTCGATCAGGTTGCGCAGCGCAATGGCAAAGATATCCTCGTTTATCCGGCGCTTGAGCTTAGCGCCCGCGTCGCGCACATAGTTGATGCGATCTGGCGCTGTGCTTGCGCGCTGAAAATCAGCGACCACCACGTCAAGGACCTTTGCGAGATCAACCATCTCATCTGCAGAGCCGAGCCCAGCCTCGGCCCGGGCCAACTGCATGAGCTTTTCGACAAGTCCGCTCAACTCCTGGAGCGACTGTTCGATGTGCACGGTGCGTGATTTGGCCTCTTCGCTACGAACGTGTTTCTTCAAGAGCTGCGTCTGCGCGAGTGCGCCGGCGAGGGGGGTTCGCAGTTCGTGCGCGCTGTTGGCGGTAAATTCCCGTTCGGCCGCGAGTGTGGAACGCAATCGCGCCAGCAGCCGGTTAACGGAATGGACGATCGGCTGCAGTTCGCGGGGGAGGGCGATCGAAGCAATGGGAGCAAGGTTGCCGCCATCCTTGCTGGCGATGGCCTCGCGCAACTCGTTGACTGGCCGCAACGACAGGCGAACGACGAACCAGACGACGAATATGCCGACCGGAATAAGCACGAGGAGGGGAAGCAACAGGGCAAGCCCGCCCTCGAGCGCCGCTTCTTCGCGATGCGTATTGTCATCCGCTACCTGAACGAAGATCGTATCGTTGACTGCCGGTACCGTGTAGAAGCGCGCCGCGTCGTTTTCCCAGAATCCTCGCTTGAGCGGGGCCGCAAATGGCGTTGGCGGGATGTCTTCCGAGTGCAGAATGACGCCCCCCTTCGCGTCCCTGACCTGATAGGTGAGATAACTTGATTCTGGAGATGCCGTCAGATTCTGCAAACGCCTCGGCACCACGGTGGTATCGCTCTGCAGGATATCGTCGACAACGAGCGGCGTCAGTCTTTCCGCGGTTTCCTTCAAGGAACTGTCGAATATTTCACCGAATTCATCCTGCATGACGAGGACGCCGGCCGTTACCGCAATGAGCCAGAACGCGATGAGCGTAGCCGTAAGGGACAAGATCAGGCGGCGCGTCATGCCATAGCGTTTCATGTGCGACCTTCAATCCGGTAGCCGACGCCCCGCACAGTTGCCACATATTGCCGCCCGAGCTTCTTGCGCAGGCGGCTGATATAGACTTCGACGGTATTGCTTTCGATTTCCCAGCCGAACGCATAGAGCGTTTCTTCGATCTGCGCTTTTGAAACGATGGCGCCAATGCGGGCAAGCAGCCGTTCGAGCACCGCCCATTCCCGCCCTGAAAGCGTAATCTCCTGGTTGGCCGAGGTCACCCTGCGGTCGGCGATGTGAATGTGCAGCGAGCCGAGCCGTATGACCTCGTCGGGGCGTCCGGAATGGCGCCGCGCCACGGCATGCATGCGCGCCGTCAATTCATCGAGATTGAAGGGTTTGACGAGATAGTCGTCTGCGCCGGCGTTGAGTCCGCGGATACGCTCGGAAATCTGGTCGTGCGCCGTAAGGATTATCACCGGCGTCGCGTCGCCGTTGGCCCTGAGCTCTGTCAGGAAATCGACCCCGTTCCCGTCCGGTAGTCTGATGTCCAGGAGCACGAGATCGTAGTTCGTTACGCGCATCGACACCTTTGCGTCTTCCAGATGCTGCATCCAGTCGACGGCGTGATTGCCGTGCATCACGTGGTCGCGCACGGCCGCCCCGAGAGTCGCGTCGTCTTCAACAAGAAGGACCCGCAAATGCCTCATTCCCTTCTGCGATTTTTCCTGCTCACAGGATCGACCGCGCGGGAAACCTTTTCAAGTCAAGTTTTGGGCTGCTGCCCTCGGTCAACTCGTTCCGCTGCGACAGGGGGCGAGCGTATCGAGGTCGTTGTCATGGACCGACGTCTCGACATGCATCATCCCGAGCACCGTGTGGAAGAGGTTGTCGTGCGATTGCTTCTTCACCGCCTCGCTCTGCAAGCACGCGCCGTCGATCTGCGCCTTCTCGTCCTTGCCGAGCCACAATACGTAGGGAACATGGGTCTGTTGTGACGGGGCGACGATATAGGGTGCACCGTGCAAATAGAGGCCGAACTCGCCGGTCGATTCGCCATGGTCGGACATGTAGATCATGGACGGCGAAATTTGTGTCTCCCGCGCCTTGAGGCGGTCGATCACTGTGGACAGCAAATGATCGGTGTAGAGGATTGAGTTGTCATAGGCATTGATGATTTCTTCGCGCGAGCATTTGGCAAATTCGGCGGTCCTGCAGTCCGGCGTGAAGCGCCGGAACTCATCCGGATAGCGGAGATAGTAGGCGGGGCCGTGGCTCCCCAACTGGTGCATGACGAGCACCGAGTCGGTCTTGACGCTGTCGAGCCACGCATCGAGGCGGTCGAGGAAGATTGCGTCTAGGCACTCGCCGCCCTTGCAGAATTTCGGATCATCCGACTTGAACAATTGTTGGGATTTGATGCGGGCCGCCACGCCCTTGTCGCCCGTATTATTGTCCCACCATTCGACATTGATGCCCGCGTGCGTCAGTACGTCGACAAGGTTCTCGTTCTCGATGCCCTTCTGATGCGTATATTCCTTGCGGGTAAATTGCGAGAACATGCAGGGCAGCGAAACCGACGTAATCGTGCCACAGCTCGACGTATCGCTGAAATAGGTGATGTCCTGCCTGACGAGTTCCGGATTGGTATCTGGGCCATAGCCGCCAAGCGAAAAGCTCTCGGCGCGCGCGGTTTCGCCGGCAATGACTATGGTGACGCGCGGCTTGCGCGTGCCGGCGGCCGGCCCAACCACGTGCGCGTCCTGGCCAAGCGGCTTGACGATAATGTTGTTGTCCTTGGTCTCCCGGATCGCAAGCTTCACGGTGTTCACGATCGGGGCGAGCGGATTGAGCGTTCCGAACCAATCCCGGTGTTCACGTATCAGCGACATGTAGGTGCTGGCATTGATCAGGGCCGCGACGCCCAGAACGAGGAGCGCAGGCACGATGACCGCAAGGTTCCACTTCAATTTCTGAAGGTAGGGTCGATGTACAATACGCGGCCAGGCGATGATTGCCGAGGGGATCAACGCGTATGTGATCATATGAAGGACAAACGGAATGTTCAGAAAATGGCCGGCCTCCGCATTGGTGGTATCCACGGCGCTTTGCAGCATTTCGACGTCGATTATGACGCCGTAGTGATCCATGAACCACGCGCCAAGCGCGCTGACGACCACGAAGAAGATCAGGGCAGGCTTGATGACGAACTTGACCGAGAAAGCGAGAAAGAGCGCTACATATCCACAAGCGATGCCAACGACCAGAAATGCGAGGGCGGCCGGCTGACCGTGCAGATAGGCAGCTGATTTCTCCCAGAACGTCCAGTTCGCGGACGCGAGAATAAACACTGCGGTTATGATAGTGAGCGGAACGCTTCCGATTTTCGGACGTGCAAGACGTCTGTCGAATTGACGCGTTGTAACTGACAAGGTGAACTACCCCGCACTCCTGGTTGATGCGCAAGCCGGTTCTGTCCAGGCTCTTCGAAAGGAGGGGCATTCACTGGTTTCCTGACACCAACCTGAACGCAGCAATTAAAAAACCGCGGCGTTAAACCGTTGTCAGATCCGATCAGGCGGTTTGGAGGGCTGCAAACATGGGTCTGGTGACGTGCGATCGCAGCGCTGGCCGTTGTTGAACGGCTGTCACATTACTGCAGCATTATGCGTACTACGTGCATTTTATTTGGAGAGAGTGAGCGATGGGCGACGATAAAGTATTTCATGTCTTGTTTCTTTCGCATCGCGATTCGGTCAGGGGCGTCGTTGCCGAGACACTGCTCAATCGGCTGGGCAAGCCGCATTTCGTCGCCTACAGCGCCGGAACGGACCCTGATGGAGAAATAAACCCTGAAGCGCGCGAATTGCTCGAGCAGACCGGCTTTTCGGTCGAAGGCCTGCGTCCCAAGCATTATAGCGAATTTGGGTTGGAAGGGGCCCGTGAACTCGATTTCGTTTTCACCCTGCATGATGGGGCCCATGGCGAAGCCATGCCCGAATGGCCGGGCGTCCCCGTGACTGCGCACTGGGAATGCCCCGACCCGCTCCTTTCGGAAGGCGAACCCTGGGAGCGCAAGCAGGCGTTCAGCCGCATGATGAGCGAACTCGACCGCCGCCTGAAGATATTCGTCAATCTTCCGCTTGCGTCACTGGATCGGCTCAGCATCCAGCATCATGTCGATGAGATCGGCAAATCCGTCGGACCGGCCTGAGCCGATCCGACTTTTCTCAGGCGCGGGCTTGGCGGACAGCCACGCTCTCGCGCGAGAACATCACGACCGCGAAGATCAGGACACCAAGGAAAGTAACCATCGAACCTATCCCGACCAACGGCTCAAGCTGCATGTTCCCACGCTCCATGAAGTAAAGCGACGGCAGCATCACGATAAGGCCGAGCATGTAAACGGCATAATGGACGAAGGCCAATCGCTTGGCTGCCTTGGCCGGATTGAGTGCGTAGTAACCGCCGAAAATGGCGCTCGTGACCCATCCGAGCAGGTTGATGTGGGCGTGGGCCGCGATCACCGTGTGATTGCCCGACATTCCCATCTGCAGGCCGGCGGCTATGCCAATCAGCAACCAGATGACGGCAGACTTGAAGAAGAGTTGAGAAATATTCGGCATTGTAGTCCCCCATTTTTGTGCAGCGGAGGATACACGCGCCCACAACCTCTTTCCAGCGTGCCGACCTAATCAAAAGGGGTGAAGACGCCTGGTTAGACGGAAGCTGCCCGGATATTCTCCATGGGCGCACGCACTGTCCAGACAATGCGATTGACGGACTGTTCGAGCATGCCTTCGCCGCCCAGCGACAAGGGCGTTATCCGCTCGAGAACGGTCTTGCCAAAGCCGCGCGTGCGGCCGAGCTTGACCGGTGGCCCGCCTGTTTCGGTCCAGGCGAGGTAGAAGGTCTTGCCCTCGTCGCCAACGAACCAGTCCACATTGATCTCACCGGTTTCCGAGGAGAAGACGCCGTATTTCGCAGAATTGGTCGCCAGTTCGTGGAATGCAATCCCGAGATACTGGACGGCGTTGGGTTGCAGAACCATGGACGGTCCGGTCATGGTAAGCCGGTTTTCGTCGCCGAAAGGCTTGATCTGCTCAAGCAAAAGGTCGGAAAGCGTCGCTCCGCGCCACGTCGCGTGAACCAGCAAATCGTGAGACCGGGCAAGTGCCATGATCCGCTCGCGGATCTGCTGTTCGAATTCGACGACATCGGTTGTACGGCTGCTGGTTTCGCGGATCATCGAAAGAATGACGGCGTACTGGTTCTTGACGCGGTGATTTACCTCCCGCATCAACATCAAAATTCGCTCTTCGCTCTCCTTCTTGTCGGTAATATCGCGGGCGATTTTCGATGCACCGACCACGCGTCCGGAAGCGTTCTTTACAGGTGATACAGTGAGTGAGACATGGATGCGCGTGCCGTCCTTGCGCTGCCGGACTGTCTCATAGTGATCAATCCTCTGGCCGTTGCGTACGCGCTCTACGATGCCGGGTTCTTCGTATAGCCGATCGGGCGGGATGACTGTCGTGATAGATCGGCCGATCATGTCTTCGGCGGTGTAGCCGAATATCCTCTCGGCCGCCTTGTTCCACGTCGTGACCATGCCCGAAAGATCCTTGCTGATAATCGCATCGTCGGACGATTCAACAATAGCGGCGAGGCGTTCGGCCATCGCTTCGTCGCGTCTCTGTTCAGTGATGTCGCGCAACATATTGAGCGCGCCGACAATCTCCCCTTGCTTGTTGCGCAGCAGCACAGGGAACGGCATGAAAGCGATGCGGCTTCCATCGGGCCTCTCCGCGATGGCATCGACGTCGCGCACCTCGCGCTCCTCGCGCAAGGTCGTCGCCAAGGGGCATTCATCGTGCTGCATCGCCGTTCCGTCCGGCCAATACAGGCGCAGCGCTCCAGACCAGCGTTCCTTGCCGATTTCAGGCATGCGGCCCCAAAGTTCCGCCGCCGCCTTGTTATAGAATGTAAGCATGCCGGACTTGTCCGTCGTATACACGGCCACCGGCAACTCCATGACGATCGAGTCCCGGCTGTAGCTGTCCAATCCGTGCAGTGCTTCGAGAGAAGCCGCAAAATTGCTTTGTGGAATGTCCACGATTTCCCCAATTCAACATTATGTCTCGTCGCGAAAGCGCCTGCTGGAGAGCAGACTTCCGGTCAATCGCGCACATTAAACTATTTATGGTTGCATTGGTTCCATCAATCGTACCGATCAAAATGGTTTATCCCTCGTCTGGAGGGCAGCGAAATCGCCCGAGATTCAAATGCGCCGCGGCCTACAAAGCCATACGGGCCAGGTTTCCAAGGAAACCTGACCCGCACAAAATGATAGGCGCAATCGACTTGCGCCGCAAACCACAACCAACCGGATGTTATCCGGATCAGATCGCCAGGATGATCGCTGCAACTGCCAAAGCGCCGAACAGGCAGATCGAGCAGGTCATCCAATTGGCGATATCGCCGTTTTCCTTTGTATGCCGCAACATCATCGCCCTGTATCCTCCTGAGCAAAACCGGTAAACCGGCCCGTTCTCAAAAAAATCACGAACAACCGCCGCTGATTTTGGCTTCCAGCTTGTATTTCAAATTGTCATGATCATTGTCCAAACCGGCGTGGCAGAAGGCTTAATTCCGTCATTCCGGTCTCAACGTTTTGGATTATAGCGCTTTCAATCTAGGCGTTCAATTTGTGTTGCAATGGCGATAATCACATTTTGATAGCGAATGAAAAGATTCCGATATTGGCGGTCTTCAGGCGGCAGCTGCCTCGGCCAGGCGCGGAAAAACCATGCGGACGAGGGCGCCCCGACCGCCGTGGAAATTAGCCGGCGCATCGAGCATTTCGAGATGCCCACCATGGTCCTCGACGATCTTCTTGACGATGGCAAGCCCGAGGCCGGTCCCTTTTTCGCGCGTCGTCACATAGGGTTCCAAAAGCTGGTGGCGGTTCTCGCTTGGAAGGCCCTTGCCATTGTCGAGCACCTCGACGGTGATGGAAGCCCCTGCACTCTTTGCGCGAACGTGAATATAGCCGGTCTCGACGGCGCCGGATTGCAACGCCGCCTCGATGGACTCGGATGCATTCTTGATGATGTTGCCAAATGCCTGGCCGAGCAGGCGGCTGTCGAAATTGCCGACCAGCGGTTCGTCGGCTATCTCATGTTCGAACTTGATCTGATTGTTGCTGATCTCGACGAGGAACGAGGCATCGCGCAATACAGTGCGAATATCTGTTGCCGCCAGCTGCGGCTTGGGCATACGAGCAAACTCGGAGAATTCATCGACCATCCGACCAATATCGCCAACCTGGCGAATGATCGTCTCGGTGCATTGGTCGAATACCGCACGATCCTCGACAATGACTTTGCCGTAGCGACGGCGGATGCGTTCCGCCGAAAGCTGGATGGGCGTCAGCGGATTCTTGATCTCGTGGGCGATCCGGCGCGCTACATCCGCCCAGGCGGACGAGCGGTGCGCGGCGACGAGATCGGTAATGTCATCGACCGTCACCACATATGAGGTGTTCTTGATGTCGGCGTCTTCGCGCGTGATCTGTACGTTCAACGAACGCGCGACACCGCTGCGGGTGATGCTTATCTGCTTGCGGCTGGATGAACGTCCATTATCCCGCGCCACGTCGAAGACGGCGCCGATTTCCGGCAGGATAAGGCCGAGGCTCTGGCCAACGGCCTGCGATGCGTCGGCCGCCAGCATCTGTTCGGCCGGTCGGTTAAGACCGGCGATGATCCCCTCGCTGTTGACGCTGATGACGCCTGCGGTGACGCCGGACAGGACCGCTTCCGTAAACCGTCGCCGCTCGTCAATCTCGTCCTTGGCCGAAATCAGGTCGCTGTGCTGCGTTTTCAACTGCTCGACCATCTTGTTGAACGTGTGCGACAGAGAGCCGATATCGCCATCCGAACCGCGTACGGGGACGGAAACGTCGAAATTTCCGGTCGCGACGTCTTCGGCAGCGCCGATCAGCTGGCGGATCGGCAGGACGACGCGATTGGCAACAGCAATGCCGCTCCACACAGCGGTGAGCAGCAAGAGCAGGGTGAGTTCGATGTACAGCAAGGCATAGGCGATCTGTGTGGTGGACCGGTTGCTTGCCAGTGCCTGATACTCGGCATTGTTGTCTGTCATCACCCGCATATTTTCGAGCGCAGAGCGATCGACCGAGCGAATGGTGTAGAGGTAGAGATCGGGGAGTGCCTGCGTCTTGATCACCGCGCCGACGAGATTGGTGTCGCCCGGCGGTATCAGAACCGGCTTGTCGCCCGCGGCACTTCGCAGGGCCTCGATCGGGGCGTCCGGCAGGGAATGATCGTTGATGAGGTTGGCCGCGACCACAACCTCCCCATCCGATTTGACCAGGGATGCGCCGAGCAGATTGTTGCGGCCGGCGTCGTAGGTGAGCCAGTCCGAAAAGGCGCCGCGGTCGAGGCTATAGAGCATGCGGCGCTGGTCCAGATCGATCACCATGGACAGCGTCGTCGTCAGCAGGCTTTGGGCGTTGTCCTCCGTGTAGGATTGCGCCGCCTTGATCGACATGTCGATGATCTGGTTGTTCTGGTTGTTGATCCACGAATCCATTCGCTGATCGAGGACGATGAGCGAGAAACAGGCCACGATGATCGACGGTATCGAGGCGATCAAGGCGAAGATCATCGCGACATTGGTGTGAAGGTCGTTGTGCTTTGCCTTGCTCTTGAACAGAAAGAGCTTCTTCAGCGTCGCATAGGACAAATAGATCAGGACAAGAATCGATACCGCATTGGCCGCAATGATCAGCTGGGTCGTCTGTTTGGTGGGCGAAATATTGGTTATGCCCATCATGACCAAGAACGAGACGATCATCGTCGCAAGGACGAGGAGCGTTATGATCACGGCTCCTCGCGGCAGCACCTGCGGCTTGGTTATCGTCTTGCTGGCGGGCATTCAATCGCCTCGTTGGGCCCTCCGCAACAGTGCAGGGATGGCCGCATGGTTTCCTTGTCGATTATCGGTAGCGACGACGCTTGTAAAGCTTACTTCCTCGGCGGGAATTGAGGCAACAGGATGGACACGCTGTCGCGTTCGCACATTGGAGCATGTTCATGGCGATTCGGCCAATCCTGACATTCCCTGATCCAGCCTTGCGAAGGCCCGCCGACCGCATTGCAGATTTCGGCGAGGCAACGCAAGAATTGGCGCAGGACCTTCTCGCTACAATGCGTGCTGCCCCCGGCATTGGCATCACGGCACCGCATGTCGGCGTGCCACTGCGTCTCGTCGTGATCGAGTCCGGTCCGCCGCGCTTCTACATCAATCCGGAAATCGAATGGTCGTCAGGCGATCTTGCGCGGCGGGAGGAGGGCAGTGTGTCGATGCCGGGCATCTCCGACGAGATCGAGCGACCAGCCACGATCCGCGTGCGCTATCAGGATCTCGCCGGGAACATGTTGAGCGAAGAGGCGAGTGGTCTGCTTGCCACTTGCCTGCAGCATGAGATCGATCAGTTGGACGGCATGTTCTGGATTTTCCGCCTGTCGCGATTGAAACGCGAGCGGCTCGTCAAGCGGTTCGATAAGTTGAAGCGGCTTGGCTGATTCAGCCGCTCAGCGATGGATGGGATCGATCCATGCAACCCCTTCCGGTTTTTCCACCGGATCGATGTCGAGATTGACCACGATCGGCTCCTGACCGGAGCGGACCACCACGCACTCCAGCGTTTCGTCCGCGTTCGCATTGATTTCCTGATGCGGCACGTAAGGCGGCACGAAAATGAAATCGCCCGGACCGGCTTCGGCGACATATTCCAGCCGCTCGCCCCAGCGCATGCGCGCACGGCCTTTGACCACGTAGATAATGCTTTCAAGGTCGCCGTGATGATGTGCACCGGTCTTGGCATTGGCGTGAATGGTGACGGTACCGGCCCAGATTTTCTCTGCCCCCGCCCGGGCCCGATCGATCGCTGCAGCGCGGTTCATGCCAGGCGTCTGCGCGGTGTTCGGGTCGAGAGAATCGCCGGGGATAACCTTGACGCCGTGCTCGCGCCAATCGATGGGGTGATCATGTTCGTGGGTGTGATCTGTCGCCATGTTTCTTCTCCGCTCGTGGCAAGCTTAATCATCTTGGCAGCGGTGCACCAGCCGTTGCTCGGTACAATTAATTAACCTCAAATTGCAGTAATTGCCTTGACGGTCTGGCCTTCCGCTCGCCAAGGTAGGGGTGCTGCGAGGCAATCTCGTAGTGGTCGGATACCTGAGTGATGCCAATCAGCAAATCGCGAAACGCACCATTTGACCGAGGCGATGAGCGCGGAAGCGACCGTCTGCTGCAGATCGAAGCAGTCTATGACAAGGTTCCCGTCGGGCTCTGCTATGTCAATCGTCAAGGTTTTCTGGTCACGGTCAACGACCGGTTTTCCCGTATCTTCGGCATTGCCGGCGAAAATGCCGTGGGCCGGTCCGTGGAAGACGTCGTTCCAGACCACGCATCACTGCTGCGCGCAGCCATCAACACTGCGCTCTCCGGCGGTTCGATTTCCGACGCACAGATCGAAGTCACCGGCGAATCGTTCATGGTTGCTGCGGCGACCGTCACCAATGATCTTGGCGAATTCGCCGGCATTTCGGTCGCTTATACCAACATCACCCACCTGAAGGATATTGCGGAACGGCTGCAACAGGTGGAGTTGCGCACCTCCTACGCTCTTGAGAGTGCAGGACAATGGATATGGGATTTGAATATTGCGACGATGCGGGTGTGGCGCTCGCCGCAGTATCGGGCGCTGCTCGGCCTTGATCCTGCCGGACATGAGAGCGAAAGCGTGGCGTGGGATATCGTTCATCCCGACGACAAGGAGCGGGCGATCGAAGCTTTTGAAGACGTTCTCAGCGGGCGCAAGGCGCGGTTCGAAGCAACCTACCGGGTATCGCGTCCGGATGGCGGTGACATCTGGATATTGAGCCGCGGCAAGATTGTCGAATATGCGCCCGACGGTTCCCCGCTGCGACTGCTGGCAACGAGCGTCGATATTACGGCGCAAAAGCGGGTTGAGGCGGAACTCTCGGCCATGGTCCGCGAACGCATGGCGCTGGAGCAGAAACTCCTCGAAGCAAACCGCAAGCTCCGTAACCAGTCCGAGCGCGATCATCTGACCAATCTGCCGAATCGGCGCAAATTCAACCACGTGTTGAAGCGTGCATTTCAGCGCGCCAGCGAGACTGCGGAACAATTGGCAGTTCTCATGGTCGATATCGACCATTTCAAAGCCTACAATGATTTCTACGGGCATCTTGCCGGTGACAAATGCCTTATCCAGGTGGGGCGCGCCTTGAACAAGGTCGCCAAGCAGAACGGCGGTTCGGTCGCCCGTTTCGGCGGCGAGGAGTTTGCGACGCTTATTCCCGGACGGGCGCTTCAACCTTCCGCCGAAATCGCCGGCGCGATGCTCGACGCCGTGGCGGCTATGAAACTCGAACATGCCGCAAGTCCTCAGGGCGCAATTTCCGTCAGCATAGGCATGGCGATGTTCGATCCCCCGATGGGCCTCAAGCCGCAGGGGCCGGAAGAGTTGCTAAATCTTGCCGATGGTGCGCTCTACCAATCCAAACATCGTGGCCGCGCGCGATTGACCATCGCCGGGACGTCTGACAGCTAGCCTGGCGTTGGCTCTATCCGTTTCCATGCGTGCCCCTGATGGTTTTCCGCCAGATAAGCGGGGCATGGAGGGAAGCAGAGCGGCTGCTTGCGGCACCGTCGCCGTTGACCAGCCAGGCAATGCTGTTTCTGACGATCTCGTCCACGGGCTGGGTGAAGGTCGTCAGGGCGTAGGATGACCATCCTGACTGCTCGATATCGTCAAAGCCGACAACGCAAAGATCGTCAGGAATGCGCCGGCCAAATTCGTGGCGCGCCGCGTCCATCAAGCCAAACGCCATGAGGTCGTTGACGCAGAACACCGCATCGGGAGGCTCAAGGCCGGAAAACAGCGTCCTGCCGATTGTCCTTCCGCTTTCATAGACGGTGTTGCCGTGCCGAACGACAGTTACATCAAGGCCAAAGTCGCTCGCCGCTGCCACGAAGCCCTGTTCGCGTGCCATAAGGCTCGGTGTTCCCACGGCCGAGTTTGCAAAAGCCAATCGGCGGCAGCCCGCACGCAGGAAGGCACTGACCGCGACCCGCGCCGCCACTCCATCATCGAGGTTGATCCGAAACGGCCCCTCGATCTCATCGTCGCGATTTATCAGGACGATGCGTTGGCCGCTATCGAGGCAGAGTTTGGTGATCGCCTTGTCGGGTAGCCCGGACAGCAGGATCGATGCATCCGCACGATAATGAAGTGTTTGGCGCAGGGCGGTATCGACGCTTCCGTCCGACCGGTCGGTGTTGATGAGCATCGAGATCTTGCCGGCCAACTGCAATTCATGGGTAAGGGCGCGTACGAGGCGGGCACGATAGGGCGTGTCCATTTCGGAGACGACGAGGCAGACGATGCCGCTCTCGCTGCGCATGAGGCCGCGCGCCAACTGGTTGACGTGATAACCGAGCGCCTCGGCTGCCTGCATGACACGCTGACGCGTTTCTTCCGAGACGCTTGCCCCAGGGGTAAAGGTGCGTGATACAGCCGAGCGGGACACGCCCGCGCGTTTTGCCACATCGTCGGCGCTGACGAACGTCTTGTTCAAGCAAAGGACCCATATTTCAGTTCTGCGGCGCAGTTTGCACGCGATTGCGCGCCTTCGCAATCTCCCTCATTCAAAACATTTAAAGGTTATAATTGATGAGCCGCCTTGACAGATCGGACGCGCTCGTGAAAGTTTTGCACACGCTTGCAAAATGGCGTGCGGCATGGAGGTGCCGCTTTCTAGGGAGGAAAGATATGCGTTCTGTATTCGCCATTGCTGCTGCATTCGCCGTGGGCCTGCAAGTCATGCCAACCGAAGTGCGCGCCGCAGATAATCTCAACCTGATCTGCTCTGCCGACGTCGTCATCTGCGAATTGATGAAGGGCATGTTCGAAAAAGAAACCGGTATCCAGGTCAATATGGTGCGCCTGTCATCGGGCGAGACCTATGCCAAAATTCGTGCCGAAGCCCGAAATCCCAAGACCGACATATGGTGGGCTGGAACCGGAGATCCGCATTTGCAGGCGGCATCCGAAGGGCTGACGCTGGAGTACAAGTCGCCCATGCTCGATCAATTGCAGGATTGGGCTAAGAAACAGGCGGAAAGCTCGGGATACAGGACGGTCGGCGTTTATGCCGGCGCGCTCGGCTGGGGCTACAACACCGATATCGTCAAGAAGAAGGGCCTCAAGGAAGCAAAGTGCTGGTCGGACCTGATCGACCCTGCTTACAAGGGCGAAATTCAGATCGCCAATCCCAATTCGTCAGGCACGGCATACACCGCGCTTGCGTCGCTCGTGCAGATCATGGGCGAGGACCAGGCATACGACTATCTGAAGAAGCTCAACGCCAATGTTTCCCAATATACCAAGTCGGGTTCGGCTCCGGTGAAAGCGGCAGCACGCGGCGAGACAGCGCTCGGCGTGGTCTTCATGCACGATGCCGTCGCACAGATCGCCGAGGGCTTCCCGGTGAAGGCTGTGGCTCCCTGCGAGGGCACGGGCTACGAAATCGGCTCGATGTCGATCATCAAGGGCGCACGAAATCTCGATGCCGCCAAGAAGTGGTATGACTGGGCCCTGACGGCCGATGTGCAGTCGCACATGAAGGATGCCAAGTCCTTCCAGTTGCCATCCAACAAGTCGGCGACGGTCCCACCCGAAGCACCGAAATTCGAGGACATCAAGCTCATCGATTACGACTTCAAGACCTATGGTGACCCGGCCAAGCGCAAGGAACTGCTGGATCGCTGGGATAAGGAGATCGGCGCGAGCGCGAACTGATCTACCTTCGCCTTGTCAACCATATGTCCGGCCTTATCCGGACATATGGTCCATAAAAGCATGAGTCTGGGATGAGCGGGTGGCGTGATGGAGCGTAGCGACCGGAGACTGAACATTGCGCTCGGCATCGGGCTCGCAGGGCTTGTCCTCGTGCCCTGGTACAGGATCGAGGCGGGATTCTATGGGCTGAGTTGGCTCAAGAACTTTCCGACGGGTTCCGCCGAAGCACCCGGCATCTTGCAGGCCTTCGAATTCGGTCGTTGGAACCTGGCGCTGATTGCCTTGATCTTCGCCGTGGCTATTGCCGCGAGGTTTTTGAGGGTCTCGGCGCTTCGTTCGAACCTGTTGATTGCAGCGGGCGGCGCCGGCATCCTTTTCCTTGTCTGGCAAGGCCTTGCGATTGGATATACGGGCTGGTCGTGGACGATCAACGAGACGCTGTTCGGACCGCTGGCGGACGGTCAGCCATCCATGGGCGCCGGCGCCGGATTGACGGCTTTGGCACTCGTTCTCTTTTTCGCCTTTGGCCTTGCCGAACGCGGCGTTCTTCGCGGCGATGCCTTCGTGGTCGCGTCGATTACGCTGCTCGTGTTCCTTGTCGCGATTTTTGTGTTCTATCCGGTCGGCAGCATGTTTGTCGGCGCTTTCCAGAGCTTCGACGGGTCGTTCGATCCTTCCGGTTTTGTCCGAAACATTCAGGATCCATCAATATGGAGCCTCGACTGCCTCGTGGGCGGAAATCGCTGCGGCATTGCCTGGCGCACCTTTTTTCTGGCGGTCCTCACCGCCTCGGGATCCACCATTCTCGGACTGTGCTTCGCACTTGTCGCAACGCGTACCCGCTTTCCCTTCAAAAGAGGCCTGCGCCTGTTGACGATCCTGCCGATTATCACGCCGCCGTTCGTTATCGGCCTCGCGCTCATCCTTCTGTTCGGCCGTGCCGGGGTCGTGACCCAGCAAATCTCGCATATCTTCGGTGTTGAGCCCGGCCGCTGGCTCTACGGCCTGACTGGCATCTGGATCGCGCAGGTCCTTTCGTTTACGCCGATCTCCTTCCTCGTCCTCATCGGCGTCGTCGAAGGGGTCAGTCCTTCCATGGAAGAGGCGTCGCAGACATTGCGCGCCGACCGCTGGCGCACCTTCTGGCGGATTTCGCTGCCGCTTATGAAGCCGGGCCTCGCCAATGCCTTCCTCATCGGCTTCATCGAGAGCATGGCGGATTTCGGCAACCCGCTCGTTCTCGGCGGCAGCCACGGCGTGCTTTCGACGGAAATCTTCTTCGCCGTCGTCGGCTCTCAAAACGATCCTTCACGCGCCGCTGTCCTCGCGATCATCTTGCTGGTCTTTACGCTGTCGGCATTCCTGGCACAGCGTCTCTGGCTCGCGGGCAAGAGTTTCGCCACTGTTACCGGCAAGGCCGACTCCGGTGCGCACATCGCGCTGCCGCGTTCCCTGTCGATCGGGGTCCACGCCATCGTCATCCCATGGGCGCTGTTCACCCTTGTCGTCTATGGCATGATCCTTGTTGGCGGCTTTGTCCGGACCTGGGGTCTCGACAACACCTTGACCTTCGAACATTACCAGCGCGCCTTTTCGTTCGCTTTCGAGAATGGCGCCATCGCCTGGACCGGCGTTGCCTGGAATTCGTTCTGGACGACGATGGAGATCGCGCTGATTTCCGCGCCGCTCACGGCAGCTGTCGGCTTGCTCACGGCCTATCTCATCGTTCGCCAGCGCTTTTTCGGACGCAGCGTCTTTGAATTTGCCCTAATGATGAGCTTTGCCATCCCCGGGACCGTCATCGGCATCAGCTATGTTATGGCCTACAATTTGCCGCCGCTTGAGATGACGGGCACCGCCCTGATCCTGATAGCCTGTTTCGTCTTCCGCAACATGCCGGTGGGCGTACGCGGCGGGGTTGCCGCGATGAGCCAGCTCGACAAGAGCCTCGACGAGGCGTCGCTGACCCTGCGGGCGACGAGCTTCCGCACCATCCGCAAGGTCATCCTGCCGCTGCTGCGCCCGGCAATCGTAGCCGCTCTCGTCTATTCGTTCGTGAGGGCCATTACCTCGATCAGCGCGGTCATCTTCCTGGTAAGTGCACAGTACAATATGGCTACGTCCTATATCGTCGGCCTCGTGGAAAACGGCGAGTACGGCGTGGCCGTCGCGTATTCGTCTATGCTTATCGTGGTGATGATCGTCATAATCACCGGTTTCCAACTTCTCGTCGGGGAACGCCGGCTGCGGCGCGAGAATCGTGTCGCCACCGCCTTCGTTCCTGCCGCCGTGCCGCAAGAAAAGGCCACGCCATGAACAATCGTACCGGGTCAGTCGTCTTTACCAACGTCAAGAAGCAATTTGGCAGCTTCACCGCCATTCACGACCTGTCGCTCGATATAGAGCCGGGAACCCTTGTGACGCTGCTGGGACCGTCAGGTTGTGGCAAGACGACGACGCTGCGCATGCTGGCCGGTCTCGAGCACCCGACTTCGGGGCGCATTCTCATCGGCGGCAAGGACGTAACGATGCTCCCCGCCAATGAGCGCGACGTCTCCATGGTCTTCCAATCCTATGCCTTGTTCCCGCATATGTCGGTGCTCGAGAACGTCGCCTACGGGCTCGAGTCATCCGGGATGAAGAAGAGCGAAGCGCGGCAACGGGCGGAAGAGGGGCTGACGCAGGTCGGTCTCGCCGGATACGGCCAGCGCCTGCCGGCAGAGCTTTCAGGCGGACAGCAGCAGCGCGTCGCCGTTGCCCGCGCCCTGGTGCTCGAGCCACAGGTCCTGTTGCTTGACGAGCCGCTGTCCAACCTCGATGCGCGCCTTCGCCGCCGCGTGCGGACGGAGATCCGGGAGCTTCAGCAAAGGCTTGGATTTACGGCCGTCTACGTGACGCACGATCAGGAAGAAGCGCTCGCGGTCTCCGATCGTATCATCGTGATGCAGGATGGCGTCATCGCGCAGCAGGGATCGCCACGCGAACTCTACGAGGCGCCGGCGTCGTCGTTCATCGCCGATTTCATCGGCGAGGCCAACGTGGTGCCTTGCGAGGTGCTGGGCAATGACGGGACAGAGGCGATCATCCGTGTCGCCAGGTTGGAACACAGGGTGCCGGCGCGCAGCGCGCGTCCCGGGCCGGCCAGGATTGCCGTACGCCCCAATGCCATTACACTTGAAGCGGCGGAGGAGGCGGCATTTCCGGGCAGCATCCGCCATGCTGCCTATCTCGGCGACCACGTCGAGTATGAGGTTGAAACCGAAGCCGGAACGCTTTTCGTCGTCGATCCGGCAATCGACAGGAATCTTGCACCGGCGACCAATGTGAGCATCGGCTTCCATCACCGCGGAATCGCCATTATCAACAACTGATCGCTCGTACCGAGGAAAGACATGACATCGCATACCCAAGCGGAGCTTGAGGCTCGCTTTGCCCTTGCCAAGACAATGGCCGCAGAGGCCGGAGCGAAGGCTCTTGCCTACTTCAATGCGCGGGAACGGCTTGTGATCGAGACCAAGGCCGATCCGCATGACGTTGTTTCGATCGCCGATCGCGAGGTTGAAGATCTCATCCGCCAAAAAATCGCAGCCGCTTTTCCGCAAGATGCGATCCTCGGCGAGGAACATGGCCTGAGCGCGGGAGCCTCCGGTTTCACCTGGGTCGTCGATCCGATCGACGGCACGAGCCCGTTCGTCAACGGCATGCCGACCTGGTGCGTCTCCATCGCCGTCCTTGCAGGAGAAGAGATCGCGATAGGCGTCATTCATGTCCCGTGCAACGACGAATTATACGCTGCGGCTCAAGGGCTCGGCGCTACCCTCAACGGCCGACCGTTGAAACTCGGCTCCGACCGGACCGTCCGCAATGCGGTGACGGGCATTGGAGCCAACAGTCACGTCGCGCCAGCAGCGCTGGCGGGGATCGTGGAGCGGCTGCTCGATGCCGGGGGAAATTTCATCCGCAACGGTTCGGGCGCGCTGATGCTCGCCTATGTCGCGGCCGGACGCCTCGTCGGCTACTATGAGCCCTATATGCATGCGTGGGATTGCATGGCGGGTTATTGCCTCGTCAAGGAGGCGGGGGGCTGGCATCACCCCTTCCCGGTTCAAGGCGAAGCGTTGACCAAGGGATCGCCGGTGCTTGCCGCCGCCGAGGGCGCCGTGGACGACCTGCGGGCAATCGCCGGGCTTTAGCCCTCGCTCAAAATCCCGCGAGGCACTGCAGCCCATACGCGAATTCCGCCGAGATCGATTGCAACGATTTTGACACTAATGGATCCTATGCTGTACCCGGTCGACATTACCGCCGGGTCGTTATGGTGCTTCGCTGAACAGGACAAGAAATTCTGGTTCTCCAAGTTGCCACAACAAGCACGATCATTGACTTATCCGAGCGAATAACATCGACTAAAGTTTGAAGCTGTAGAGTTGCGTTTTTAAAGCTGGATAGTCATGACAGTCGTGCGGAATCTTTTGTGGGCGCCAACAATTGGCTTGTCCTGGCTATGGGGTCTGGGGTTCTTTTATTCGATCCACGTGACCCTCACCTATGGCTGGCTCGGATTCTTCGGCTTTGCCATCTCCAATGTCGCGGGCCTTTGGCTGTTCGGCTTTATCCTGGGGCGCACCAAGCGCTCGCCAGACCAGATCATGAAGGACATAGAGGGCCGCTACGCGGGCGTTTTCCTGCTGTTCCAGATGGCGGCGCTGGTGGTCACCATTTTCGGGTTCGTGGCCTATCTCTGGCAGCCGATCGTCGGCGAGGGCTCGTCGATCGGTGTTGCGATGCTGCTGCTCTTTGCCTGCGCCATCGGCCACGCGCTGACGCTGCAGCAGATCAAACTCTTGCACATCGTGTATACGGTCGTCGGCGTTTCCGCTGGGATCGTTCTTCTTGTTGGCCTGCGTGAAACCTCTACCTATCCCGGCGTGCCGCTTGCCCAGTTCGACAGCCGCTTCTACGGCCTGGTCCTGCCCACGATCATTGGCTTCCTGCTCGGGCCCTGGCTCGATATCCAGCATTGGCAGCGCGCAGTCACAATCAAGCGTGAAGGCGGGAACGTCGGCCTCGCCTATGGCGTCGGCGCCCTCATATTCTTCGGCTTTCTGTTTCTGAACGCCCTGACGGCATCGGCAGTCGGTCCGATCGGCAGCATTCTTTCCATCGACGGCTTGCCGAGCGCGCAGGGCGCCGTATCGGCAGCGACGGTACTCGCCGCCGAAAACGGCCAGTCCTACCTCGCCATAGCCTTTGTCATCTGGACGACGATCGCTCTCGCCTCGACTGTCGACAGCTACTACTGCGCGACGGCATGGTTCTTGAAGGGCAAGAACATGCGCAGCAACAGTCCGCTGCTGGCCCTTATCCCCGATGGGATTGCTTCCTCGCCGCTCTGGCTGCTGATCGGTGCTGTCTGGGTTGCCTTTACGGCCGTACCCGCGAACTTCTCGCTCATGTATTTCATGATGCCGTTCGCGACGCTTTTCGTGAGCGCTGCGGCAAATCTCGCCTGTGAGGCATTGGGCGCGAAGCCGAAGTTTGATCCGGTCCTGAGCTTTCTGATCGGCTGCGGATCGGCGGTTATCTTCGTAATCGGTTATGTCCAGCCAATACCGGAATTCCTGGCCCTTTCGCCTTTGATCGGCTTGATCGGCGCGCTTCCCGTCATCATTGAGATATTCGGTCCGGCCTCGAAGGCGATACCGGTCGAGATTGTCGATCAGCCAATCCGCATGATGTCGCCTTCGCCGATTGGCACGCCTGTCGCCCAGGGCGATGAGATGTCGCCTTCGCATGGGTTCGACGGCGAATGGTTCGTCATGCAGCTCATTCCCACCTATGACGATACGAATTCGGTCGGCAACGTCTATTTCGCCAACTATGTGCGCTGGGTTGGCAAGGCCCGCGAACTTTTCTTCAATGTATGCATGCCGGATTTCGACCTGGCGACGACGCGATTCTATATCCTGACGCGCTCGTTCACTCATGATTACCGGCGTGAATCGAAGGAGTTCGAGCAGATCAGCGTGCGCATCAAGATCGCCAGGCACAATCGCAAGTTCGTCACGCTCGAACATGAGATCCACAGTGCAACACAGGGCCTGCTCGGCCACGGCGAGCAATCGCTGATGTTCGTCGATCGGGAGAACTACAGCCCACTGGATATTCCGGGCGAAGTGATCAAGGGCTTCCTTGCCTATTGGCCGAAAGACTCGCGCCTGTCACCCAACCACCGGCCGAACATCGCGGACGTCAAGGCAAAGCGGCAGGCTTAACGTTATTATCCTGGGATAGCCCCAAGGGTCCCATTGCTGGCTTTGTTCGTTCCAATTGAGAATGCAAGTTCCGAAGGGTAACGAGCTCAGTGTCGTCGGGTGGGTTGTTCCTATTCGACCGGGGGAGAGGTCGGTCCCGACCTCCGGGTTGCCAGTTGGGTTCCTGCAACTTTCCGAGGTGCCTTTGTCCGATGCGTGAACATCGGCTTTGCTGCCTTCCGCGTGGATTGTCTCACCATCCGGGAAACAGAACTGTTTCTATCTAAACAGGGAATGCTTAGCGGGAAGCTTAACGATCGCGTTGCTCAGCTTGCGACCTGGTAGCGCTCGCTGTCGAACGTGAGGAGCTCGAAGGTCTTTTCCACGGGCTCGGCGGGGCTGAAGAGGAAGCCCTGTACCTGGTCGCAACCTTCCTTTTGCAGGCAGGCGAGCTGCTCGCGGGTTTCGACGCCCTCGGCGGTGATCTTCATGCCCATGCTGGCGCCTAGGCCCATCACCGCCCGGATGATGGCGAGACTTCCGCGATTGTGCGGCAGATCGCGCACGAAGGACTGGTCGATCTTGATCTTGTCGAACGGCATCTTGCGCAGATAGCTCAAGCTGGAATAGCCGGTACCGAAATCGTCGAGCGCGATGCTGACGCCCATGGCACGGAACTGGCGTAGCAGCGAAATCGCGGCGACGTTGGCTTCGAGAAAGACCGATTCCGTGATTTCAAGCTCAAGACGGTTCGGCTTGAGGTTGTTCTTGCTGAGCGCGTCGCGAACGATCGAGGCGAGATCGGAATGGCGAAACTGGATCGCTGAAATATTGACGGCCACGTGGATATCCTGCGGCCAACCGGCGGCGATGCGGCACGCTTCCTGGATGATCCATTCGCCAAGCGGGATGATATTGCCCGATTCTTCCGCGATCGGAATGAAGATCGTTGGCGAGATGAAGCCATGAACCGGGTGTTTCCAGCGCAAGAGTGTCTCGAAGCCGACTGTCTTCAGCGTCTGGGCCGAAACGATGGGCTGGAAATGCAGGATAAATTCCTGCCGGGCCAACGCCCCGCGCAAATCCATGGCTAGGGCGCGTTTTGCCTCGATGCGTGCATCCATTTCGACTTCGTAGAACCGGTAGCTGTTGCGGCCCTCGTTCTTGGTGCGATAGAGCGCAAGGTCAGCACAGCGCATGATGTCGTTGACGCTGTCGGTCGGCGCTATCGCGATACCGATGCTGATGTGAATGTTGATCTGGATACCATCGATCCAGAAGGGCTGGGAGATGCTCTGCACCAATTGTTCGGCAAGTTCAGTCGCCGCTGCCTGATCCGCTCCGCGCGCAAGCAGCGCGAATTCATCGCCGGAAAGGCGTGCCACCGTGTAGGTGGCTGGCGAGGTGCCTCGCAGCCGGTCGGCCACCTGCTTTAGCAACTGGTCTCCAATGCCGTGACCGAAACTGTCATTGACAGTCTTGAACTCGTCGAGATCGATGCAGAATACGGCGAAGCTGCGCAGGCCTTTCTCGAGGTCCTTGGTCGCTTGGCCGAGCTGATCGGTAAACAGCGTGCGGTTCGGCAGGTCGGTCAGCACATCGTAGCGGGCAAGATAGGAAAGCTGGTCGTCGGACTGCTTGGCAGCCGTCACATCGGAACCAACGCCGCGGTAGCCGACAAACTTGCCGGCATTGTCGAATATGGCCTTGCCAGTCAGTGACCACCAGCGTGTCTCGCCGCGAATATTGACCGGGAGAATATGGTTGCGGAATGTGGTGCGGTTTTCAATGGCCTGCCAGATGGAACCGACCTGCGTCGCTTCTTCCGCATGCGACTGATCGACCTTGAAAAGTTGCGCGAAGGGCATGCCCTGCAATTCCTTCGTCGTCTTGGCGGCGATCTGGGCAAGGCGGGGGGAGGTGTGCTGCAGCTTGAGGTCAGCATCCGTTTCCCAGATCCAGTCGCTGGCATTCTCTTCGAAATCGTAGAGCAGGAGGCTGATGACTTCCTTCTGCTGTTCAACCTTGATCTGATCCAGCGTGCGCATGACGATGAGGTTGCTCATGTGCACGATCGTGAACAGGATAAAAAGCGCGTAGAACGCGAGCAGGATTGCAATGAACAGAAAGAAATCTTCGCCGGTGGAGGCGAGTGCGAAGAAGGATCCCGTGATGATCGTGCCGGAATAGGCGATTGCCGCAAGCGGCACGACCGCGACACCGATACCCGTGGCCATGAGACCCGCCGCAGTACAGGCGATCAACAACCGGTGATATGGGTCGGCGTCGAGGAACAGCATAAGCGGTATGCTGGCGAGGCAAATACCGTAGAGCGCCGAGACGATAATAAGATACTTGATGGCATCGAAGCCAAGCTCTTTCACCTTCGGCAGCTTGTACCATTGCGTGCACGCGAACAGCGAACCAACGGTCAACAGCGCCACCACCGTCGCGACACCGGCGAGATACGGGCGGGGTCCGAGATTCCAGAAGACATAGGCAACGACAAATACCACGCACATCGCAACAAGCACCGTGAATGGCGCCAGTCGCAGGGCGACGTCCATCTGCTCGGCATAAACACGGCGTTTGACTGCCGGATTTATGGCGCCGCGCATTCCGAAGATCGATCGGATCGCGTCAACTGTGTGGAACTTGGACGACACGCAAAGCCCTCAAATACGTGAGTTCGTAATTCCCCATGTTAGATTTTTTACGTTCGGCATTCGTTAATGTACTTAGCATTTTTTTTAATAGTTACCAATGTCTTTATCGCCTCATAGTACATTTTCATTAAGATGATTTTTTCAAGTCGTATATGATTAAATACGCGTTTCCGATTATAAAGAGTACTATTTCATATTGATTTGGTATAGCTATCAATTATATAAGTATAACATTGTAGAATGTTCCATTTGATTGGATTTGTATTTTCGAAGCGCGTCGATGGGCGGCTGGCGTCGCGATAGTGAGATAACACAACTGGCTGTAAGCATTCGCGTGTACTTCATTAATAATTGGTCATTTGATCGCCGATGAAGTTCGGCCGCCCCAAGGTCTGATAAATTATAGACCTTTGTTCGCAGAAATATCATTTTGTTCAGCGCGGGACGGAGAGAATGGCCCCCAGCAGTCCTGGAAAAGCGCTGTCCAGATCGTCTCGGCGCAAGGTATTCATGTGTGACGTCCCATCATTGCGGGTGTGGACGATGCCCGACTCGCGCAGCACCCGGAAATGGTGCGACATGCTGGATTTGGGGCGCCCGCCGTCAAGAGCCGCGCATGTCGCCTCACCCTCGCGCGCAAGTTGCCGCACTATGGAGAGGCGCACCGGGTCGCTCAGGGCATATAGAACTGACTCGACCTGCAATTCGGAAACTGATGGATGACGGAACTGTCTCATGGCCGATAAAGTACCACAAAATTTTGTGTATTGCTATTGTTCGAATATTATCGAACTATCAAAGAAATTCGGCAAGCCAGATTGGAGAATGATATATGGCATCGCTTTTTGACCCGTTCACCCTCAAGGACGTCACGCTGCGCAATCGCATCGCTGCATCGCCCATGTGCCAGTATTCCGCCAATGACGGTCTCGTCAACGATTGGCACAGCGTGCATCTCGGGTCGCTCGCGCGCGGTGGCGCAGGTCTCGTTGTGGTCGAGGCAACCGGGGTCTCGCCTGAAGGGCGGATCACCCCGAATTGCGTGGGTCTGTGGAACGACGAACAAGCCGCTGCCCTTGCACCGAATGTGCAGTTGATCAAGGATGCTGGTGCGGTTCCGGGAATCCAGATCGGTCATGCAGGGCGCAAGGCCAGTGCGAACCGGCCCTGGGAAGGCGACGACCATATCCCGGCCGGCGATCCGCGTGGCTGGGAAACAATCGCGCCATCACCGATCGCCTATGGCGGAGGCCTCAACAAAGTTCCACATGAGATGACCAAGGCCGATATTGAACGCGTCAAGCAGGCATTCGTCGATAGCGCCAAGCGCGCGCTGGCGAGCGACTTTCAATGGCTGGTGCTGCACTTCGCCCACGGCTATCTGGCGCAGAGCTTCCTTTCCAGGCACTCGAACCAGCGCACCGACGAATATGGCGGCAGTTTTGAAAACCGCAGCCGCTTCCTGCTTGAGACACTGAAGGCAGTGCGCGCCGTCTGGCCGGAAAACCTGCCGCTCGCTGCGCGTCTCGGCGTCATCGAGTTTGACGGCAATGACGAGGAAACCCTGGGCGAGGCAATTGAGCTGATCAAGCAGATGAAGGCGGAAGGGCTCGATTTCATCGATGTCAGCATCGGCTTCTCCCTCGGCAAGGCGGATATTCCCTGGGGACCGGCGTTCCTGGGTCCCACCGCAGCGCGCGTGCGCCGCGAAACGGCGTTGCCGGCTTCGACTTCCTGGTACATCAGCACGCCGCAACAGGCTGAGGGACTTGTCCGTGATGGTTCGGTCGATCTCGTCATGCTGGCGCGCCCATTGCTCGCCGATCCGCACTGGCCGTACAAGGCAGCGACGGAACTCGGCGTAGAAAAGCCTGCCTGGATTCTGCCAGCGCCCTATGCGCATTGGCTCAATCGCTATCGGGCGGCATAGGCGTTGCGAACTCTGCGAATAATTCCTGGGATGCTTGGAAACGCAGTGTCGTGAGCGAGGCTTCTGGGAGAGGAACGAGCTTTCGCCCGTCCCTCTCTTTCTGGAAGTTGAGTTGACCCGGACTGTGCCTCGCCAGCCCGTCTGGGAGTTTCGCCAAACGGCGAAACCGAAGCGATGTCCCCCAGGTTTTGAGAACAAGGCCGTTGCCAAGTTCCGGGCCGCCGATCTCCCGCTCTCGCGAATTGAAAGCAGCAGGCCGTTCGGTTGTTTTAGAATGCGAATCCTGAAACCTGCCAAAATATGAAACAGGCTTCGTGTCGTCTGAGGCGGCCTTTGCTTATGTTCGGGCACCGGCAAATGCCGCGCCATCTCATTCCAACCTGCCTGGTCGCTCAACCTGAAATGTTCATGCCCGTGTCCAACCTCTATCGAAAATTGCAGATGGTCTGTATAGACGGTCGCAAACAGGCAACAGGGCGGGTGTGCGAGCACCGCAAATGAACATGGCAATTGTGAAAAACAGGGCTAAGGGCCCGGTTGCCGTGGCGGCAAATGATGAGCCGGCCACGCAAGCCAAACCGATGGTCGCATTCGAGCAGGTCTCCAAACGCTTCGCGGCCGGCCGCAGCAGCAACGAAGTGGTCGCGCTCGACAATGTTGACCTTGTCGTGCCGCGCGGGTCGGTGACCGGAATCATCGGTCGTTCCGGCGCTGGCAAGTCGACCTTGATCCGCCTCGTCAATGGGCTGGAAAGGCCGACCGCCGGCCGCGTGCTTGTCGACGGCGTTGATGTTGCGGGGTTAGGCGAGAAGGACCTGCGCTCCGTGCGCCGCGCCATCGGAATGGTCTTCCAGCATTTCAATCTGCTGTCGTCGCGCACTGCCTTCGACAACATCGCGTTGCCGCTTGAAATCGCGGGTGTGGACAGGCAAGTCATCGAGAAGCGGGTGACGCCGCTCCTTGAGCTCGTGGGACTCTCCGACAAGCGCGACCGTTATCCATCGGAACTTTCCGGCGGACAGAAGCAGCGCGTCGGCATTGCCAGAGCGCTTGCGACCGAGCCGAAGCTGTTACTCTCCGACGAGGCGACCTCGGCGCTCGATCCGGAAACGACGCGCTCGATTCTCGACCTCCTGCGGAAGATCAACAAGGAACTCGGCCTGACCATCCTGCTGATCACTCATGAGATGGAGGTCGTGAAGACGATCGCCGACCATGTCGCAGTGATCGACGGCGGCCGTATCGTCGAGTCAGGGCCGACATTCGACGTCTTTACCGGCCATACCCATGCAACGACCCGGGCATTGCTTGGCGGTCTTGCGGGCATGCGCCTGCCCGAATTTCTGACCAAGCGGATGTCGAGCGAACCGCATGATGGTTCGCGCACGATATTACGCGTTATCTTCAAGGGCGAAAATGCCACCGAGCCAATGTTGGCGCGGCTTGGCAGCGATCTTGGCATCGAAGTGAACATTCTGGCTGGGGCCGTGGACGAAATCGCCGGGCGTCCGTTCGGCATGCTCGTCGTTTCGCTGCGCGCCGACGCGGCGAAGATCGCCGAGGCGCGGCAATTCCTTGCCGAACATGGCTTGGCATCGGAGGTGGTTGGCTATGTCGCCTGATATTATCGCGCTTATCGTCAAGGCGACGGGCCAGACGCTCTACATGGTTGCGGTTGCCGGTCTCGTCGGCTCGTTGTTTGGCATTCCGCTCGGCGTGTTTCTGGCCACGAGCGGGCGCGGCGAACTCTTTCCCGCGCCCTCGGTCAACAAGGTGCTGGGCGCAATCGTCAACGCGACCCGCTCGACGCCGTTCATCATTCTCGTCGTCGCGATCATTCCGTTCACGCGCCTTGTGGCGGGGACTTCCATCGGCACCAGCGCCGCGATCGTTCCCCTGACTATTGCGACCATCCCCTTTGTTGCCCGCCTCGTTGAGACGGCGATCCGCGAAGTCGATCCCGGACTGACGGAAGCTGCCCGCGCCATGGGCGCAAGTCCGATACAGATCGTATTCAAGGTTCTGCTTGCAGAAGCGCGCCCCGGTATCGCCTCGGCCTTGACGCTCACCGTCGTCAGCCTGATCGGCTATTCGGCCATGGTCGGAGCCGTGGGCGGCGGCGGACTTGGCGACCTCGGCATCCGCTATGGCTACCAGCGTTTCATGCCCGATGTGATGGCCGTTGTCGTCGTTGTTCTCATCGTCCTCGTGCAACTCGTCCAAAGCGCCGGCGACAGGCTGGCGCGCCAGTTCGACAAGCGCACGCGTCCGCGCTGAGCTTGTTATTCTTCAAAAGACAGGAGTTAGAAATGTTGAAGAGATTTCTTGCCACCGCCGCTTTCGCGGCTGTTCTGGGTGCATCCAGCGCCTGGGCCGAAACGATCAAGATCGGCGTCACGCCGGGCGAGCACGCGCAGATCATGGAAAAGGTCAAGGAGATCGCCAAGCCGAAGGGCCTCGATATCGAAATTTTCGAGTTTTCCGACTATGTCGTGCCGAACCAGGCGCTGAACGACGGCGAGCTCGACGCCAATTCCTTCCAGCACAAGCCCTATCTCGACAATCAGATCGCCGATCGCAAGTTTGACATTGTCGATGTCGCATACACGGTCAATTTCCCGATGGGCGTTTATTCGAAGAAGGTCAAAAGCTTCGATGAACTCGCTGATGGTGCGACGATCGCCATTCCGAACGATCCGACCAATGGCGGCCGGGCTCTGCTGATCCTCGCCGACAAGGGCGCGATCAAGCTGAAGGAAGGCGCCGGTCTGAAGGTCACCGTCAACGATATCGCCGAGAACCCGAAAAACTTCAAGTTCGTCGAGCTCGACGCCGCGCAGTTGCCGCGCTCGATTGACGATGTGGATGCGGCAGCGATCAACACCAATTACGCGCTGGAGGCTGGCCTCGATCCGATGAACGGCACCATCCTCAAGGAAGGTGAAAAGGCGCCTTACGTCAACCTGATCGCGGTTCGCACGGCCGACAAGGACAAGCCCTGGGTGAAGACGCTTATCGAGTCCTACCACTCCGATCCGGTCAAGCAGTTCATCCTCGACAAGTACAAGGGTGCAGCTGTTCCCAGCTGGTAATTTACTAAATAGGCATCTCCCAAAAGGAGGTGCCTCGCCTCAGATGCGCTTCCCCTTGGCGTCGAACAGGTGGAGCTTTTCCTTTGGGACGATCACCCGCAAATGATCGCCTGGCTCGACTACGGATCGCCCGGCCACCCGCACGACCACTTTGTCGCCGCCGATATTGCCGTAGACATAGCTCTCCGCACCGACCGGCTCGACACCGCGAACGGTCAGGTCCAATAGCAACCCGCCGATATGTTGCTGGCTTCCGGCCGCAACCTCGAGATCTTCCGGCCGGAAGCCGATCTGCGCTCCCTCGGCTGGAATTGCGAGGCCCTCAGCGCCGATATGGGTGCCATCCTTGAGGAGAAGACCGGCACTGTTTGCTGTAACATGAACAAGGTTCATCGGCGGCGCCCCGATGAAGCTCGCAACAAAGGTGCTCGCCGGCTTTTCATAGATGTCGAGCGGCGCCCCGATCTGCTCGACGACACCGCCATTCATCACGACGAGAATATCGGCGAGCGTCATCGCTTCGAGCTGGTCATGGGTGACATAAACGCTGGTCACGCCAAGTTGCCGCTGCAGGTTCTTGATCTCGACGCGCATCTGGCCACGCAGCTTCGCGTCGAGGTTGGAAAGTGGCTCGTCGAACAGGAACACTTTCGGATTGCGGACAATCGCGCGGCCCATGGCGACGCGCTGGCGCTGACCACCGGAAAGTTCGCGCGGGCGGCGCTCAAGCAGGTGCCCGAGTTCGAGCGTCTGCGCTGCTTCCCGGACGCGCTTGTCGATCTCACCCTTCGGCATGCCGCGATTGCGCAGGCCGTAGGCCATATTGTCGTAGACCTTCATGTGCGGATAAAGCGCGTAGTTCTGGAACACCATGGCGATGTCGCGTTCCGCCGGGCCAAGGTCGTTGACCACGGAATTTTCAATCTTGAGCACGCCTTCGGTGATCGTTTCGAGACCCGCGATCATTCGAAGCAAGGTCGATTTCCCGCAGCCTGACGGCCCGACGAGCACACAGAGCGCGCCGTCGTCGATGGCGATATTGATGCCCTTCACCGCCTCGACGCCGCCGCCATAGACCTTGCGGATGTTGGTCAATTCCACGCTTGCCATTTCATTTCTCCGTTTCGACCAATCCGCGCACGAACCAGCGTTGCATCAGGACGACGACGAGGATCGGGGGGAGAATGGCGAGAATGCAGGTAACCATCACCAGATGCCATTCGGTGTCGGCGTCGGCGAAGGAGATCATCTTGCGCAGGCCGACGACGATGGTCGACATGTCGTTGCGATTTGTCATGAGCAGTGGCCAGAGGTACTGCGTCCAGCCATAGATGAAAAGAATAACGAACAGCGCCGCAATGTTGGTTTTCGATAGCGGCAGCAGAATGTCCTTGAAGAATCGCCAGGGGCCGGCGCCATCAACGCGCGCCGCCTCGACGAGTTCGCCTGGAATGGTCATGAAGAACTGGCGAAACAGGAGCGTCGCGGTCGCCGAGGCCATAAGCGGCAAAGTAAGCCCCGTATAGGTATCGATGAGGCCAAGATCGACCATGACTTTGTAGGTCGGAAGGATGCGCACTTCGACCGGCAGCATCAGTGTGATGAAGATAAGCCAGAAGAAGAACATGCGGCCGGGGAAGCGGAAGAACACGATGGCATATGCCGAAAGAAGCGAGATGACGATCTTGCCGATGGCGATGCCAAGCGCCATGACAACCGTGTTCCAGAGGAGGCGGTCAACGCCGACGCCGCCGATGCGCCCGACACCGCCGAACAGGGCCGAAGAATAATTCTCCCAGAAATGGCCGCCCGGCAGCAGCGAAAGCGGCGGCCGGATAATTTCCTGCAGCGTCTGCGTCGAGGCGACGAATGTATAGTAGATCGGGAAAGCGACGACGACGATCCCAAGGATGAGAACGAAGTGTGCAATCAGGCGGCCAATGGGGTTGTTCTGGATCATGGTCACCTCAGCCGTAATGGACTTTGCGTTCGACATAGCGGAACTGGATTGCCGTCAAGGCGATCACGATGATCATGAGGATGACCGACTGCGCCGCCGAATCGCCGAGGATGAGATTGACGAAGCCGTCATTGTACACCTTGTAGACGAGCGTCTCGGTTGCCTTGCCCGGACCGCCGCCGGTCACGGCGTGAATGATGCCGAACGTGTCGAAGAAGGCATAGACCGTGTTGACGACGAGAAGAAAGAACGTCGTTGGGGCAAGGAGCGGAAAGACGATGGTCCAGAACCGCTTGTTCTCGCCGGCACCGTCGATGGCGGCAGCCTCGATCAGCGATTTTGGAATAGATTGCAGCCCGGCGACGAAGAACAGGAAATTGTAGCTGATCTGCTTCCATGCCGCGGCGGAAACAACCAGAACCATCGCCTGGTTGCCGTTGAGCAGCGGGTCCCAGTTATAGCCGGCGGAGCGGGCGAGATAGGCGAGCGTCCCCATCGATGGGTTAAACAGGAACAGCCACAACATGCCGGCGATGGCGGGCGCAACGGCGTAGGGCCAGATGAGCAGCGTGCGGTAGATGTTCTTGCCACGGATGACCTTGTCGGCCATGACGGCGAGAAGCAACGCGATCGTCATGGCGATCAGCGTCGTCGCGACCGAAAAGACGATCGTGACCTGCAGCGAATTCAGATAGTTGGGATCGCTGATGACCCGCCTGAAATTGCCGAGGCCGACGAACTGTGTCGACAGGCCGAAGGGGTCTTCGCGCAGGACGGACTGATAGATCGCCTGCGATGCCGGCCAGTAGAAAAAGATGAGCGTGATGGCAAGCTGGGGCGCCAGCAGCAAATAGGGCAGGAGCTTGTTGGGAAACGTCACGTTGTTGGACGATGCCATGAATGCCTCACATTAAAGGAAATCCCGGCCGCAAGGGCTTGCGGCCGGGTTTCAGACGGAAGGGCTTATTGGCCGAGCGCCTGCTTGATCGCTGCATTGCCGCGCTTGACGGCATTGTCGAGCGCCTGCTGCGCCGTCTGTTTGCCGGCTAGCATGTTCTCGAACTCTTCATTCTCGATATCGCGTACCTGCGGCAGGTTGACGAGGCGCACGCCCTTGGAATTTTCCGTAGGAGCCTTGCCCAGCATCTGCTTGATCGGGATCTCGCGCGCCGGGTTCTTGTCGTAGAAACCGGATTTCTTGGTTGCCTCATAGGCCGCCATCGTAACCGGCAGATAACCCGAGACCTGATGCAGGCGAGCCTGGATATCGGTCTTCGACAGGAAATTGAAGAAAGCGGCTACACCCTTATATTGCTCGTCCGACTTGCCGGCGAAGACCCAAAGCGAGGCGCCCCCCGGAATCGTGTTCTGCGGCGCACCTTGCGCACCTGCTTCGTAGGGAAGCTGGCCGGTGCCGAAATTGAGGCCGGACTTCACGACGTCGCCAAGGCCGCCTGACGATTCAGTGAAGATGGCGCATTCGCCCGAGGTGAACAGCTGTTTTGCCTCGGAGGTACGACCGCCATAACGGAAGGTGCCATCCTTGGCGAGGTCGGCAATCTCCTGGAAGTGCTTGACGAAGGTCGGCGCGTTTATCTTCAACTCGACATCGGTGGCGGCGATACCGTTTTCGTTGGTGCCCCACTGCAGATTGTTCCAGGCCGCGTAATTTTCGGTCTGGATCCAGGTGAGCCAGGTCGAGGTGAAGCCGCAAGACGCTGCGCCGCTGGACTTGATCTTCTTGGCGGCGTCCCACACTTCCGTCCAGGTTTTTGGCGGATTGTTCTCATCGAGGCCAGCCTTCTTGAAGGCGTCCTTGTTGTAGTACAGGATCGGTGAGGAGCTGTTGTAGGGGAAGGACAGCATGGTGCCGTCAGGCTTGGAATAATAGGCGACGATGCCCGGCAGATACAGGCTCTTGTCGAACTTCGAGCCGCCCATGGAAAGAATGTCAGCAACCGGCTTGACCGCGCCTTCCGCGCCCATCATCACGCCAGTACCGGCGTCAAATACTTGAAGAATGTCAGGGGCCTGCTTGGCCCGGAATGCGGCGATGCCGGCATTCAATGCTTCAGGGTAGGTTCCCTTGAAAACTGGAACAACTTTGTAGTCGCCCTGGCTCGCGTTGAATTCCTTAGCCAGCGTCTCGACAACTTCATTGTTGGCGCCGGTCATTGCATGCCACCAGCTGATTTCGGTAACGGCGAAGGATGCGGTGGAGGAGGCAAGGACAAGGCCAAATGCAAGGCTCAACGAGGTAATACGATAGGTCATCTCAATCTCCCATGGACGAAGGCGTCATCTATAGTGCGCTTGATGCCAGTATCTCCATTATGTGACAGACAGACAACAGTAATGTGCCTTGTCCGGTTCCGCCTGTGGAAAAAATGCGCAGCTGTTCATTCGCTGGCGATAGTCGAGGCTGCGGGGCGGTCCCGGGATCGGGGCGCGTCTGCCGATGATTTTATTTGCCGGCTATGGTCAGACGAGGGTGACGCCGGCCTTGCGCATTTCACCGAGCATGGCGGCCAGCGAACCGCCGAGATTGATGCCGCGGCAAGCATCGAGCAGAACATCGGCGGCAAAGCCGTGCTCCACGGCGTCAAGCGCGGAATAGGCCACGCAGTAGTCCGTGGCAAGTCCGGCAAAGGTCACATTGGTGATCCCCCGGTCACGCAAATAGCCGGCGAGGCCAGTTGGGGTCTGGCGATCGTTCTCGTAAAAGGCCGAGTAGCTGTCGATATGATGGCGGAAACCCTTGCGGATGACGAGTTCGGCCTTGGTCCATTCCAGCTCGGCATGAAATTCGGCCCCGACGCTGCCCTGGATGCAGTGATCGGGCCACAGCGTCTGATTGCCGTAAAACATCGGGACCGTCTCGAAAGGTGCCTTCCCCGGATGGGTCGAAGCGAAACTCGAGTGACCGCCGGGATGCCAGTCCTGCGTCAGGATGACATGGTCGAAGCGCATGATCAGCTTGTTGATGATCGGAATGATCTCGTGGCCACCTTCAACGGCGAGGGCGCCGCCCGGGCAAAAATCATTCTGAACATCAACGACGATCAACGCGTCCTTGGCCATATTCATCTCCAATGTCTCGTGAAGAACTCAAGTATGACCAATCGGCGAGCCGCGTCAACGCGCGTAATGCAGATCGCCGTCGATCCATACCTGATTGACGTCGAGCCGATCGTCAAGATGCACGATGTTGGCGATGTAACCGGGCAGAAGGCGACCGTAATGGTGGTCGATGCGCAGGCTCTCCGCCGGATAGAGCGAGGCCATCCGCAAGGCTTCTTCCAGTGGCAGACCAAGCTCGTTGTGCACAAAACGCACCGCTGAGATCATGTCGAGGTCAGCTCCCGCAAGCGTTCCGTCGTCGAGTGTCAGACGTCCGCCGGCGCGGGTTATCCGGCGCCCGTTCAGTGTGAACGCGGTGATGTCGGTGCCGATGGTCGACATGGCGTCGGTGACGAGGAAAATGCGCGACGGCCCTTGCTTGGCTCTGATGGCAATTGCCATCGATGCCTTGTCGACGTGGAACCCGTCGGCGATAAGACCGGCGGAAAGCTCGCCCGACTGCAACGCAGCACCGACGACTCCGGGGCTGCGATGGCCAAGCTGGCTCATGGCGTTGAACAAATGTGTCGCCATGGTCGCGCCGGCTTCCGTAGCGGCGAGGGCGACTTCGTAGGACGCGCCGCTATGGCCGAGGCTGACAATGACGCCGGCGTCGGTCAAAGCCTTGATCTTGTCGGCGGGAACCGTCTCAGGCGCTACTGTGGTCAGGAGCACAGGCAATTGCTGTGCCGCCTCGATAAGCGCGACAAGGTCGGCATCCTCCATGGGCCGGATGAGCTTCGGGTCGTGCGTCCCTTTGTGGGATACCGAAAGGTGGGGCCCTTCGATATGAAGTCCGATGAAGCCCGTCACCTTGTCAAGCGCGGCAGCCTTGCCGGCATTCAGCGCCGCCGCGGTGATTTCGGGCGTGTCGGTAATCAGCGTCGGCAGCAGGGCGGTCGTCCCGAAGGCGAAATGCGCATCGCAGATCGTCCGGATGACGTCGACACTCGGACCGTCGTTGAGAAGGACGCCGCCGCCGCCATTGACCTGGATATCGATAAACCCGGGCACCAGCTTGCCGCCGTCGAGTTCGACACGGCGGATATCGTCCGGCAGGGCGGCGTCGGAAATGCTCGAGACAACGCCCTTGTCGATGACGAGCGCCGCGTCGCTATGCCAGTTCGCGCCGTCGAAGATCTCGGCGCCCGTCAATGCGTAGGCGGTGCTCATATCGTTTCCGTCACCTTGCGCAGATGCGGTGGTTCGTCGGGATTGAGGCCGCGGCTGCGGGCAAATCCTTCCACGAAGGCATAGAACGAAACAAGCAGGGCGAGCGGATCGGTGAGTGGGTGCGATGTGGCGACGAAGGGCAGCGCAGTTGCCTTCGACGGCTTTGACGAGGTGAGGAACACCGCCGCGCCTTGCTCGGCGAGGCGGTTCGCCGCTTCAACAAGCGAATCTTCGGCAGCATCACGCGCCGCCAGAACCAGCACGGGGAAGCCCTTGCCGACAATGGCCTTCGGCCCGTGCATGACTTCCGCGCCGCTGTATGACTCGGCGTGGACCCCGCTCGTCTCCTTGAACTTCAATGCCACCTCATTGGAGATAGCAAGGGAAGGCCCGCGACCAAGCACGAACAGCGAGTTTTCGTCCTTGAGTGCACCGGCAAAGGGCGACCAATCACATTCGACGGCTTTGGCCAGCGCGTCGGGCAGGGCATGGATAGCGGTCAGCAGCTTCTTGTCCTCGGTCCAATGGCCGATGAGCGCCAGACCGGCGACGGCGGAACTGACGAAGGACTTGGTCGCCGCCACGCTGCGCTCGGGACCTGCGAGAATATCGATGGGGAAATCGCTCGCATTGGCAAGGTCGGAATTGATGACGTTGGTGATTGCGATGGTAAGCGCGCCGCTCTCGCTTGCCGCGCGAGTCATGCTGACGATGTCCGGGCTCTTGCCCGATTGCGATATTGAGAGCGTCGCTGCCTCGGCAAGCTTCAGCGTCACGCCATAGATCGAGGCGACCGATGGCCCGAGCGAAGCGACGGGAACCCCGGCGGTCAACTCGCTCGAATATTTGAGAAACGAACAGACATGGTCCGACGAGCCGCGAGCAATCGAGGCGAGGAATGGCGGGTTCTTCTCGCGCAGCTTCGCGCCGGCAGCGACAAGGGTTTCGCGGGAACGTTTGAGGAACCGTTCTGTCACCGCGGGAATGGAAAGAATTTCCTCCCGCATGAGGGTGGTCGTTTTGGTCGTCAAAGCACTGCTCCTGATATTTCGGAAGAGTCGCCAAGCTTCAGCTCGGCCACAAATTCATAGGCATCCGCACGGTAGATCGATCGGGTGAACTCGATGACCTTGCCCGATTCCAGATAGGATATGCGCTCTATATTCAGGCTGGCGGAGCCGGCCGGAACCTGGAGCAATGTAGCATCATTTTCCTTCAAGATGGCCGCAGAAATGCGCTGGATGGCGCGCACCGGGCGGTTGCCCCCTTCGGCTAGCACCGCATAGAGCGAGACTGTGACCAACTCGGGATTCGGCAGCACGTTGATGGACAGTGCAGCGCGTTCGATGGCCATGGGCGTGTCGTTGGCGACGCGCAGGCGGCTGATCCGCGCCACCTTTTCCCCCGAGGAAAGTCCGAGCGTGACCATCTCCTCGGGCGAGGGCGCATAGATACCGCGATCAAGCCAGGTAGAGCGCACCACCATGCCGCGGCGGGCCATGTCTTCCGTGAACGAGGTAAGGTGCGACAGCGATTGCTCGACACGCGCCGAGCGCGGTGCGACGAAGGTGCCCGAGCCATGCCGCTGCACGAGCAGGCCGCTATTGACGAGGCCCTGTACGGCTTTGCGCACCGTGACGCGTGAAATCTCGGCCATCGCCGCAAGCTCGCGCTCCGGCGGCAAGGCGTCGCCGGGCCGCAGCGTGCCGTCGCGCACAGCGTTCTCGATGAGGCGCTGCAGCTTTACATAAAGTGGGCCGCCGCTTGCCTGCTCGTTGAGCGAAGGAAGAATGTCAATCAGACCGTCAGCCATGCATATGCTCCACGCCTGCGCCGGAAAAATAATGCACGGCGAGCTGGACCGCGCCCGTCAGGGGATCGTTGAGCGGCTCCTGCAGCCGGGCCTTGTAACGTGGTGAAAGCAGGGGGCCGTAGAGCGAGCCAAGCCCGCCGAGGAGGGAAAGGCGGCTCTCGTCCGATGGCATCACTGCATCAAGACCTTCTTCGATGTTTCGGACTGAGCGCCCGATCAGCGCGACGGCAACCGGATCCTCCAGCGACGCATATTCGAACAGCATCGGTGCAAATGTACCGAAATCGCCCGGACTTGCGGAATGGGCAAATTGCACGATCTGGTGCGGATTGCCGCCGAAGCGGCGCATGACTGCGTCGGTCAACGCCGAGGAGGGGTGAAACCCGTCATAGGCGAGCAATGTCTCTTCCAGCAGGTCGCGCCCGAGGCGCGCGCCACCGCCAAGATCGCTGACCTTGAAGCCCCATCCGCCGGCAAAACGTATCTCTTCTCCCGATCGGGTGACATAGACCGAGCCGGTGCCGACAATGACCACCGTCCCATCCGCATCGCCGAGCGCACCCTGCAGTGCAATGACACCGTCGGAATAGACCAGCGCGTTCTTGAAGGGGAGCATTGCCTGGAGCTGAGCGCCATTGCCGCCGACATTTGCACCGGCGAGCCCCAGGACAGCAGACGCAGAAGCGACAAGTGACGTGGACACTCCGGCGGCCGTGAAGGCAGCTTCGGTTGCGCCGAGTATATTAAGCCGGGCGGTGTTCATGTCGGTCATGATATTGGCGGAACCACTTTTGCCCGTGGCCAGAATCCGGCCGCCCGCATCGGCCAGCGCCGCCCTGCAGCTCGTTCCACCACCATCGATTCCCACGAGATAATTCACGTTTCACCGTCCTCCACGAGTAGAATACCAATAAAATACCAATAGCCAAGTGTTAATTCGCGCATTTTGTACATTTCCCATATATCATTGAATAAATTGAACAAAAACCTCGAAAAACTTGACTGAACAGAAATTTTTTAAGATTTGCTGGACAAGTGGTATTTTTTTGGCATTATTTATCACAACGAGGAGAGAGTGGTGGCAGTTTCCCGCACAGAGGAGCGCAATGAGAGGGCATTCGGGCTGGACGAACGTTCGCCGGAAGATGTTCTGCAATTGCTGCATGAAGCGCAAATCGAGGCGGCCGCCTCGGTATCGCAAGCGCTTGGCACCATTGCCGAAGCCGCCACTCTGGCCGCCCATACCCTCGCATCGGGTGGTCGTCTGGCTTATGCCGCCGCCGGCAGTTCCGGCCTGATGGCGCTCGCGGATGCACTTGAAATCCCCGGGACCTACGGGATATCCCCTGAGCGCATCGTCATCCTTATTGCCGGCGGCATTGCCAGCCTTGGTCGTCTTGCCGGTTCCTATGAAGACGATACCAGCCAAGCGACCGCGGACATCGCGGCCGCCGGACTTGGCGCCGGCGACTGCCTGATTGCGGTTTCGGCAAGCGGTACCACGCCCTATGCGCTCGCCGCCATCGAAGCTGGCAAACAGCGTGGGATGAAGGTCATTGCCATTGCCAACAATCCGGCCGTTCCGCTGTTCGACAAGGCCGATATTGCGATCACGCTGGAGACCCCGCCAGAAATGGTTGCCGGATCGACGCGCATGGGCGCAGGCACGGCACAGAAGATTGCGCTCAACCTACTGTCGACCCTGATGGCGATCCATCTCGGCCATGTCCATGACGGCTACATGGTCAATCTTACCGCCGACAATCTCAAGCTGCGCGACCGCGCGGCCGCAATCGTCGCTGCGGTGGGGGGATGCGAACGCGGCGACGCGGTCAGGCTGCTCGAAGCGAGCGGCGGCTCCGTCAAGGCGGCAATTCTGCTCGCCGCCGGTGCGGAAGGTTCGCAAAAAGCATTGGAAATTCTCGAAAGCAATCAACAGAGGCTTCGCCCGTCGCTTTCGGAAATTGGTCGTAAAGACCTCAAGGAGAGCTTCGGCTCTCGTTAACGGCACAGCTCGCAAGGGGTGCAACAGGAGACTAAAATGGGAAGCACGACTTTAAAATCACTGCTTATGGCGACGAGCATCCTGGCTACGGCCGGTTTTGCCCACGCCGCAGACACCACGCTGACGATCGAAAGCTGGCGCACCGACGATCTTGCCATCTGGCAGGAGAAACTGATCCCGGCATTTGAAGCCAAGAACCCCGGCATCAAGGTCAAGTTCGCGCCAACGCCGCCGACGGAATATGACGCGGCTCTCGGTGCACGTTTCGATGCGGGTAGCGCCGGCGACATCATCACCTGCCGTCCGTTCGACAAGTCGCTCGAGCAGTTCAAGCGCGGCAACCTTGCCAGCCTCAACGACCTCTCGGGCATGAAGAACTTCTCGGATGTCGCCAAGGCCGCATGGACCACCGATGACGGCAAGGACGCTTTCTGCGTGCCGATGGCATCGGTTATCCATGGTTTCATCTACAACAAGGATGCATTCGACAAGCTCGGCATTGCGATCCCGACCACCGAGGCAGAGTTCTTCGCCGCGCTCGACAAGATCAAGGCTGACGGCACCTATATCCCGATGGCCATGGGCACCAAGGACCTCTGGGAAGCTGCGACCATGGGCTACCAGAACATCGGACCGACCTACTGGAAGGGTGAAGAAGGCCGCGCCAAGCTAATCAAGGGCGAGGAAAAGCTGACCGATGCGGATTGGGTCGAGCCCTACAAGGTGCTCGCCAAGTGGAAGGACTATCTCGGCGACGGTTTCGAAGCCCAGACCTATCCGGACAGTCAGAACCTCTTCACGCTCGGCCGCGCTGCGATCTATCCGGCCGGCTCGTGGGAAATCGGCCTGTTCAACACGCAGGCCCAGTTCAAGATGGGGGCATTCCCGCCGCCGGTTAAGAACGCCGGCGATGCTTGCTACATCTCCGACCACAACGATATCGGTGTCGGCCTCAACGCCAAGAGCGCACATCCTGAAGAATCCAAGAAGTTCCTCGAATGGGTCGCTTCGCCGGAATTCGCTGAAATCTACGCCAATGCGCTGCCGGGCTTCTTCAGCCTGAACTCGACTGCGGTGAAGATGCAGGACCCGCTGGCGCAGGAATTCGTTTCCTGGCGCGAGAAGTGCAAGCCGACGATCCGCTCGACCTACCAGATCCTGTCGCGCGGCACGCCGAACCTCGAAAACGAAACCTGGGTTGAATCAGCCAACGTGATCAACGGCACCGATACGCCGGAAGCTGCCGCCAAGAAGCTGCAGGACGGTCTCGACAGCTGGTACAAGCCGGCCAAGTAAAACAAACGACAGCCGGGGCGTCCGTGAGGGAGGCTCCGGCTATTTCTTTATCGGAACATTGGGCGTTTCTTGCGCTATCATCCGTTTGAACGGCCGTCATGCGCCGCAAAAGTCGTGACCAAGAATATCAGGGGACTCTGATTTAATGAGCACAGTCGAACAAGCAATCGTTGATCGGGGCGCCGACAGGCGGCCGCGGCGCTGGCACATTCTGGTGTTCCTGGCGCCGGCGGTGCTCGTCTATACCGCCATCATGATCCTGCCGCTCATCGAGACGCTGCGGCTGTCCCTCTTCAATGTCAAAGACGGTCAGAGCGTTTTCGTCGGTCTCGGCAATTTCAACGTGCTTTTCGGCGACCCGCGCTGGGCTGCGAGCTTCTGGAATGCGCTGCGCAACAATTTTGTCTTCTTCCTCATACACATGATCGTGCAAAATCCCATTGGCGTCGCCCTTGCGGCACTGCTCTCGGTGCCAAAACTGCGCTTCGGCGCTTTCTACCGAACGGCAATGTTCCTGCCGACGCTGCTCTCCTTCGTCATCGTCGGCTTTATCTGGAAGCTAATCCTGTCGCCGATCTGGGGCGTATCGCCATTTCTCCTCGATCTCGTCGGTTTGAAGTCGATCTTCTCGCCCTGGCTCGGCAAGCCAGGCACGGCGCTTATCGCCGTCTCGCTGATCTCCGTCTGGCAATATGTCGGCATACCGATGATGCTGATCTACGCGGCGATGCTGAATATTCCCGATGAAGTTCTCGAAGCTGCGGAATGCGATGGCGTCACCGGCTGGAGCCAGTTCTGGAAGATCAAGCTGCCGTTGATCCTGCCGTCGATCGGCATCATCTCGATCCTGACATTTGTCGGCAATTTCAATGCCTTCGATCTCGTCTACACGGTTCAGGGCGCGCTGGCGGGTCCTGACGGATCGACGGATATTCTGGGCACTCTGCTTTACCGCACCTTCTTCGGCTTCCAGCTGCAGATCGGCGACAAGTCCATGGGCGCGACGATTGCGACAGTGATGTTCCTCATCATCCTCACGGGCGTTTGCCTCTACCTCTTTGCCATCCAGCGGCGCATGCGCCGCTACCAGTTCTAAGCGAGGCACCAAAATGGCAAAACCAACCGCATCGCCGCTTCGCACGGGCCTCGTCCATCTCGCACTCGGAGCCTATACGCTTATCGCGCTGTTTCCAGTGTTCCTTGTCGTCATCAACTCGTTCAAGGACCGGGCCTCGATCTTCCGCGACCCGCTTGCGATCCCGACACCGTCAACGTTCAGTCTCATCGGTTATAATACGGTGCTCACCCAGGGCGACTTCGTCCTCTATTTCCAGAACAGCTTCATCGTCACGGCCGTATCGATCTTCTTCGTGCTGCTCTTTGGCGCGATGGCGGCTTTCGCCCTCTCCGAGTATCGCTTCAAGGGCAATACGCTCATGGGCCTCTACCTTGCCCTCGGGATCATGATCCCGATCCGCCTTGGAACGGTCGCGATCCTGCAGGGTATGGTCGCGGCGGGCCTCGTCAACACGCTGACAGCGCTCATTCTCGTCTATACCGCCCAGGGCCTGCCGCTTGCAGTGTTCATCCTCAACGAGTTCATGCGTACCGTCTCCGATGATCTGAAAAATGCCGGCCGTATCGATGGTCTTTCGGAGTATTCGATCTTCTTTCGCCTGGTGTTGCCGCTGGTTAAGCCCGCAATGGCAACGGTGGCCGTCTTCACGATGATCCCGATCTGGAACGATCTCTGGTTCCCGCTCATCCTGGCGCCAAGCGATGCGACGAAGACCGTCACGCTTGGATCGCAGGTGTTCATCGGCCAGTTCGTGACCAACTGGAACGCTGTTCTTGCCGCCCTTACGCTAGCGATCGTGCCGGTGCTCGTCCTCTATCTCATCTTCTCGCGGCAACTGATCCGCGGCATCACGTCGGGAGCCGTCAAATGACGACAGAAAAGCCTATCCGTGTGCTTGTTGCCGGCCTCGGCAATATGGGCCGCAGCCATGCGCTCGCCTATCACAACAATCCCGGCTTCGAGATCGTCGGTCTGGTGAACCGGTCTGTGGTGCCGCTGCCGGAGGAACTTGCTTCCTACGCGATCCATCCGTCCTTCGAGACTGCCCTGGCCGACCTCGAGCCGGACCTCGTATCGATCAATACCTATTCCGACAGCCATGCCGACTATGCGGTTGCGGCCATGAAGGCAGGGGCCGACGTCTTTGTCGAAAAGCCGCTCGCGACAACAGTAGCTGATGCGGAACGGGTCGTTGCAGCGGCGAAGCAATACGGCCGCAAGCTGGTGATCGGCTATATCCTGCGCCACCATCCGTCATGGATGCGATTGATCGGCGAGGCACGCAAGCTTGGCGGGCCCTACGTTTTTCGCATGAACCTCAACCAGCAATCGTCGGGCACGACGTGGGAAACCCATAAGTCGCTGATGAAGACGACGTCGCCCATCGTCGATTGCGGCGTGCACTATCTCGACGTGATGCTGCAAATAACCGATGCAACGCCGACGGAGGTGCGCGGCATGGGCGTGCGGCTCTCCGATGAGATCGATGCCGGCATGTATAATTACGGCCATCTGCAAGTGCTGTTTGATGACAGGTCGGTGGGCTGGTACGAGGCCGGGTGGGGTCCGATGATGTCTGAGACGGCCTTCTTCGTGAAGGATGTGATATCGCCGAATGGCTGTGTTTCGATCGTGATGGACCAGAACGCCAAGTCCGACGATATCGACTCGCATACGAAGACTTCGACCATCAAGCTGCATTCGGCAAAGACCGGCAAGGACGGCCGCTTTGCCGCGCCCGACGAGCTTCTGAACATGGCCGGGGAACCCGGGCACCAGGAACTCTGCGATCTGGAGCAGGCCTTCGTGCTGAAAGCAATCCGCGAAAATCTCGACCTTGACCGGCACATGCGTGACGCCGTGCGCTCGCTGAGCGTCTGCCTTGCTGCGGATGAGAGCGTGCGGACCGGCAGGCCGGTAAAGCTATAATTTAGAATCAACGAACGGGAACAAGACATTGGGTTCTTTGAAGATTGAGAATATCCGCAAGTCGTTCGGCCAAGTCGACGTCCTTAAGGGCATCGACCTTGAGGTTGCGGACGGTGAGTTCGTCATATTTGTCGGCCCCTCGGGCTGCGGCAAGTCCACATTGCTGCGGGTCATCGCCGGCCTCGAAGACGCGACCTCCGGCGATATTCTGATCGACGGCAAGAAGGTCAACAACACGCCGCCCGCCAAGCGCGGCATCGCCATGGTGTTTCAGACCTACGCGCTCTATCCGCACCTTTCGGTACGGGACAATATGGGTCTCGGGCTGAAGCAGGCAGGCAAGCCGGCCGAAGAGATCAAGGAGCGCACCAAGATCGCGTCGTCGATGCTGTCCCTCGACGACTATCTGGAGCGGCGCCCGGCAGAGCTTTCGGGCGGTCAGCGCCAGCGCGTCGCCATTGGCCGCGCGATCGTTCGCGAGCCGGAACTCTTCCTCTTCGATGAGCCGCTTTCCAACCTCGATGCGGCGCTCCGGGTGAACACACGCCTCGAAATCGCGCGCCTGCATCGCCAGCTCAAGGCAACCATGATCTACGTGACGCATGATCAGGTTGAGGCGATGACCCTTGCCGACAAGATCGTGGTCCTCAACAAGGGCAGGATCGAGCAGGTCGGCTCGCCGATGGAACTCTACAATGCGCCGCAGACGATTTTCGTCGCCGGCTTCATAGGTTCGCCGCAGATGAACCTTATCGATGCCACCAAACTTGGACAGAGCGGCGCCAGGACAATCGGCGTAAGGCCCGAACATATCGATGTGAGCAAGACATCCGGAGAATGGAAAGGCTCGGTCATCCATGTCGAGCATCTCGGCGCCGATACGATCATCTACCTTCAGACCGATTTCGGTCCGCTGACGGTACGCCTCTTCGGCGAGCACCAGTATGAGGTCGACAGCACGTTGTTTGCGACGCCGATGCCGGGCCGCACCTATCGTTTCGACAATGACGGGCAGGCCATCAAGGGCTGAGACGCCGGGCCGAGGCGTAGCCCGAAAAGTGCGCTGTGGGCGGTAGGGTCACCAAATCCGCCCATGACATCGATGGGGTATTGCGCCATAGTCCGGCTCGCGCGGAATCACGCGCGAGTTGCAATACTTCAGGGCAGGACGACGACGATGGGCTGGATACCGGATACCAAGCGCTACGACACGATGAAATATAATCGCTGCGGCAAGAGCGGTCTGCGGCTGCCGGCCATTTCGCTCGGCCTGTGGCACAATTTCGGCAACGACACACCGCATCAGCTCAAGCAGGCGATTTGCCGTCAAGCCTTCGATCTCGGCATCACCCATTTCGACCTCGCCAATAATTACGGACCGCCTCCGGGCTCGGCTGAGGAAGCGTTCGGCGAAATCTTGCGAACCGATTTCAAGGGATACCGGGACGAGCTGATCATCTCCTCGAAGGCCGGCTACAATATGTGGGCCGGTCCCTACGGCGAGTGGGGCAGCCGCAAATATATCATCGCGAGCTGCGACCAGAGCCTCAAGCGCCTCGGTCTCGACTATGTCGACATCTTCTATTCGCACCGTTTCGATCCGGATACGCCGCTAGAAGAAACGATGATGGCGCTCGATCACATTGTCCGGTCCGGGCGCGCGCAATATGTCGGTCTTTCCTCGTACAATTCGAAGCGCACGCGCGAGGCGGAGGCCATCCTCGAAGAGCTTGGCACGCCGTGCCTCATCCACCAGCCGAGCTATTCGATGATCAACCGCTGGATCGAAGATGACGGCCTGATCGACACGCTCGAAGAACTTGGCATCGGGTCCATCGTCTTTTCGCCGCTGGCGCAGGGCATGCTGACTGACAAATATCTGAAGGGCGTTCCTGAAGAGAGCCGCGCTGCGCAGGGCAAATCCCTCAATCCGGAATTTTTGAGTGACCGCAACCTCAAGAATATAAGCGCGCTCAACGCCATCGCATCAAAGCGCGGGCAAACGCTGGCGCAGATGGCGCTTGCGTGGGTTCTGCGCAAGGGACGTATCACCACGGCGCTGATCGGGGCGAGCAAGCCGCAGCAGGTCGTCGATTGCGTCAAGGCGCTGGACAATCTCGAATTCAGCGATGCGGAGCTCGCGGAAATCGACAGCTACGCCAACGACGCCAATATCAATCTCTGGGCAGCTTCGGCCGAGCGCAAGGGTCCTGAGCGCAAGCCGGTCAAAATGGATTGATGCCCGCCATTTGCAATCGCCTGGGGCGGCAGCGTCACAGGCGATTGGCAGCGCAGCGCTAATATGCGAAATGTCTGCGCCAGAGTTATGCTGATTGGAGCCTTTCAATGAAGATTGCGATGATCGGGACCGGATATGTCGGTCTGGTATCGGGTGTTTGCTTTGCCGAATTCGGCTTCCAGGTCACCTGCGTCGACAAGAACCCCGCGATCATCGAGCGCCTGCAGGCCGGCGAAGTCACTATCTTCGAGCCGGGGCTCGACGATCTGCTGGACCGTAATGCCAAGGACGGACGTCTCGTATTCACCACTGATCTTTCGACAACTGTTGCCGATGCGGATGTCATCTTCATCGCCGTGGGCACGCCGTCGCGGCGCGGCGATGGCGAAGCTGACCTTCAATATATCCATGCAGCCGCGGACGAGATCGCGGCGGCGATGAAACCCGATGCCGTGATCGTCATCAAGTCGACGGTCGTCGTCGGCACCAATGCCGATGTGCGGGCGCGCATCGCCAAGGCAAGGCCGGGCGTTGCGTTCTCGATGGTATCGAACCCTGAATTCCTGCGCGAAGGCTCTGCTGTAGAAGACTTCCTTCGGCCGGACCGTGTGGTCGTCGGCGTGCATGATGAGGCGGGTGCGATCGCGATGAGGCGGGTCTACCGCCCGCTTTACCTGCGTGAGACGCCGATGATCGTTACGACGCTCGAAAACGCCGAGATCATCAAATATGCCGCGAACGCTTTCCTTGCCATGAAGGTGACCTTCATCAACGAGGTCGCCGACCTTTGCGAGAAGGCCGGCGGCAATGTTCAGGACGTCGCCCGTGCCATCGGCATGGACAATCGCATCGGTTCGAAATTCCTGCATGCCGGCCCGGGCTTCGGCGGTTCCTGCTTCCCGAAGGATACGCGTGCCTATGCCGCCACGGGCCGCAAGCTTGACGCGCCACAAACGCTGATCGAGCAGGTGGTCTCGATCAATGAGCAGCGCAAGCGCTCCATGGCGGAGCGGGTGATAGAGGCCGCGCAGAAGCATGGCGTGAAGAGCGTCGCGGTCCTCGGCATCGCCTTCAAGCCGAATACCGACGATATTCGCGAGTCACCGGCACTCGATATCATTCCGCTATTGCAGAAAGCGGGGCTGACAGTTCGGGCGCATGATCCGGAGGCGCGCACCGCCGCCGAACAGGTACTGAGCGGCGTCAACTGGTGCAAGTCGGCCTATGAGGCCGTGGAAGGGGCGGGGATTACGCTGCTTCTCACCGAATGGAACGTGTACCGGGCCCTCGACCTGAAGCGGGTCGCAAGCCTGATGGATGGGAACATCCTGTTTGACCTGCGCAACGTCTATAGCGGGCAGGACCTCGACGGCACCGGACTCGAGTACCATTCCGTGGGCCGGCCGCTGATCGGCAGACCAAGTTGAGCCACTTAAGGTTTCAGCCTTGAAGCTCCAGCGGAAACGGTGTTCTCTCCCAGAACTTGCCGATCTTGTACGTTTTAACCGTCGCTGCTTCCCAGTCATGCAGGATTTGTGCGACCTCGACGCGGTCTTCGGCCTGAAGCGCCTTATAGAAACGCGGGGTTAGACCATTTACGTGATCGAGCCAGCGGTCACTGCTTTCGAGCTTCTCACAGGCAGAGGCGAATTCACCCTTCATTGCATGATTCATGATTGCGCTGAGTTCAATTGAGGGCGATGCGACCCAAGGGAATAAAGGGCCCGAAAGATATGAATGATAGTCGTCGAGCGTTTCGATAGCATATAATTGCGCCAGCATCTCTTCGGTCGTATCGAGCATTTGCGCGACTATCTCCGGAACCCCGGCGTCCCAACCGCTATCGAGCACTTGTCCTTGGTGATCCGTAGGAAAGAATTGGTCCCCCCAGCCCTGCCGGACCTCCGCGGTTGCAGGGACGAGTAACCGAACGGACAAGCGCGATCCGAATATTTTCGGGTCAAGCCGCCTCTCGAAGTGGACACCGCGCAGGATATGCCGCACGGGCTTGATGAAGACAAAGCGCCCCATCGAGAAAAGGTCGTCACGACGCTCGATCAGCGGGCGCACGGCATTTCGTACATCGCGAATTGTGGTCATGGTCGTTCCTAACTGAAGGGTCCAACGGAAGGCCTGATCTCAATGACGAAGAACCGCTTTACTTTCGGAAAGGTTTTGGCGCTTGAATAAGAAAAATCATTCATCCGTCTCGTTCGCAACCTGCGGGCACCGGTCTTGAAGTCATAGATACAAGCTGTCTCATCATCCACGCGTTCATAAACATCCAGACCGATAGAATCTGTTTCGCGGGTACCCACGCCTACTTTGTAATATTCATCAGAAGCTCCCGCGAGCGGCGCCATCATGAAGAGTTCCGGCAACAATTGGCCCTGCCAACGTTTTTGAACTTCGCCCGCAGCCAGCAGGTGAAACTGATTTCCATAGTTCTGTTGCGATCCATATTGAGCGATAGGACCCATAGTGGCTGCTACATCATTGGCGATATTCTGAACGTCCAGATATCGTGGGCAATATTGCTTAACCGTCTCCATGTCGGCTTGGAGCACGCTTGCCCAAAGCCGTTCTTCCGACTCTCCCTTAACGTATTGACGTGCACGCGCCGATACTATCGCAATGGTGTGCGGATCGCCGGCAGCGACAATCGCATTGTACAGCCGAAGTGCTTCTTCAACCGGATACTCGATGGCGGGCTCTTTTAAAGCCGACAGCAGTGTCACCGCAGAACCGATCAAGGGAAGTTTGCGAATCGGAAGTTCGCGGCCGATTTTGCCTCCGATCTTTTGTGCTTCGTGAACTGCGCTCGAGGCGGTGGCCGCAATACCCTGAAAGGTCGTAGTTTCTTGATCTTTCGGAGGTTGCTTGTCCGCCACGGCGGATCCACTTCCGCCCTCGCTTACCCATTGCCCGCCCCCGGAAGTCCCGGCGGGAGCGCGGGGCTGGTCGGGGTCGTACTTGCGACAGAGGTGCTGGTACTCCAGAAGCTCTGCCCGGAGAACGCGTTGTTCTGTTGCGACCCGTTGGCAAAGAGCGTCATGACGCCCGTCCTGAGAGGCGAGCCGTGCGGCTTTTAAGAGAACGTCATTCGCGTGTAACTGCCATTGTAAATCCAGGTCTTTGGAATTGTTTCGCGGCGACCGATGCATTTAAAGAAACCCCGTTAATATGGGAATATATTCCTACAAACGCATTAAAGGAAATCAATTCGACTCTAGTCGTAGGCTTTTGGACCTACCTAAACTCTAGCGGAAACGGTGTTCTCTCCCAGAACTTGCCGATCTTGTACGTTTTGACCGTGGCGGCCTCCCAGTCATGCAGGATTTGTGTGACCTCGACGCGGTCTTCGGCCTGAAGCGCCTTATGGAAACGCGGGGTTAGCGTGTTCAAATGTTTGAGCGAGCGATCACTGCTTTCGAGCTTTTCACAAGCAGTGGCGAATTCACCCTTCATTGCGTGATTCATGACTTCGCTGAGTTCAAGTGTGGGCGACGCTATCCATGGAACCTGAAGGCCCGAAAGATATGAATGATAGTCGTCGAGGGTGTCGATAGCATGCAATTGCGCCAGTACCTCTTCGGCCGTATCGAGCATTTGCGCGACTATCGCCGGATCACCAGCGTCCCAACCACTGCCGAGCACTCGTCCTTCCTCGTCAGTAGGATAAAATCGCTCCCCCCAGCCCAGCCGGAACTCCGGCAGCGCCGGTACCAGCGACTGAACGGACAAACGCGATCCGAATATTTTCGGGTCACGGCGGCTTTCGAAGTGGACACCGCGCAGGATGTGCCGCACGGGCTTGATGAAAACAAAACGCCCCATCGAGAAAAGGTCGTCGCGGCGCTCGATGAGCGGGCGCACGGCATTTCGTACATCGCGTATTGTGGTCATGGTCTTATTCCCCCTCCGCGAACCGGGGAATAGGTTCCTATAAACCGGGCCAGAAAATCAATTCGACTCTAGTCGCAGGCTTTGGGACATGGCTAAGCGATCCCCGGATAAGGGTTGTGGCTAGGGCGCAGCCCTATACAACGTCACCGTGGTCCGGCGGCCCTTGCTGTAGTTGATGCCGGAGACAGTGGCGATGGCGGCGACGGATTTCTCGCCCCCCGGCAGGCTGGCGATGAAGCCGTTGCGCTGTCCTTCATCGACTGCTGCGATCGCGCATTTCGGATCGGCAAGAATATGCTGGGCGGCTCCGGCGCCGTCGGTCAGCACTGTATTCGTGCCGGCAAGGAAGACGAGGCTGGGTTCGGCATAGCTGGCGGAGGCCAGAACGCTGTCCGGGCAGGGCTTGGCGCCCTTGTAGGCATCGGCGATCGCCGGGCTAAGCCACATTGGCGTCAAGGCAGGAACGACGCCCCATGTGAGCAGTCCGAGGGTAATTATAGCAAAGGTTGCAGAAGCTTGCAGTGCACCCTTCAAGTTGTGATTCAGGATGAGGCCGCTGGCGAAGAGCCCTGCGGCGAACGCTGAAAAGAAGGCGATGATGCCGGGAAGCGAGAAGGAGCCGGTCATCACGTAAGGCAGGACGAGGCCTGCGCCCATCAGCGCCAGCGTGGCGGCGGCAAGGCCGAGCAAGGTCAGCCGTTCGATCCAGATCTGCCATTTGCCCTGATAGGGCCCCGATGCGACCCCGGTGTCGATGGCCCAGGCCATAATCAGGAGGAGCGCGGGGTAGGCGGGCAGGACATAGTGCGGCAGTTTGGTGGGGATCAATTCCGTCACCAGCCAGAACGGCACGTACCAGGCGACTAGAAAGGCGAGGCGCGGATCCTCGCGCAAGCGCCCGAGCGCCTGCAGGCCGCCGCGGACCGCCAGCACGCCGAACGGCCAGATGAAGAAAACGAAGATCAAGGCGAAATAGCCAGGCGGTGCGCCATGGCTTTCCTGCGCGTCACCCACCTTGGAAAGGAAATCCTTGTTAACCGATTCGTTGAAGAAGGCGCCGCCGCTTTTCATGGTGATCATGATCAGCCAGGGCAGGACGATCGCAAGCAGGATGATGATGCCGGCAATGGGCTTCAGCCCCTTCAGCCAGCGCCATTCTCGGTAGTAGAGGCTGAGCGACGCCATTGTGAGCAGGCTGACGAAAGGCGTAATGGGTCCCTTGATCAATACGCCGACAGCCGTCGCCACCCAGAAGGTGAGTGCGGGTGCCCAGGTCTCGGCCGCCTGCCTGCGGCTCGCCATCCACATGAAGGCGAGCGCCGCCTGTGCCATGACGACCGTTGCGAGCACTGTCGCGTCCGTCTTGGCGACGCGTGCTTCAAAGCCGAGCATGACGATCGAGGCGAGAGCAATCCCGGCGAGAAGACCGGCGCTTTGCCCGAAAAGGAAAGCGCCGAGCGTTGCGGTTGCCAGCACGGCTACGGTCGCGCCAGCCACCGAGACGAGGCGGTAGGCCCAGGCGGGCGCCTTGTCGTCAAAGCCGGTCAGCTTCAAGGCAGCGCTTTGCAGCCAGTAGATGCCGATCGGCTTTTTGTAGCGCGAGGCGTCCTGAAAGCGGATATCGACATAGTCGCCGCTTTCCGCCATCTGGTGAGTGGCCTGGATATAGCGCGACTCGTCGCGGTCGAGCGGGGGGATCGAGGCGATGCCCGGCACGAACGAAACGATGCAGATGAAGACCAGCAGCAGATAGTGGCTCAGGCGTAACCGCCGCGGCGTCGTGGCGGCAGGCGTTGTCTCTATGTGGCTCGCCAATGCGCTCACGAGTCTTGCGTCATCGCTTTCTTCTCATTGGCGATCAGCCAGAGATTGCGAACGTAAACGACAAGTCCGAGGCCTTGTCCGGCGATGAAGACGGGGTCCTTGCGCACGATGGCATAGACGAACAGCAGGGCGCCGCCGAACAGCGAGAAGAACCAGAACGTGACAGGCACGACGCTGCGCTTTGCCCGTTCCGATGCCAGCCATTGCAGGACGAAGCGCATGGTAAAGCACGCCTGCGCAAAGAAGCCGAGCACGACCCAGGCATCGAACTGCGCGACGAATACCGAGTGCAGCCAATTGGTTATAGCGTCAGCCATGGCTGATCTCCGTGATAGTTGGGACGGTCTTGCGGCGTTTTCTCAGCCACCAGACACCATATAGATCGAGAATGCCGCGCAGGCCGCGGTCGAGAATGCCATAGTTGGATTTGCCGTGCCGCCGTTCGCGATCGACGACGTCGACATGGACGACGCCATAGCCTTCGCGAATGACGAGGGCGGGCAGATAGCGATGCCAGCCGTCGAAGAAGGGCAGTTCGCGAAAGATCTGCGTGTGCAGCGCTTTCAGGCCGCAACCGGAATCGCGCGTGTTGTCCTTGAGGATCGCACCGCGCAGGCGATTGGCATATTTCGAGGCGAACTGCTTGAGCTTGGTGTCGGTTCGCTTCAGGCGCTGGCCCGCAGCGATGCCTGTCCTTGGACCGGCTTCGAGAAGGGCATCGGCAAGCTGCGGCAGATAGGCAGGGTTGTTCTGGCCGTCGCCATCCATGGTCACGACGACATTGCCCTTGGCGGCGAAGACGCCTGAACGAACCGCGGCGCTCTGGCCGGCGGATTTGTCATGGCGCACATGGCGCAGCGGCTTGCCTGCCATGATGCGGCCGGCGAGCACGTCGCCGGTGGTATCCGTCGAGCCGTCATCCACGACGATGACCTCGTAGCTGCGGCCATCCATGGCGGCATCCACTTCATCGAGGAGAAAGGCTAGATTGGCGGCCTCGTTGCGGCAGGGAATAACGATGGTGATTGCCGGATTGCTCAAGTCAGACGCTTTCGTATTGTCTCATCAGGCGCGCTCCATAACATTGAACGCACCGGCTTGCCATACCTCAATTCACGCATCGCCCGGGCTGATCACCGCTTATCGCGAATGTCTGACAGTGTCCTTGTCGGCGTGATTGCTTCCGGATCGAGGCGGATTTCGATGATGGCGGGCTTGCCGCTGGCAACTGCCCGTTGCCATGCGGCTTCGAAAGCATCCGTCGTTTCGACAGTCTCGCCATGGCCGCCAAAGGCACGGGCAAGCATCGCGAAATCGGGATTGGTGAGTTCGGTCGCCGAGACGCGCCCCGGATATTCGCGCTCCTGGTGCATGCGGATTGTGCCGTAAATGCTGTTGTTGATGACGAGAACAATGATCGGCAGGTCATACTTCACCGCTGTCGCGAAATCCTGGCCGTTCATCAGGAAACATCCGTCGCCGGCAAAGCACACCACCATGCGGTCCGGGTGAAGCTGCTTGGCGGCGACTGCGGCGGGCAAGCCGTATCCCATCGAGCCGGAAGTCGGGGCAGCTTGCGTGCCGAAGCGGCGGAAACGATGAAAGCGATGCAGCCAGGTGGCGTAGTTGCCGGCGCCGTTGGTCATGATCGAATCTTCCGGAAGGACGCTTTCGAGGTAGGTCATGATCGGCCCCATCGCAACCTTGCCCGGCCCGGTCCGCGGCGGCGTCGACCAGGCGAGATAGGATTGGTGCGCCGTTTCCGCCTCGCCCGGCCAGTTGATGTGCGATGGTGGCGCAAGGTGCTCCACCACGGCCGCGAAGGCATCGGCCGCGGCATTTATGGCAAGGGTTGGGCGATATACTCGTCCGAGTTCCTCCGCATCCGGATGAACGTGGATCAGCGTCTGTTTGGGGTAGGGACTGTCCATCAGCGTATAGCCTGAGGACGGCATTTCACCGAAACGGCCGCCGACGAGGAGCAGAACGTCGGCCTCCTTGACCCGCGCGCCCAGCGCCGGATTGATGCCGATCCCGACATCGCCGGCATAATTGGGATGGAGATGATCAAACAGCATCTGGCGACGAAACGAGCAACCAACCGGAAGCTGCCATTTTTCGGCAAAGCGCGTGATTGAATGAACCGCTTGTTCGCTCCAGCGCGAGCCGCCAAGGATCATGAATGGCTTCCGCGCGCCTTGCAAAAGATCGGCGAGTTTCTCGATGACGGCAGCGGACGGACCGGTTTCAACCGGCTGCCAGCCTTGCGCCGCGACGGCTTCCACCTTGTCGGTGAGCATATCTTCGGGCAGCGCAAGTACGACCGGCCCCGGACGGCCGGAAGTCGCGACGGCGAAGGCGCGGGTGACAAACTCGGGGATACGGCGGGCATCGTCGATCTCGGCAACCCATTTTGCCGTGTCAGCAAAAAAGCGGCGGTATTCGACCTCCTGAAAAGCCTCACGTTCACGGGCGTCGCGCTGTACTTGGCCGATGAAGAGGATGAGCGGCGTCGAATCCTGCATGGCGATGTGGATGCCGGGTGATGCGTTGGTTGCACCTGGACCACGGGTGACGAAGCAGATGCCGGGCTTGCCCGTGAGCTTGCCCCAAGCATCCGCCATCATCGCCGCGCCGCCCTCGGCCCGGCACACCGTCACGCCGATATTGGTGTCGTAGAGCGCGTCCAGCACCGCAAGGTAGCTCTCGCCCGGAACACAGAAGAGCCGCTCGGCGCCATTGGCGACCAGAGCTTCAACGATCAGTTCACCGCCGGTTTTCATTGGTAATATCCTTCAATTCGTTCAATATGTCGGCGCTGTGTTCGCCGAGGCGGGGCGAGGGACGCTCGTACTGCAGAGGGGTCTTGGACATGACGATAGGCGTGCGCACGGAAGGGATAGTGCTGCCGTGGCTGTCTTCAAGGTCAAGGCGCAACCGCCGCGCGACGATCTGCGGGTCGTCGAACATTTCGCCAATGCCGTTGATGGGGCCGGCGGGGACGGCATTGCCGGCGCAGGCCTCGAGCAGTTCCGCCCGGCTGCGCTTTGCCGTTTCGGCGCGTATCAATGCGGTCAACTCCGCCCGGTGTTCGAGGCGGGCACGGTTGGTCAGAAACCGCGGATCGCTTGCCAGCGCATCGAGGCCGACGATCGAGCAGAAGCGGGCAAATTGGCCGTCATTGCCGACGGCAAGGATCATATGCCCATCCGATGTCGGCACCACTTCGTAGGGCGAAATATTCGGATGGGCATTTCCCATCCGGTGCGGGCTCTTGCCGGTCGCAAGATAGTTCATGGCCTGGTTGGCCATGACGGCCGACTGGACGTCAAACAGCGCCATGTCGATCATCTGGCCTTCGCCGGTCCTGGCGACATGCGCCAGCGCGGCCTGAATGGCGATCACCGAATAAAGTCCGGTGAAGACGTCGGCGACGGCGAGGCCGACTTTCTGCGGTTCGCGGTCCGGCTCGCCGGTGACTGACATCAGCCCGGACATGCCCTGGATGATGAAATCATAGCCAGCCTGCGCCGCGTAGGGGCCGGTCTGGCCAAAGCCGGTGATCGAACAGTAGACCAGCTTGGGGTTGTCGGCGCTGAGGGTTTCATAGTCGAGCCCGTATTTGCGCAGCCCGCCCACTTTGAAATTCTCAAGGACGACATCTGCCGTCTGGCAAAGCGCGCGCACGGTCTCCTGTCCTTCAGGCGTTGCGAAATCGGCGGTAATCGAACGCTTGCCGCGATTGCAGGCGTGGAAATAGGCGGCGGAGAGGTTCTCCCCTTCGCTGCTGGTGAGAAAGGGTGGTCCCCAGCCGCGCGTCTCATCGCCGCCGGCAGGGTTTTCCACCTTGATCACATCGGCGCCGAGGTCCGCGAGGATTTGTCCGGCCCAGGGTCCCGCCAGTACGCGGGCAAGTTCGATGACACGGATACCTTTGAGGGGTGCATCAGGCATGATCAGTTTTGTACCAGTTCTTTCGTTGGATGTTGGGCGACGCGCAGCGCCCAGGACGCAAAATCCTGCATGATCTCGTCACGGTTAATTTCGTTGAGGCCCTCATGGCGCGTGCCTTGATAGATCCGGCTTTCTACACCGGTGAAACCGAGGCGCAGGAGGCGCTCTTCGAGCTCCTTGACCGACTTGCCTTTCGCCGTGGCCGGATCCTCGGCGCCGCCGACAAGATTGAATGGCAGGTTGCGGCGCAACGTGGCGAGAAGAGCATCGTTGGTACCGGCGTTCATGAAATCGAAAATGTCGCGCCACATGCTCACGGTCGGGTCCCAGCCCGAGAGCGGATCGGCGAGATAGGCATCCACCTCGTCGGGATCGCGCGATAGCCAGTCGGAAGCCGTGCGGGCATTCTTGACCCTGCGGCCCCAGTCGCGAAAGGTAAGCTTTGGCAGGATCATGCTCGGGACATCGGAACCGAGGAGCATCCGTTCTGCCCGTAAAATACCGAGCGCAAGGCGATTGAGCGACGCCGTTGAAAAGTTGGCGTTCCAGATTGCGGCCCCGCTGACATTCTCGGGGTGCTTCAGGATATAGTTGAGCGCAACCAGCCCGCCCATCGAATGGCCGAAAAGGATGAGTGGCAGTCCGGGATTCCGGTTACGGGCGAGGTGGTTGACGACGTCGACATCGTCGAGCACGTGCTGGCGCCCGGCTTGTTGGGCAAAGCGTCCTGCCGGGGCTCCCGGCGCTTTGGTCAGGCCATGGCCGCGATGGTCATGGGCATAAACGTGAAAGCCCCTTTCGCTTAGAAACTGCGCAAAACGGGCATAGCGCAGGGAGTGCTCGCTGACGCCGTGGCAAATCTGGACAATGCCGCGTGGCTCCGCTTCTGCCTGCGAGACCCGAACGGCAAGCGCGGCCCCCGTCGCAGTGCGTATTGTCTCAACCTCTTTAAATGCCATTCGCAGCCTCCCGCCCGCAATTGAAAGGGTGGCGCGCGATTAGTCAATGCGGAATAAGTCCATATCAATATCGCCCAAATTATCGCGGTGCTGCCTATTAAATAAACAGACAAATCTTTGTGCAACTTTCTTTTGCAAAACCACTTGCAATCGATAAAAACATGCCGCAGAACTTCACTCCGAAAGAAACGGGTTCTGACCTTTCGTCGCTGTTGCAGATGATCGAGCTGCCCATCTTGCCAGTTACATGGCCGTTCAAGGGAGAAGAGGACGCTCCCCGAATGCGGCACCAGAGGGGAAACCGGGTGACGGAAATATCCGCGCCCGGTTTCGCTCATTTTGGGACAGGTTTTATCTGAAACCAGTGTTGGGTGCGGGCGGGGCCGCGAAATAAAACGCCCGCGCATTGCCACCGGAGCGCCTTTCCCCTAAATACGGCGCAACTTCATTCACACGAATACGAACATCGGAGTGACGCGCGTTATGGCACGCCAATTCATTTATCATATGGCCGGTCTCAATAAGGCCTATGGCACCAAGAAAGTTCTCGAGAATATTCATCTCTCCTTCTATCCCGACGCTAAGATCGGCATTCTCGGCCCGAACGGCGCCGGCAAGTCGACGATCCTCAAGATCATGGCGGGAACGGACAAGGAGTTCACCGGGGAAGCCTGGCTTGCTGATGGAGCAACCGTTGGCTATCTCGCCCAGGAGCCTGCCCTCGACGCCAGCAAGGACGTCATGGGCAATGTGATGGAGGGTGTCGCCGACAAGAAGGCAATCCTCGACCGCTATAACGAACTGATGATGAACTATTCCGACGAGACCGCCGATGAAGGCGCCAAGCTCCAGGATATCATCGACGCCAAGAACCTCTGGGATCTGGAATCGCAGGTCGAGATGGCGATGGAGGCGTTGCGCTGCCCGCCGGGCGACGCCGATGTCACCACGCTCTCCGGCGGTGAACGCCGCCGCGTCGCGCTGTGCCGCCTGTTGCTGTCGCAACCTGACCTGTTGCTTCTCGACGAACCAACCAACCATCTCGATGCCGAAACGACTGCATGGCTTGAAAAGCACCTGCGGGAATATCCCGGCGCCGTTCTGCTCATTACTCACGATCGCTACTTCCTCGACAATGTGACCGGCTGGATCCTCGAACTCGATCGCGGCCGCGGCATCCCATACGAGGGCAACTACTCGGCCTATCTCGAATCGAAATCGAAGCGCATGCAGCAGGAAGGCCGCGAAGAGGCTTCGCGCCAGAAGGCACTTGAGCGCGAGCGCGAGTGGATCGCCGCAAGCCCGAAGGCACGCCAGGCCAAGTCCAAGGCCCGTATCAAGGCCTATGACGAACTGGTCGATGCGGCCAACGACCAGCGTCCGGGCGACGCCCAGATCATCATTCCGGCAGGCGAGCGCCTTGGGCAGGTGGTGATCGAGGCTGAGAACCTCAGCAAGTCCTTCGGCGACCGGGTCCTGATCGAGGACCTTACCTTCAAGCTGCCTCCGGGTGGCATCGTCGGCGTCATCGGTCCGAACGGCGCCGGCAAGACGACATTGTTCAAGATGATCACTGGCCAGGAAAAGCCTGACTCCGGATCAATCCGCATCGGCGACACAGTCCATCTCGGCTATGTCGATCAGAGCCGCGATCACCTCAAGGGCGACAAGAACGTCTGGGAAGAGATTTCGGGCGGCAACGACATCATCAAGCTTGGCAAGCACGAGATGAATTCGCGTGCCTATGTCTCTGCCTTCAATTTCAAGGGTGGCGACCAGCAGCAGAAAGTCGGCAATCTATCGGGCGGTCAGCGCAATCGCGTGCACCTTGCCAAAATGCTGCAGTCGGGCGGCAATGTCCTGCTTCTCGACGAGCCGACCAACGACCTCGACACCGAAACGCTTTCGGCGCTCGAGGATGCACTTGAGAAGTATGCGGGCTGCGCCGTGATCATCAGCCACGATCGCATGTTCCTCGACCGCCTTGCGACGCATATCCTTGCCTTCGAAGGTGACAGCCACGTCGAATGGTTTGAAGGAAACTTCGAGGAATATGAGAACGACAAGATCCGCCGCCTCGGCCCGGACAGCGTCAATCCGAAGCGTCCGACCTACAAGCGCTTGACGCGGTAAGGCCGCATGTTCGAGCGGCTGAAGGAACGCGGTTTTGATATACTGGCGCTTCACCACGCCGAAGCCATCGTCACCATGGACATGGCCGGCGCGGAGAACGACCTCGAAACGGTCCTGCTCGATCTGACGATCCCCGTCACCGAAATTGTCGCGGGCGGGGGAGGCGAGGCGCGACTGACGCAGCGTCTGCGCCGTGGTCTCGCCGAACGGGGCTGGAGCAAGCGCAATATCCGCGTCCGCAAGACCGTGCGCTGGTCCGAATTCGATGAGGAAAGGGAGGTCGCCTCCCTCTCTCATGAAATCGACCACGTGAAGGCATTCGGGCCGCAAGGCTCGGTGTTCGCGCTCGAAATCGAGTGGAACAACAAGGATCCGTTCTTCGACCGCGACCTTGAAAGCTTCAAGCGGCTGCACGCCGAGGGCGCCGTCTCCGTCGGCGGGCTCATTACCCGCGGCGAGAGCCTTCAGAACGATATGCGGACGATCCTGCGCCGCTTTGCAGATGAAAGGGCTGTCGATGAACTCGGCCAGCTCGACAGCTTCAATTATGTTCCGACGGGGCGTCAGCGCGAAATGATCCTGACAAGGGCCGAGCGTACCGGCGACTTCCGGCAAGCATGGGTCGATGCATTCGTCGGCGACAAGTTCGGCGAGGCGACGACCCATTGGCGCAAGCTGCGCGACCGCGTCTTGCGCGGCGTCGGAAACCCGTGTCCGCTTGTCCTTATCGGCATACCTTCATCGGTGGTAACGTTCGATCACTCCGCGGCCTCCGCTGCGGAATTATAGGCGTAGGTCTTCCAGGTCGGCTTGTAGTCTTCGTCGGCCTGATTGCCCCAATAGGTCCAGTTTGGCCGCGTCCCGCGCGCAAAAAGTTCGAGATAAGGACCCTTCGAGCAGCTTTCGATCAGATCGTACTGCTCGTCGGGCTTGCGCGAGTGTTCGCGCTTGCGCGACGAAAGATAGTTCACCTGGCTGCGGCCTGGCGCCAGTGTGCGGGCGTTCTTGCCGCGAACCCCGAAGAGCAAGACTTCGGTGACGTTGCGAAAATAGAAGCCCACGCCGCGCCCGTCAGAGCCGCCATCCTTGCGCACCTTGTGCCAGATGATGTTCGACTTGTACTCGAATCCCCAGGATTGCATGACCCGCAGCCCCTCCGGCAGCAGCGCATTCGGCACCCACAGGTAGAGATGCGCAGGTTGCGCCGTCAGGTCGGCGATCGGCAGGGCGCAGATATCGTCGGTCGTCATCGTGCCGTAGCGCGACAGGCGCTTGTGCTCCGGAGCGACCTTTCCGGTGCGATTGGTGAAGCGCCACGGCGGATCGGCAAGGACGGTGTGATAACGCTTTCCTGCGGTTCGTTTCGCCAAATCTATGGCTGCGTCCATAACTTCAGCGTTCACGACAAACCTCCGGTGAGAAAAGAACGAAAGCAGAACACATAACGATTGTCAATCGGAGACGATTCGCCTTTCCAGTGGGTTATAGCATGCCATAGGCGCAAGGTATTGCCGAGCCGCAATAGTTCACCGAATTCTCATGACTCTTTTTGACAGATTCATCAGGGATATTCGCTGGTGTTGCCCGCAGTTTTTCATAATATGCGGCGGCTTTCACGGCGCATATTTTCAGGAGCGTTTATGAACGACCTTTTTTCAACCGGCCCCGAGATATTGCCCGCGCGCAAGCTCAGTGGGCGTGTCAGCGGCCTGTTCGAGGCACGCGCCGGCGATTTTGTGACGGCGCCGTCAGCGGAACTCAACGTCACTTTCGACGGAATTGTCGGTGATTTCCATGCCGGCCCGACGCGGAAATCCGGCGGTCGCGAGCCTTGGTATCCGCGCGGCACCGAAATGCGTAACGAGCGGCAACTCTCGATTCTTGCGCCGGACGAACTCGTACAAGTTGCAGCCGGCATGGGGCTTGCCGAACTCAGGGCCGAGTGGATCGGCGGCAACATGCTGATCGACGGGATCCCGTCGCTTTCGATGCTGCCGCCACGGACGCTGATATTTTTCGAGGGTGGTGTCACGTTGAAGGTCGACGGCCAGAACGCGCCCTGCAAGATTGCCGGGCGCTCGATCGGCGAACATGCGGGAACGGCCGACCATACCGCGACTGCGCTCGATTTCGTTCGGGTCTCGCGGCGGATGCGCGGCATCGTCGCCTGGGTCGAAAAGCCTGGAACGATCGGCAATGGCGAAAAGGTGGATGTGCGCATTCCCGAACAATGGATTTATCGCCCCTGAGGCTTGCGCGCGCCCGGGAATTGTGGCGAATGATCAGGCAGGTCCGGTGCCTGCGGCAAGCGTTGCGGGAGAATCGGGAAGCCGGTGAAAATCCGGCACGTGCCCAACGCTGTAAGGGGGATGGACGCGCATTTGCCACGGAACTTCCGGAAGGCGCGCGGCTCAGTTGAACCTCAGTCAGAAGACCGGCCGGACCTCATAGCTCGAACCGCGTGGACGGCGGCGAGAGTTTCAAGCGTTGTTGGGAGCAAACAATGCACGATAAATGCCATGGTCCGACTGCCGCCGACAGTTTTTCCAAAGATGAACGCGCGGCGGTCTACAAAGCCATCCATACGCGCCGCGATGTGCGCGACCAGTTTCTTCCCAAGCCCATACCCGACGAGGTGCTCATGCGCCTGCTCGATGCGGCCCACCATGCGCCTTCGGTCGGCTTTATGCAGCCCTGGAATTTCATCCTGATCAGCGATCCCGAGCGCAAGCAGGAGGTGCACCAGGCCTTCACCCGCGCCAATGAGGAAGCGAGGGCAATGTTCACTGACGATCGCCAGGCGCTTTATGCTGCGCTGAAACTCGAAGGCATTCTCAAGGCGCCGCTCAACATCTGCATCACCTGCGATCGCACCCGTGGCGGGCGCGTCGTCCTTGGCCGCACCCATAACCGTCAGATGGACCTCTACAGTACCGTCTGCGCAGTACAGAATCTCTGGCTTGCAGCGCGCGCCGAAGGCGTCGGCGTCGGCTGGGTCAGCATCTACCATGATACCGACATGCGCCGAATTCTCGGCATTCCCGCGCATGTCGAGATCGTCGCCTATCTCTGCGTCGGCTACGTGGATGAGCTCTACCAGGCGCCGGAGCTTGAGCAGCGCGGATGGCGCAAGCGACTGCCGCTCGATGAACTCATATTCCGGGGCCGGTGGAGTGGATGCGATGATCCAGGAACGCTCAGCTCGGATCATCCTCATCCGGATCAAGCAGGCGTGTCGCCCGCCACTCCGTCAGTTTCCGGTTGATCGCTTCCAGCACGAAGAAACGCGCCGATTCCTTGTCGTAACCGTCGTCACGAAGCACATCGTAATCCGTGTGCTGGTGGCGGACATGGGCGACCGTCGCCAGCCACACCGCAATCGGCGGCGGCAGCGTCTTCATATGCGGGGCATTTGCGGCGGCGCGGATCGGCTCGGAATCCGAATAGGGTACGGCCGGTAGCAGAAGTGTCAAAGCCTTGTTGATGGCGCGCTGGCGGTTTGTTCCGATGCTCATGCCGCTATCCTAGCCGATTCTCGTCCTATTTCAGGCGCGGCAAAAAATGTCGTCAACGGCAAAAACAACTTGCTTATGCGGCGTTTGTCACATAAACATATCTTTATGTCTTTTGAGGATTGGAAGCATGGACAAGCGTAATCTCAACCTGGACCTGATGGTCGATACGCTGAAAGCGGCGGCCGAGCCGAGCCGCCTGCGCATCCTCGCGCTCCTGTCACGCGGCGACCTTACAGTTTCCGATCTCACCTCAATCCTTGGCCAGTCGCAGCCGCGCGTGTCGCGGCATTTGAAGCTGCTGTTCGAGGCCAGCCTCATCAATCGCTACCAGGAGGGTTCCTGGGCTTATTTCCGCCTGGCCGACTCGCTGATCGTCGGTGACATCGCCCGGTCGCTGCTCGACCGCCTCGATTTTTCCGATCCTTTGCTCGAACGCGACCTCGAGCGGCTTTCCTCGGTGAAGTTGCAGCGGCGCGAACGCGCAGCCGCCTATTTCAGCGCCAATGCAACGAGCTGGGATATGATCCGGTCTTTGCATGCGCCGGATGGCGCGGTGGAAGCAGCGCTCCTCAAGATCGTCGGCCGCAAGCCGTTTCAGGCGATGCTCGATGTCGGCACGGGGACGGGCCGTCTGCTCGAACTCTTCTCGCCGCTCTATATTCGCGGCGTCGGCATCGACATAAACCGCGACATGCTGACGGTTGCTCGCTCCAATCTCGATCGCGACGGGATTACCAATGCGCAGGTGCGCCATGGCGATGTCTATTCCCTGCCGGTGGATCGCGAATCCTTCGATCTTGTTACCGTCCACCAGGTTCTGCACTTCCTCGATAACCCCGCCGAAGCAATCCGCGAAGCGGCACGTGCATTGCGGGCAGGCGGGCGCATGCTCATCGTTGATTTTGCTCCGCACGAACTTGAGTTCCTGCGCGACAACCATGCCCATATGCGTCTCGGCTTCAGCGATGCGCAGATGCGCGAATGGCTTACGGAAGCCGGTTTGATGCTCGAAGAGAGCACGGAACTTGAACCGAAAGACAAGAACAAACTAACCGTTAAACTGTGGCTGGCACGCGACCCGCGCCTGCTGATTGCAGATCCCGATTTAACCTCCCGCGTCACGGAGAGTGTCTGATGAGTTTCTTTCGCCAATCGCGCCGCCCCGATATCGGTCACAATATCCGTGTGTCCTTCGAGTTCTTCCCGCCGAAGACGGAAGTCATGGAGGAACGGCTTTGGGAGACGGTGACGCGCCTTGCGCCGCTCAATCCCGAATTCGTCTCGGTGACCTACGGTGCCGGCGGTTCGACGCGCGAGCGGACCGCCCGCACGATCAACCGCATCCTGACCGAAACAGACGTCAATGCCGCTGCGCATCTTACCTGCGTCGATGCGACGAAGGAGGAAGTCGATACGGTGGTGCGCGAGTTTGCCGCCATGGGCGTCAAGCGCTTCGTTGCCCTGCGGGGCGATCCGGCAAGCGGCGTCGGTTCGCACTACAAGCCGACACCCGGCGGCTATGAGAACGGCGCTGATCTCGTTGCCGGGCTGAAAGCCTTTGCCGATTTCGATATCTCGGTTTCGGCCTATCCGGAAAAGCATCCGGAAAGCCCGGACTTCGCCACCGACATCGACATGCTCAAGCGCAAGGTCGACAATGGCGCGACACGGGCGATCACTCAGTTCTTCTTCGAGAACGATCTCTACGAGCGCTATGTCGAAAAGGTTCGCCGTGCCGGTATCTATATTCCGATCCTTCCGGGCATCCTGCCGATCCACAATTTCACGCAGGTGACGAATTTCTGCTCGAAGGCGGGCACGCACATTCCCAACTGGCTGGCCGAGCGCTTCGAGGGTCTCGAGAACGATCCGCAGACGCACCAGCTCGTCGCTTCGGCAGTCGCTGCCGAACAGGTGGTCGACCTCGTCGAAAGGGGTGCGCAGGATTTCCACTTCTATACGATGAACCGGGCCGACCTTGCTTTTGCCATCTGCCATCTCATCGGAATTCGGCCGGGCAGCAATGTCGTTGAGGCCAGTTTGGCCGGGGCCGCGGCATAAGACCGGGCTCTGAAATGGGAAACGGCCCGACTGCCATGATCGGGCCGCTCCATGTTTCACCTACTTAACGGTCAGAGACCATCTACGTAGCGCTCTTGTATTTACTCAGGGGATGAGTCCTACGACCATTGCACCGATAAATGCGAACGCTGCACAGATCATAAGGACATTCATCGATCGAGTTAGTCCCATCGTTTGTCTCCTGCAGTTAACCGATTTAGCATAGCGCAAATTTGCCACAGAAAAAGCCCAAATATTACGGTCTTATGACGCCGGGGTGAGAAAATTTTTGCCTGATAAACCTAAGTTTCTGAAATGAAACACATTTGACAGGGCAAAAAATTTCGAGATCACGATAAAATGTTCCGAAATGAGGCATATATTTGCACTGCAGCATTTTTGCCACTAACGGGGCGCCGAGGCCCGTTTCAGCCACAATTGAGCCATAATTGGCCCGTTCGCGGATATGTCGCTTTATTGAAAACTTTAGGTTTTTTACCGTTTTCGCATTGCGGTTATCAGGCGGCCGTCGATAGTCAACAGGCCGAGCGCGATGAGCCCCATCCCGAGAAAATCATGCGCGGCCAGCCGTTCGCCAAGAAAAATTGTTCCAAGCAGGATGGCGCTGACGGGGACGATCAGCGTCACGAGCGAAGCGTTCGTCGCGCCTGCCGTCTGCACGATGGAAAAATAAAGGATATAGGCATAGGCAGTGGACAGGAGACCAAGGCCGAGGATCGCGGCCCAAACTCCGCCATCGATCGTAGCGACCTGCGGGACGCCGTCCCAGAACAGGACAATAGGTATCATGATCAACGTCGCCGCGGTCATCTGGCCAGTGGAGGTGACGGTTGGCGGAACGCCTTTGAAGCGCTTGGCGAGAATGCCCGCAAAGGCGTAGGACAGCGTTGCCGCGATCACCAGCATTTCCGCCCATAGCGGTCCGCCCAGTCCGGTCAGCGCCCCTGGACCAATGAGAGTAACGATGCCGGCAATGCCAAGCAGGATGCCGGCGATCTTGTTGACGGTGACCTTTTCATCGACGGTCAGAAATGCGGCAACAACGACAGTCCAGATCGGAGTCGTTGCGTTGAGGATGGCCTCCACTCCAGCGCCAAGGGCCGTCTGGCCGATGAACAACAATGAAAACGGTATGACGTTCATCAGCAGGCCGAGCCCGGCAAATTTGAGCGCGTGTTGCCGGTAGCTCCAGAAATTGATGCCGCGTGCAAGCAAATAGAGATGAAGAGCAAGGGCGGCTATGGCGACGCGAAAGAGCACAAGGGTAAGCGGCGGGACGACCTGAACTGCGATGCGGGCGAAGAAAAACGAGCCGCCCCAGATAGCGCCGAGAAGAAACAATTGCGCCCAGGCGAAGCCTGTCATGGCAAGGGGTCTTGGTGCGATGGTTTGGGATGACAAGGTTTCAATTCCTCCAGAAGCCTGCCCGGCGTTCCACATTCACGGCAAAACAGGATCAAGGCCACCCGATTCCTGCCGGACAAGAAGCGACTTTCGTCCGTCACGTTCGCTTGCTAAGAGTTTCGTATGACGCAGAACGACAAGATGCAACGATTCGCCTCGGCCCGTGAAGCAGCGCTTACCTTACGGCCCGATCAACCCGTCTACTGCTTTCGTCCCCATGTCCTCATCAAGGATGCGGACCGGTTCATGAAAATGTTCCCGGGCGAGACAGCCTTTGCGGTGAAGACAAATGGCGAAGATCTCGTTCTCGATACGCTGGCGCGCAATGGCGTCAACACATTCGATGTGGCTTCCCCCGGCGAATTCGCGGCCGTTCGCAAAGTGGCCCCTAACGCGCAAATGCTCTACATGCATCCGATCAAGGCGCAGTCTGACATTCGCCTTGCTCTCGAAACCTATGGCATCCGCGTCCTTGCCGTCGATCATGAGGACGAGATCGCCAAGATCACGCGCATCGTCCGCGCGCTCGATATCGATCCGGCCAGTATTACGCTTTATGTTCGTCTGCAAACCAAGGGCCATGCCGCCTATGAACTCTCGAAGAAGTTCGGCGCGGCGCCGGCACATGCCATCGAACTCCTGCAGCGCTCGGACAAAATCGGCTACAAGGTCGGCTTGTGTTTTCACGTCGGCAGCCAGATCGAGGATCCCGATACCTATGAGAATGCGTTGCGCTCCGCCGACTGGGTGCGCAATCGCGCCGGCGTACCACTCGCGGGGCTGGATATTGGCGGTGGGTTTCCGGCCGAATATGGCCACGATCCGAAGCGCAAGCATGTGGAAATGCCCTCGCTCGGGCAACTGATGTCGCGCCTGCGCGGCGATATCAAGGAATACGGCTTCGGCGATCTGCCGCTTGTGGCCGAACCCGGCCGCGTCATTGTCGCTCGCGCCTTCTCGCTCATCGTGCGGGTGCTCCTGCGCAAGGGCAGGCGCCTCTATATCAATGACGGTATCTGGGCATCGCTGTCGGATTCATGGACGGGCAAGATCACGCTGCCGGCGCGCTTCATCCCCGATCCTGCCAAGAAGCTGCGTCACGGGGATGTGGAGGAGATCGTACCGTTCCGCGTCTGCGGCGCTACGTGCGATTCCGTCGATATCCTGTCGCGGCCATTCTGGTTACCGGCAACCGTCGAAACGGGCGACTGGATCGAGATCGGCCATATCGGCGCCTATTCCCTATCGCTTCGCACGCGCTTCAACGGTTTTTATCCGGACACGTTTGTCGAAGTCGATACGGCTTTCGATGAAGGCAGCGAGCCGGAAGGCTTCGCATCCCTCGAAACGATGGCTCCGCCGCAATAGCGCTTCGTTTTAGAGCTTGCCGAGCAATTCCGGCGTCGGCCACGAATCGGCGGGCATGCCGAGGCGGATCTGCTCATCTCTCACCGCATCGCGCGTCAGGATGCCAAAGACGCCGTCGATCTTCGGCCCCATGTCGTGGCCGCGCGCCGCAAGCTTGTTCTGCAGTTCCTTCATCTGGTCGGGGTTGAGCCCGACTTCAGGTGTCGTCGCCTGCAGCGGTCCGGCTCCGGCCAGGCGCGTGGCAAAATAGGCCGCCGTGGTCGCGTAGATGATGGATTTGTTCCATTCGACGAACACGTCGAAATTGGAATAGGAAAGGAATGCTGGTCCCTTGCGGCCCATCGGCAGCAGAAGGGAAGCATCGCCATCATCCGGCCCGAGAGGGCCGTTCATGCCTGTCACGCCCCACTCCGACCATTTGGAATGCGGCAGCCGGTTGGTGCGGATGGCGTTTTCCCAGGGCAGATCCTTGGTAAGCTTGACCTCTTCGAGCCAGGGTTCACCGCGCTTCCAGCCGAGATCGCGCAGGACGCGGGCCGCGGTCATGATCGCGTCCGGCGCACTGTGCTTCAGATCGACCTTGCCGTCGTCGTCGCCATCGACGCCGCGTTCCAGATAGTCGGTGGGGAGCATTTGCATCTGCCCGATTTCGCCGGCCCAGGCGCCGGTCGTCTTGGCATCGACGACGCCGTTGTCGAAGAGCTTCAACAGCGCAATCAGTTGCGGCCGGAAGAGTTCGGGCCTGCGGCAATCGAATGAGAGCGTAAGCAGTGCATTCAGTGTGTCGAAATCGCCCTGGACTGCCCCGAAATCGGTCTCGAGACCCCAGAATGCGGCGATGACCGGACCGGGCACGCCGTATTCCTGCTCGGCCTCGGCGAAAGTCGAGGCATATTTCTTGAGGTTGGCTGCGCCCTGCTTCAACCGGTAATCGGAGACCATGCGCGAGGAGAAAGTCAGGAATGTCTGGCTGAAGACACCCTGTGCGCGATCGCGCTCCAGGACCTTGTCATCAAGCGAAGCCTTCAACAGCTCGTTCAGCCCACGTTCCCCGACGCCGGCACTGCGGGCTTCGGCAATAAGGCCGTTGAACCAGGGTTCGAGTTCGCCGCCGCATGCCGGCTTTTCAGCCGGTGTCTGCGCAGGCGCTACCTGATCCAGCGCATAGGACGCGCTCGATGTCAGAAGAAGGCCGGCAGCGGCAAGGGCAGTCGAAAGTCTGTTCATCAGGGAAATCTCGTTCTAACGGGCACGCCCAAGCGCGCAGATGCCCCTGCTAATGCACGAATATGCAGTTGAGGTGAAGTCAAAGAATCGCGAAACAGGGCGGGGGCCTTGCCCTTTATTGCACCTTGTTGCGCACCAGCCACTCTTTCCAGGATTTTTCGCTTCCGGCAAAGACGTTGATGTCCGCATCGCCGCGCATGCCGGGGATGGAGCCGGTGCCGGTATACTGCCAGAAGGTCCAGGGGTGCGACCCGTATTTCTCGTCGGGATGCCCGGCTACCGAGCGCAGCCAGAAGGGATAGCCCACGAATTGGCGCAGGTCATTGTCGTCAAAGAAATCAACGGTCGTGTAAATGATCGGACGCTTGCCGTAGTAGCGTTCAACGATGTCCATGAAGGCCTTCATCTCGCTACGCACGATCGCGGCATTGGGCCGGAGCTTGCAGGTTGGCGAGGCGGCGTTCCATTCCATGTCGAGGACGGGCGGCAAGGCGCTCGGGTCCTTCGGGACGTGCTGGATATACCACTTGGCCTGATCCTTGGCCGTGCGGCAGAAATAATAGAAGTGATAGGCGCCGCGCGGAACGCCGGCCGCGCGCGTCGCGGCCCAATTCTGGGCGAAGCGATCATCGACTCGGTCGCCGCCTTCTGTCGCCTTGATGAAGGCGAACGAAATGCCACTGGCCCGGACGCTCTGCCAATCAACCGTAGATTGATATTTCGATATGTCCGTCCCGTGGATCGGATAGTGCCAGGGCGTCTTTCCGGTCCAGTCGTGCGGATCGCGGTCGCCGAAGCGCGGCGCCTTTACGTTGCCTGTCGGCGCGGCGATCTGCTGGACAGGCCTTGTCTGCTTGGCATCGGAAAAATCATAGTCGACGGTCGTGCAGCCGGTCAGAAGAACAGTCAGCAAACCTGCTGCAAGTCGTTTCATATATTTACGGTCCATCATCGAATCGTGGCGGGATCAGTGCTCATGCACTAGAGATGCGCGATTATGCTTAACATGCGGTTATTTAGGCTGCTATTGTCGGCTATCTCGCCAAAAGTGCGGTTTTTTAGCCATTTTTTGCAAGATAACGAGTTGATGAGTTTTACGATCAGCTAACTTTTTTTAGCAAAAATTACATGCGGATTACATTCTCAACTGGTAGTCGGCACTAATTTGGCGAGGCGCGCCCCGGCCAAGTCGCTCGCGGCAATATCACGTTCCTGATCGCCGTGCGCATAAATATTCAAGGTCGTCGTCACCTTGCTATGACCGAGCCGCTTCGAGATCGTGACAATATCCGCGCCATCGACCAAGAGTGAGGTGGCATGGCTGTGCCGCCAACCGTGGACCGGAGGCGCGCCGTATACCTTCGCAGTGCGCATGATCTGGCGCATAACGATCGTCAAACGGTGCGGTTGAAGCGGATGACCTGCCAAGCCGGGAAAGACTAACACGCATGGCTTGCGCATATATTCCCGACCCCAGCGCATCATCTGCTCCGCTTGCCGGACCTTGTGCTGGCGCAGCCGTTCGATAATCGCCTGTGGAATGATGATCGAGCGCTCGGACTGCTCCGTCTTCATGACGTCGCGCAAGATTGGCTGGTGGTCATAATTCTCGACGAGAGTGCGACGGATATGGATCGTGTTCGTCTCGAAACTGACGGCATCCCACGCAATTGCCAACAACTCCGACCTTCGCATACCGCTCGTCATAAGGAGCAGCGTCACCAGATCGATTCCCGGATAGAGTCGTCCGCGTTCCTCGGCGGCAAACGCCGCGACGATCAACCGTTCCACCTCGGAGTCGGTAAAGGCACGCGCCTTGGGTTTGCGCAGTTTCGGCGCGGTGGCGTCCTTGACCGGATTGACGCCGATCAGCTTCTTGCGTCGCGCCGCTTCTAGGCAGGCGTGGACGATGCGGTGCGCCGAGTTGACCGTATTCGGCGACAGCGGCACCGAGGCAGGCCGCACTGCCTTGCCGTACGTGCCGCGCGCCTTGCCACCGGTTTTCAACATTTTGGTGTAGGTGGCATCAAGATCGGAGGCAGACAGCTTCACCAACGGTTTTGAGCCGACATAGGCCGAGAGACGGTCGAGGTTGCGCCGGTAGTTGGCAAGCGTCGTTGGTGATTTGTCACCACGGCTTTCGATTTCTTCCAGCCATTGATTGAAGAACGCCGCAACCGTCATGCGGTCGACATCGCCGATACCGAGTGCTTCTTGGTCGGTCATCTTGCCAGCAAATTGCTTGGCTTCCTTGCTGGTCTTAAACGTCTTGGTTTGCTGCCGCGAGCGTCCGTCTGGTGCTGTGACGGTCCAGAAGACGCGCCAGCGCGGTTCGCCAGCCGGCGTTTGGTGCTTTTGAACGGAAGCCATTTTACGCTCCTCCCTTGGCCAGACTTGACGCAGCGCGGCAAGTGGTAGAGCAAAACCTCGTCCCGGCGCGGTATATTGGGAACCAATCGCCACAAAAAGCGCAGGTATCCATTGGAAGCCTTGCGTGGATCGTGTACGCCGCACTGGCGAGCAGGAAAGCAGCAAGCGTCGCGGTCATGGGGCGCATAATGAGCTGGCCGTTTGCTTCATCGACGCTCGGTTGGTATTGCACGCGCATCAGCTTGGATTGCAGTAGCTCCTTCAGAACCGCGCTGATTGCTACAGGATCACCATCCATCGTCGAGGGAGATTTGAGCCTGCGGTTGTTGCGGTAAAATGCTGCGCCTTGTCTCAATGTGGTCTTGAGCAGCGGCCAACGCGCTGTCGTGGTGTGTTGGTAAATAACCGGCTTAAACGGATCACCCTTACGCCGACACCAATTGGTGACCGCGTCCTCGTCGTCGAGATTGATTTCGGCAAAGCTGCGCCACCAGCCGTTTGGCCTGACGTCAGAAACGGGGCGGCCATTGCCGCTTACTGCGACTTTCCAAACTTGCTCTTCAGCATCGGGTTCGTCGTCGGGAATATCGCGGTACAGCACCGTTTGGCGCTCGACCACCTTCGCAGCGGGATAACACATACCGCTATATTTAAGGTGGGAAAAAATGTCTTCAGCCATGATTAAATGCTCTCCAACGCTTTTAAAGTGAGCTAATATGTGCAAACTACGTTAGAGCCGTTTTTCACGCAAGTAGATAGTTGTTTAAGCGGAAAATATGGACTATTGTCGCTCTAACGCATGTAAGGAGGTCTGCAAAATGGAACATGCAAGTCATGCTGACCGCAAGCGCGGCGCGCGCCGCCGTGGTCCCGGTCACACGATCAAGTCGGCAGCCCAAGAACTTGACGTTTCGCCAAGAAAGGTCCGTGAGTGGATTGCCGACGGGACCATTGAACCGGTGGAGTTTGGCAAGTTGATCCGCATACCTACCGCGCAGATCGAGAAGGTGAGGGGAATCTTCGCCTGATTCTGGATCAAGTAGCGCGCACGCCTGCGCGACGAACAGGTGGCGAAAGATCGTGCCGCCGCAATGCTTTAACCAGCGTCAGTGGAGTTAGCGTACGGGGACCGGGAAAAGTCAATTGGCGCAGATCGGGGCAATTGTAACAGCGTACGCAGGGTACTTTTTTGATACGGGAGCGGACGGGGCGCGAATGCCCCGATCGCGCATAAGAAAACCCGCCCGGCGTTTGTCTGCCACCAAGGCGGGTTATCATGAAGGGACAAAATGTCTGCTTTACCAAGAGCAGGCGCAGCATAACCCTTCCGATAACCTGCGGCAAGACACACCGGGCCACCCAAAAGGCCCCTGTAATGTCCAATGCCGACGACAATGCCAAGCGAAAAGCCTTCCAAGTCCGCAAAGCGATAATCCTGAAAGCCGCGCTCTATGATCGGCAAGTGAAGGCTACCGATTACCGTTTGCTTAGTATCCTGGCCGACTTTGCCAACTCGGCAACCGGCGAATGTTTTCCTTCTCATGAGACGGTTGGCGATAAATGCGCAATGAAGCCGGAAGGTGTCCGCTCGGCAATGCGGCGGCTTCGGAATGAAGGCTATTTGCAATCGAGAACCGTCATGCGGCCTTTTGGCAAGGGAAAGCGCAACTACTACACTTTCCACTTGCCTGATTGCGACGCGCGCGACGCTAAGGATACGGCTGAATCGACCGCCGACCACCGGTGTGAAAATACCGGTAGTGCGAGTGACCACCGGGGCGAAAACACCACGACCAACGGTGCGAAAACACACACGACCACCGGTGCGAAAACCACGAATAACCTTAATGAAGAATCTGAACCTATCCCAAAGGAACCTATCCGAAAGGAAAATCGTGAGCAGCGTCTTTGCTCGTCATCCGCGCGCGACGAAAAACAAGAAGCTGCTGCTCAGGAAAGAAAAAATAAAAAGGCAGAGCGAGCGCGTCTGCGACACCGACAAAACAACTCCAAGCGTCTCAACGACATCTACAGCCGTATCAACCGGCTGCCGCCGCGCGTGGCGTCGAAATATGTCATCGCGCTGCGCGGCTTCGTCGCCGCCTATGCCGAAGCATCCCCGGAGCGCGCCGCCGTCACCATGGACAATTGGCGCGCGTGGCAATGGCAGGCCGTGGTGAAGGTTGCCACCGAAACCGATATCCAAACGGCGCTGGCGTTTGTCGCGCACGGCGGCTGTAAGGCAGCCAACAAGGCTAAGGCACCAAATATCGACGTGCCGCTCAAGGGCATGAAGCGCAAGGACGACGCGAAGAGCACAAATCCGCTGGCGCACACGCAACACTTTTACAGCCGATATAGCGATGCCGTGACTCCAGTGCAGAAGCGGCCACCAACGTGGGCGCGCGACCTCGACGAAACCGCAACACAGCACTGAGGGAGGCAAAGGCAGCATGAGCGACAATCTTTTACCGCACGAGCAGCGTGCCAAAACGTGGTTCGACGCCTTCGACGCCGCGCTCGCCGCCGCCAGCACAGAGGACGACCTTCAGGCGATATGGCGGCTCTGGCTCGATCCGCTGATTGAATCCGAAGTGGACACCAGCATGGCATGCGCTGCAATGCAGCAGAGGCATATGTGGCGAATCCAAGTCATCGCTGAAACGGACGCTGCTATTGGCGGGTCCGATTTGGACCCGCCAATTAACCGACCAACCACACTCGGCGAGATGAGCGTCGAACAGTATCTCGCCGACCGGACACCGTGGCGAGTCCACGTCGCTGCCGATGAGCAGCAGGAGCTGATCGAGCAGCCACCCGCCGAGCCGTTCGACGTGCTGACGTTCGACTACATCCAGACGAGTACCGGAGGGAAGACTTCACTGCCAAAAGGAAGCAACCATGGCTAAATCAACCGATGAACTATGGCGGAACTCGCCGCCAACATCGCCACGATCACCAACGAGCTCGCATCCCTCAAAAGCGAACTTACACGTACGCGGACAGCGACCGCAATGCGCCTCGCCGCAATGCAGGCGGAAATGATCGAACTTGGTGGCGCGGTCGCAAACCTGACCGCTCAAGGAAGGACTATCCGACGTGCTTCATGAGGTTCGGCATCTCGTGGACCGAGCCGACGCCCTTGCCGACAGATCGGACGACGAACGCGAAGACCGGTATTCGCTGCGGGTTCGCAGAACCAAACTGGAACGGGCATTTGCCGCCCGCTGATCAATGCCGCCCAGCCGGGCCCGGCTGCGACAAGGCAACCCGGTGGAAATGAACGCGGCGAAGTGGTGGCGTCGGGAAATAGGGAGGAGAAAAATGGAAAGCGTGCGCAGCGTCGAAATATCACTTTTCCAGATCGATCCTGAGTTGCAGATGCGAGAAGCCGGGATTGATGTCGGAATGGTCACCGAATATGCCGAGGCTATGAGCGATGGGGCAGAGTTCCCGCCGATTACCGTTTTTCACGATGGCACACACTATTGGCCGGGTGATGGCTTTCACCGCATCGAGGCAAACAAGAAGCTTGGACGGGAAACCATCAAAGCCGAGGTGCGTGACGGTAGCAAGCGGGACGCAATCCTTTGGGCTGTTGGCGCGAATGCCAGCCATGGAATGCGTCGCACGACTGCCGACCGTCGTCGCTCGGTCCTTGCGATGCTGCGTGATCCTGAGTGGTCGAAATGGTCGGATCGCGAGATAGGCAAGCGGTGTGCCGTTGACGGCAAGACGGTCGCCAAAATTCGGAGGGAGATCACGTCTGCGGAATTTCCGCAGACGCGGACATTTGAACGCAATGGCAAGGCGGTTGCCATGAAAATCGCGCAGCGCACTCGATCAATCGAAGGTGTCGGCAGCTCCATGGTTGAACGCATGCTTGCCAAGGTAACCGACAGCGCATTGCTCGCCGAATGCCGCCGTCGCGGAATGGAGTTAAATCGCCATGAAAATTGACTATGACACCATTGCAGCGCTGGCAGAGGAGATCGGTTGCCGCCGCGATGATCTCGTTGCCTTAAATCCTGCTAACGATCCGTTCTATGCTGGCAGGCCAAGTCGCCGCGAGGGTGCTGAATGGTTTGCGGGCCTGTGGAGCAATTTCAATTGCAAGGTTGGCACGCATATCCGGCGCTTGCATTACATTCTCGTTTCGCAAGAGAAGCCAGTCCTGAAGCCGAACCGCGAGCCGTATCTGAACTTGGAAAACGACTGGAAATTTCTCGCCTCCAGTTCCCTTGCCGCAAGATATTTGCAGCTTATTCCGGATAGTGCCATGGCAGATCATCGCAACGATCCACCCATCATCAACGCAGACGATCCCAATCCCGCTAGCCCTATCGCCTTTCTCTGTGGGGATACGGGTGCCGATCTGAATTGGGATGTAAACCGCCAGGACATATTATCGCCGTATTATCTGACTTCCGGTTTCAAGGCGACGCAAGGTTACACGGTCGAGGTTTGGGTCGAAAAGTCCACCCAGAATGACATCCTTATTCCCCTTGCCAATCAACTCGGCTTCAACCTCATTCCTGGTACAGGCGAAACATCCGAGATTCGGGCAAGGGAAGTTGTTGAGCGCGCCGTTGCAGACGGCAGGCCAATGCGGATTTTGTATGTGAGCGATTTCGATCCCGGTGGCAGATCGATGCCAGTCGCTTTGGCGAGGAAGGTCGAGTACTGGATTCGCAAGGCTGAGCTTGGTCTCGATATCACGATCGATCCGATCGTTCTTACCCCGGAGCAATGCGAAAAGTACCTCCTGCCACGAACACCGATTAAAATAACCGAAACACGCGCTGCCAAGTTTGAACAGCGCTTCGGTGATGGCGCGACCGAGCTCGACGCCTTGGAGGCGCTCCATCCGGGTGAACTGGCGCGCATCGTAACCGATGAAGTCTGCCGTTATATCGACCCGACGCTTGCATCCCGCGTCCGCGATGCCGAGTATGACTATCAGCAGGAGATCAATGCTGTCGAAGCCGAGGTGCTTGCCAACTACGATATCGAAGCTTTCCAAAGCCGATATGATGAGGCGTTTGACGCGTTCGAGGCCGCTGTTGCCGAAATCGAGATCGACACGGAGCAATTGTGGCCACAGATTGCAAGCGAACTCAGCGCGAACATTCCGCAGTACGACCTGGACGACTTTCCCAAACCCAAATCGGCGACACCGCCAGAAGAGCCGTTGTTCGACAGTCGTCGCGACTATCTCGACCAGATGGATCACTATCGGCGCTGGCAAGGCAAATGACACGTTACGGCCTACGAACGCGTTGCCGAACGTCTTAAAGAAAGCCTGCTGCGGCGCCACGCAGCGGGCGTAGCGGCGAGTCGCAACCGATCGCCACCCATTGCGCTCAACACCATGATACCACCCGCGCCGGACAACGAAAACCCGACGTCCGAGATGCGATAGACGCCTTGTCTCACCATGGTAAATTTCATTCGCTCCGCCGCGCCTCCAAACGTTTGGCTACTCGGCGGGTTGCCCCAGGGGCGGATTGCGTTCCACGAGCCAGTAGAGCTTACCACACGCGTTTTGCTTTGAAACGGCCATAGTGGGCGCTACAGCCTGTTCGTTGGTTGCCGTTAGCGGCACAAGATGCGCTCAGTACGAGCAGAGCTGTACTCGCTAAGAGTTTAGCGAAGCATATAACGCCTTCATAGCTGTTGACGATTATATTGCTGCTATGGACTCTCGCGATCGCAAACTTTTGAAAAGGGTGTTGATCGCAATCCCGATCATTCTGGTGGGGCTCGTTGTGCTGACAATCGTCAGCTTGCTTGGCCAGATTTTTGGATAGCCCACGTGGGCTATTACCGGGCGGGGGTATCTCCAAACTTCGCGGCCCGGCACCGCGAGCGGCTTAGGCGGTCGCGCGCGAATTTTCGAGAAAAATCGCGATGCCCCTGCGGTCGCTCGAAAACCCGCTAAATTGACGGCAGGTTAGTTGAGTTTATTGCCGTTGCCGCGCCGTTTAGAAATGGGCTTTGTAGGCGGTTCAGAAACCCACATCTCCGAGTCGTCGCCGTAGATGAAATCGATGAAGGTCTGATCTTCACCATCGTCGGGACTAAACGCCATCAGCCGGGCGCGCGAAACCGGGCTCATCCCTAATTCAGCACAGGCGCGCTGCACGATGGCGGCGCTGGCATGAGCAATCTTTATTAGGGGATTGACCACCGCGCCTTGGCTGGATTTGACGATCAAACCCGTAGTCTCGATGGCCGCGTTGCATTGACGCAGGCGCTGCCAAGACGTCACAAGTATTTCGAGCAGCGCTACGTCGCAGCGGTTGAGGACGTCGGCGGGGACGGTGCGCAGGACCTCGTACCAAAGCGCTTCCTGCGGCTTGGTCAGCGTCGGTGGCATGACTGGTTGGCCCTTCGATTGCGGCTCCGCCATTTGATCCAGCTTGGCACGGTGGCCGCGATTGCCTTCCGCTTTCAAGACGGCGAGAGGCTTCGGTGGCCTTCCTGATCTGCCCTTTTGACCAACCATGGCACGCTCCTTTCTCGGTATTGCAATACCACAACTGGTGTTGGATTGGTGGACATTGCATTGCCATGAAGTTCCGTATTTTCGTCCCCCGGTCATACTTTGCGAGAGAACCGTAAACGAGGCGTTAGTTGTCAAGCTCGGGAAACGTCAGTTCAACCGAAATGCCAATGGCAGGCCAACGGGTTGGACCTATCCGGGTATTGTATATGTCGAGCGGAACAGGGTGTCGTATCGGTTCGTTAGGGGGTAGGCCGCAATTTGTCGCGGCGCGCCACATTACGATTGCGGGATGTGGGTCGACAGCAACATTAGCTAAAGACGAAATAATATCGCAATTAGGGACTGCTCCACTTCGTCAACGGCGGTTTGGCCCCGGTTGTCTTTGTAAAGCGTGAGAGTCCGAGCAGCGGTCTAATAATTGTGGCCTGACCCATCAGGCTATCGGTCCGAGCCACGCTGTCCCGCTGCATCGGGCGGACGTTCTTCCGCTCGGAGGCTAAGGGCTTCGTCTACTGCAGCGTTTATCAGGTATGTCAGTATGTCGAAATGTTCTTTGGCGGCTTTGGCATGAACCGCAATGACATCATCGTAAATTTCGTCGATGATGGGGCGATTGTTTCCGTGCATGCCTGAGAGCGTGCACTGCGTGTTAAAAAAATGTGATGCGAAGTTTTCTAAACAACAGCCCGCCGCCGGTGATCGGTTGGCGGTTTTTTTGTTGTCGCTGAACACAATCGCCGGGTACCGCACTCGGCGTCAGCATCGCCAGTTCGTTGGAATGGGTCTCGCGGGTGTTCCACAGATAGCCAGGCACACCCAGTCAGTATCTAGCGCCGACGGGAGGCGCATCGAAGATGGGCTTTGCTTTACCGACCGCGGACGCCATCGCCCCGACCGCGATGATGATCAAATCTTTTGTGTGCAGCGGATCAGGATGCATGCCATTTCCATTCGGCGATGAGCCTTACTCTGATGAATTACCCTCATTGAGGATATTTGTTCGTACAATGAGGTCTGGCGTGTGAAAAGAAGCATTGGCTCCGCCAGACCTCGCTCGCTTCTGCGAGAGCTCTCCTTCGTCGGGAGGTGAGAAAAGGGCCATTCCACCTAAAGGGCTATTTGAAACGGTGCAACGACCACCGGCAAGAGCGCCGGCAGCCATAAGCATATTCAAGGGAGGGCGGTGCTCAATTAAGCAATTCGTTTTAAATAGGGGAATATTCACATCATATTGAACACCGGCCGCTGGAAAGGCTTGCCGGTGGTCTGCCAAGGAGTGACCGCAAAACCCTTTCGCCGATCGCGCTTGGATCAATCGTGCAACAATTCAGAAGGTTAGCCCGAGATTGTGTGATATAAGACGGGAAACGGCTGCTACTTGTTTGGGGGACAAGGGATGAGCGTAACCACAAACCGTTTGCCGGCGAATGGTGAGGCGACCCTTCCCACCGGTCCCGAGATCCTGGCGCAACTTGACCGAATCCGATCGAGCATCGAGTTTGATGTGCCCGATCGTTCGCGCAGATTACTGACATATGTGATTGAGGAGACAATCGCGGGCCGTGCCGACCGCATTAAAGGCTACTCGATCGCCACCGAAGTCTTGGGGCGCGACGCATCTTTTGACGCGCAACTGGACCCTGTGGTCCGCATCCAGGCAAGTCTCATCAGGCGTGGCCTCGAATATTATTACCTGGTGGCGGGCCGCGATGATCCAATTATCATCAGCATGCCGAAGGGCGGCTACGTGCCCATCTTCTCGCAAAGATGTGGAGTAACACCTACCGTCGAAGTTCCACTATTAACGGGTATGGCAACAGAGCTTCTTTCGAAGCACGAACCGCCTCACAAGTGGCCAGTTTTTGCTGCGATCGCCTTTATTGGCTTAGCGCTGTCCGCCAGCGGCTATCTTATCCGCTCGCATGCCAGCTTTTCCGGCAAAACTGCTGTTTCGATCACGGGAACAGGACCTCATATTCCTCGATTACTCGTTAGACCGTTCAGTGACCTTTCGGGGACACAGCGCTCGGGAAATATCGCGAAGGGATTAACTGAGGAAGTCCTCACTCAACTTTCAAAATTCAAGGAAATCATCGTCGTGGATGGTGCTGCATCCAGCACTATCGTCGATCCGTACCCTACCGTTATGCTGGAAGCAGCTGTCCGCATCGAGGGCGAGAGGCTTCGGGTGAGCACGCGCCTCGTCAATCGTGCCGATGGTTCCATTTTGTGGACGAACAGCTACGAAAACGATATCCAACCCCATGGCCTGTTTCAGCTTCAAGACGACATCGCGGGTTCGATGGCTACGGCGCTGGCGCAACCCTACGGTATAGTTTTTCAAAGCGGTGACACCCAGCTCGCACAGTCAACGTATCAAGGTGTCCAGGCCTATACCTGTACTTTGGCCTATTGTGGCCACCCGAAATGAGCTCGCGAGCTTCGATTAGTGTGGCAGCTTGGCCACATGATGTATTTTTTGATTAACGTTATGATCCTTGACACCTGAAAGGGATAAGCTGCAACGACTGCTGAAGCAGAAGTGCTCGGCCGGGCAATCTGGAGGGGATCGCATGGCTATTCGGACGCTTTTTCTAATGTCGGGTGCAGTCCTCATGACCACGTCGGCCTATGCGGCGGATGCAGTCATCGTTGCAGAGCCCGAGCCTGTTGAATATGTCCGGGTATGCGATGCCTATGGGGCGGGCTTCTTCTATATCCCGGGAACCGAAACATGCCTCAAGGTCAACGGTTACTTGCGCTTCGAGTTTTCCGGCGGGGACAACGTGTTTACCGGTGGCCCCGTTGGTGCAGGCGGAAATGATACCTGGCGTGTCCGCACCCGCGCCGAAATTCGTTTTGACGCGCGTTCCGAAACAGAACTTGGCACGCTGCGGTCGTTTATTGACACCCGTTTCCAGAATACAAACAGCGACGACGCCGGAGGCACGCTGCATCAGGGGTTTATCGAGCTGGGTGGGTTCCAGATGGGCGTCAACGATGTCCTCTTCGGCTCCTGGCTCGGCTATGCTGGAACGATTATTCAGGACGACGTGATCCAATATGGATCCGATAGCATTTCCAGCAATCAGATCAGCTACACCTTCAAGGGTGGAAACGGATTTTCCGCTGTCATCGCCGCGGAACAGGGTATGGTATTCAACGGTTATGACTACGTCATCGACGATTACATGCCGCATGTCCTTGCCGGCGTAAAATATCAACAGGGTTGGGGCCAGATTGGTGCTGTCGTCGGTTATGATTCCGTGCAGGATGCCGTCGGCGTCAAGGCGCGGCTTGACGTGAGCCTGACGGATGCAATATCCGCCATGGATCATGGCGGGCTATCAATCCGACTATGATTCTGATTCTTTCATCACCAATCAGAACAAAAACTGGTACGGCTTGTGGGAAGGCGACTGGGCCGGCTGGGGTGGCTTTGCCATCAAGGTTACCGACAAGGCGACGATCAACGGCCAGGCGGCCTATGAAGAGCAGGGCACCTGGGCTCTCGCACTCAACGTCAACTACGAGCTGGTGCCGGGCTTCTTCATAAGGCCGGAAATCGACTACACCAAGTTCGGCGGCGACCGAAAGGAAGTGGCAGAGAGCGATTTCGGCGAGGATGACGCACTTGGCGGCATCATTCGCTTCCAGCGCAACTTCTAGGCAAATATCAAATAGTTTGTTCGCCCGCCGCCGGCTATCCGGTTGGCGGGCTTTTTTGGCGTTTCAGCGCCGTACCGTCTTGCGCTTGCCCCACTTCGGGTCTGGTTTGCCCGTGTATGCGGTCCGGAGCGGCTCCGCTTCCATATAGATGCTGGCTTCCCTCGCAGCCTCGATAAGGGCAACACGCGCAACCGCGGCCGAACAACTGCCTTCAAGGCACTTGAGCAATATTTCCCGTGCCATTAGGTGCTTCGGGCCGGTCGCATCCGGCCACTGCTCGAGTACGAACCTTGCAGCGTCATAGGCAGATGACACGCTGACAAGCTGGCCCGGCTGCCTTCCGAACACCTGCACCCGCTGGAATGTCTTGTAATCCTCGTAAACCATGGGCGGGAATATAGGACCGCTGTTTCCGGATTCCGAAGCAATCAAATTAATTATCGGGGGAACAGTTGCCTGTCTGGACGCTTTGTTGATTTGCGGTCACTTCAAACAGGAGCCATCGGCATAATGCCAATCTTTCATTTCGCCTATCATGAGGGAGACGGTCTGCCCATTGACGTGGTCGATATGGAGTGTGCCGACGGTGAAGCCGCCATCCTCGCTGCCGTAGAAGCCGCTCGCGACAATATCCGTGAGGCTGTTGGGAGGAATACCGATCCTTCTAAGTTCCTGGTCCATGTGTATGACGATACGAACCGGCTTATCGGGACGATGCGCATTTCCGACGTTATGACATGACCTGGTGGGTGATGGCCGCGCACGTTTCCCAAAGGTAGTTCCTCGCTAGTTGTTCAACGTTATGGATTGCCCGCTACGGGACGATGGCGAGACGAGATGGGTAGGGGCCGGCCGTCAACCCGCATTTCGGGATTCCAAATCAATAGAATTTAGTTATCGCAAATACCAGCGGATCCCCATGATTAACACAATGCCGAAGACGAACCCCACGCCAAGCATCACGTGGGATGGTTGGTTCGGGGGCGGGTAATTGCCATGCTCATTCAAATCGTCTGGCATAGTGCTTTCCCACCGTCGATTGCTACAAGGAACCAGCGCCCAATATCGACGTTTCCTGTCCATGAACGACGTCCCATTCCAATCACTGGTCCTCCGGCTTGCTCGACGCGGCAAACCTAGACACGTTAGCTCCGTCGGAGAAGCCCTTGCTTTTCTAAAAAACGATTGGACTCACAAGCAAGGTCCTGCCTGCCTGCGCGCTAAACTGACTTGCACCGGAGCCTTGGAAGGACACTTCAGTCCAGGCGAGGCGCGAGCTGCTTTTCTCGATGCGCTATTGGACGCTGGCATCCTCGTCGAAGAGGGCAACACCACTTTGGTGGAAACGCTCACCAATGCACTGCGGGCTGTGCGAGAATAGGCCATTCGCCCAAGTAAGTTTTGTGAAACCCCCGTCAATTTACGCAGCACAGGGACGGACGGGCTCCGCTGAGTATTGCGGTCCCAGCCCTCCCAGTGTGCTCTGCGGACTAAGAAAGGTGAGGCTTGGCCTCATTGCGTCTTGGAAGAATACCTTTGGCCAAGCCCCACTGGGTGTGGGATACCAGCAGTTACATAATACTCCTAATTCTGAAGGGTGGTTTAAGTTTTGTGCGCTGACGTTAATGGGCATCTAGTGATGCGAAAAGGGCGGTGAGCGTACGCCCACCGCCAAGTCTGAGCCCAAGGCTGCGGGCGACATTGAGCCAAGGGCTCCGGCGACCTGGATGCTCCTGTCAGCAGCGCACAAACGTACCAAAAATTGATGATGTTCCGCCTTTGTCCGGAACTCGACCATCTGACATGAAAATGGGCTCGGACAAGACGAGGGCCGCAAGTCCGAGCCCTTGGGCTTGATACGAGGAACAAGCAGATGCCGCTATGGTTCCAACAGGCTGCCAACGGGAAGCGCCTGCGATTTCCAAAGCCTAGTCGTCCTTTTTTACAATCTGGCCATTTTTCATCTCGAATACCCCGTCATAGCCGCCTTGGATAATGAACGAATCTTCGAGTTCACGCCACGTTCCTAGCGGCGTCTCGCAGAGGCTGCAATGGATCATCGTCGTATAGGTCACGGTCTTCGGAATGCGCAGATAAATCGTTCCGCACCTGGGGCAGGCCAGCTCGAAGCGGCAGCAAGATGGGTCCGCCAGACGTATACTACTGTAAATTACTTCCAAACCGGCCCCGCCGGCGTCATGGTGCTGACTACGCGCGAACAAATGCTCCGCAAGGCAGTATCGGGCTTTGCCACCGTCGCGTGAATGATCGAAGACAGCTTTATTCTTTTCCCAGGCCCGGCTCGCATAAAACGCCACCGGGAACAGAGACGCGCGCGCGGCACGTGGCTCACATCGCCATTGTCAGCTCTATCACCGCGTTTTGCGTCGAACTTGTCCTTTCAGCGCCTTGGCCATCCTGCAATGGCCCTTCGAGGGAGTAGAAGAATGAGAACGACACTGAAGAGCATGACGGCAGCGATAGCTGTTGCCGGTGGCCTTTTGGCAGGCACGGCGGCAGTACACGCGCAGGACGCCAAACCCAATATCCTTTTCATCATGG
>NZ_FORJ01000002.1:0-630038 GCF_900113985.1 Phyllobacterium sp. CL33Tsu | reverse complement strand
CCCTTCAAGGGTGGCAAGCTGTCGACCTGGGAAGGCGGGATGCGGGCGCCGCTCGTTGTGCGCTGGCCCGGCCACATCAAGCCCGGCACGGTGAAAAACGACATGTTCGCTTCCCTCGACTGGTTGCCGACCCTCGTTGACATTGCTGGCGGTCCTAAAGGCAATGAATTGAAGAGCGAAATCGAGAAGGGAACATATCCCGGGATTACCAAGACCACACTCGATGGCGTCAATCAGCGCGACTATCTTGAAGGGACGTCGGACAAGTCGGCCCGCGATACATTCTTCTACTATTCCGGCAAAGACCCGTCAGCCGTCCGCTACAAGAACTGGAAAATGTATTTCGCGATGGTATCCGATGCTCCGCAGGGATTCCTGACCGGTGTCATTCCGTATAGCTGGACACAGGTCGTCAATATCAAGCGCGACCCGTTCGAAACCTCTGTCGGCGATCAGATAAAGACGCTTTTCGGTATGGGCGGGGCAATCTCGGCTCCGGCGACTGCCTACGTCTACGACTGGAACATGCTCCCGATCGGCCAGGCATTGTGGCTCAAGGAACTCCAGAGCTATATCGACTTCCCGCCAATGCAGGACCCGGCGAGCTATAACCTCCAACAGGTGATCCAACAGGTTCAGGCAATGAAGCAAGCGCATCACCCAAGTGAATGACACGAATAATGCGGACGTCCCCTAGGGCCCGTCCGCATTCGGCGATTAGCCCTTCGGCGCGCTCAATCGGCCTCTCGCCAGTACACCGACGATGACGAAAAGCGCCGCAGGAATTGGATAAAACTTACTTCAGCCAGCTTTTCCACCGCCCAATTCCGACGGTGTCTCCAAGAATGCTTTAAACGTTCGTAGTACGTGTTTTTGCGCGTCCTTCCGACTGGATACGACACCGTTCATTGTACTCGCTCGGAATGGTGAATGCCCGAGCTGGAAGTTGTAATACCAACGGCCATGCAGAGGGCCACCGTATAGACGGTATATGCGACCGATGGCCAAACGAAATGCAACCCCAATGAATTCATCGGGCCGCTTACGCTTGTCGAAATGGATCGGCTGCCAAGTTATGTCATATATTGCCCGCTTTTTCGTCGAAGGTCGGGAAGCACGATTTTCACCCACCGACCTGGGTTGTCTTTCGATCGCCATTTGAAGCGCTCCCATCGTCGGCCACAGTACGGTGTCTTCTCGCACGCGGCCGGCTCAATTCCCGCTACCAATTCTTAGCATACCAGGCGTTTTGCTGCTCCAGATATTCTCTTGGTTCGCCTTCCGCCATGGTTTTACTCGCTCGGATTCCTCTGCTCTCTTTTGAGAGCGTGACTAGGCACTTGATCAGCCGCAGCTCGCATCGCCTTGTCGATGATTGGGTCGATGCATTGCTTAAGCACTGACTAGCACCATGAGCCATCGGACGTTCCGGGCAGCAGGCAGGGTCACTTTAGTGAGAAACGTCGATAGACTGCGGATAGAGTGCTATAAGCGTCTTCAGGGGCATTTGAATGAACAGTGATCGTTATCCGGGATTCGATCGCCAAAGCGAGCGTCATACTTACAATGAGCTTGGCTCTTTGTTTGGCCCCGACAGCAGCCTCAAAAGACCAGACGTCTCCCATCCGACCCCCCCGGTTAAAGTTGAGCAATTACTAAAACTGCTGGATGATCCGGATTTGCATCGAGAAGCAGCAAAGCTCTTCGGCCGAAGTAGATTGACTCGAAAAATACGTTTCACGCCCTTGTTGATTTTGCGTGATCCGACCCACAGGTTTTGAAGAAATTGGCCCACAATTAATGTAGTATTGAAATTCCTTATCTCGGTCTGCTGGGGCGTATCATCATGAAACATATTCTCGTGGCAATGGACGTCAGCGAGATATCGGATCGAGCATTTGAAAGAGCTCTGCAACTGGCGCAGGTACATGATTCCAAGCTAACCGTCATGCACGTCATAGACGATGAGGAATTGATAGATAACGATCTCAACACCAAAGACCGATTGATCGAACAAGCCACGACGGATCTGCGGCGACACTGGGCAAACTTGTCCCCTTCCTCTGCCACCCGCATCAGCGCTATCGTCAAGATCGGCTCCGTCGCGAAGGATATTCTCGCCGAGGTTGCAACCAGACAAGTCGATCTTATAGTTCTTGGCATGCACCATGCGACGACGAAGGACCGCTTTACAGGAACCAAAGCCGGAAATATTGTCCGCAACAGCCTCGTTCCGGTTCTGGTTGTGAAAGACAAGCCCGCTGGCCCTTATCGTACGGTCGTTGCCGCGTCTGACTTCTCTCTTTCCTCGCAACATGCGCTGGGCGCTGGACTTGAGATTGCTCCTGAAGCAGCTGTTTGCCTGCTGCATGTCTTTCAAACCCCATTCTCAAGCCGTATTAAGGTAAATGCCGAGGAATTGGCGGAATATGAGCGGCCCTTGATCGATCAGTCTCAGCGCGAAGCCGATGCGGCCATCCGGGCATTTGTGAAAACCAATGGCGCTTTTTCAGGGTCCGTCACGCCAAGGCTTGAACGCGGAGAAATTGAGCCGGGCATAGACAAGATCGTGGCTGAACAGAACGCTGATTTGCTAGTCATGGGTACACATAGCAGCAGCGGTTTCGTCGGCGCCATCATTGGTAGCTATGCGATGAGCTTCCTGAATGCCCCGCCTTGCGACGTCATGGTAACGCGGTAAGCGCGCGCTGGAAAACTTAGGTCCCGATTCCTTGAGTAACAGCGATGCTCAGACGGTCCCCACACACTTATCCCCGAACATTGCAAACAATTATCCAGCTTCAGATTGTATTCCCTGGAGCGCACCGCCCGATGAACCCGCTTGTCAAGCGTGGGCAGGGTTCCAATGATGTGCTGAACAAGTTTTCACATGCTTGCGGGCCAAATGGCCGCTAACTTAAGGGTTAACCTTGCCTAACTAATGCGCAAACTCTTGTGCACCGCGAATTCATAACCATGTCGCATGGATTAGCCGAGTGTTGCAGAAAATCGTTGGATATCAATTGCAGCCACGACTTGATGCACCTCGGGGCGGGCGCCGTCCCAGTTATTATCCTTCTGCAGGATTCTTCCCGGCCCGCCAGTCATCGCCGGATGATATCCAGGCCCATACTTGCGGCAAATGGCGGATTCCCTTGCAAACAAAACCGCTTACTAGACGCTCAAAAAGAGGAGGAGAGAAACTCCGGTACGAACCCTGCCGTTTCATTCCCCTCCGAGGAGGCCAACCGCCGGCTTTTGGGGGTAGCGGTCAGTATGCTCAATCTACCAGCTTCGGCGTGATCTTGGGGTGACTCGGAACCTTCGTATTCCCCCCCAGTGCTAGCGCCTTGCATCCAAAAGTGCGTTGACCTCATCAACCTGATCGTCCGTCAGCGTTCGACCGAAATTTGCTTCCAACGTCGTCACGGCATCATCGAGAGCTTGTTCGCGCAGTATCGGATCGGTCAGCGCCAGCGCTGCCTCGCGATCGCGCTCATAGATAGCTATTTTACCAACCGACGAGTTTGGGGCTGCGCGCTCCCGGGCGCGGGCAGAGGCATGCGCCGCATTCAGCGGGCCCCATGTAGTGTCATCAAGGTTGTCATTGGTGAACTCGTCTTCTTTGGCCCAAGTTTTCTGAACCTTTGATTTGTCGATCGCGGTCGTCCTTTGCTCTTTCGACTTATCGTAATCGGTTTTCCTATTGTTGTGGGCACTAGCCGCATTGCCGTGGCTGGAAGAGGATTTCCCGCTAGCGCCGGCGTTTCCCTTAGCACCCCCTTTGCCCTGGCCGCCGCCATTTCCATTACCGCCGCCATGTCCATTACCGCCACTGTTTCCGTTGCCACCCTTTTCGGCAAAGGCCGGACCAGCGAAGTCAATTTGGTTTATCGTCGCGCCAGGAACCATTAAACCGAGAGACGCGGTTCCAATGAGAATAAATCTGAGCCGCTTCATGTCTACCTCCCATATTACTATTAAATTGAAAAACTGGACCGTCAGTTGGGTACCGAATATGCCCTAATCGGCAGTCGGGACCAAACGATTGCGGGGGCTCAATCGGACCGCCTACCCGAGCCCCTGCAGACAATCGAACTTCAGTCGATTTTAAACGGTGTACAGTGAGGACTGTTCCACAAGGGCTTGGCCTCATTGCGTCTTGGAAGAATACCTTTGGCCAAGCCCCACTGGGTGTGGGATACCAGCACAGATATAATACTCCTAATTCTGGAGTGCGTACGCTGAAGTTAATGTGATTTAGTTTCTGGTTATTGCGAAAAAGGGCGTAAAACTTACGCCCACCGCCAAGTCTTGAGCCCGAGGCTGCGGGCGACATTGGCGACCTGGATGCTCCTGTCAGCAGCGCACAAACGTACCAAAAATTGATGATGTTCCGCCTTGTCCGGAAAGAGACGGTCGGACATAAAAACGGGCTCGGACACGACGAGGGTCGCATGTCCGAGCCCATTGCTGCTTAATGAGCAAGGGTGGCATCAAGCAGATGCTATGGTTCCAACAGGCTGCCAACGGGAAGCGCCTGCGATTTCCATAGCCTAGTCGTCCTTTTTCACAATCTGGCCATTTTTCATCTCGAATACCCCTCATAGCCGCCTTGGATAATGAACGAATCTTCGAGTTCACGCCACGTTCCCAGCGGCGTCTCGCAGAGGCTGCAATGGATCATCGTCGTATAGGTCACGGTCTTCGGAATGCGCAGATAAATCTTTCCGCACTTGGGGCAGGTCAGCTCGAAGTTCAGCTTTTGCGGCACGCTTTCTTCTCCAAGAGGCGAGAGCGCAGCTCATCTCCCAAGCACCAGCGGCCGTTGTATCCCTGGCGACGTTTATAATGTACCGTAACTGTGGCCCCACGCAAGATTTTGAGTGCACTTCGAACATTGGCGATGGGAGATTAAAAGTATCGGAACGTAGTCGTGAAGAAGCGCATTGCTTCCGCCAAAGTTTCGACAGATGGCGGATGAAGACGGCAAAGATGAACGGATCAGGGTTGTGAGAAAGCACCTACTGGACCCGACATTTAAGGAGGCTTTGCGGTCTCGCTACGGCAATGTGCCTGACGATGAACGCTTCAAAGAACTTCTCGAGCAACTTGACGAGGCAGAGCGCCGTCATCGTAACAGACAACGTTAAACCGACTTGGTCGCGTCAATGCGGGCATCATGTGCCTCGCTTCATCGCTTTTTGCAAAAGTGTCTCGACCGAACGTAATTGCTGGTGATGCATCGCAAGTTGGGTGGTGTCCGCGACCGTTACGATGGCAGCAAACACTTCATCCTCGGCCCATCCGGCCGCAACAGCTTCGCCGAAGAGTTCAAGTAATCTATCTTCAATCGCCCTCTGGCAGTCGCTCAATCGATCCTTGTGGCCGGCCGGCTTGCGTGGTCTCTCGATCGTCATGTGAAGCACTACTTCCATCATCCATCACGGCACGACGTTTTCGCGCACGCCCACGCCGTTGGGCCAATTCTCGCTCGCGATTTTTAGCATACCATGCGTTTTGCTGCTCCCTGTATTTCTCTGGGTTTGCTTTTCGCCATTGTTTTACTCGTTCTGCTTCCTTTGCTTTCTTTTCGGGGGAAGGTGGGTTTTTGGCACGCCACTGCCGCATCTTCTCGGCATTTTTCGTTTTGCGAAGGGCCTCTTTTTCGTCGGTACTTTTGCTCATGTCTTCCTGCTCGCCACACCCTCGCTGCGGAGATCCTATTTATCCAACCCGCTTGTGCTCACCGCAATACCATTCCAGTCCAAATCGCTTTTCAAATCTAAATGAGCCGCACGATCTACAACCAGGATGCATGCAATGGTGCTCGACGATGGCCGCTGGGGCTTTGTCCACGTCCTGCGGGTAGGTAGGCTTTGGCGGTCCTGTCTCAGACATCGGTTTTCTTTATAAAAGCCAAGCAAGAAAAACTCCCAACATAATGCCGAGAAGGACCAGCGCGAGGAACCTGTTCGTCTTCCGAACTTGGCGAGCCTCTTCGGACGACATAACGCGAAGCGCGCCGGCCGCGTTCTTTTCAAGGTCGTTTAACTCAAAGTGCCGATTGGTCTCGTTTTGATGGTACATTTTGGGTTCCAGATGAACTCGCGCTTAAAGCAATGAGGGCTGCTGTTCTTCGGCAACCGGTTGAGGCGGCAGGATCAACTGCTCGTCGGGCAGCGGACGCTGCAATTTCAGCGCCTCCTCGGCTGGAGCATTCATCCATACGTCGATTTCATCAGTACTGGTCAGAATAACCGGCATTGCCTGTGGATGAATGGGCGCAACGATGCTGTTGGGATTAGTGGTTAGGAAGGCAAAGATATCAGCTTGAACCGGGCCTTCCTTCTTCTTGCGGACGCTGTACCAACTCGTCCAGATGCCGGCGAACTAGAAGAGGGGCCTTTCCTCGTTGAGCGCGAACCAGTGGATGGGCTTTTTCTTGGTAACGGGATCGGCGACCTCGCCATATTCGGAAAAACTGGTCGCCGGAACGACGCAACGGTTTTCGGGACCAATCCACCGGCGCCAATGTGAAGAGGTCGGGTTGCGAATGTTGGTCACGCCGCTATCGACCTCGGATTTAAGGTACTGTCGGGGCGTCGGCATGCCCCAGCGGGCGAGGGCAAGCTCGCGTTCACCCTCGGCATTCTTGCGGCCGATTGGTGCGTGATAGTCGGGGAAAATATCGATCTGCGGCGTCAGGCGATTGGTAAGGTCGTGGATCGGCAGGAAGAGTTGCCGCATCGCTTCGTGGGTCGTGGTGGCATTGTACAGATTGCACATCAGGCTCACTGGTCCGTGGAGATTAATGGACGATATCCGATCAACCACCTGGTGCAAGCGTGGTCAGTCGCGCGGCCGATTGCTGGTGCCAAATTCGTTGCCGCGCCGCGTCCCGCACGCCCGGCAAACAAGTCTGCGGGAAATATCTTCGAGGATCACATCAGCGCCGTAGCGTTTGGACAACATGGATTTTTCAATCTGACCGATTTTGCCGCACTGAATGCAGTAGCCGAACAAATCATCCCACGCTTCAAGCTCCGAGAGCCGCGTCCTCTCCTTGATCGGCCGAAGATGCCGCTCCCTCATGGTCGCTTCAGCCAAAGCAAATACCACGAAAGACTGATCCGGCGGGTTAGTGACGCTTATGAAGGCCGCGTGCATTATGAGAAACGCACATATTCGACAGGAGCAATTTTTGACGCCCGAGCAATTTAAGGAATGCCTTTCACTCTTGCGCTGGACTCAGATCGACCTTGCTGCGGCATTGGAATGCGACATTTTTCTCACGAACGCTTGGGGCAACGGGCTTGAGCCGATCCCGGCGGATATTTCCGCGTGGCTCGAGAAACTCGCTAAGGCTCACCACAAAGCCGGTATTCCCGATGCATATAGGGGTGCAGTGCTAAAGATGAAGGTGGGAGGGTAGAAAAGAGGCGTTTTACATCGTAATGCATTTAGCGATTCCGCGAGGCTTTGGAAACAGTAATTTACAGTAACATCTGATGGCTCTACTAGCCAAGATTGCAGCCTTTGAATATCAAAACCGGGTGACGCAAAATCAGTGTTTCTGAATATTGCGCCGCCAAGTTTGGGGTAATTCAGAGGAGAAATATCATGGGGCACTTGCTTCTGGCAGCCACGGCGGGAGTACACAGCAAATGTTGACCAAGCGCGATCTTCTTCGCTCGGCTGCGATAATTGCCGCTGCCGCTACAATCGTGAAGCCAAGCATCTTGATGGCGCAGAGCTATCCGGACATTATCGAGGCGAAGAACATCGCCGAGGAAGGGTTCATTTATGGCCTGCCGCTCGTGATGAACTATGGGGTCATGTACGAGTATGCGGTCGATCGCAATTCGGGGCAGTTCAAGGCTCCGTTCAACGAGATCAAGAACGAACCCAACGTCTTCACCTACAAAGACACAGCAATCGTCACGCCAAACAGCGACACACCCTATTCCTTCGTCTGGCTCGATTTGCGGGCCGAGCCGGTCGTACTCTCGGTCCCGGCGATTGACCCAAAGCGCTACTACTCGGTGATGCTCTGTGACGGCAATACCTACAATTACGGCTATATCGGCACTCGTGCCACGGGCAGCGAGGCCGGCGACTACATGGTGGTCGGGCCAGACTGGAAGGGTGACACCCCGGCAGGCATCAAGCAGGTGTTTCGTTCGAGCACACAGTTTTCCGTCGCGGGTTATCGCACCCAGCTCTTCGGGCCGGATGATCTCGACAACGTCAAGAAGGTGCAAGCTGGTTACAAGGTACAGATGCTCTCGGCGTATCTGAAGCAAACGCCACCAGCGGCGGCTCCGGCCATCGACTTCCCGAAGATCGATAAGGAACTCGTGAAGACCAACTTCTTCGATTACCTCGACTTCGCGCTGCAGTATGCGCCGCCGCAGGACAATGAAAGGGAGATACGCGCCAAGCTGGCTCGCATCGGCGTTGGGCCAGGCAAGACCTTCGACTTCAAGGAGCTGCCAGTGGAGCATAAGCTGGAGCTTGGCCTTGGCATGAAAGAGGGCCAGCGCAAGGTCGATGAGGCAGTCGCCAACGTTGGCAAAACAATCAATGGCTGGCGGCTTAGCGGTCTTCCCGGGGATAGCGCCCACTACAACGGGGACTGGTTAAAGCGCGCTGTCGCGGCGCAGGCCGGCATATATGGTAATGACCCGGAGGAGGCGACATATCCGTTTACCCGCGTCGACAGCGACGGGCAGACGCTCGACGGCAGCAAGCACAACTACACGCTGACGTTTCCGGCAGGACAACTGCCGCCGGTGAATTCATTCTGGTCGCTGACCATGTATGACGGCAAGTCCCAGCTCCTGATCGAAAACCCGATCAACCGCTATCTCATCAACTCGCCCATGCTGCCCGCTATGAAGACCAACGCGGATGGGTCGCTGACACTGCATATCCAGAACAAGTCTCCGGGCGCAGACAAGGAAGCGAACTGGCTGCCTGCTCCTGACGGGCCGATCTACTTGGTGATGCGGCTCTACTGGCCAAAGACAACGCCGCCTTCGGTGCTGCCGGCGGGCGAGGGGACCTGGGCGCCCCCTGGGATCGTAGTGAGTTCCTAAGTTTCAGATCGAAAACGGAGTGGTAAGGCAGTCAGCGCCGCCGCTTCATCGGCGCTTTGCGCTGCCCTGCTCCGGTCTGGTAAGTTTACGCTTCCTACAAATACTTCCTTCAGCGCGCTGGAATTGAGGTCCACCGAGGTGGAACCAGGAATACCATTGAACGTTAACTGCCGAAAATCGAAAGCAGCGAAAATTTGGGTGGATCGCGATGGAGGATCATCGGTACCCGCGCAAAAAATGTAGCCCATGGAGTGCTGGCAAGGCCATGGAGCTCAGGTTAACAAGGTCACAATCACCAGAGTCAGATCGCGCTGACGATAAAACCTGGGTAAGCCCATGGCTGTGGCGGTCCGCCCGGTCTGTAAACTTAAGACCCAGCAAAAAGCATACCGAGTGGCGCAAGGTGTTGGCCACGGGCACTCGGAGTCCGTGGCGAACACCGAGCTAAATAAGGAGGAGCTTATGGAGTACAATATCTTCAAAAATCCCGTGGTGATATTGGTTGGACTGGGTGTGCCAAGCCAAGTCAGGTCCGTCACTGAAGCATATGCGCTGTTGAGGGATTGGCCATTGTCGAAAAAAGAGGTCGCTCATACGATGGCACTGAACGCATGCCGCGCGGCGCTGTCAGGAGAGGTAGAAGCAGAGACCGCTCGGAGCATGTTCCTTGCTTTCGCCCGCAAACATGACGCTCTTGCGCCGGACTTCGAGGTTGCCGTGCATCGTAGTTCGGCGGAAAAATACTCGAATATCAGGAGGCAGCCATGACGGATTTACAAGTGACCGTCCTCATGGCCTTTGCCATGGTTCTGGCGATGGCGACCCAATATTTTTCGCAGACAAGAGACTAACGGCGGTGTTCGCGTTTGGCACGTGTCGACGTGCAACGCCGGCGCGCCCGTGCACGAATAGAGGATGCTGACAGCGCCGTCATCAATGGTCTAGTAGCGGTTCCGGTCATGGAGGTGACGAGTGGCGAGCGGACTAAGATTTGGCCCCATTGATGAAGCGGCAGTTCACCTTTGTGTCGACATGCAGGGCATTTTTCGAGGTGACAGCCCATGGGCCATGCCATGGTTTGACCGGGTCTTACCGCACATTGAAGCCTTGGTAGGAAAAGACCCTACGCGGACAGTGTTCACCCGATTTATTCCTGCTCGGAATGCACAAGACGTGGGTGGAACCTGGCTGCGCTATTATCAACGCTGGAATAACATGACCCTTGATAATCTTGACGCCGGCCAGGTTGATATCGTTCCTGAGCTTGCGCGGCATGTTCCGCCCGCGCGGACCTTTGACAAGGTTGTGTATTCGCCTTGGCAATCCGGCGAACTGTTTTTGCACCTCAATCGGGGAGCGGTCCGCACCCTTATCGTAAGTGGCGGCGAAACAGATGTCTGCGTCCTCGCTTCGGTGCTTGGTGCGATTGATCTCGGCTTCCGAGTGATTGTCGCGAGCGACGCGGTCTGCAGTTCGTCGGATGCAGCTCATGACGCCATGCAGTTGTTTTATGGTCAACGCCTCTCGCAGCAAGTTGAGACCGCTGAAACGGAGGAAATCCTGGATTGTTGGAGTGCTTACTATCAGTTCCCGGTTTGATCGTTTGGCGCTTCAACAGGCTTTAATTCAGGCGAGCCGCTATATCGCAGAAAAACCGGCAGCACTACCAGCGTTGCTGTCGAGAAAAACTCTGACTGCCAGGTTGAAAGCAGCTTCTCCGCATGTTGAATGAGTTGATCGTCGGAAAATGCGAAACTTCTACCAAAGCTTGCTGACCATTTTCATAGATAGACGCCACGGTGCGGTCGCCCCCACCGCCCGCTTCTCTGAACGTTATTTTTCGATCTACAACCTTCATCAGTCTACTCCTAGTGGTTGTAGGAGCAACTGTTCTAACCGACGGCAACATGCGCCGCCAGAAAACTTTTTGACATCTAAGAAGGAACTGCTTGCTGCTATTCCGGCATTACGCCGATTTTCCCGTACCTTTCACAAATCGAAGCCAGCCGCCGAAGATCTGGTTCAGGAGACGTTGGTGCGCGCTTGGCACTCTCTCGACAGCTATCAGCCAGGCACCAGCATGCAGGCATGGCTTTTCACCATCATGCGCAACATCTTTCTCACCGATTACCGAAAGCGCGACCGGGAGACGACGGGATTTACGACGGATATTGCGGATTACCAAGGCGCACAAGCTGCGCCTCAAGAATGGAAAATTCGTGCGCAGGATGTGCAGGCGGCCCTCCACAGACTTCCAACTGAGCAGCGCATCGCCATCGTCCTATGTTGCGTGCTTGGACACAGTTACCAGGAAGCAGCAGACATATGCGGTTGTGAAATCGGGACGATTAAAAGCCGGATCGGTCGGGGCAAACTCGCACTGTTGTCGTTGCTTGGCGAAGAGAGCCGACTATCGGTCCTCGAAACCGATTACCGTACTTCGACCACAGCAGCCATTAATTTCTTCGCCTAGAACACCGGAATGAAATGGGCTCGGAAAGGTTCGGGGTGCGCAATTCCAAGCGATAGCGCTGCTGCATGGAGCGCAAACGGGGTGCCGGAAAGCATCCTCATCATCAAGCCGTTTGTTCCTGCGCAGCTCGTAACCGCGCTCGCAACGCTGCTTAACCAACCCAACCTTGATCCGCCTGGTCCGAGCGGGCCGTGACGGGCCGAACTGCTTTGGCACCCACAGATCGCCACTAGCGCCACTGTTAATGGCGCCATCGTCCAAGCCGCTGGTCAAATTGCCGCCTTTCTCGCTCGTCGGCTCAATCTGGGCGCGGATGCAGCATTGGTTTATGGGTACATCCCTCATGGTTCTGGCCGTTAAGATGGCGACGGCTCCGCGCCCATGACAACCCGCTACTTTGATGCGAGGTAAGCAATAAGGATGTCGTGCGCCGCTTTGAGATCAGGCTTTTCGACCAATTCGCTACTTGTGTGAATATAGCGGACCCCATGATTCCGATTGCTCGCGATCCGGCAACTACTTGTTGAGCCGCCGAAGGGGGTGGACGCGATGCGGCCCATTGGAATCCCCATCACCCCGTCAGCACGAAGGCTTCGGACATCGCCCGACGACGGTGATCAAAAGCTGCGCATGGGCGATGCCGGGCAGCGAAGCCAGAGGCGGGCTGCGCCGTGCTCGAGCGTCAGTGAGAGCAAGAACGGTTCGACCGGCGGGTCTTCGCGATCGTTCTCGGCCGGAAGTGCGGCGTAGAGAGCGCCGTTCGGCATCAGACACCGGCGCCTGCCGAACCAGAACATCCGTGATGCTATATCCCATTGCTTGGACGACGGGCACGACCACAAAGCTTTGCCGATCGCCGCCTATGATCTCGCAGCGGCCGCCGTGAGTTTGTCAAGCAGCCACATCAGCCCCGCGTCGGCCGTCGCGGAGCGCGGCACAAAGGCCGTGAGCGGAAAATCGCCGAGTGGCAGCGGTGGCTCCGCAATGGCGATCCCCATGGCCGGCGCGAACCGTTCGGCGAAGCGCCTCGGCACAGCGCAGATCAGGTCGGTCTCACCGACCAGGGCACAGGCAAACATGAAGTTGGGGACCGTCAGCGCTACGCGCCGAGCCAAGCCCTGGTGTCTGAGAAGTGTATCGACGAAGCCGTGTGGATCGCCGCTTTCCGACACGACCAGGTGCCCACTATCGCAATAGGTCTCGATCGTCGGACGCGCGAGGAAGGCATGGCCCCGCCGCAGCACCAGAACAAAGTCCTCCTCGTGCAGTATGCGGCTCTCGAAGCGCAGCGGACCTTTCCCTGAAGGGATCACGGCTATGTCGAGCATGCGCGTCTCCAGTTCGCGGAACACGTCGCGCCAGGCCCTGTCGGGCTCTTCGCCGGGAAGCGGCAGGAGCTGGCGGATGCCGAGGTCAAGTCCGGGGGCTTCCCGGGCGATAACCGACAGCAAGGTCTGCAGGAAGACAGCGGAGACCCCGTCGGGCGCGCCGATCACCATGCGGCGCCGCGTTGTGCCCGGATCGAAGGGCTCCGCACGGGCGACCACTGCGCGGACATGGCGCAGCGCTTCGTCGATGCCGGGGGCGAGCGCCTCGGCGCGCTCTGTCGGCACGACACCCTTGGGCGTCTTCATGAACAGCGGATCGTTGAGCAAGCGACGCAGTCGGCCCAGCCCGTGGCTGACCGCAGAGGTCGAGAGGTTCAGCCGTGCCGCGGCGCGGCCAACATGGCGTTCGGCGAAGACCGCTTCGAACAGTACCAGCAGGTTGAGGTCGGCTCGCGATAAATCGATTTCATGCAACATATTGGTGAAATCATATCACTTCATTCATCAGACGTAAAATTGCATCAACGCCCCGCACAAGCGCGGTCCCAATCGACCGCGTCCGAGCGAAAGGACACCAACATGATATCCACTTTTGGCTTGAGCCTGCTGGCGACGCTGGCGGGCGCCACGGAGACCGGCAATGCGCGCGCGGAAGCCGAGGCATCCGAGATCGAGGCGGTCGCCGCCCAGGCCGCCGAGGCGCACGCGCATCTGATGCATGGAGATATTGCCGCCTATCGACGCGCAATCCAGACCGCGCCCGACTTCATCCTCATGGACCCCTTCGGCGGCGTTCCCACCGGCAATCCCAAGTCCGACGCTGACTGGGAGCGGATCGGTCGCTATTTCAGAGACGGGCGCGACGCCAGCTTCCGGCTGATCGCCTCTTACCGGGCGAGCGACATGATCGTCCTCGTTGCGAACGAATACGCGCATGTCGCCGTAGGATCGCTGCCGGCACAGGACTGGGCGCTGCGCGTGACCCTCGTCTTCCGGCGCGACGGGAACCGCTGGCTGTTGGTGCACCGTCATGCCGACCCACTTGAGCCGGGCATCAGTCTGGAAGAAGCGAGCCGGATAACGCTCGGCCGCAGGGCGACGAAACCGGTCGTGGAAGAGGGCCAATGACCGCGCAACAGTGAGCTGGATCTAGTGGTTTTTGCTTGAATAATGATCGTTTAACAGAAGACCTTGAGATTAGGTTGAATATCCGCCTAAACCGTACTTTGGGTTTGATTAGCCATTCCAATGATTTGCCGAATTGTGAAGCAGTGGGTCGATGGTTCGATTCCGTTCAAGGCGGCGGAGTCAAAGTGCCCTGTAGCAATCATTGAGATAGTGCACTTGAATGACCAGATGGGGCCGGTAGCGGACCGGCAGCTAACCCGTAACACAAGGGAGAAAGCCCCATGCCGCGCCTCTCCAGCTTTCGGAAAACCCAACCGGAGGAAGTCACGCCGATGAACCTTCTGTAACATTGGCGCATGCGAATCGATTTGCCAGATCAGTCGGTTGATGCTTGGCCGAAACTATCTCGGGCGGCTCCGCCGGCTACGAGCCCTCAATCGGGCTTTGCCGGCAGGGTGGCGGTTGGAGGTTTGGTTGAAGAGCTTTGGGGTACCCTTCGACATCAAAGGCGAGAGCCGTTTGCGTGCCACCAAGACTGCTGTCAATGGCGCAATGTTCATCGATAAAGGCAACTGCGAACCTTTCAAACGGGTCATCGAGAGCGCGGCCGACATGGGTGGGCAGCCGGTGGCAATTACCAAGAGCGTCCGGCACGGCGCTGTTTAGATTCCATATATAGCCCATCTGCGTAGCAGAAATCGATGGCATTCTTCCTTTTCAGCAAAACTCCACCTCAACGTTTCGGCTGTCTTGTGAGATAATGCGACATGAGGTTTTCAGGCCGTCGGCGCCGATTACAAGGGTGAATTCGTTGGGCAACGTTCGAGTGTCCGTTACGACGAGCCCTGCACCCTTTTGACCGAGCGACTTCACCGTGCAATCGACGACCGAGCCATAGTGATTATATAGGATCGCACCGGCCTTGAGCACGGCGGCGCGCGCGAAGCCCGCGCCATCTGCATCTCCGTCCCAAAGGACGCATCGGTTGCGACCTTCATTCTTAGCGTTGTAGAGCGCGGCGTCAGCCGATGCCAGTAGTGCGTCGATCGTGTTTATAGCACCCCGGCATGATGCAACGCCAAAGCTCGCGGTGACCTGCACCTTCGATCCGCCCAGTGAATACTCCATCCCTGCAATTGCTGTGCGCAGTCTTTCCGCAACCGAGAGAGCGCCCTTGGCGTCGACATAGGGAAGAAGGATTGCGAACTCCTCGCCGCCTAATCGCCCGAAAATATCGCTGTCGCGCAAATTCTGCAGAACCGTGTCGGCGGCGGCTATCAGCACGCCGTCACCTGCAGCGTGACCATAGGTGTCGTTAATTGATTTGAATCGATCGAGATCAAAAACCAGGCAGGTCAAGTCATGGCCGTGGCGCAACGCCAGCGAAATTGCCTGGTTGCAGGCTTCTTTGTAGGCGCGGCGGGTGAGGGCTCCGGTAAGCGCGTCAGTTGCCGCGAGCCTCGACAGCTCGAACCGGTCCATGACGACATCGGCTAAATCGGTAAGGATCGACGACTCGGTTTCGCCGAATTTTCGGGATTGGGTACCGATTGCACAAACGGTACCGATAATGTGACCGTCTCGCGTGCGCAGCGGGGCGCCGGCATAAAAACGGATGTTCGGCGGACCAATTACATTGGGATGCTCTCGAAAACGGCTGTCTTGGAGCGTATCCGGTACAATAATAAGTTCCCCGCTCTCCAAGGTAAACTTGCAGAACGTCTCGCTCCGCGCAATTTCGGAGGATTCGAGGCCAACACGGGATTTGTACCACTGGCGGTGCGCATCTATTACCGAAACGAGTCCAATATCTACAGCGAAAATCTTCTGCACAAGGCGAACAATGCGATCTATCGATTCATCCCGTGGAGAATCGAGGATGTCGAGCCGATCAAGGGCGGCAAGGCGGTAACTCTCGCGCTTGTGGAAGTCGAACTCGGATTTGCCTGTTACGCACAGTTTGGATGACATACCAACTCGGCTTGCTTTGTTAAAATTCACTTTAGTCCACGCAAGGTCGGCGCGTTGTACTGATACTTACAAAGCTCACTAGGATGCGCAAGGAATCAAACGATTCTACTCAGCTTGACCAGTGCAGCTTCGTAAAACAAGGGCTTGTTCTGTGGCCTCATAGCTAGACGCAAGCGGCAAAATGACACTTGTGATGTGATCTGGCAGGTGACGGAATTGAAATGCGCACCACACTTTGATCAAGCCAATTGAATGTATCGTCGCCTTTGATAGTCACACGGTGGATTCCCGACTCTTCAGACTTCAACACGCGGAACGGAATATCGATTAAGTTATCGAGCGCCCATAAATCGGACGGACTCCCGATTTGAGTCCTCCTTTCGAGCGCGCATGTAACTAGCCATGGCTCCGGAATCGTCATCGTAGAGCAGCGAGCGCACTCCAGCACGCGAGCATCCGATGGCTTCCTTTGTCTCGTCGGACAACTGCTGTGGCAGTAGCCCGCGATCATCTCGCGGAACTACCATTCGATTGGGCAGCCATTATAGTCAATGAACGTCCCGGTGCGATCGGCGGTCAATTGGTCGATGACGTTTAGCAGGGACGCCGCGGCGACTGCCGGATCTGATCTCGGATGATTGGCCGCAAACGGCCGGCTTAGTTTCGTATCAACGGTTCCAGGGTGCAGCGCCACACACAGACATTGTGGATGGGTTCTCGCAAACTCGATAGACGCTGTCTTGACGATTTGGTTGAGCGCCGCCTTCGATGCGCGGTATGATAGCCAACCACCGAGGCGATTATCCCCGATCGATCCCACCCGCGCCGACAATAGGGCAATAATCGCCTTCGATTTCTTGGAAACGAGCGGCGAAAAATGCTTGAGAATTAGCGCCGGTCCCACCGCATTTATGCGCAACAACTCCATCATGTGCTCGCCGTCTAAAGCTGCCAATGACTTTTCGGGAATGGCATCCCCAATTCGGAGAATTCCCGTGGCGACGATCAACACATCGATAGTCTCCACTCGTTGTCTAAGGTCATCCGCAATCTCAACGATGGAGTTTTCGTCACCCAGTTCGAAGTGTGGAAAGGTGGTCCGGTCAACACCTTGAACGACGTTCGCACGGGTGTCTGAAACCAAGGCGTGGCGCAACGCCTGACCGATCCCCCCGGATGAGCCGACGACGACCGCGTTATAATTTTCTCGAAGGCTATTCATTGATGTCGCCGGCAATTGGAAGACAAAGAACGCGCGGGCCTCACTTGCGAAATTCGACGTGGGTTCGCGCCACTGGAAACCCGTACTTGCTCACCCACGCATCGTTGATCAACAACCCATTGCTCTGCAACGTCATCCTGTCATGAAACCGGACGCGATTTTTACGGGTGTTGCCGTCAAGATAGACGTCATAGCTGAAGCGCGCCGTGTCACCGTTCACCCTTACAAAAGCACGCCCGACCACGTCTTCGCGGGTGCCGAGGTATGTCGTGAGGCTTGTCTTGACGAATATCCAGGTCTTGCGGTCCTTCTGACCATCCGCATAGGTGAAATCCTCTCGGAGAAGCAGACGCTTGCCGTTCCACCGGCCGGTCAGCCGAACTTTGAAGCTTTTTTTCACGCCGTTGATGGCACTGAATTGTCCCTCCGCGCGAGTATGCCCGGCGAAGTACTTCTCCAGCACAAGGTCGTTTGCCGAAGCGGCGGTGAAAAGGCTGCTGGCAATGAAGGCAATGGCAATCGTCAAACACTGGCGCAAGGTTTTCTCCTTCGTCATTCGGATACGTCTGGATACGCAAAGCGCTCGGTTTTGGATGACGCGCGCGATTTCTGGGATCGTTCAATGTTCTGGCGCAGCTTGTGCTGGGCTGCCTCGTCAAGCGGGAAGTTCCACATGATGCCGATCGCTGCCAGTTTGAAGGCGATCGGTAGCCAAGCATAGAGCGTGCTCAACACATGAAGAGCCAATGCGCCGGATTGGCCCTGAGCCTGTGTATTAAAACCGGACAACTGCAGGATCGGAAACACCAGCCCGACCGCAAGAGCCAGTGAAAACTTGGTGGCCAGACTCCAGGCCGCGAAATATATCCCCGTTCTTTGACTGCCGGAGGTGGCTGTATCGATGTCAACGACGTCCGCCTGGATCGAAGCGGGCAGGGCGAGGTCAAATCCGAGAAGCAGTCCGGTGAAGCCGCAGATCGCGGCAAAGGGGCCGACATCACCCCGGTCAAGAAAGCCGCTGAAGGCAAACACCAGACATGCGACGCCCATGGCATAACACCATGCCCTATGTTTGCCGACGATCCTTGCCGCCCATGCGGCAAGCGGGACGCCCACAATCCCGCAGATAAAATACAGAAAAAGCAACGGACCGCGCATACTCGGTGCGTCCAGGCGGTCCGATACGAAATAGAGAAACAGAGTGGCGGGAATGGCGTTGGCAAGACCATTGAGCACGAACGCCAGCAGGAGGCGCAGAAACGCACGGTTGCCGAGTAGCGCTTGCACGCCTTGCATCAAGGTGACGCTTCTCGTGGACACGGCTGAAGTCTACTGTCGGCCCCATTACGGACATAGGAAGTTCGATTGCGGATTCGCGTCTTCCTTGTAGGCATTCATCAGTGTCCGCTTCGCGCCCCTTTACCGGACAGATCGGCAAAACGTGCTGTGGCTGGAAGCAGACATCCCCGGACATGGCAGAGTCGTGATCGCGCCGACAGCAAACAGTTCATCGAGAAGAATTGGCCGCCGGGCCGGAACTTTGGCACGGTCGGCTGCATGCCGAAAGCCGCGATCGCGGTGCGGACGCGCGGTCGCACCTGGTCCGACTCAAGAGGAACCAACCCATCTTTCCCCGGCTCTCCTCCGACGACGGCACATCAGACAGTTATGGCGAAATTGGTGCATTTGGAAAATTGGTGCAGGATACATTTGGAAACGCCACCGTGTCCCATCACGCTTGATCGACTTAGATAGAGATCACCAAAGCGCGAGGAACCGGCTATTGAATAGTTGCGCCAACGTTAGAACTCCTATGCGAGAAGCCCAACCGCCGGTCCGCACCCGATTTGGCTCCTCAGTGACCGCGGCGGAAATCGCTCGTGGTGTGGACCTGACCGGAAAATTTGCCATCGTTACGGGTGGCGCTTCCGGTCTAGGATTGGAGACTGTCAAGGCACTCGCAGCATGTGGCGCGACGATCTGCGTGCCCGCGATAGACCCGGTTGAGGCACGAGTGGCATTGGACGGTGTTGGACAAATAGACGTTTGGCCGCTCAACCTTATCGATCAGGTGTCCGTCCATCAGAAACTTCGCCGCCGCATTTCTCGCACGGCGAAGCCGACTTGATCTTTTGGTTCTTAACGCGGGTGTGATAGCGAGGCCGCTGTTCCTCGATCAAAACGGTTACGAGGGCCACTTCTCCGTGAATTATCTGGGCACTTTCAGCTGGCAGCATTATTATAGCCAGCGTTGCTGGCGGCAGATAAGGCCCGAGTGGTTGTGCTATCGTCCCGAGGCCATCAGATGTGTGATGTCGATCTCGACGACCTAGATTTTACTCGCCGCCCGTATGACAGATGGAAGGCCTACGACCAGTCGAAAACGGCATGCGCGCTGCTTGCGGTATCCCTTGATAAGTGCGGCCGCCATCATGGCATACGCTCCTTCGCGGTGCATCCCGGAATGATAATAACGCCGGGCATTCGCCACATTACCTGGTCCGAACTCGACTCCTTCGGTGCCGTCGCGGCAGACGGCTCCCCCGTAGTCGATCCGGTCCGGGATATGAAAGCCTCGGAGCAAGGTGCGGCGACGACAGTGTGGTGCGCAACCTCGCCAGCGCTGGACTCAATGGGCGGCGTCTACTGCGAAAACTGTGATGTCGCACCCGCGGAGCAGGATGGCCCCTGCGGTGTGCGTCCGTACGCGGTCGACCCGCAGAGGGCGGAACTGTCATGGCAGGCGAGCGACCGGTCACGACATCGCAAGGACTTGATACTGCGCTTGATCGTTTGAGCGCCTTCCGGCAAGGACGAGTCGACACGTAAGATTTGGCAAGAATGGATGGAAGTTCGTCCTTTTCCTGTCATATTATGATCGAGACACGGGTTAGTCATTCGCTTTCAGTATTATGACCAGGCATCGTCACCTGCACAGCAACATCTCTTCTGAGGGCTGAAAAAGCGCCGATTAGTAAAGGATAGAATGCAAGGGCAGTCGCCTCTGGATGCAGCGCTTGCGGCTGATGAAGCGACCGCATTCGGTGCATTCGTGCTCTATGCCGGGCGGCATCTATTGCTCAAGGACGGCGAGCCCGTCACGATCGGCTCTCGGGCGCTCGAGATTCTCATCACGTTGACCGAGCGATCGGGCAAGCTAGCAACGAAGGATGAACTGACCGCGAGAGCCTGGCCCAATACTACAGTTGAGGAATCGAATCTAAGAGCTCAGATCGCATTGCTTCGAAGGGTGCTCGGCGACGATCAAGCCGCTCCCCGGTACATCGCGGCCGTCCCCTCAAGGGGCTACCGTTTTGTTGGTCCTCTCACCCGTTACCGCGTCGAAAACGAACCGAAGACGACAACTGCGCCGAATAACCTTCCACGACAGCTTATCCAAGCCGTCGGACGTGACGAAGCGATCCAGATCGTCGAAGGTCGGTTTAAACGGTCACGGGTGGTGACGATCGTTGGACCAGGCGGCATTGGAAAAACGACCGTCGGCCTTCGAGTGGCGGAACAGTTGTGGTCATCGCATAAGCATGGCCTTTGCTTCGTTGACTTGGCACCGATCACGAATCCTCAGCTCGTCCCTTCAATCGTAGCTTCACAGCTTCGCCTCCCGGAGACATCCGGTGACCCGACCGCGACCCTTATTGGGTATCTTCGCGAAAAACACATGTTGCTCGTGTTCGACAGTTGTGAACTAGTTCTTGAAGCGGCTGCCCGCCTCGCGGAGACTCTGCTCCGCCAAGCGCCGGAGGTTAGCATTCTGGCGACCAGCCGCGAGGCGCTGCGGGCAGAAGGCGAAAGCGTCTACAGGCTCCCGCCTCTCGACCTGCCACCGTCGGCGGCAGGTCTGACTGCCGCTGAGGCGTTGCAGTTCCCGGCAATTCGCCTGTTCGTAGAGAGGGCAACGTCGTTCGCGAGCGGGTATTCTTTCGACGACGACGAAGCACCCGTCGTCACGCACATATGCCGCCAGCTCGACGGGATCGCTCTCGCCATCGAGCTAGCGGCGGCACGAGTGGAAGCATTCGGCACGCGTGGGATAGCGGAACTTCTGAACGATCGACTGCGATTGCTGACAGGTGGACGGCGCACCGCACTGCCCCGCCATCAAACCTTGGCGGCCATGATCGACTGGAGTTATGGGGCGCTATCTGACGGTGAGCGTAAAGTCCTGCGCAGACTAGCGGTGTTTGCTGGCGATTTCGGACTGGACGCCGCTGTCGCCATTGCAACCGACCCGACCGCCCCGGATGGCGATGTACCGGGTCATCTAGCTGACCTCGTCGCCAAATCCCTGGTGTCGGTAGACGCCCAAGGCAAGGCCGCACGATACCGTCTGCTCGACACCACTCGGGCGTTCATTTTAGACAAAGTTCGGGATGAAGGGGAACTCGACGCCATCATGCGTCAACTCGCGGCCTATCTGTGCCAAGTCCTACGGCATTCGCAGAAGGAAGTCGAAACCTTGTCGAGCGAAGATTGGCTGTCGCGATATGGGATCCACATTAACAACGTGCGCTTCGCTTTGGACTGGGCCTACTCGGATCACGGCGACGCGGAAGTAGGCCTCGGGCTCACCGTCGCCGCTATTCCGATATGGTACCAGCTTTCCCTAGTCGACGAATGCCTGACCAGCGTCCAACGAGCGCTGCGGGGTATCTCCCCTGGTGAGCGAAGAGACCAAAACGCTCGTCAGATCATGCAGCTCTACAGAGCGCTCGGACTTTCAAAAGCTTTCAAGATCGGGTTTGCGCCCCAGGCTACGGCCGCGTTCGCCAAGGCGTTGGAGATATCGGAAGAGCTCGGCGACGTGGACGCTCAGGCGGAAGCTCTCTGGGGGTTATGGGTCGCACAGGTGGGAATGGGTGAATATAGGGCGTCGCTGAAAAGCGCCAAACGTTTCGCGGCGGTCGCAGAAAGTATACTCGATCGTTTTATTAGCGACCGCATGCTCAGCATGACACTCTTCTGCATGGGGGACTTCAAGGGCGCACGCCGTCACGCTGATCTGATGTTGACCCACGATACCTCGGCTGAAATCGCCTCCGCAAGCTCTGTCCGTTTCAGGTTTGGCCAGTCAGTTTCAGCACGAATCCAGCCAGCTCAACTCCTGTGGATGCAAGGCTTTCCGGATCAGGCGATCAAGGCGGTCGATACCGCCGTCGAGGCGGCGCGGGGCTCGGGCCACGCAATCTCATTGTGTGAGACCTTGGCGCGCTGGTCCTGTCCTGTCCTGGTTCACGTAGGAGACTTCACGGCGGCGGATATTGCGATCACCGAGCTGCTCGACCTGGCGACTGCGAATGCGCTCGGCCCATGGGAGGTGTTCGGCCGATGTTGGAAGGCAGCGCTTCTGATCGAGCGAGGGCTTCATGACCGAGGCGTTTCGCTCCTCCGGAACGGGTTGGCTGAACTGCGCCAGGTAAAACTGTTCAATCTCTATAATGTGCGATTTCTCGGCTATTTAGCCGAGGGATTGTCCTCGCTGGGACAACACACTGAAGCTCGCTCGTTGGTAGAGGCAGCGATCAGCGGCAGCGAGGAGAAGGAGGAGCTGTGGTGCATCGCCGAACTCCACCGTCTGAAGGGGGATGTCCTGTGGCGAGGTGGCGAAGACCTCGACAGCGTGGAACGATGCTATCGCCGTTCGGTCGAGGTGGCAAGGCGGCAGGACGCCCTATCTTGGGAGCTCCGAACGACCACCGGTTTGGCCCGTGTGGTGCGTGACCGGGGGGACATCGCTAGGGGGAGTGCCATGTTGGCCTCCGTGTATAATCGGTTCACCGAGGGATTCGACACGGCCGACATGGTGGCGGCCAAGGTGCTGTTGGCCGAGATGTCCTAACCTACTGACCTCTCAGTATTTGTCCTGTCACGGGAATTCACCACGATTCACTGGCTTGAGAGCTAGGTGTTCTGCCATCTTCTGGCCGTCGTCGAATAGTCGTCGACACCACATCAAGGGCACGCAGATGAAGACCACCGCCGCCACTATGGACGCGCTCGTCCTGAACGAAACGAATACGGACCTTGTCCGTACAACCGCAGTCCGCCCAGAGCCCGCATCAGGCGAGGTTCTTCTGCGAGTCAAGGCGAGCGGCGTCAATCCGCTCGATCTCAAGATCAAGAGCGGCCAGGCTCCTCACGCGCGACATCCCTTACCCGCCATCCTTGGGATGGATGTTGCCGGAGTCGTCGAAGCCGTCGGTCCCGGCGTGACCGCGTTTAAGCCGCAGGACGAGGTCTTCGGCATGACGGGTGGCGTCGGCGGTCTGCAAGGTTCGCTAGCGACCTATGTTGCCGCCGACGTGGAGTTGCTTGCTCCAAAGCCCTCAAACCTGACCATGCGCGAAGCCGCCGCGTTGCCGTTGATCTTCATCACGGCTTGGGAAGGCCTTGTTGATCGCGCGCAGGTCCAGGCGCGTCAGAAGGTACTGGTACTCGGTGCCGGGGGTGTCGGACACGTCGCGATCCAGATTGCTCGGGCTTTCGGTGCCGAGGTTTTCGCAGTGGACAAGGCCTCGAAGCAAAGCCAGATCGAGGAGCTCTGCGCAACGGCTATCGACCGCCATCAGACGACCGTCGAGGAGTATGTGAAAGACCATACGGGCGGCCGGGGCTTCGACATTGTGTACGACACTGTGGGCGGGGCCGGGATCGACGCCGCTTTCAACGCGGTGGCGCGCTTCGGCCATGTTGTCAGCTGCCTCGGATGGGGCACTCATTCGCTTGGACCGCTTTCGTTTCGAGCCGCAAGCTACTCGGGTGTTTTCACGCTCCTGCCGATCCTGACTGGGGAAGGCCGGGCCCATCACGGGCATATCCTGCGAGAGGCGAAGCGGCTCGCGGAAGCGGGAAAGATTACCCCTCTCGTTGATCCGCGCCGCTTCAGTTTCGAGACTGTTGCGGAAGCATATGCCAAAATCGAGAATCGGACAGCCAAGGGCAAGATCATAATCGACGTCGCCGACTAGGGCACCTTCAACACACTAATCAAAGGAAAGATGTCATGCCATTCGTCAATGTGAAACTGGTCGACGGCGTCTTCACGCCGGAAGAGAAACACGCTTTGGCCAAGGCTTTGACCGATGTCATGGTCAAGTTCGAAGGTTCGGAGGCGTTTCGCGAGGTGGTGTGGGTTCTCATCGAAGAACTGCACACCGACGGCTGGCACATCGGCGGCAGGCCGTTCGAAGGGCCCAAGTCTTTGATGACGACGCTCTCGAAATCCAAGGATGTCGTCGAAATCATCGACGGCACGCCCAAGACCCGGAAGGAGTGGGCAGCAGCAGCGCCAGTTCTGGGCTGACCAATTCGCAATCTCGGCACGGCCAAAAGCGAAGGCGCCGGACCGCCAACAGAGCTGCCGGTTAAACCGTGTCCGCTCCTCAGAGGGAACAGGCATGAACACGAATACGAGCATAACAATACCCACTGCGACGAGACGGGATGTCCTGATCGGGACCGGAGCCGCCTTCCTCGCCACGACGTTGCCGCTAAGGGCCTTTGCCGCCACGGCATCGTCGAACTTAAACAGAGCAACCATTGAAGACGGGAGTGAGACCATGAGCAGCATAAGAACGAAAGACGGCGCGCAGATTTTCTACAAGGACTGGGGCTCGGGGCAGCCGATCATGTTCCACCATGGTTGGCCGCTCAGTGCCGATGACTGGGACAACCAGATGCTGTTTTTCCTCGCGAAAGGTTTCCGCGTCATCGCGCACGACCGAAGGGGCCATGGCCGCTCCAGTCAGACCTCCGACGGCAACGACATGGATACGTACGCGGCCGACGTCGCTGCTCTCGCCGAGGCTCTCGACCTCCGCGATGTCGTTCACATCGGTCATTCGACCGGCGGCGGAGAGGTCACAAGGTACGTCGCCAAACATGGCAAGGGCCGGGTCGCGAAAGCGGTCCTCATTTCCGCGATCCCTCCAGTCATGGTCAAGTCCGCCGATAATCCGGGCGGTCTTCCGATAGAAGTCTTCGACGGCTACCGCGCGGCTTTGGCTGCGAACAGGGCACAGCTCTACCTCGATATTGCGAGCGGGCCGTTCTACGGCTTTAACCGCCCTGGCGCGACCATCGCCGAAGGCACGATCCGCAACTGGTGGCGTCAAGGTATGATGGGCGGCGCAAACGCGCATTACGAGTGCATTAAGGTCTTCTCCGAAACCGATTTTACGGAAGACCTGAAAGCCATTACTGTCCCGGTCCTGGTGATGCACGGCAGCGACGACCAGGTCGTCCCTATAGCCGACTCCGCGGAACTTTCCGTGAAGTTGCTCAAGAACGGGAAACTCAAGGTCTATGAGGGCTACCCGCACGGGATGTTCACGACGCATTCCGACGTGATCAATGCGGACCTGCTCGCCTTTATAAAGGCTTAACCACTCGGCAGACTGCAAAGCCTGCCTCGACCTCTCCATCTCCAGCTAGAAAGCCGCCGGCTCTCCTGAAACCGGCTGCGGAAAGGTATGTCATGAAGTCCGAACACATGCTCTCGAGGCGTGGATTTTGCCTTTGTTGCGTCGGCTTGGCGGGCTTTGCCACCAAAGGGGGATGGTTGAGCCCCCGCGAAGCCTACGCCGAGGCGCGGGGTCTGGTGAGCCTCATAAAAGATAGCGCGGCAAAGTCTGTCATCACCACGCACAAGCTGAGGCACGGTATTACCATCCTGGAAGGCTCTGGCGGCAACGTCGCGGCACTTGGTGGGAAGGACGGTCTCGTCATGGTAGATGCTGGCATCAGTGTCTCCCGCAAGCAAATGACGAAGGCGCTCGCCGAAATCTCGCCTGAACCTGTAACCCACTTAGTCAATACCCACTGGCATTTCGACCACGCGGACGGGAACCCCTGGATCGGCTCCGGCGGAGCCAAGATCATCGCGCACGAGAACACGCGTAAACACCTCTCTCAGGTCCAGCGGGTCGAAGACTGGGACTACAATTTCCTCCCGCTGGAGCCACGAGGCGTCCCCAAGCACGTCTTCGCCAAGGAGCTTTCGCTCAAGCTCAACGGGGAGTCAGTCTCCCTAAAATATTATGGTCCGGCGCATACCGACGGCGACATTTCGGTTATGTTTGGCGAGGCCGATGTACTACATGTCGGCGACACCTACTGGAACGGCATATATCCCTTCATCGATCATTCGACTGGCGGCAGCATCGACGGGATGATCGCGGCGTCCGAGGCGAACCTGGCCGCCTCGACGAACAAGACCATCATAATTCCGGGACATGGAAATCCCGTGAGCAATCGCACCGAGTTGCAGGATTTCCGCGACATGCTGGTGGCAATCCGGGAGAATGTCGCCGCGCTAAAACGCGCGGGACGGTCGAAGGACGAGGCTGTTGCAGCCGAGCCCACGGCAGCGTTTGACGACAAATGGGGCAATTTTGTCATTGATCCGGGCTTCTTCACGCGGCTTGTTTACGAGAGCGTCTAGCGCCCAAAAGGCGACCACCGCTCTGTTCTTACTGGCGCGCATCTCCTCCCGACTCCCACGCGCCACCGGGACGCCCCACGGGGCGTCCCGGCATCCCCGACCATAATAAAAGCCAAGTAGGAGACGACGATGTCTGAATCCAAGAGCAATCTGTTCATCGATATCCCGGTCGAACTGCAACAGGTCAAGTCGGTGCACAGCATCGGCTCCCTTCAATTCGAAGGCGACCTGCCCGCAGCACTGTTCCACCTTCAACTGATCACCGCCGACATCGCGAATTGGAATGCGCAATCCGATGTGATCGTGGTCTTTCACACTAATGCGGGTCATGTCACCCTCAACGACGCAGCCTACAACGCTTCGCGTAATATCGCCACTGGAAACCCCTACAAGAAGCTAGTCGCCGACCTCATCGACTTAGGAGTCAAGGTCGAACTCTGCGGGGCCACAGCGAAGGTAAACGGCTGGGGAAACGCCGATCTGCTGCCCCTCATCAAGATCAATCTGGACGCCATGGCTCGTACGATACAGCTCGTGCAGCATGGCTTCGTCAAGATCACGGAGTGACCTCCGGTTACACCCATGTGGCCAAGGAGGCCGTCATGCTTCAATTGCCATTCGGATTCCATTCCACTGCTTCTGAGGTTCTGAAAGGAGTGGATCTTCGCGGGAAGACAATAATCGTGACCGGTGGCGCAAGCGGCATTGGTATCGAGACAACCTCTGCGCTCGCTGCCGCAGGGGCGGCCGTCATCATCGCCGCCCGCCGAACGCAAGCTGCCGAGCAAGTCGCAGCAGACCTTCGGATCAGGAGTGTCAATCCCAGCATTCAGGTCAGGCAGCTCGACCTGGCCGACGTCAATTCCGTAAGCCGTTTCGTAGACGAATGGGAAGGCCCGATCCACGCGCTCGTCAACAATGCGGGCATTATGGCGTTGCCGGACCTGCGACGCTCTTCACAAGGATGGGAGATGCAGTTCGCGACCAATTTCCTGGGGCATTTTGCTTTGACCCTTGGCCTCCGCCGATTCCTCGCCATGGCCAATGGCGCGCGCGTCGTGTCCGTAAGTTCGAGCGGAAGCCTGTTCGGCCCAGTGTTCTGGGACGATCCGCACTTCCACTTCATCCCTTACGATCCCCTTCTGGCATATGCACAGTCGAAGACCGCGTGCACCCTTTTGGCGGTGGGTATCAAGGATCGATGGGGCGATGACGGGATCGCGTCGAATGCGCTCAACCCGGGAGCGATAGCCACCAATCTGCAGCGTCACACCGGAGGACTCCGAACGCCCGAGCACCTTCGCAAGACTCCCGAGGAGGGTGCAGCCACATCGGTGCTTCTCGCGGCCTCGCCGTTGGTCGAGGGGACCAATGGAAGGTACTTCGAGAACTGCGTCGAGGCTCCAGTTGTATCGAGCCGCCCCCAATCGAGACTTGAGGGGGCGCCCTCATACGCGCTCGATAGCGCCAACGCGCACCGCCTCTGGGAAATGGCCGTCGGACTGTTGGGGGGGGCCAAATGATGAACGCGATTCAGCAAGTGGGTTTCATCGGCCTTGGCGACCAAGGCGCTCCGATGGCGAGGGCGATCACCAGATGCATATGGCCCCGACGTCCAGAATCTTACAGATCGCTGTCAGGTGTCCGACACCTCGCTGCCGGCTCCCGCCAGTTTGCCACACTTTGCAACAACGCTTTGACCGTTCCCAAACTGCGCAACGTCGAAGTCTTTGCCATGACGGACAATGTCGGGACCAACCTCCGGGCGGCTTAAGGCTCGTGACCATTGACCGAATCGACAAGATTCCAGGACTTATCGATCTCAATCGTCCTTGATGAACATCTCATGTAGGCATCCGAAAGGAGAATTTAAATGCAGAACAATACACAGTTATTCGACGAGATTGCCGTGTGGAAAGCCAGGTACTGCCGATACGTCGATACCAAGCGCTGGGACGAATTCCGGAAGCTCTTCTCGGACGCACCGGACATCCGCTTCGTGGACACCGAAGGGCAGACGACGCACGCCTTCACGTCGGTAGATGAGTTCGTGACGAAGAGCGCCCGTTATCTTGAAGGTGCACGGACGATCCATCAGGTCCACAATGCTGAGATGGAGAGGGTTTCCGATAACAAGGTGGCCGCGATCTGGTCGATGGAAGACTATCTCGTTTTTCCGCCCACCGACGACATACGTCCTTCCAGTATGCACGGTTACGGGCACTACTACGAAACTTGGGTGTTCGAGGACGGGCGATGGCGAATCGCCAAACTTGAACTCCATCGAACCATTCTTGAAATTACGCCGAAGGAGCTGGTTCAATGACCCATCCACCGATCAGAGTCGGCATGATCGGCGTTCACCCCGACCGGGGATGGGCATCGACCGCTCATCTGCCCGCACTGCGGGAACTACCACAGTACCGCCTTTCTGCGCTGAGCCATAGCCGAATTGAAACCGCCAGGGCGTCTGCCGAGAAATTTGGCTTTGACCACACGGTCTCATCGACGGAAGAGCTTGTACAACATCCTGAAGTGGACCTCGTAGTGGTCACCGTCAGGGTTCCGGAACATCTTCAACTCGTGACCGCCGCGCTTGAGGCAGGGAAGTCGGTGTTCTCCGAATGGCCGCTCGGCGTAAATCTCGAGGAAGCTCAGAAAATGGATGCGCTCGCCGCGCAAAAAGGCGTCTCGGCGATGATCGGCCTTCAAACCCGCGCGAACCCGACCCTCCGGCACATGCGAAATTTGATCAAGCAGGGTTATCTCGGCGAGGTGCTTTCGGCGTCGGTCATCGGCTCGGGAATCACTTGGGGGGAGGAGATGGAGGAGGCATTCCGATACACCCTGGACCGGTCCAAAGGCGCGAGCATGCTCCATGTGCCGTTCGCCCACACTATCGACGCCGTGTTGTTCGCGCTCGACGAGGACTTCCTCAGCGTGTCGGGGGCGTTGGTCAGTCGCCGCCCGACTATCAGAATGATTGAGAGCAAGGAAGTCGTCCCGCTCGACGTCGCGGATCAAATAGCCTTCACTGGCAAGCTAACCTCCGGCGGCTTGGTGACGAGCCATTTCCGCGGTGGGCTGTCGCGTGGGACCAATTTCCACGTGGAGATCAATGGCAGCAGAGGCGACTTGTTGCTCACAAGTCCCTTTGGCTACGTGGGCCTGGGAGGGTTCAAGCTCATGGGAGCGCAGTCGGACGAGACGCTTCACCCGATCGTCGTGCCTGACGACTTCGGTCCTGAAGACAACGTACTCACGGGCAACGTGAGGAGGCTTTACGAACTCTTCGCTTCAGACATGACATCGGGCACGCGGCACGGTCCAACGTTCCAAGATGCGGTCAAACTACACCGCCTGATCAACGCGATCGAGAAGAGCGGCGGAGTGGCGCAGGATGTCTAAGACCATGCGAGCGCTGGTGATGTTCGCCCCCGGCGGGCCTGAAGTCTTGCAGGTCCGAGAAATAGCCAGACCGAAGATCGAGCGACCATCCGATGTCCTCGTCAGGGTCATGGCCGCCGGGGTAAACCCGGCGGATTGGCAAAACAGGAAGAGCGGACAGCGCCCTGACCCGTCTGCCGGGACAGGATCCCCCACGATCCTCGGCATCGATGGCGTGGGCGTGATCGAGGAGACTGGCGATGCGGTTGACGGGATCACAGTCGGAGACGAAGTCTGGTACATAGACGGTGGGTATCCAGGCAATCCCGGCAGCTACGCTGAATACAAGGTAGTCCACGGAGATTATGTCTCTAGAAAGCCGGCGAGCATGGACTTTGTGCAGGCCGCGGCACTGCCCGTCGTCGGCCTGACCGCGTGGGAAGCCGTTTTTGACAAAGGGAACGTCAAGTCTGGCGATCACGTTCTTGTGCACGGTGGGGCAGGTGGCCTCGGCCACATCGCTATTCAGTATCTTGCAAATATCGGTGCCCGGATAGCCACCACGGTGTCGAATGACGTAAAAGCGGAGTTCGTTCTGGGGCTAGGTGTCGAAATAGCGATCCGCTATCGGAGCGAGGACGTGAACGAGAAGCTGAGGTCTTGGAGTGGCAAGGATGGCGCTCCCGTTGTGTTCGACTTCGTCGGGCATGAGAACTTCGCTCGAAGCTTCGAACACGTTACGCCTTACGGCAGGCTGGTGAACACTGTCGTCTCTGACTGGCCCGGCGGCGGCAACGCACTAGCGGAATGGAAAAACCTCGACGTCTCGTTCGTCAACATCGGACTGCCACAGATAACCCGAGATCATAGACACAGGCTCAGGCAGGTCACGGTACTCGACGCCATCGCCAACCTAGTCGACACGGGCAAATTGCGTGCCCACATCGACCGCGTCGTCTCCTTCGACCGCGTCGGTGAGGCGCACCAAGCGTTAGAGGCAGGCGAGACTATCGGGCGGGTGGTTCTAAGAATCTAAACTTCATTCCGAAGAGGTTTAAGCCCGAATGGTCGCGTGCCGTATCGAGGGCATTTGGCTTCGACGCTGTTGGTTATCTCCTACTTTCATCCAAGATCAGGAACGAGCCCCCGGCGAACACCTGGAGGAACCGCACGAAAGCCTAGCGTTCCTACCGGGCCCTGAAGTTGCGGAACCTGATTTCGACAGCCGCTCACGAGCACCTCCTCGTAGTGCAACTGCCCGCTGCCCAGCCACGCACCAGCAACAAGGGTCAACTACAGCCGAAGGTGTACGCTAGTTCTGACTGGAAGAATGACATTTCGGGGCCAATCCCAGACCTGGACGAACTCTGATGTCCGCTTCTCGTGTTGGATGTCTTAGCAGCGGACAACGGCCATCGGCCCCGAAGCTGGCGTTTGGCGATTGTGGCCAATTGAGCGGCTACGCGCCTCCGTCTCGGTCATAGGAGCCTTCATCTCGCTTGTCTGGAAGCAGACATTGTATTGGCAGCGGGGTCGCGCCGCCTTGCGCCTTGAAATCGGTCGTTCAGGCTCTTCGGCGCAGTGCAAGGTAGCCGCCATTCGAGACCGAAGGTAGAGACGACTGAGAAGGCAGCACGTGGATCCCCGCTGCTGCGGGGCCTAAACAGCCGCAGAATACGCATCTCTCATTCATTTTAAGAGGGACGCATTACTGAGGCGAATAACATCACTGACAGCTACCGCCGCCACTACACTACTGAGCCCTAACAACCATTTAACCTGAACCGTAGTCGGCCCTCTACAACTTCTCGCCGGTCTTTTCTTCATACCAGTCGCGAATGGTCATGCACAGAAGTCCGACCAGTGGTGCTTCAAGAAAGGGGAGCGTCTCGCCATCAGGTGCAAACGACGGCGCATCGTATTGGTCCATAGCCCATTTGCCGATGTATTCTCCATCACGGGTCACGACCGACCCGTCATCGCAGAGATTGATCGGATACACCAAGGGATCACCGTACGGGATGCCGTAGCGCCGCCAAGCTTCTCGAAGCTCCTCGCCCGTAAGCTCGGCAGGCGGATCAAAGGGCCGCAGTTCAGGCTTTGGCTCGCGTTTGCCGGTCTTCTTTCGCTGTTTTTCCCCTGACGCCATGGTGGAGAGGTGTTTGCTGCTGCGCGCTCCATCTGCCGGCGGAGATTTTCCTCTTCGAACGCACCTCCCGTACTGATCTGATCCTGAAAGACCGCGGCGTGGCCAACGATTTCGGGCATTCGTCCTTTGCTGGCAGGGATGCTGGGGATCGACGTATTGAACTTTGGGGCAAAGGCACGAATGGCCGTGCTTTCTCTTTCGTGCATCTCGTCCGGTGGGCAGGGGGGCAGGGCAAGAGACCACGGCAATGAAACGTCAGGAACACGGTGGTAATAGCGGCCCAAGCTATCAATAGGCCGTTCCGTTAGGTCCCATGACTGACCGACATAGACGATCTCATCTGCGCAACCGATCAAGTAGATGCCACTTCTCGAAAGAAGACCCGCGTAAAGGAGGTTCAGGCCTCGGTGCGGATTGCGCACAAAGACCTGCCGTCTCCACGCCACGAACTGCTTGTGATTGTTCAGCATCTAAGTCTATCCGCAATGCAGGTCCTGACGTTGCTGTAGCAGTTCCATTTCCGTTAGGCGGGTTGCCATGCCGGACAAGGGCCGCTACCCCGGGGCTGTCCATCGTAATTGCATCTCGGTATTGCGCAAGTGGCGCACGCTGGCAGTGAACAAGAGTCGGACAGTCCAGAGACTCTTTCTCGTTCAACTGCCGGGCGGCAGTAACGCGCCCTTATGGCCGCCGTTCCTTTCGATTGTTTCATTACTTAGAATCAGACGGCCAGCTTCGGTTGTTCTGGAGTCTCGGGATCGCCGAGATAGGACCCTTAGTGCCCGACTCGCAGCCCGTATCATCTGTCAACTTGACAAAACCGACGGCGTTTATTTATAACCATCCGGCTGGAATAATTGGATAAGACGATGGGTAGAAAGCGGGTTATCGATCAGCAGGCTATCCTCGATGCCGCGGAGCGCGTCGTCGGGCGCGATGGTGCTGCCAATCTGACGGTCGAGGCCGTCGCCAAAGAAGCGGGCGTCAACAAGGCGAGTGTGCTTTACGATCACAAGTCCAAACAGGCGCTAGTAGAAGCCGTCGTTGATCGTGCTTTCGAGCGCGATACGGCCTTTCATGCCGGCATCGAGGAGCAGATCGATGGGCCCGAGGATCGGGCAATCAAGGGCCGCATCCTTGCCACTGCCGAACCGCCACCTGAGGCGTTCAAGGCGGTGGCGCTGAACCTCAGCGCCACGCTTGCACTCGATGAAGGATTGCGTCGCAAAATGCAGGAGAGCCAGGCCCGGACCATCGCCCGCATCGAGGAGACCTCACCGTCGCCGCGCGGCGCGCTTCTCGCCTATCTGGCGCTCGAAGGACTGAAGTTCCTTGAACATCTCGATTTCCATCATTTCCCGCGCGAAGATCGCGACAGGGTTCTTCGCGAAATCAACTGGCTCGTGACGGCGCAACCGGGAGAGATTGATCTCCGGGGCGTCAAGGCGGGCTAACATTCAAAATACCATCAGGTAAATGACATGACAGACAGCATTGCCTCACATGCCGCGGCCACGGATAAACTCGTCCCGTTTCAACGTATTTTCCTGACCGGGGGCAGCGGGTATGTCGGCCGCAACCTGATCCGCCATTTTGTTGCCCGCGGCGTTGCGGTAATAGCTCTCGTGCGGAGTGATGTTTCGGCGGACATCGTTCGGGCGCTCGGGGCAGTCCCGTTGCGGGGTGACCTTTTCGATGCCGCCCTCGCCGCCGGAATGACAGGGTGCAATGCCCTGATCCACGCCGCCGCCGACACGGACCATGGCCCGGCGACGGAACGGCAGCGGCGTATCAACGAGGACGGCACGCGCGCTGTGCTCGATGCTGCTCGTGCCGCCGGCATCGCCAAGGTCATCCACCTGAGCACGGAATCCGTGCTTGCTACGGGCCAGCCGCTGGTCAACGTTGATGAGACCATGCCGTTGCCCGCAAAGCCGGCAGGCGGTTATTCCCGCACCAAGGCAGCGGCCGAGCGCATTGCCCTGGTTGCCCATGGTCCGGATTTCTCGGTCGTCGTGCTTCGCCCCCGCTTCGTTTGGGGCCGTGACGACACGACCGCACTGCCAACGCTTTTGGAAGCAGTCCGCTCCGGAAAGTTCGCGTGGATTTCTGGCGGTACTTACCTGACCTCGACGACCCATGTCGCCAATCTCTGCCATGCCGTGGAACTCGCGCTCAGCCAGGGCCATGGTGGACAGGTTTATTTCATCTCGGATGGCGATCCGGTGCCCTTCCGCACGTTCGTATCGGCCCTCATCGAAACACAGGGGCTTGCCGTCCCGGACAAGATCGTGCCGCGCCTCGTGGTTCGCGCCGTAGCCGCGATCGGCGACGTGGTGGCAAAAATATCCGGGGGGCGGATCGTGCCTCCGCTCACGCTTCAGGCCTACGCGACCTCCGCCGTGGAAGTGTCTTTCGATATCGGCAGAGCCCGGTGCGACTTGGGTTATGCCCCGGTGATCTCCCGGGAGGAAGGCCTGACGGAACTCAGGTCCGTTCAGCACTGATAGTCGTCAAGGCGGGGCGCATCGTCGGGCTTTCCCGCGTTGATCCAGTCCACCTTGCCGCGCAGGAATGACAAGGCTGCGTCCAGTGCGACCTTTCGCTCCTCCAGCCTTGCGATCTGCGAATGCAGGACCTCAAGGGTACGTTCCGGTGAATGCTCGCCGGCGCGATATTCCTCATTAAGTGCAAGGATTTCACCAAGTGAGTATCCCAGCGTCTGCTGCAGGCGGATCATGCGCGCGGCCGTCACATCTTCCTGCCGAAATATCTGATAGGGGTTTGAACCGCCCTTGGCGCTGCGTTCCGGTTTCAGTAATCCCTTGGCAATGTAGAAGCGGATGGTGTCGACCGGCAGATCGGCGGCTTTGGAAAATTCCGAAATCAGCATGATTCAACCCTTGACCATGGACTATACTCCATACTTATAAGAGCCGCTTGTCTAAGCAAGGAGCAACACCATGACAAGCAAAATTACCGCCATGCCGCAGGTCCAGCTCGGCCGGGAAGGCCCAATGATCGGTGCCCAAGGGCTCGGGTGCATGGGCATGAGCGAATTCTATGGCGAGACGGATGAGACTGAATCCCGTGCCACGCTGGAGCGGGCGCTGGAACTGGGTGTGACGATGTTCGATACCGCCGATATGTACGGCGTCGGCGCGAACGAGGAGTTCCTCGCCCCTTTCATCGCCGCCCATCGGGACCGGATCATTATCGCCACCAAGTTCGGCTATACCCGCACGCCGCAGAACCCCAACGACTGGAGCCTCGACAACCGCCCCGAATTCATTCGGGCTGCCGTCGACCGTTCCCTGAAGCGGCTCGGTGTTGATGTCATTGATCTCTATTACATGCACCGCCGCGACGGTGTCGTGTCGCTGAATGAGTCGATCGGTGCGATGGCCGATCTGGTGACTGCCGGCAAGGTAAAATGGCTCGGTCTCTCGGCCGTCGGCGCGGAGGAACTGCGCGCCGCCTACGCTATCCATCCGATCGCGGCGCTGCAGTCTGAATGGTCGATCTTCACGCGCGACATCGAGAAGGATGTGGTGCCGGCCGCGGCCGAACTCGGCGTGACAATCGTGCCCTATTCGCCGCTCGGCCGGGGCATGCTGACGGGCCAGGCGTTCGTGAGCGCCATGAGCGGGGATGACGCCCGCCAGCACTTCCCTCGCTTTTCCGCTGAAAACCGGGATGCAAACATGCGGCTGGTTGCCAAAATTGAAGAGATCGCATCCGCCAAGGGTGTAACATCAGCCCAGCTTGCCCTCGCGTGGCTTTCCGCTCAATCCAAGGTATTGAACGCAAAGACGGCCCCCATCCCCGGAACGCGCAAGCGCACGCGGCTGGAGGAAAATGTCGCGGCGGCCTCCATCAGCCTTACCGAGGAAGAGATTGGGATGCTGGAGCCGCTTGCGGCAGCGGTGCAAGGTATCGCAATCTGAGTGGATCGATCCGATGCGCGGTCTAGGCCGCGCATCGGAGCCAAGTGAGATGCTCACTTGGGGGCCGAGGCTGCTATGCGCCCTTGTTCAAGTCATTGACCCGGTAGCGGCCGCATCCTGAAAGCTGACATTCAAAGGGACAGCACATTCACGGTTGGCCGCATTCATCCGACATATTCGCCGTTTTCGAGATTGTCACAAACCTCGCATGGGTTGCAGACAGGGATACATTGCGCTTAGTGTCTTGCCCAACGATGCGATCGCCGAACTTTCGAAAAACAGGAAGTGCCCGTTGAAAGGAACAGACTTCAACGAGTTCAGGAACGGATGGCGGCTGGTGCTGGCCGGCTTACTCGGAACGGCTTTGGGCATGCCCGCCATTCCGTTCTACACGATCGGCGTCTTTGCGCCGATCTTCGTGGAAGAATTCGGCTGGTCCTTCGCGATCATTTTTGGCGGTCTGTCGCTGTTGGCCGGTGCAATTCTGATCGTCGGTCCATTTTTCGCGACGTTGATCGACAGGTTTGGTGCGCGACTGGTGGCGTCGATCTCGCTACCGTGCCTGGGCCTGAGCTACATGACGCTCGCGGCATCGAACGGCTCTATCGAACAATACTATCTGTCGTGGCTGGCTATCGCGATCTTCGGGTTGGGAGCGACCCCCGTCGTCTTCACGCGGGCGATGAATAATGCGTTCGAAGAACGCCGAGGTCTTGCCCTTGGCATCGTGCTATCTGGCGCGGGCCTGTTCGCCTTCGTGGTGAAACCGCTGGCACAACTGTTGATCGAAACTGGTGGATGGCGTGTCGCTATCTTGGTGATCGGGGCACTGCCCATATTTATCGCGTGCCCAATGGTCCTCTGGGGCTTTGCTAGGCTGCCAAGTAAGAATGCCAGCACCGAGTTGGCGATGAACGAGGTGTCGGATGGCATGAGCGCTCGTGAGGCCTTCCAGTCACGCTATTTTTGGATCTTGGCGATCGTTTTTGTGCCGATGTCACTCGCCATCGCCGCGCCATTGCCCAACATCGAAAACATACTTCGCTCGCTGAGCCTCTCGCCCAGCGAAATCGTCCAACTCGCCTCGCTCGTCGGAATAGCGGCCGTGGTGGGCCGACTGTTGGGCGGCATTCTGGTTGATCGCTTTTGGGCACCGGCAGTCGGTACGGTCATATTGACGTTCGGCGCAGTCTCCTGCCTCATCCTTTCGCTAGGCCAGGTGGACTTTCCCATGGCGTGCATCGCTATAATATTGCTTGGCCTAACTTCTGGGGTGGAATTCGACCTGATGGCCTATCTGGTTGCCCGATATCTCGGTATGCGCAGCTATGCCACGACCTACGCCACGTTGTACGGAATTTTTGTGGTGGGCGCTTTTGTAGGTCCCAGCCTGTTCGGCTACGCGTTCGACAGTACGGGTACCTATTCGGGATTACTCAAGGCCTGTGCGCTGCTGCTTGTGGCTGGCGCGGCAACGATTCTTCTCCTGGGGCCCTATCCGAACCGAAAGATCCAGGCATTCGCCTAGATCGCCGGATCAATTTTGGCCGTCAGGGCCCGTGTGGGTTTTAACCTCTTTTAACCAGCCAGCAGGGAAGCGCCGCGCTATCATGCCTACAGTCCGGATGGCTGGCTTCACTCCGCCCTCCGCCGTGAAACATCAGGAGGCGGGTTTATGAGCAAAGGAAAAGTGCTGGTGATGGGCTCAAACGCCACACGCATCGAAATTCAGGGAGCCGGCACCGGGCCTACGGGACAATATCTAAATGAAACAGTGGTGCCTATGTTGGCGCTTGTCGGTGCAGGCTATGAAGTTCTGCTTGCCACTCCCTCTGGGGCCAAGCCTTTCATTGACCCGGCATCGGACGCAGTCCAGCATTTCGACGGCGACGAGGAGGCGTATCTTCGCGGCAAAGAGTTCTTCGCCAACGATCCCTCAATGAACACGGGCCGCACCCTGCGATCTGTGATCGAGGAGGGGCTGGATAGGTATGCCGGCGTGTTCGCGCCAGGAGGCCAAGGACCCGTCGTCGATCTGATGCAGGATCCCGACGCGGGAGAGATCCTTCGGCATTTCCACGCGGCCGGAAAGCCCACCGCCTTGCTCTGTCACGGCCCGATCGTCTCGATCTCCGCAATGCCTCAGGCGAAGGAATTTCGCGCGGCGCTGATCCTGGGTGACCAGGTCAAGGCGGCAGAACTTGCCAACGGATGGCAATATGCAGGCTACAAAATGACGGTGTATTCGGGAAGCGAGGAAAAACCCATTGAGGATAACATCCTGCATGGCAAGCTTTATTTCTATATGCCCGAAACCCTGGACTTAGCTGGCGCCAAGGCGACAACCGGCCCAGACTTCGAACCCTACGTGATCGTGGATCGTGAACTTATCACGGGCCAGAATCCTCGCTCTGATCATCCGATCGCGGCAAAGCTCATCGAAGCACTCGATCGCGCCAGTCCGGCGTTGTGAAGCATATGGGGCGTAGTGTCTCGCCGTGTACATCCCTCAATCAAATGGAGCTGGTTTTATGGTGCGCATTGCTTTAGTCCTCCTGTTGTCCTTGATCGCTCCTGCAGCCGCGTTGGCGCAGTCGGGCGAAAAGCCTGTGTCGATTGTTCTTGTGCATGGCGCGTTCGTCGACGGCTCCGGCTGGAAAGCGGTCTTCGACATACTGACTAACGAAGGATACGAGGTGCTGGTCGTCCAGAACCCGACGATCAGCCTCAATGGCGATGTTGCGGCCACGCATCAGGTGATTGCCGCGGCAAGACATCCGGTGATCCTCGTCGGCCACTCCTATGGCGGAATGGTCATCACGGAGGCCGGTGACAATCCGAAGGTACGAGGTCTGGTTTATATCGCTGCTTTTGCGCCAGACTCAGGGGAGTCGGTGGCATCGCTTGCGGAACAGAAGCCGCCGACGGGAGAATCGGCCGCGCCGCTGCTGCCGCCCCACGACGGTTACCTGCTCGTGGACCCGTCAAAATTCCCGGGTGCTTTCGCCGCCGATGTCGATGCTTCGATCACGCGATTCATGGCCGCCTCGCAGGTGCCGTGGGGGCTAGAAGCAGTGCAGACAAAAATCACCAAGGTCGCGTGGAAGGCCAAGCCGTCGCATTTTATGGTAACCACCAAAGACTCGATGATTCCGCCTACCTTCCAGCGGGCATTCGCGAAACGGGCCGGCGCTACAACCATGGAGATTGATAGCAGCCATGCCGTGATGCTCTCCCATCCGCGCGAGGCTGCAGCCTTCATTGAAACTGCCGGCCGTACGAAATAGCCGACTGGGAGATCCTGATCATGGCTCACATCAAGATTGTGGGGACATTGCTTGCAAGACCTGGGAAAGCGGGAGAGCTTGAGGCGTTGCTCTTCAGCATGGCGCCCCACTGCAGGGCCGAGCAGGGTAATCTACGATGGGACATCTGGCGGGACCAGACGAAAGCCGACCAATATGTTCTGGACGAGCTCTATCTCAACAATGCAGCGGTGGAGGCTCACCACGAGACGCCGCATTTCAAGAACTATCTGTCGAAAATCCACGACCTTGCCGACCGCAACGCCATTGTGCTCGAGCCCGCACTAGTAGCGAACAAGAATGGCTGTTAAGACCTACCATCGACGGGCTGTGTACTATCGCCTAAGTGTCTCGAGCAGGTGACGCGCCTTCGCTATGTTCGCACAGGCCGGCACGTTATCGAACTCGGCGCAGATGGGCGACAGCAGATCGGCTGCCGCCACGAGGCGATCGGTTTCGGCCCAAAGTTGCGCCAGAGCCGTCGAGGCCCGAAGCTGGAAGAAAAGCGCACCGCTTTCTCTTGCAGTCTCTGTGGCCAGCAGCAGCGTTTCCGACGCGCCCGACAAGTCGCCATCCCGCCACTGCACCAGTCCGTGCACCCGATGCAGTTCCGGCTGTGACCAGTATTCGCCTTGGCGGTCGGCACGGTCGAAGGCAGCGCTCAAGCTGTCACGGGCGAGCGCGATATGTTTATGACGCAATGCGGCTTCCGCGAGCATGGCGAGATATAGAGGCACCCGGACGAGGAAAATGTTGGAAATGAGTTGGCCTATCGCAAGTCGCATCATGTCAACGCCTCCGCCCTCGCCGTCCATGCTCCTCACGGCGCCCTCGTAGAATTTACAAACGGGTCGCCAGATGGCGATATCGCGCAAGCTAAGGTTGCGCGCTAGCATCGCAACATGTCGGCGCGCAGTTTCGCTCTCGCCGGACCACAGCGCGATAGGCAGCGCCGCCTGTGCAAGGGCGTTGGAATGCGAAACCAAGTGATCGAGCGCAAGGCTGTGATCGAGCGCCTCCTGCAGTGCCGTCGTCGCCTCGCTTCGATCGCCACACACCCAGGCCGCCGTCGCAAACGCCACCCGGATCGACACGAACCGGTCCATCTGGAATCGGGTGACGGCCGATCGTTTCGCGGTGATCGCATGCTCGCGCAAGAGCCTTTTCAGGTCATCGCACGCAAGCCGGACGTCGCCGCAGTAAAAGGCGGCCGTTGACCTTACGCGCTCGCCCTCCGCTACCACCGCCTGTTCATTTTCCCGTTCGGCGAGTTGGGCGAACTGCTTGAGAGTCGCAATTGCTTGCCGGTGTCGTCCGGTGAAGCTTTGCAGGATACCAAGTCCCCACAATGTACGCAGCTGGTAGTCGACATTGCCGATCTCGCGGGCCAATTGGTTGGCCTCCATCCACGCCGCATCGGCTTCGGGGCCTAAATGATCGGAGAAATTGAGGCCCGAGGCGTAGGACGCTATCAGTTTCATTTTGACGGCGGGGTCGCACCGAGACAGCGCTTCAACCGATTCCAGTGCCCGTTCCACGCGCCGGCGACTTTCCGCTACGGTCGACAACTCGTCCCAAAGCGAGATTGCCGCGCTGGTAAGACGCACACCGACCTCGGGATCGGCACCGTCGCCTAAGGTCCAGTCGATCGCCTTCCGCAAGTCGTTCGCTCGCGGTTCGTAGCAGGCGGTCCATTCATTCCTCGGTTGCCATTGCCAATCCGCCTCGGCTTGCTCGAACAGTTGTAGAAGATGGCGCGCATGGCTGGATTGAGCGTCGACGGCTTCTCCACTCTTGTTTAGCCGCTCGGCCGCAAAGCTGCGAGTACTGTCGAGCAGGCGATAGCGCGGCACGCCCGCATCGTACACGACCGACAGGAGTGATTTCGCGGCGAGGCTTTCAATGCACGCCGCTATCTCCTCGATCCTGCCGCCGATGCGACCGGCGACGCCGATGACGTCGGATAGAAAGAAGCTTGCCGAAAAAACCGAAAGCAACCGCAGGAGCCGGGCCTCATCCCGGGCGAGAAGTTGGTAGCTCCAATCCATGGTCGCAAGCAGCGTCTGGTGGCGGGCTGAAGTATCGCGTGCTCCTGCATTGAGAGGCTCGAAGCTGCGTTCCAGAAGACCGAGTAGGGTTGCCAGATCCATAGTCACCAGCCTCGATGCCGCAAGCTCGATGGCAAGCGGAATGCCCTCGAGTCTTCGGCAAATGGCCGAAACCGCAGGCGCGTCCATGTCATATAATTGGTAGCCACACGCCTCGTGTGCCGTTCTGACGAAGAGCTCCACGGCAGCAAAGGCCAAGGCATCCTTTCGATTGTTGATCTCTTCCTCTTCCGGATAAGCTAGTGGTGACAAGCGATAGACGCTCTCGGACCGCGAGTGGAGCGGTTCCCGGCTCGTCGCGAGGATGTGAACGCCGGGAGCTGCCAGCCTCAAATGCTCAGCGATGGCGCAGGCCGTGCTAAGAACATGCTCGCAATTGTCGAGCACAAGCAGCATTTCGCGATCCCGCAATGTTTCGACGATGCCGGCAAGCACATTGGTCCATTTGCCGCTGACGCCCAGCGAAGCCGCAATCGTCGTGTCCACAAGCTGTGGGTCGCCGATGGTGGCGAGATCGACGAAGCAAACACCATCGCCATAACGTTTCAGAATGCGTGTCGCTGCGGCCAATGCGACGGTCGTCTTGCCGACTCCGGCCGGGCCGACAACAGTCACGAATTTTTCCGTCGGAAGCTTGGCTTCGAGCGCCGCGATAACTTGATCGCGTCCTATAATCGGCGCGATGTTCGACAATTCTCTCGCTGGCGCCTTGGCATCGAAAGCCGGCGGCGAATGATCTCCTCCATAGATACGCAGCGGGGCGACGAAGCGATAGCCGCGCCCGCTTACCGTGGCAATGCACGACAGTCCTGACGCTTCTCGCTGAAGAGCACGGCGCAATGCGGCGATGTTGACCTTCAGATTGCTTTCATGGACGAAGGTGTCCGGCCAGACGAAGCTCATCAGCTGGTTCTTGGTGACGACCTCTCCCGCATGGATTAGCAGCAAGTGGAGCAGATCGAGAGCTCGGGCTCCTACCCTCATCGGTTTGTCATCAAACATCAACAATTGCCGGTCCGGAATGAACCGATAGTCGCCGAAGCAATATGTCTTACCGTCTATCTTGCCGGATCGTTTCATGCACCCACGATTGACTCCGTGATCAACGCGCCGTTTCGTACTGCGCCTCAGCATCTGACCGGATGTCCCCCAGGCTCAGCTTAGTTTGCTCTGGCGTGGGGACAATTTAACCTCTTTATCCGCTCGCGTATAGAACCGTCGGACGTGACAGGCAGGAGTGCGCGTCGTGGGGCCGGTGATGTCGGCCCTTGGTTGTAAATGTAGACCGTCCTGGCCGAACCATGACATCATTGATAGCGGTAAACTAAGTAATCAGTATTGGATTTTACCTCTTTTTACCACGCAGGCGGTGACTGTGGTGGTAGTCGTACTTTCAACATAGACGCTAGCATACCGGCTTTCGATTAATTCGACCGAAGTGCCCATCGATCTGAACAAACGCTAGATCTTCGAAGACGCGACCCCTGAACGACTGTGCCGCATCCACCCCTGCTCAGTGGGAAGCTCGATCAAAGAAAGGCCGCATACGATGCCACGCAAGTTCAACACCCTCACGCTTTCAGACGCGAAGCATATAATCGAGGCAGGCGAGGCAAAAGCTGCCAGCATTGGCATTGCCTACAATATCGCCGTCGTCGATGCGGGCGGGGCGCTCGTTGCATTCAGCCGGCAGGACGGTGCTCTGATCGGAAGCATCGATCTCGCCATCGGCAAGGCAGTGACGGCCCGTTTATTCGATAAGACCACCGCCTATCTCAGCGAACTGGCGCAGCCCGGCGCGCCACTCTTTGGTATCGAGCATAGCAATGGCGGACGGGTCATTATCTTCGGTGGTGGCGCTCCGGTGCGCATCGGCGGTGAAATCATTGGTGCGGTGGGCGCGAGCGCCGGATCGGTCGAACAAGATATTTCGGTCACTGAGGCTGCGATCGCGGCACTCAATTCAAGCAACGCCTGAACGAAACATCGGTAATGAAAGCGGAGCGCATCGCTATTCGACCGACCGCCGCTTCCAGACATCATGCCTGGGTGCCCCCCTGGCGCGAGCTCCGCCTTCAATGAAACCTGTCGAACGGCCAATATCCAATCGAAGACGACCCCTGACCGTTGGGATGCTCAACCGCCGGTCAAAAGAAGTAAATTCTGGTCAACTGTCCTTTGCAGCTTCGGAAGCCGCGGGTACGGTTGCATGCAATAGCTGAGTCCTGGCAAATTTGGAAAGGCTTGCGATGTTTGATATCACGGTAAATGGCGTTAGGCACGAAGTCGACGTGGTTCCCGAGATGCCATTGCTCTGGGTTTTGCGCGACGAGCTTGGCATCACAAGTCCGAAGTACGGTTGTGGAATAGCCCAGTGCGGCGCCTGCACGGTACAGATTGACGGAATAGCCGTGCGCTCATGCCAAGCGCGCATGGGTGACGTCGCAGGCAAGGCGATTACCACGATCGAAGCCGTCGGCAATGGCAAGCTTCACCCGGTGCAGGAGGCCTGGATCGAACATCAGGTACCCCAGTGCGGCTACTGTCAGACCGGCCAGATTATCCAAGCGATCTCCCTCCTGGAGATGATTCCCAATCCATCAGATGAGGATATCAATGAAGTCATGTCGGGCAATCTCTGCAGATGTGGCACCTATGAGCGTATTCGCGTCGCCATCCATGCAGCCGCCGAAAAGATAGGAGGCAGATGATATGGGCGAGATACCAGGTCTTTCCCGCCGAGCCTTCGTTTTCGGCTCTGCAGCTGTCGCCGGCGGTGTCGCTTTCGGTTCGTATGGTCGGGCCCAACAGGCGCCTTCTGCCCCTACTGCCAAAAATCCGTTGGCATCAGGTCTCGGGCCGGATTCGGTCACATTCAATCCGTGGGTGGAGATCAGTCCGCAAAGAATTACGCTCATTGCCCAGCATGCGGACATCGGCCAAGGCGTCGGTTCTATCCAACCGCTCATGATCGCGGAGGAGTTAGACCTCGAGCCGGGTCAGTTTGAGATTCGTTTTGCCGCACCTAGCCCCGCCTATTTTAATACCGGGTTCGCTCATGAACTTGCTCCATTCATGGCGCCTGACCAAAGCCCGGAAGCAGAGAAGGCACGAGCGGCTGCGCTGGAATGGTTGAGGCAGTCGGGCCTGCAGATGACAGGGGGCTCCAGTACCATACCAGATACCTACGAAAAACTGCGCGCAGCAGGCGCAGTTGCGCGAGAAACGCTGAAAGCGGCCGCAGCCAAGCGAAGCGGATTCGCCGTTGCCGAATTACGCACCGAGGCTGGCAACGTGATCCTTCCGGATGGAAAGAAAATCTCCTACATCGAGCTGTCTACAGACGCGGCAAACATTCCTCCGGTGATGGACGTCAAGCTTCGTGACCCGTCACAATGGCGACTGATTGGCAAGCCTATGGAACGGCTTGATATACGCTCCAAAGTTACCGGCGAATTGAAATTTGGCATCGATCGCGAGATCGACGGAATGGTTTACGCAGCCGTCAAACTGAACCCCAACAAGGGTCAGCCCATAAAGTCGTATGACGCAAGCAAAGCTCAATCGATGCCGGGCGTCCAGAAGATAATCAAGATCTCGAACGGCATTGCCGTGATCGCGACAAACAGCTGGTATGCCATGAAGGCGGCCGAGCTTGTCGATTGCCTATGGGAGCCGTCCAAATACCCCGCCGAGCAAGCTGAGCACTGGAATATCGTGGGCTCTTCCTTTACTGCGGAATTCCTCGGCAAAGAGTGGCGCAATGATGGCGATATAGACGCTGGATTGAAAGAGGGCACGCTCGTGGAGGCAGAATATCGCGCCCCATATGTTGGACATCAACCACTGGAACCACTCAACGGTATAGGCATCGTTACCGACAGCGGAATGGAAATCTGGGCTGGTCATCAAACTCCGCAGTCAGTGCAATATATTGCAGCAAAAGCGATCGACATGAAGCCCGAGCAGATCACCTTTCATAACGAGTGGTCAGGTGGAAGCTTCGGACACCGTCTTGAATTCGAAAACATCAGAGTGCTCGCCGAGATCGCGAACCAGCTACGCGGAACTCCTGTAAAGCTCGTCTTCTCGCGTGAGGAGGATTTCCGGCAGGATATTCCGCGCCAGATTGCGATGGGGAGATATAGGGGTAGTGTCCATGACGGCAAGATAATCGCCGCTGACGTTCAGGTTGCAGCAACCCCTCCATTCAAAGAATTGCTTGGAAGGATGGGCTCGCCGCCCAAAGACCCTGATGCTCAACTGGCGGTTGGCATATGGAATGTATACTACGATATTCCAAATTATCGCGCGACGAGCTTCGAGGTAAAGGGACTATCCCCTTCCACCACTTGGCGGTCGGTCGGGGCTTCGGCGAACGGCTTCTTTACCGAGAGTTTCCTTGACGAACTCATCCACGCTGCACGGCTTGATCCGCTCTTGGCGCGCATCCAGTTTTGCAAGATCCCGATCTACCGAAAGCTTCTGGAAACCGTCGGAGAAATGGCCGACTGGCAGGGACCACTCGGGAACGGAAAAGGCCGTGGTGTGGCGTTTGTCGAGTCGTTTGGCACAGCGGTGGCTGAGATCGTTGAAGTGACTATGACAGACTCGGGCATCAAAATCGACAAGGTCTGGGTTGCGGCTGACGTCGGTAAGGTAATTGATCCCATCAATTTTGAGAATCTTGTCCAAGGCGGTGTCATCTGGGGCCTTGGTCATGCAATGAACTGCGAGCTCACCTATAGCAAGGGGGCTGTCCAACAGACCAACTACAACCACCACGAGGCCATGCGCATGTATCAGTGTCCGGTGATCGAGGTTCGTGGCCTGGAAAACGATTACACGGTCAGAGGCATTGGTGAGCCGCCGGTACCACCTGCAGCACCCGCACTCGCAAATGCCATATTCGCTGCGACAGGCAAGCGCATCCGCGAAATGCCCTTCAACAAGTTCATCGATTTCGTTTGAGTGAGGGCGGATATGACAAGAATTCTGATTGCCATTACGCTCGCAGTTTGCACGGTAACACCTCTTACAGTGATGGTTTACGCAAAGGGCGAAGGTTCGAAAGACGTACTTCCCCCGGGGAGCGTCAGCAGGACGGCCGGTCTAGAGGCATGGAAAAGGATCGAAGCGGTCGTTACCCATCCGCGCTGCGCCAATTGCCATGTGGATATTCGCGGCATTCCGATTTGGACTCCAGCCGGTGAAACGAAGTCTCGAATTCATGGCATGAACATTCATGCGGGCCTGAGCCGGATTGGAGCCGAAGAAATAGCCTGTTCGGCATGCCATATGACGTCCACTCAGCCGAACGACCCTGCTCCCGCGCCACCGCGTGCAGGCATTCCTTGGCAACTCGCTCCCGTGGAGTTTCTTTGGTACGGTCAGAGTGGTACTGAGATTTGCAAACAACTAAAGGATCCGGCCCGGAACGGAGGCCGCGATAATGTGGGCTTGCTCGACCATCTTCGGCACGATGCATCATTGGGTGGGTTCATTCCAAGAAGTTGGGAACCGGGAGCAGGCCGCAGCAGGCCGCCTGGAACCTTCGAGGACCATGTCAAAGACATGGCTCTTTGGGGGGCCGCGGGGCAACCCTGTCCAAACTAAGGAGGCATAATTGCTATGTGTTACTGGGGATCAGCGGGGTTATCCTAATGCATCGAGGTACACTGCTATGGTAAACAAACATACCGGCCAATGCGCATGCGGCGCGTGAGATTCGGGTTCGACATCAATTCCGACTTTGTCGCTGTCTGCCATTGTATCGACTGCAAAAGGGCATCGGGTGGCGAAGCGATGACACTTCTCTGCGTAGCTGAAGATGATTTCACTCTCCTAAGCGGTCAACCCCAGGCTTTTCATTACACCGCTTCTTCGGGAAATGGGCTGGACCGTAATTTCTGTCCCGCTTGCGGCGCAAGACTGTTCACCAGCAACGGGGAAAGCTACCCGGGCATGGTCTTCGTCACGATCGGCGGCCTCGACAACCGCGAAGGCGTCATGCTGTGCTGAAATGTTCACCAAGCGCCGGCTCGCTTGGGCCGTTCCGCTCGAGGCGCCGCAATTCGAGGCTATGCCGAGATGAACTCTGCCGTTTGGCCGATAACTGGTCGCCGAATTTGACTATCCGCCTGAACAACGAGGGCGCGTAGGATGTTTGGGCGGATCGCAGCCATCCGCGCAAACATTACGAATGGAGGGACGAATGTTGGAGAATACCTATCGCGGTCAATGCGCTGCCGTGACCCTGCATTGCACGAACGAAGGGGAGCGGTGAAACCGCGGTCTTCGCCTTGGCGCCCGGCTATGGGATGCGTGGAAACGTCCGCGAACAGAGAGCCCTCGGAAATTGTTTGGTTTTGTAGTGCACAGGATAAACTGACGAGATCATCGGGATAGTCCGATATGGAGTTCACACAATGGCGATCACCGATGCTCGGCGGGAACAAGCATATCCAACACTTTCGACTTTCCAAATCGGGATGGCTCGACGCTTCGCGAGCGGCGAGCCGAGGCGCTTCGGCCCAGGCGACATCCTCTATGAGATCGGAACCCGCAACGTGCCTGCCTGGCTTATTCTAGAGGGATCCGCCGATGCAATTCAGCGCGGTGCGGCTGGCAGGTCGTCCGTGATCGCCACTTACGGTCCGGGCCAGTTCACCGGCGAGACCAACCAGTTGTCTGGTCATGCAACCCTGGCATCGGTGGTCGCGGGCGAGAAGGGCGTAATTGCAATACCCTTTGATGCCCCACATCTTCGCGCGCTTGTCATCGGGTCGGCGGATGTTGGTGAGGCGATCATGCGCGCCTACATCCTCCGTCGCGTCTCGCTGATCGAAGAAGGGCGGGCCGGCGGTGCAGGGTCGATTCTGGTTGGACGCCGGGATGCTCCCGACATCGTGAGGTTGTCTGGATTTCTCACCCGCAACGGCTATCCCCACGCCCTCGTCGCCGCATGCGAGGCCGAGGGGCGCGAGCTGGTCGAACGGCTCGGCATCGCACCTGAAGATCTGCCGTTGATGATCTGCCCAAACGGCACATTGCTCAGAAATCCGAGCGACGCGGATGCTGCGTCCTGTCTGGGCGTCGTGCCGGATCTCGATCCGAAGAATGTCTATGACGTGGCAGTCGTCGGAGCGGGACCGGCTGGACTGGCCACGGCTGTCTATGGGGCATCTGAGGGGCTGTCTGTTTTGGTTCTCGATTCGCGCGCTTTCGGCGGCCAGGCGGGCGCATCCGCCCGGATCGAAAATTATCTCGGCTTCCCAACTGGTATCTCCGGACAGGCTCTTGCGGGCCGGGCCTTCAATCAAGCGACGAAGTTCGGTGCCGAGCTTGCGATCCCACTGACCGTCGGAAAGCTGTGCTGTCATGGACCTGAGTCGGAAGCTCCTTTCTCTCTCGAGCTCAGCAATGGGTGTACCGCACGGGCGCGTTCCATCGTGATCGCGTCAGGAGCGCGCTACCGACGGCCTGATGTCACCAATATCGAAGAGCTGGAGGGAGCCGGCGTCTCCTACTGGGCATCGCCGATCGAGGCCCGCCTCTGCGCCGGAGAGGAAGTCACTCTCGTCGGCGGCGGGAACTCGGCCGGCCAGGCCGTTGCTTACCTCGCACCACAGGTCAGGCACCTGCATCTCGTGGTCCGGCGACCACTCGAGCAGACTATGTCCCAGTATCTGATCGACCGGCTCGCGGTATTGGCCAATGTCGAACTCCATGTGGGCAGGGAGATTGTGGGCTTGCATGGCGACCGGGAGACAGGTTTGACCGGCGCCACCTTCCGTGACGTCCGAACCGGCGAGACCGAGGAGTGTGCTTCGCGCCATCTCTTCCTGTTTATCGGCGCCGATCCTAATACCAGCTGGCTTGACGGCTGTGTCGCGATCGACGGAAAAGGCTTCGTTCTCACGGGAGATGGTATCGGCCATGGGGAGCGACTGCCGCTGGAAACGAGTTGCCCTGGCATCTTTGCCATTGGAGACGCACGGGCCGGCTCCACAAAGCGGGTCGCGGCCGCCGTCGGTGAAGGCGCGGCCGTCATCGCGCAGATCCATTCTTTCTTGGTGCGAAATGTGGGAGGCACGTCTGCGCTGGCCGCTTCGCCGATCCCAACTTAGCAAGTGCGAAATGAACCAAGGTGGAAACTGCTCGGCGGCGAAAATCGCCACCGACGCGCTTTTAAAGTCAAACAATCTCAAAAATCTCTCGTCCCTGCAAAAGCCCCGCTCAGAAACTTTTTCTTTGAAAATGCCGATAATGGCTGTTTTGTTGTTGAATTCGATTGGTGCTAAAAACTCTACAATCGACAGGATGCATGATCCGCGCTCCGGTTTTAAGAACTGGATCCAGGGGTGGCCGCTTGGCTGCAGCGAGCCACCGCTTCGTGAGAAGGACGCTTGTAGGTGGAGCGGAAGCGTTCTAGCGTGCTTTTCAGAATGACGCTCTCCGACGTGATCACCGATCCTACTATTCAGGCCGGGACACTTGCGGCTGCGGGTGCATTTGTCTCGCGGGTGGCGCTACGCAACAACCCGACATGGCACCTGATCTTTCAGGTTACGTTTTTTGTGGTTTTGACTGTGCTGCTGCTTTACCATGATATAGTGCCATATCAGGCAGGCCCGCCCACGGCCTCCGGCGTCCAGAAAATATTCATTGGAATCGCAAAGGTTATCTGGTGGATCAACGCTGCCTGGGCGCTCGTTGGATTCGCCCGTGTGTTCCTGATCTTTGAACGGCGCCCACGCGAAGGGCGGCTGATACAGGATCTCGTCGTCGGCATTATCTATCTGGGAGCGGTTCTCTCCGTCGTCGCCAATGTCTTCAGCCTTCCCGTCGGCACGCTTATCGCCACATCGGGCGTACTTGCCATCATTCTTGGCCTTGCCCTGCAAAGTACATTGAGCGATGTCTTTTCGGGCATCGCCCTTAATCTTGGAAGGCCGTACGTCATAGGTGATCTGATTGTGCTTGGCGATGGCACCGAGGGCAGGGTTGTCGAAACCAATTGGCGTGCAACACATCTTCTCAACAATAAAAACGACCTCGTGATCCTGCCAAACAGCGACCTTGCAAAGGCAAGGTTGATCAATATCAGCAGCCCTGACCGGAGCCACGGCGTGAGTATCACCGTGCGTTTTTCGCCCACCACCAGGCCCTCGGCTATTGCAGATCTCATGCGCTCGGTTCTCTTGAGCTCCACCACGATATTGAATTCCCCCGAGCCCGGTATTCAGATCAAATCGCTCGATGGTTCGGCCGTCGAGGTGGAATTGTTCTTTCGCGTGACTGACATCGCCAGGGCCGGAGAAGCGCAGAATGAAATATTCGATCTGATCTATCGGCACAGTCTGGCGGCCGGTCTACCGTTGGCATCAGCTGTAGGCGAGCATGGCTCCCTGCCAGCCAAGACGGACACGCTGTCCACTATGCGCTCAACACAAATGCGGCTACTCGATGCGATGCCACTCTTCAAAACACTCACCGAGGACGAAAAGGAAGTTCTAGCCAACGCCATGTCGCGTCGGACCTTCCACAAAGACGAGGTTGTCGCCGAACAGGGCTGCGAGATGAAATCATTGGTGATAGTTCGGACGGGTGTTCTGGTCGTTACCCGCAAGGAAGAACGTCGGCAGCTCGAATTGAACAGGCTCGCGCCTGGGGATTATTTCGGCGAAGCCAGCCTCCTGACTGGAGCTGGAGAGACCGGTTCCGTACGCGCCCTTGCCTACACCGTTGTTTACGAGATCGCCAAGTCTACCTTGGCTCCGCTGCTGCACGATCGACCAAGCCTGGTGGAAGAACTCAGTCTTATTCTATCGCGGCGCGCCGAAGCGGAGAAGCATCTGTTCGGTAACAGTGACGAGATTGCAGGCATTCATGCGGTCCCGGGTTTGGTGAAGAGGATCCGGCACTTGTTTGAGATTGGAACGGCAATAACCTGAATTCTTAAATGACACGTGACCCAGACCCAAGTAGGTGTACCGGCCGTCATGAATGCACCGTCGGGAATGCGGCCGCCGGGCGCTGTCACTTTGTTTTTTAAAGAGCTGATACGCTTGCTGAAAAAGCAGGGCTTTTCACCAAGCAGACGCGTCGAGGAAGGCCGACGCTTCGGCTCCGTTTCGAGGAGACCGATTACTGTGAGCGCGAAAGGTGTCAATGGGCGTTGAACTTTTGACTCCTTTGTGGATGAGGTCAGCACTTGCCCGACGCTGGTCGGGTTGCAGAGGGTCCGCAAGTGCGGCGACAGCACAATACTGTTGGCGTTGGCGGCCAACATGGAGCAGCACTATCAGGAAGAACCAGCCAGCCTGGCTAAATCTTGCTGCGACTAGCGCGGGACGGAAATAATATCCGAATGCAACGCCTCAGACAGTGTTCGAGAGTGTACCCAATCTAGTATCGACTATTCGTCGCTCTCCAGCGGCAGCTTTCGGGGAGTCCAACAGATAGTGGAATGACCTACTTGAGGTCGCTTGCCGAATGGCGGCTATTCGCCGAGCCGCCCCGATAAGGGACCGACGGCTTCCGGCCCCGTTCCAGACGGGCAACAATGCGCCTTGATCTCGGCCTTTGAGTCCAGTTCCGCGACGTCCCAAAAGCAGTCCTTCAACCCAAACCGACTCAATGTCGTTAACGGGCGGGGAGCTGTCGCGACCGCGCCGCCAATTTCAGCCATCACAATGCGCCAGTCGATCTCTAAACTTGCTAATATGTCGAGGTTGAACTGGGCGCTGCTACGACAGGCGGATATTCCGTTTCGGTACTTAAGCCGCTTGCCTAGCTTAACGAAAAAAGAATTCCATCCCGTGCTCACATGCTTGACCGTCTGCACGCTATCGGAATGAACACGAGACAGCACTGTACGCATCGCCGAAATCGAGCGATGACCAACCGCGCGTCGCAAGCCGACCTATGACGCGGTGTGCTGAATCGAGAGGGTACTACGAGAAGCCTGTCGGGCCATCACCGTTGAGGAGGTAATTCTAGGGCCTCAAGATGCAGCCACCCCAAACCAACCCAGCAATGATACAAAGATACGAAACAGCGACGCAACCGGCGCTTAGGCGCTGAAAGAAATAGCCTTTCCGCTCGTACATGGCTTTGGTAGGAAGCGCCTCCATATACGGGTACTGCTCCCACGAAAGGTTCATTGCGCCATGGGCGTGCATGAAAGAGCGCTGGGCGAACCAAGCAAAGCCGGACGAGGCACCAGCCAATACTGAGCCTGCGGCAATACAAAGGCTGGCCAGAGAAGTGATTTGAACAATAATACCGTTTGTGCGTCGGATGAGCCGCGCAGCACGCCAAGAAAAGCAAAGCAGCGAGCACCGCGCCGCCATTAGTCAGCGCCGCTGTGCGAATCGCCTCTAAGCCGAAATCAATCGAAGCGCGGAACAAATCCTTGCCGGACTGGTCAAACGATGCGTGGGCAGCCAGTGCTTCTTCACGGGCAATTCTCCATTTTCGCAATTCCATCGAATCGTCGTGGGAATATTCCATTGTACCTGTTCTATGCGCACGTCCGCACTGGTCAGCAACCCTTGGCAGGAAAGGGTTGAGAAGCCGTTAGTACGTGCTCAAAGCATGAACATTTTTTCTAGCAAAAATTACATTTGGATTACATTTCAACCTTTTCAAAACAAAAAAGTATTTGGTTTCAAATAGCTTAGCCGAATGAGTAATTACGCTTAACAGATGATGAGCGTGAGCGCGCCTCGTCGATGTTGTTCTGATTGCATATTTTTGCATGCTGCATCGAATCTTAAGCCGTGATACTCGTTGCAAACAGCGTTTGGTGCGAGGGGCGGGACGATGAGAAAACTTGGTTTGCTGGTTTTTCTTGTCGCGCTGGTTGCGCTGGCCAATGCCTTTTTCGCGTCGTGGGTTACTATCAACAGGGACGATCTGGCGATATCCGTCAGCCAGTCCGGCAGTTGCGTTCGCCCGGCAATACCGAGTTTCTGGCGCAACTATAGAGGGTACCCCGATTACGACAACGAGCTGATCTCCGACTATTTCGGCATCTATGCCGCTTACGCTTCCAACGTCTACGCGCCATCGAACCGGGACCGTTTCAATCTCAAACCAGAAATATTCGGCTGGGCTCCGCAGGGCGGGCCGATCATCCGGCCGGGTGGGTTCTACGCTGAGCTTTTCTACAAGCGCAGCCCGGTGCGGCTTTCGGTAATGCTCGTCATCAGAGGCAAGGACAGCGCGTTCAACCTGCCGGATCTGATCAGCGAGAACACCTTGTTTACCCAGATGATCAATCCGTGGGATCAATACAGGACTGTGCGCAAGGAGTTTTCGCGTATCCGCCGTGAGGCGCAAAGCGGCTCGGCGGGCCTGCCGGTCGAATATATCGTCGTCGGTCATGGGCTTGGCGGCGGACTTGCACGCCACCTTGCGGCAGCGTTCCCGTGTACTGCGGCGATTACCTTCGATTCCACCTTCGTTTCCAACAATCGGCGCCTGGCCGAGCCCTATGACGGCCAGGTCGTCGATCTCTTCGCCGACAATGATTTGCGCTCGCGGCTCGCAGTTTTGCCAAATCCGCGCGCCTTCTTTCGCATATCGCGAGTCCACCAATGGTACCGCGTGCGCAATGCCGGAGATTTCTCCGGTCCCGCCGGCATGCAGAGGGCTGCCGTTGCCATGGCACGGATCCCGGTCATGTGCCTGCTGCGCGATGATTGCGAGTTGAAGCGACCGACAAGCGGCGATAGCGGCGAAGAGAACCCGCAAAGCGGGCGTTCGGCCGCGGAAATGTCGATGCTCTTTTGCCTCGCGGGCCCAGGTTCAGCCGGCCCCAAAGCCGACCTTTGCCAGTAGGTCAGGCGTGGCGGCGGATTACTGAAATCCAGGCAAAGCCGCGATAAAGCCTATGGATTTCGGCCTGCGCATTGGAGGCCAGGGCAATCTCGCTTGCAACATCGAACAGGTCGTTGCGAGGCGTCACGTGGTACCATTCGAGCCATTTATAAAGCCCGCGCCGCGCGAAGGCAGGCAGATCGCGCAGATCGCCGAAATCGACAACATGCAGCGCGCCACCCGGCGTGAGATGGTTGATCGCTTCGCGCATCACCGCCTGCCATTGCGGGATCATCGATACGGCATAGGAGATGAAAATCCGGTCGAACTCGCGCCGCCCGAGGATCGCTTCAGGTTCGAACTTTGCCGCGTCGGCATAGGCGAGCGTGGCGCGATCACCAATTCCTGCAGCAGCTATCTTCTTGCGTGCCGTTGCCAGCATTTCATTGGAAATATCAATGCCGTAGAGCGAAGTCTTAGGATAAGCCCGCCCGGCAAGCACGAGGTTGCGGCCTGTACCGCAGCCGATCTCCAGGATACTGCCACGCTCGGGCGGGGTGAGCCCGGCAAGCATCGGGTCGCGGCCAAGCAGATAGTATTTGCGGGTAGCGTCATAGAAGTGACGCTGATGCCGGTACACCCGGTCCATCAGCGGGCCGTGTTCAATCTTGGCAAACATCAGGCGCGGTCCTTGCGAAGGTAGAGATGAAAGCCGCCATAGATCGACGAGCGATCGCGCTCGTGCAGTGCGCGGGAGAGTTCTTCCTGATAGTCCCAGCTATTAAGCAACGTATCGTCGACGCGGCCAGGCAGGATCGTAGGCTCGGCGGCCGTGCGGAAAATGACGCGTGCGCCCGGCGCGGCAGTGCGGGTGATCTCCGCCCATAGTTCATTGAGCTGGGTGTCGTTCATCCAGTCCTGCGCATCCAGAAGAATGAAGCGATCGACCGAGGCGTCGGGTTTTGCCGCGAGGAACTCGGTGAAGGAGGCATTGACGACGTTCATCCGGCTGGCGCGGTCGCGCACGGTGGCAAAATTGCTGCGAGAAAGGTAGGGCGGCAACGGACCGGTCTCGGCATTGTCGCTGTAGCCGCGGCCAAAGGCCTGCCAGGCAAAATAGTTTTCCGAGAGCGGAAAACCGCAGGCGAGCTTTTCCAGCCTGCCGCGCAGCACCTGCGCCATATTGCCATCGCCGGCGGTGGCGAGCGCATCATATTGCTGCGGAGGAATGCCTAGTCCGAACAGCGACGACTTCCGCTTCGTCGCCCAGCGGATCATGCGCTTGTCGAAGAGCGGGGCGAGGGCTGTATCGAAATAGGCACGCTGCTCCTCCATGGTGGATGCCTTGAGCAGATCGCGCGGGTCGATGCCGTACAGCCTGGCAATTCGATGCCCCATGCCGATGAAGAGCCCGAGCAGCCCGTGCCGATAGAGGTCGCGTGAGAAGATGGTGATCCGACGCCGGCCGGAAAGCATGCGCTTTTCCCAATAGGCGCGGCTCGTCGCGTCGAGATGCGGCTGGATGAAACGCTCATAGGCAGCAAGGTTGGCCCTGTCGTCAGCCGTCCCATAGAAGCGGTAAAAGGCGTCGTAATTGGGCAGGCGGGCAACTGCTGCGAGCTTAAGCCGGTTGAAGGCGACATGAGCGGTGTTGAGGTCGACGGCTTCGACGCTGGCCGGATCGGCCGTCAGATAGGACATGGCGTTGCAGCCGCCAGAGGCAATGGTGACAATCCGGTGGCCAGGCAGAATCTGCAGTGCCTCCATGTCCACCTCCGGGTCTTCCCAGATTTGCGGATAGACCAGCCCCTTGAAGACATGGGCGAAGAGGCGTTCCGAAAGGCCGGCCTTCGAAAGGAGCCTGTTTTGCCGGACCGCCTTGTTGAGCTTCTCGTTGCGCGGAGACAGTGCGTCGGATTGTCTAGCAAGCGGCATCTAATCGAATCCCCTTTATTGGAAATTCCTGCCCGCCTAGCATCCCGATGTAACAAATGGGTGACGCACGCCCTTATAGCGACTTGCCAAGTTGATTCAATTTAAGCGGGCAAGTAATTGAGCTTGCACGGCCAGGAAGTGTGACAGCCGTGCAAAGGCAATTTAACAAGTGCCGTCATTTCCGTGTTTTATCAACGTTTCGTTGACGCCGCTGCGCCAAGCCAGTTTCAGCGCAAATCCAGGCGCCCATGACGCCTAACAGGGCACGTAGACATCAGGATCGCGCTTGTCGGTGCGTGCCGACTGGCCTAAAGAAATTATATGCAAATTCACCGATTCGTGGCTGCCCTGTCGGCCCGCATTGTATCCGGAAGTGACGTAGAATGAGCCAGCGTTTGGTTGCCACGATTACTCCGCCCGGTCGCAGGCTGATCGGCCAGATTACTCCTCCTGGCTCGAAGTCGATCACAAACAGGGCTCTGCTGCTGGCGGCAATGGCGCCTGGCAATAGCCTTATCCGCGGCGCGCTGAAGAGCGACGACACACGCTATATGTCCGCGGCTATGCGCGACATGGGCGTGATGGTCAGCGAGCCTGACGAAACCAGTTTTGCATTGACCAGCAGCGGCCGCCTTTCTTCACCTGCGGTTCCGCTATTTCTAGGGAATGCCGGCACCGCTACCCGCTTTATCACGGCAGCGGCGGCGGTCGTGGACGGAACGGTCATCGTCGATGGCGACGATTATATGCGCCTCCGACCGATCGAACCGCTCGTTGTAGCGCTGCGCGCTGCGGGCATCGACATCTTCAGCCAAGCTGGCTATCCGCCAGTGACCGTGCGCGGCACTGGCCGCCTGAAAACCAGCCGGATCGAAATCGATGGCGCGCTATCGAGCCAATATGTCTCAGCTGTGCTGATGATCGCGCCGTTTGGCGAGGGGCCGATCGACATCATACTATCTGGCCCCGCTATCGGGGCGCGCGGCTATGTCGATCTGACACTTGCGGCAATGGAGAAGTTCGGCGCAATGGTGGAGCAGACATCAGATGCAAGTTGGCGCGTCCAGCCGACCGGCTATATCGCCACCGATTTCATAGTCGAACCTGATGCGTCTGCAGCTACTTATCTGTGGGCGGCGGAAGCGATCACGAATGGTTCAATTGACCTAGGCATGCCGGTGGAGGCATTCACCCAACCCGATGCCAGAGCAATGGCCACTATCCGACAGTTTCCGCGGTTGCCGGCTGTCATCAACGGCGCGCAGATGCAAGACGCGATACCTACGATCGCGGTCTTGGCGGCGTTCAACGAAACACCGGTGCGATTCAGCGGGCTATCCAATCTGCGCGTCAAGGAATGCGACCGCGTGTCGGCGCTAGCTGCGGGGCTCAACGCAATTCGCCCAGGCCTCGGCATTGAGGAGGGAGACGATCTGCTTGTCGCCTCGGACCCGGGTTTGCAGTCAAGCTTTTCCGAGGTCGACATCGATACCCATTCTGACCACCGCATCGCGATGAGCTTCGCGCTGGCCGGCCTCAAACTGCCAGGCATCAACATCCTTGATTCCGGCTGCGTGGCGAAAACCTATCCAGGTTACTGGAACGCCCTGCGTTCGCTAGGGGTCGCGGTCAAGGAAACGTCCCCCTCATAGTATCTTGGCGAGTATCGTTCAGGAGACCGGATTCTCGGGTATCTGGGCATCTGGACCGCCGGTGTCGAGCGCGCTTGGCTTTCGCGATGCCAGCGCGGCGTCGTCGACGTGTACCTTGAGTGAAAGCTTTTTGCAAAGGTGAACTCATTTCATCGGCGAGCGTCAGTCTCTGGCGGACATGCGCGAAATTCGTCGGCCGCATCAGTCCGCCAAGGACTCGCAGCGCCTTCGACCGTTATTTTGTTCGCGCCAAATGCCTCGATGATGAGGGGCGGGCAAGTAATTGAGCTTGCACGGCGAGGAAGTGTGACGGCCGTGCAAAAGGCAATTTAACAGGTGTCGTTCGTTTCGTGTTTTATCGACGTTTCGTTGCCGCCGCTGCGCCAAGCCAGTTTCAGCGTAAATCCAGGCGCAGGTGCTCGTCGTCATAGGACTTGCCGTCGTAGCGCAATGCATCCTTCTCAAAACCAAAAACTGTAAATCCGAGACCAAGATAGATATTGCGCGCGGAGAGGTTAGTTGCCATGACCGTCGCATGAAGAACACCGACATGCTGCCTCGCATGTTCGATCACGGCCGCAGTCAATCGTCTGCCCAAGTCATGACCTCGCCAGGCGGGATCGACGAAGACTCCCCATAGCAGGCCTACGTGACGCTTCTTGGCTTTGGGACTGACGGCAAAGCCGGCAAGGCCAACGAGCTGGTCGCCGGCGAAGGCGCCAAACACCGCATTGGGCTGCGCCTCCAGCATCGAGCGTATTTCGGCGATGTCGCGGCCGCACTCTTCCTCATAGCTCGAACCAAATGCTTCGGGTGCAGTCTGCAGGCAATGCAGCCGCAGGGCCTGGAAACGCTCCGCATCGTCGCGGGTGAGGCGCCTGACAGCAATCTGCATAGGTTCAACCATCATTCTTTCCATAACCGCCTGGGGTGGGTGTGGTGAGTATCACGGCTTCACCGGCGTCGAGGACGGTCTGGTCGCAGGCTTTGAGCGTTTCGGTCTCTCTATCGTTGCGACGTACTTGCGTCTTGCCTGTCTCGCCATTGCCGCCGCCGTCGAGGCCTTCGGGCGGCCGGCTGCGATGCGACGACAGGATGGCGCAATCCATCCGTTCGAGGAAACGGATCGTCCGCTGCGTGCCGTTGCCGCCCGGGAAAGTCCCGGTGCCGCCGGAACCATCGCGGATATGAAAATCCTCGAGCAGGACCGGGAAGCGCATTTCGAGGATTTCGGGATCCGTGAGGCGTGAATTGGTCATGTGCGTGTGGACGGCGGCGGTTCCGGCAAAGCCGGTGCCGTCGTTGAAATGGCCGGCGGGCGATCCCGAGCAGATCGTCTCGTAATATTGATAGCGCTCGTTGCCGAAGGTCAGATTATTCATCGTCCCTTGCGAATTCGCCATCGCGCCCAAGGCGCCAAACAGGGCGTTGGTGACATGCTGCGATGTTTCAACATTGCCGGCAACGACGGCCGCCGGGTAGGTGGGCTTCAGCATCGACCCATCTGGGATGATGATGTCGATAGGACGCAGACAGCCGGCGTTCATCGGTATCGCGCCTTCGACCATGACACGGAATACGTAGAGCACCGCAGCGCGCGCCACAGGCTCCGGCGCATTGAAGTTGTTTTTCATGACCGGTGACGTGCCGGTAAAATCCACCGTTGCCCGGCGCTCGTTGCGATCGACGGTAATCTTCACCGCAATCGTCTGGCCGGTGTCGGTCTCGTAGCTGTATTCGGATTGCTCGGGCAGCCGGTCGAGCACGGCCCGCACACTCTCCGCCGCATTGTCCTGGACGTGGCCCATATAGGCTTCGACCACGCCGAGCCCGAACTGGCCGATCATCTTCTTAAGCTCAGCAACGCCTTTTTCGTTGGCCGCGATCTGCGCCTTCAGGTCGGCGATGTTCTGATGGACATTGCGCACAGGGAAGGGGTGATGGGTGAGAAGCGCGGTCAATTCCCGTTCACGAAAGCGGCCACGCTCGACGAGACGGAAATTGTCGATGAGAACACCTTCTTCATCGACGGTCGTCGCGAGCGGCGTCATCGATCCCGGCGCGGAACCGCCAATATCGGCATGATGGCCACGTGAGGCGGCGTAGAAGAGAATGTTTTTTTCCGCATCGTCGAAGACCGGTGTCACCACAGTGATATCCGGGAGGTGCGTGCCGCCATTATACGGAGCATTGAGGGCAAAGACATCGCCCGGATGGATATCGCCGGCATTGAGCTTGATGATCGTCTCGACCGAGCGGTCCATGGAGCCGAGATGCACGGGCATGTGCGGTGCGTTGGCGACGAGGGCGCCGCTGCCGTCGAACACGGCGCAGGAAAAATCGAGACGTTCCTTGATGTTGACCGAATAGGCGGTGTTCTGCAGCGTCACGCCCATCTGTTCGGCGATCGACATGAAGAGATTATTGAAAACCTCGAGCATGATCGGATCGGCTTCGGTGCCGAGCGCGGCCGTGCGAAGCTTCTTTTCGGCCCGGCGCATGAGGACATGGTTCAAGTCCGTGATCTGCGCGCGCCAGCCTGGCTCGACGACGATGGTCTGATGCGGCTCGATGATCAGGGCCGGACCCTTGATCTCATGCCCGGGCGCGAGGTTTTCGCGCCGGAACGCCGGAGCCTCGTGAAACGCACCGCCGGAGAAAATCCGGCATGTGTTTTCGTGCTGCGGTTCTGCCGCAACCGGGGCCTGCTTCTTTTCGACTTGCGTCTGCTCGCGGGAATCCATGCCCTCGACGCCGACGGCTTCGACCACGATGCCCTTATTGTCGTATATGAAGCCGAACTGGGCCTTGTGAGCAGCTTCGAAGGCAGCGCGCGCTCCATCAATCGCAAAGGCGCTGAAATCGATGGGGATCGTCGTATCGGTTCCGTCATAGCGCAGATGCACGATGGGACGCGCCGCAATTGCCTCGGCCGGAACACTCTGGCCTGCAAGTTCGGTCGTTACGGCAGCCGACAGGCGCGCAACGAGTTCGCGAATTTCCTTAAGGTTTTCAGAAGAAAGCGGTTTGACCAGCGCCTGTTGCCGTGACGCGAATATCGAGGAAAGGCCGATACCATAGGCTGAGAGCAGGCCGGAGAAGGGATGGATAAGCACCGCTTCCATGCCGAGCGCGTCGGCAACAAGGCAGGCATGTTGCCCGCCCGCGCCGCCGAAGCAATTCAGGAGATAGCCGGTGACGTCGTAGCCGCGCTGCACCGATATCTTCTTGATCGCATTCGCCATATTCTCGACTGCGATCGTCACGAAACCTTCGGCAACCTCTTCCGGCGTCTTGCCGTCGCCGATATCTGCCGCAAGCTTCGCAAATTTTCTCGCAACGATCTCAGCATCGAGCCGCTTGTCTTGGCCGGGGCCGAAGATCGCCGGAAAATATTCGGGCCGCAGCTTGCCGAGCATGACATTGGCGTCCGTAACCGCAAGCGGCCCACCGCGCCGGTAGCAGGCGGGGCCGGGATTGGCACCTGCCGAATCGGGACCGGCCTGGAAGCGCCCCGCGCTGTAGTGCAAAATGGAACCGCCGCCTGCGGCGACCGTATGAATGCGCATCATCGGCGCACGGATGCGCACTCCAGCGACTTCCGTATCGAAGGCGCGCTCATAATCCCCATCGTAGTGGGCGACATCCGTGCTGGTACCGCCCATGTCGAAGCCGATCACCCGGTCGAACCCCGCAAGCCGTGCCGTCTCGACCATGCCGACGACGCCGCCCGCAGGACCGGACAAAATGGCGTCCTTGCCCTGGAAGAGATCGGCTGCCGTCAGCCCGCCTGACGACATCATGAAGGAGAGGCGCGGCCCCTGTTCCGCCCCGTCGCCCGCGCCAAGCTCACCGGCAACCCGATCAACGTAGCGGCGCAGGATTGGAGACAGATAGGCATCGACGACGGTGGTGTCGCCACGCCCGACGAGCTTGGCGAGCGGCGAAACTTCATGGCTGACCGACACCTGTCCGAACCCGAGGTCCCGCGCCACCCTGGCTGCAAGCTGTTCGTGTGCCGGATAGTTCCAGGCATGCATGAAGACGATCGCGACAGCATCGATCCCATCCGCTTTGGCCCCGGTCAACAAGTCGCGTATCTGCGCGGCATCCGGCGCAACTTCCACTGTGCCGTCCGTTCGCACCCGCTCATCGATTTCGACCACGCGCTCGTAGAGCTGTTCGGGAAGAATGATTTCCTTCGCAAAGATGTCGGGCCGCGCCTGGTAGGCAATCCTCAGGGCATCGCGGAAACCGCGTGTTATGACGAGCAAGGTCCGGTCGCCCATGCGCTCAAGCAGCGCATTGGTTGCGACAGTCGTCCCCATCTTCACCTCGCCGATACGTTCGGACGGTATGTGATCGCCTGGCTCGACGCCGAGGAGTTCGCGAATGCCCTGGATGGCTGCGTCCTTATAGGCTTCGGGATTCTCCGAGAGGAGCTTATGGGCATGAAGCTGCCCAGCCGGATCGCGCGCAATCACATCGGTGAACGTGCCACCGCGATCGATCCAGAAATCCCATCTGTCCTTCACGGGCAGCCTCCGTCTTCAGGTGATTCGGCGGCGCGGAAAAAACCTCGCACATGCCCCAAGTGAGAATAAGCCAAACGGCAACAAGCGCAATCATGGAAGATTCTACGTTAAGATTTGCGCGAAACCGTTGATATCCACGGGAAAATTAACTGAATGCGCAAACAAACCGCCGCCAGCCGCCAATTCGTTTTAAGCTAAGGCGAGGGGCCAGTTTTAGCGATGGAGAGGAAACGATGAAGAACAGACTTTTTGTGGCGATGGCGACAGCCTCACTTCTCGTGCTTGCCGGTTGCGGCGAGAGCGAACAGAAATCGGAACAGGCTCCGGCGAAAACCGAAGCGCCGGCTCCGGCTCCGGCTCCGGCTCCCGCCCCGGCACCAGCGCCTGCGCCTGCTGCCCCGGCGGCAACCGAGACGCCTGCGGCTCCCGCTGCCCCTGCCGCGACACCCGCAACGCCGATGAATGCTCAAGACACGTTGAACAAGCTGAAAGAGCAGGCAGCGACCATGACGCCCGAGCAGAAGCAGTCAGCGGTGGCGACGGCGCGCAAGGCTGCGGAAGACGCTGCCAAATCGGCTGGTCAGACCGACGACCAGGCCAAGGTTGCTGCCGACGAGGCGGAGAAGGCGATCAAGGACGCCCTCGGCATGCAATAGCGCTTGCCTTTCGGCCGGGCGCTCCGCCGTCCGGCCGACGGTGGTGCGCGCCATGCGGCAACGCGTCCACCGCCGCGACATTGATATGGCTCTCGCATTTGCGAATGAATTTGAATAAAACGAAGTCATGTCGATTTGGCGCCGCATCAGCGATTTCATTACCAGCACTGCGATCGATGCATTCTCGAGCATCATCGAAGCCGTCCGAACCACGTTCGAGGGCGATCCGGAGACGCGCCGGCGCGTGGCTTTCTCCATTGCGATGATTGCGCTTTCGGCGAAGATGGCAAAGGCTGACGGCGTCGTGACGCAGGCCGAGGTGAATGCGTTTCACGAAATATTCCACGTCCCGCCGCAATATCAGGAGCAGGTTACAAGCCTCTACAATCTCGCAAAGCAGGACGTAGCCGGCTATGAGGCCTATGCGACGCAATTGTCCGGGCTTTGCGGCACCGGCAAGCCCAATTGCAAGATGCTCGAAGACATCCTGGATGGGCTCTTTCACATCGCCAAGGCTGACGGCGCCCTGCATGACAAGGAACTTGTTTTCCTCGGAACCGTGGCTGAAATCTTTCAGCTCGACGAGGAACAGTTCGACCGGATACTCGCGCGCCATGTCGGCCTAGGGCAGACGGACCCTTACCGGGTCCTTGGCCTTTCGCACGGCGTCAGTTTCGAAGAGGCCCGCAAGCAGTACCGCGCGCTGGTGCGTGAGAACCACCCGGACGTTCTGATCGCTCGCGGCGTGCCGGAAGAATTCATCGCCATCGCCAACCAGCGCATCGCAGCGATCAATGCCGCCTGGGACCGGGTTGAAAAAGACCTGAAGGCGTATGAGCGGGTTTAAGCCGGACCACCTTTCCGCCGACGTCCATGCCTCGCCCAATTTCGGGCCGCGCAAGGATGGCAAGCGACCGTCATATCTCATATTGCACTATACGGGCATGGAGACCGGCGAGGCCGCACAGAACTGGCTCGCCAATCCCCAAAGCGAAGTCTCCGCTCACTACGTCGTCCACGAGGATGGGCGGATCGTGCAGATGGTGCCCGAGAGCGAACGGGCGTGGCATGCAGGCCAGAGCTTCTGGAAGGGCGAGACAGACATCAACTCCTGCTCCGTCGGTATCGAGATCGTGAACGGCGGTCCGCTTCTCGGTTTTCCCGATTTCGAACCCGTTCAGATCGATGCCGTCATAGACCTTTGCAAGGGCATTGTATCCCGCCATGGCATCCGGCCCGAAGCGGTGCTTGCCCATTCCGACATCGCTCCGGCGCGCAAGATCGATCCCGGCGAGAAGTTTCCCTGGCCTGTCCTTTACGATGCCGGCGTCGGTCACTGGGTGAAAGCGTCGCCGATCAGAGGCGGGCGTTTCTTTACGCTCGGCGATCAGGGCCAGCCGGTCGAGGCTTTGCAGTCCATGCTGGCACTTTACGGCTATGGCGTCCCCATCGACGGGGTCTTCGGAAACGCGACACAATTGGGCATTTTAGCGTTCCAGCGCCATTTTCGCGCCGAAAAAGTCGATGGAGTCGCCGACATGTCAACTATCGAGACCCTGCATCGACTACTTTATTCGCTGCCTGCTCTCTCTGCGTAAGCGTTTGAACCAAAAAAACTTTTCCGGCTCGTTTTGTGCAATGCAACCTATATATATCAATGGGTTACATTTTGTTATTTGGCCGATCAATATTCGGCTGCATTGGACCGTCAAATCCTTGGCCAGTGTTCCGGCTCTGCCCTTTTGATTTTTGGCACGGAACGATCCCGGTGTGCACATTCGTGTCGCCCAAGCTTCTAGACGGAAAACGATGAACAAAAAATTTGGTATGATTCTCGCCCTTTTCGGGGCGATGGCCTTCTATGGCTCAAATTCAGCACTCAGCAGCCCGGCAGAGCCGAACAGTATCGCTGATTACATCAAGTTGAAGCGTGAACGGGAAGCCCAGGCAAAGGCCAAGGCAGCTCCGGCCGCAAAAATCACCCAGTCGAAGGAAGAGGGTAAACGCGTCGTCGCCAAGGCGCCGGCAACGAAAAAGGCAGCTGCCAAGCAGCAGCGCGTCAGCAAGAAATCCGCCTCGCACAAGCGCCCGGTCGTTCAGGCCAAGGCCCGCATCAAGACCACTGTCGTCAACGAGACCATTGCCAGCGTCGATACGATGACGACGGGGAGCATCGCGTCTGCCGGCGCTTCGGCGATCGGCGGGACCAAGTATTCGACGATCATCAATTCCTACGCCGCCTCCTATGGCGTACCGGTCGCGCTTGCCAATGCCGTCATTCGCGTTGAAAGCAACTACCAGCCGAACATGACGGGCAGCGCCGGCGAAATCGGTCTGATGCAGATCAAGTATGAGACGGCCCGCGGCCTCGGCTATACCGGCACGCGCCAGGCGCTCTACAACCCGGAGGAAAATATCCGCTGGGGCATGAAATATCTTGCCGGCGCCCATAAGCTTGGCAACGGCACCACGTGCGGTACGATCCTGCGCTACAATGCCGGTCATGGCGCGACGCGCATGAACCCGGTTTCGGCCAATTACTGCGCCAAGGTGAAGCTGGAGATGGCATCCAACTAGGCTTTGGGTGTAATCACCGCATGATTTGAAAGGCCGGGCCGGACGCCCGGCCTTTTTTCGTTTGCGTTTTTCGCGCGAAACGCCTTTATACGCGTCGCCAGCTGGCCGGGCAGCCGCGCATGTCAAAAGCCGAAAGGCGGCATGTGAGGAAAGTCCGGGCTCCAGGGAAACACGGTGCCGGATAACGTCCGGCGGGGGCGACCCCAGGGAAAGTGCCACAGAAAGGAAACCGCCCCGCCTGTATTTCGGCTGCGACCGCGCAACGCTGGTCCGAGCCCAAATACTGGCGGGGTAAGGGTGAAAGGGTGGGGTAAGAGCCCACCGCGCAACTGGTAACAGGGGCGGCATGGCAAACCCCACCGGGAGCAAAACCGAATAGGGACGGCGTGCCGGGCGCAAGCCTGGCGATCAGTTTCCGGGTCAGTCGTCCGGGTGGGTTGCAAGAGGCGGGCGGCAACGTCCGTCCAAGATGAATGGCTGCCGCGTCGGGCGCGAGCCCGGCCATACAGAACCCGGCTTACAGGCCAGCTGGCACTTCAATTTCCATGGGATGATCGATCATTGTGAAGCCGCTTGGCGAGCGGCTTCACAGTGGTGCGAACGCGTGAATGTGGCCTTTCCTAACGCTTCATTAAGCTTAATGAGCGATAAATTTCAGAATCGCCGGTCGTGCGCCGAATTGACGGCTCATTCCCTATCCGTGTCCGCTGGTCCCATTGACGCCCATAGTGCCCCATGATACCGATTGACTTCATCAGTAGCGTTCATTCGACACGGTGTCCCCCGCATTACGAACACGCATGCCAGGGCTGGCCATGGGCTGACCATGCCGATGCCTTGTCCGAACCATCGGAAGTTAGAACCATTGGCACCCCGAGAAATGCGGACGGGGCGGAAACGGCGGTGTTACGTCTTGAACCGGTTCCTCGGAAATATAACGAACAAGATCGACGCCAAGGGGCGGGTCTCGGTGCCGGCGCACTTCCGTTCGATTATCCAGAAGGCGGGTCACGCGGAGCTCTACGCGCTGCGTTCTCTGCATCTGCCTGCCCTCGATGTGGGCGGGCCGGAGCTTTTGAGCCGGTTCGACAAGCGTTTGGAGAACGAGGATCCTTTCGCGGAGACGGCGGACGACATGTCCTTTTACCTGCACGCCGACGGCGGCTTTCTGAAGCTCGACGGGGAGGGGCGGATTACGATCACGGATTTCATCCGGGAGCATACGGGAGTCTCGTCGGATGTGACCTTTGCGGGCGCCAACACCCACTTTCAGATGTGGCATCCGGATCGTTTCGAAGCGCATCGGACAACGGTGCGGGAACGCCTCGCGGAAAAGCGTCAACTCGAGACACTGAACGGGGGCAGTCGATGACGGCATCCGACGACCGGCACATTCCCGTCCTGCTCGAGGAAGTCATCACGGCGTTGCAGCCGCAGCCGGGCGACTTGATCATCGACGGCACGTTCGGCGCGGGCGGCTATACGCGCCGCATTCTCGAAACAGGCGCGTCGGTTACGGCAATCGATCGCGATCCCTCCGCGATCGAGGCAGGCCGCGCCATGGAGAAGGAATTTGCCGGGCGTCTCACGCTTGTCCAGGGCACGTTCTCGACGCTCGATCAGGTTGCCTTGCTGGCCGGCGCGCCCGATGGTGTCGTTCTCGATATCGGCGTCTCCTCCATGCAGATCGACGAAGCGGAGCGCGGTTTTTCCTTCCAGAAGGACGGGCCGCTCGACATGCGCATGTCAAGTTCCGGACCAAGCGCCGCCGATGTCGTCAATCGTCTGAAAGCGGGCGACCTTGCGCGCATCTTCAATTTCCTTGGCGAGGAGCGCCATGCCGGACGTATTGCGCGCATGATCGAAAAGCGCCGCGCGAGCGAGCCGTTCATCCGCACCCGCGATCTCGCCAATGCGATCGAAGCGCTGGTCGGGCGCAATCCGAAGGTGCCGATCCATCCGGCGACGCGCGTGTTCCAGGCGCTGCGCATCTTCGTCAATGACGAGCTGGGCGAGCTCGTGCGCGCGCTCCACGCGGCCGAAAGAGTGCTGAAGCCGAGCGGGCGACTTGTCGTTGTCACGTTTCATTCGCTGGAAGACCGTATCGTCAAGCGATTCTTCGCCGATCGTTCGGCAAGTGGCGGCGGATCGAGGCATCTGCCGCAGGTCGAACAGCGGCTGGCAAGCTTCACGCCGATCGGCAAGGGCATTGTTGCGCCGAGTGAGGCTGAGGCCGAGCGCAATCCGCGCGCCCGGTCCGCAAAGCTGCGTGGCGGAGTCCGCACAACCAATCCACCGCTTGCCGAGGACCATTCCATTTACGGCCTGCCCAACCTGCCCGCATTCCAAGATAAGGCGAGGAACTGATCCGTGCTGCGCACCTTCGATATCATATTGATAGGACTGATGATCGCGGCGGCCGCCGTGACCTACAAGATAAAGCATGATGCGGAAAAGCAGATGGCGCAGGTCAGCAAGCTCGAACGCATGATTGCCGACGAGCGCGATACGATCGACCTGCTCAAGGCCGACTGGAGCCTGCTCACCCAGCCCAATCGCCTGCAGAAGCTGGTGGAGACCTTCCAGGGCCAGCTCGACCTGCAGCAGATGGAAGCGCAGCAGATCGTCAACATCGACGAGCTGCCGCAGCCAAAGCCGGCATCGGACGGGCTTGATGATGTCGCGAACATCATCACCGAGGCGAATGCGGGCAATACGATAAAGACGGACGCGACGCTGACCGGCAGCGTCAAGAAAAGCAGCGCAGCCGTTCCAGGCGCAAAGCCGAAGGGGCATTGATGATGGCAGCGCTGTGGATCAAACGGAAAAAGAACCTTCTCGAAACGGGCGCTTCGCCGGCCTTCGCGCTTGACGCGAAAAAGAAGAAATCCGGCAATCGTGCACGCAATCGCGTCGTCATGGCCATTGCCGGTTTCATGGGCATATACGGCATTATCAGCGGCCGCCTGATCTATTACGGCATGCAGGAAGATACGACCGGTTATAATGGACCGACTGGCGCCGTGCTTGCCTCGCGTCCCGATATTCTCGACCGCAATGGCGAGGTGCTGGCGACCGACATCAAGACCGCGTCCCTCTACGCCGAGCCGCGCAAGATCATCGATCCCGACGAGGCGATCGAACTTCTATCGACCGTGCTGCCGGATTTGAACTTCGAGCAGACCTATAACCGTCTGAAGAGCAATGCGGGCTTCGCCTGGCTGAAGCGCGGTTTGACGCCGCAGCAGAAGAGCCAGATCATGGCGCTCGGCATCCCCGGCATTGGCTTCAGGACCGAGAAATCACGCTTCTACCCGGGCGGGCCGACCGCGTCGCATATTCTCGGCCTCGTCAATATCGACAATCAGGGCATTGCCGGTATGGAGAAATACATCGATGAGCAGGGTCTTTCGGACCTGCGCGATGTCGGCCTTGCGGACAGCCGTTCGCTCGAGCCGGTAAAGCTGTCGATCGATCTTCGCGTCCAGCACGTCGTCCGCGATGTCGTCGTCAATGCGATGCAGCGCTACCGCGCCATTGCCGCGGGCGCCGTCGTCCTTAATGTTCATACGGGCGAAGTCCTGGCGATGGCCTCTGCTCCGGATTTCGATCCGAACAATCCGTTCAACGCGCTCGACAAGGACAGGCTCAACCGCATGTCCGCCGGCACGTTCGAAATGGGCTCGACGATCAAAAGCTTCACGACCGCCATGGCGCTCGATTCCGGCAAGGTCAATATCAACAGCACCTTCGACGCCAGCCGCCCGATCACGATCGGCCACCAGACCATTCGCGACTTTCACGGCAAGCATCGCGTGCTGACCCTGCCTGAAGTCTTCATCTACTCGTCGAACATCGGTTCGGCAAAGGAAGCCGACGTCGTCGGCATCGAGGGTCACAGGGCGTTTCTGCATCGTCTCGGTCTTCTCGACCGCATGCAGACCGAGTTGCCCGAAGTAGCGCGCCCGATGGAACCGAAAGTCTGGAAGAAGGTTCACTCGATCACCATCGCGTTCGGTCACGGCATGGCGACAACCCCGTTGCAGACGGCCGTCGGCGCCGCAGCCCTGATGAACGGCGGCAAATTGATAGAGCCGACTTTCCTGCCGCGCACGGAGGAGGAAGCCACCAAGGTTGCCAAGCAAGTGGTCAGCGAGAAGACGAGCGAGGACATGCGCTATCTCTATCGCCTGAACAGCGAGAAGGGCTCTGGCGGTTCAGGCGCGCGGGCGAACGTTCCGGGCTATCGCGTCGGCGGCAAAACCGGAACGGCTGAAAAAGTCGTCAACGGCCGCTATTCGAGCGATGTCAGGTTCAATGCGTTTGTGGCGGCGTTCCCGATCGACAAGCCTGAATATGTGGTGTTGACCATCATCGATGAGCCGAAGCCCGAAGAGGGCAAGGTTGCGGCAACTGCCGGCTTGAACGCGGCGCCGATGGTTGCGGACATTATTCGCCGTTCGGCATCGTTCCTCGGCGTCAAGCCGGATTTCAAGGAAGAGAACATGGCAGCGCCAACGATGGTGTCGTTCGATGAATAGCCACAGCTTCGCTCGCGAATGCCCCAGAAACGACTCAAAACGATGCGTTTTGCGAGCAGAATCGGTGATTCTTGACCTTATGAGATGAAAAGTTTTTGAAAATGGGTTCCACTGCGGCCATGCAACTTAAAGATCTGAACGGAATTCCTGAAATCGCTATCTCCGAACTCGGCGATAAGACGATAACCGGATTGACGTCGGATTCGCGCAAAGTGGAACGCGGTTTTCTGTTTGCCGCGCTGAAAGGCTCCAAAGCCGATGGCGCAACCTATGCGGCGGACGCGGCGTCGCGCGGGGCCGCGATCATTGTTACCTCCAAGGGTGCGAAGCTTGGCAAGATTGCCGTTCCGATCGTTTATGTCGACGATCCACGCCGCACGCTCGCGCTTGCTGCGGCAAGCTTTTACAAGCTTCAACCGGATGTGATGGTGGCGATCACCGGCACGAGCGGCAAGACGTCGGTCGCATCCTTCACCCGCCAGATCTGGGCGCAGGCGGGCTTTGCCTCCGCCAGCATCGGCACCACCGGTGTCGTATCGCCCAAGCGCGACGATTATGGTTCGCTGACGACGCCCGACCCGGTCGAACTCCACAAGCTGCTCAGCGAGCTCGTCGATGAGGGCGTTACCCATGCCGCCATGGAGGCATCCTCGCATGGTCTCGACCAGCGCCGCCTCGACGGCGTGCGTCTCTCGGCCGGCGCCTTCACCAATCTCGGCCGCGACCACATGGACTACCATGCGACGGTCGAGGAATATCACGCCGCCAAGCTGCGGCTCTTCACGGAACTGCTGCCGAAGGGTGCGCCGGCGGTCATTTTTGCCGATGACGCCTTTTCCAAGCCGACGATCGCTGCTGCCACTGACGCTGGCTGCAAGGTGCTCACCGTCGGCCGCAAAGGCGATTTCATCACCTTGAAACGCGTCGAGCACGAGCGCTTCCGCCAACACGTCGAGATGCACATCGCCGGGGAAATCTTCGAGATTACCCTGCCGCTCGCCGGCGACTTCCAGGTGGCGAACGGCCTTGTCGCGGCGGGCCTTGCTATTGCCACCGGCGTTCCGCCCGCAGCGGCCGTGCGCGGCCTCGAGCGCCTAAAGGGCGCGCCGGGGCGGCTCGACCTCGTCGGTGCGACAGAGGAGGGTGCGCCCGCCTATGTCGATTACGCCCACAAGCCTGACGCGTTGGAAAACGTCCTCGCGTCGGTGCGTCCGTTCACGACCGGCCGCGTCATCGTCGTCTTTGGCTGCGGCGGCGACCGCGACAAAGGCAAGCGCCCGATGATGGGCGAGATCGCGACGCGCCTCGCCGACGTGGTCATCGTCACCGACGACAATCCGCGTTCAGAAGTGCCCGCCACTATTCGCGCCGAAATACTTGCGGCAGCGCCGGGCGCCATAGAAATCGCCGACCGCCGCGAAGCGATCCGCCATGCGGTTTCGATGATGAAATCCGGCGACACGCTGATCGTGGCCGGCAAGGGCCATGAAGAAGGCCAGACAGTCGGCGATGTCGTTCTGCCGTTCTCCGATCATGCAGAAGTCGGCTCGGCGCTGAAAGACCGTCTGGCACGGGAGAGCGGCGCATGAGCCTGCTCTGGACCTCCGATGCCATGATCGAAGCGATGAACGGGCGGCCCGTCGGCAAGTTGCCAGAGGGCATCACCGGCATTTCCATCGATACCCGTACCCTGAAGCAGGGCGAGGCTTTCTTCGCCATCAAGGGTGACGCGCTCGACGGACACGATTTCGCCACCGCGGCGGTCGCTGCGGGCGCGGCGCTGCTTGTCGTTGCGGAAGCGAAACTGCCGGCGCTCGGCAAGTTGAAGGCGCCGATGATCGTCGTCGATGACGTGCTCGCGGCCATGACCCGGCTCGGCATTGCTTCACGCGCGCGCTCCAATGCGCAGATTATCGCGGTGACCGGTTCGGTTGGAAAGACTACGACCAAGGAAGCGCTGCGGCATGTGCTTGCCACCAGCGGGAAGGTTCATGCCTCGGCGGCGTCCTTCAACAACCACTGGGGTGTACCGCTGACGCTCGCCCGCATGCCGGCCGATACCGATTACGGTGTGTTCGAGATCGGCATGAACCATCCCGACGAAATCCGCCCGCTGGTCAAGATGGTGCGCCCGCACGTCGCGCTGATCACGCTCATTGCGGCGGCGCATCTCGGTCATTTCAAGAATCTTCAGGAGATCGCAGCCGCCAAGGCGGAGATTTTCGAAGGCGTCGTTCCCGGCGGCTACGCGCTTCTCAACCGAGACGACAAGCATTTCAAACTGCTCGAGAAAATGGCGAAGGATGCGGGCGTCGAGCACATCAAGACCTTTGGTGAGAACGCCCGGGCAGATTACAGACTGATCAAATTGAAACTCCTTGGCGATTGTTCCTGCATGACAGCGCGGCTCGCCGGCGAGGAAGCCGTGGTCAAGATCGGAGCGCCCGGCCGACATATTGTGCAGAACGTTCTTGGCGTCCTCGGCGCGGCGCATCTTGCCGGTGCAGACATGGCCCAGGCGACGCTTGCTCTTGCCTCTCTGCGCCCGGAAAGCGGGCGCGGCGCGCGCCATACGCTGGAAGTGGCAAAGGGTACATTCACGCTGATCGACGAGAGCTACAATGCCAACCCGGCCTCCATGCGCGCCGCGATCGAACTGCTTGCGGCGGCAACGCCGACCGGACGCGGGCGGCGCATCGCGGTGCTCGGCGACATGCTCGAACTCGGCAAGCAGGCGCCGAAACTTCATGCGGAACTCGCTTCAGTGATTGCCGACAACCATATCAACATGGTTTTTCTCGGCGGTCCTGAAATGGCGGCGCTCAAGGCGGCCATGCCGGTTGAATTTCATGCCGAATACAGGCAGAGCGTAGAGGAACTGCAACCGCAATTGCTGAAGACGATCCGGGCTGGTGACGTGATCATGATCAAGTCATCCAAGGGGACGGGATTCTCCCAGATCGTTAAAACGCTCTTGCAGAAATACAATTCCATCGAGCCTGCCGGTCCAGCCGAGTAAGCTGCGGGGATGGGGAAAGGGCTCTAGCCACATGCTTTATTATCTCGCCGGTCTGGCGGAACATATCCAGGCGCTGAACGTGTTCCGCTATATTACGTTTCGGACCGGCGGTGCGCTGATTACCTCGGCGCTCATCGTTTTTCTGTTCGGACCCCGCATTATCGACTCGCTGCGTATCAGACAGGGCCGCGGCCAGCCGATTCGCGCCGACGGCCCGCAGACGCACTTCAAGAAGGCCGGCACGCCAACCATGGGCGGCCTCATGATTATGACCGGGATTCTCCTGTCGTCGCTGCTCTGGGCCAACTGGTCGAATGTCTATGTGTGGATCGTTTTGCTCGTCGCGCTGTGCTTCGGCGCCATCGGCTTCTACGACGATTACCTCAAGGTCAGCAAACAATCGTTCAAGGGGTTTTCGGCCCGCGGGCGTCTCGGCATCGAGTTCCTGATCGCGGGCCTGGCCGGTCTCGGCATCATGTGGGCGGGACAGGAACCGTTTTCGTCGTCGCTAACCTTTCCCTTCGCCAAGCAGTTCATCATCAATCTCGGCATCTTCTTCATCCCGTTTGCTGCCTTTGTCATGGTCGGCGCGGGTAACGCCGTCAATTTCACCGATGGTCTCGATGGTCTTGCAACCGTCCCGGTGATGATCGCCGCAGCTTCCTTCGGCGTCATCGCGTACCTTTCCGGTAACGCGATTTTCGCCGACTATCTGCAAATTCACTTCGTGCCCGGCACCGGCGAGCTCGCCGTCGTCCTTGGCTCCGTCATCGGCGCGGGCCTTGGGTTCCTCTGGTTCAACGCGCCTCCCGCCGCCATCTTCATGGGCGACACCGGCTCGCTGGCGCTTGGCGGTCTCATCGGGGCTGTTGCCGTCGCAACCAAGCACGAGATCGTTCTTGCCATCATCGGCGGCGTCTTCGTCATGGAAGCCATGTCCGTGATCATCCAGGTGGCGTCGTTCAAGATGACCGGCAAGCGCGTTTTCTTGATGGCGCCGATCCACCATCATTTCGAAAAGAAGGGCTGGACCGAGAGCCAGGTCGTGATCCGCTTCTGGATCATCGCCGTCATTCTCGCGCTGATCGGCCTTTCGACGCTCAAGCTCCGGTAGGCCGCATGATCCCCGCCCATTCCATGAAGGACAAGACCATCGCGCTCTTCGGGCTCGGCGGGTCGGGCATTGCGACCGCGCAGGCGATCGCCGCGGGCGGAGCCAGAATTGTTGCATGGGACGACAACCCGGAAAGCGTCAGGAAGGCGCAAAGCGCCGGCATCGAAACCGGCGATCTTCGGAACGTCGACTGGAAGCAGTTTTCCTCCTTCGTCCTGTCGCCCGGCGTACCGCTGACACATCCGCGCCCGCACTGGAGCGTCGATCTTGCGAAAGCAGCCGGCGTTGAGATCATCGGCGACGTCGAGCTTTTCGTGCGCGAGCGCAATCGCGCCGGCAAGAAAAGCCCGTTTATCGCCATCACCGGCACCAACGGCAAGTCGACGACAACTGCCCTCATCGCCCATATCATCAAGGCTTCGGGCCGGGACGTACAACTTGGCGGCAACATCGGCACGGCGGTCATGACGCTGGAGCCGCCGGCGGATAATCGCTTCTATGTCGTCGAATGCTCGTCCTACCAGATCGACCTTGCGCCATCCCTCAATCCGACGGCAGGCATACTCCTCAATCTGACCCCGGATCACCTCGACCGGCACGGCACGATGCAGCACTACGCCGAGATCAAGGAACGTCTGGTGGCAGGAAGCGAAACGGCGATTGTCGGTGTCGATGACAGCTACTGCGCGGCGATAGCGGAGCGGCTGGAGCGGACCGGCAAGCATGTGATTCGCATCTCCAAGCGCATGCCCATCGAGAACGGCTATTTCGCCAAGGGCTCCGATCTCGTCCGCGCCAGGAACGGCGATGCGTCGGTAGTCGCCACTCTTGCCGGCATCGGTTCGCTCAGGGGCGAGCACAATGCGCAGAATGCGCTTGCCGCGCTTGCTGCCTGCCTCTCAGTCGGGCTGTCGATAGAAGAGATCAATGCGGGCCTGCGCACCTTCCCGGGTCTTGCGCACCGCATGGAGCAGGTGGCCAAGCTCGGCAATACCCTGTTCGTAAACGATTCCAAGGCCACCAATGCCGACGCGGCGGCGCCGGCACTGTCGTCGTTTCCACGCATCTACTGGATCGCCGGCGGCCTGCCCAAGGAGGGCGGCATTGCCTCGCTAGCGGGCTTCTTTCCGCGCATTGCCAAGGCCTATCTTATTGGAGAAGCCGCTCCGCAATTTGCCGCGACGCTCGGCGATGCAGCGCCCTTCGAGATTTCCGGCACGATCGCAGCTGCCGTCGAACATGCCGCTCGCGATGCCGCCAGCGACGGCTCCGGCGAACCTGTCGTGCTGCTTTCGCCGGCCTGCGCCAGCTTCGACCAGTTTCAGAACTTTGAAAAACGCGGCGAGGCATTTCGCTCCGCCGTCCTCGCGCTTGAGGGCGCATCACCAATTGGAGGCATAGATGGTTAGTCGTATTGACCGTGGTCCCGTCGCCGACTGGTGGTGGACAATAGACCGATTTCTGCTGGCGGCCTGCCTGGCGCTGATGGGCCTCGGGATTCTCTTGTCTTTTGCCGCAAGCCCCGCCGTTGCCGAACGCATCGGCCTTGAGAGCTTCTACTTCGTCAAGCACCAGTCGATGTTCATGGTGCCGGCAGTTGTCGTGATGTTCGCCGTGTCATTCATGGCGCCGCGCACCATCCGCCGCTTCGCCATCATCTTGCTCGGCGTTTCACTCGTCGCGATGGTAGGGGCGCTGTTGTTCGGCATCGAGGTCAAGGGCGCGCGGCGCTGGGTTTCGCTTGCCGGCGTTTCGATCCAGCCGTCGGAATTCATGAAGCCGGCGTTCGTCATCGTCTGTGCCTGGCTCTTCGCCGAGAACGAGCGCCACAAGGATATTCCCGGCAATCTCTTCTCCATGATGCTCTTCGGCGTGGTGGCCGCGCTTCTGGTGGCGCAGCCCGATCTTGGACAAACGATCCTTACGGCAGGCACCTGGGGCGCCATGTTCTTCATGGCAGGGGTCCCGTGGCTTTGGATCATCAGCCTCGGCGTGCTCGGCATGGTCGGGTTCTTCGGCGCCTATACGGTGTTTCCGCACGTCGCCGGTCGTATCGACCGATTTTTGACCGGTGAAGGCGACACGTTCCAGGTCGATGCTGGCCGCGAGGCGATCATACGCGGCGGCTGGTTCGGGCAGGGACCAGGTGAAGGCACGATCAAGCGCATCATCCCTGACAGCCATACGGACTTCATCTTCTCGGTGACAGCTGAAGAGTACGGCATTGCCTTGTGCCTGCTCATTGTGGCGATCTTCGCCTTCATCGTCATTCGCGGGCTGACGATTGCACTCAAGGAGCGGGACGACTTCACCCGCCTTGCAGTGTCAGGTCTCGTCATTCTCTTCGGCTTCCAGTCGATCATCAATATCTCCGTCAATCTCCACCTGATGCCGGCCAAGGGCATGACCCTGCCATTCATTTCCTATGGCGGCTCGTCGCTTATCTCGGTCGCCATATCCACAGGGCTGCTGCTTGCTCTGACGCGGCGCAGACCTGAAGCGCGGCGGTCGGCCACGCTCGGCAGCGCGAACATGCCTTCCATGGCCGGCGCACGCTGAGGGGTCATGGCAAAGGGGATTATCTTTCTTGCCGCCGGCGGAACCGGCGGTCATCTTTTCCCGGCTCAGGCGCTCGCACATGAGTTGATCGCCCGCGATTGGGAAGTTCATCTTGCCACGGACGACCGGGCGGAGCGGTTTACCGGTGCATTTCCGGCAAAAGCAATTCACGTCGTACGTTCGGCCACCATTGGCGGGCGCAATCCCTTTTCGCTCGCCAGGACTTTCTGGACCCTGTGGCAGGGCAATCTCGATTCACGCAAGCTGTTTCGGGCGATGAAGCCGAAGCTCGTCGCCGGCTTTGGCGGCTATCCAACGCTGCCGCCGCTCTATGCGGCAACGTCGCTGCAGATACCGACGCTCATTCACGAGCAGAATGCGGTCATGGGCCGCGCCAACAAGGCGCTTGCGGCGCGCGTGACCGCAATTGCCGGTGGCTTCCTGCCCGACAATGGCGGCCCATTCGCGCAGAAGACGGTGTTGACGGGCAATCCCGTGCGCCCCGAGGTTCTGGCCGAGGTCGGGAAAACCTATGAGCCAGCGCAGGTATCGGGGCCGTTCCGTTTCCTCGTCTTTGGCGGCAGTCAGGGCGCGCAATATTTCTCGGCGGCGGTCCCCGCGGCGATCGAACTGCTGTCGCGCGAGAACCGGGCGCGTCTGGTGGTGACGCAGCAAGCCCGCCCCGAAGACGAAGCGAAGGTTCGCGCCGCCTACGATGCGCTCGGCATCAGGGCGGAGGTCGCTCCCTTCTTCAAGGATATGCCCCACCGCATCGCCGAGGCGCATTTCGTCCTCTCGCGGTCGGGGGCGTCGACGGTTTCGGAGATCGCAGCCATTGGACGACCGGCCGTGCTCGTGCCGTTTCCGCATGCGCTCGACCATGACCAGGCGGCCAATGCCGCGGCGCTCGCGGCGGCCGGCGGCGCGGAAGTGATCAAGCAGTCGGAACTCTCGCCGGAACGCATCGCCTCGATCCTTGCCAATGCCATGAACGAGCCCGACCGGCTGGCAATGACCGCAGAGAAAGCCCGAAGCACCGGCAAGCCGGAGGCGACAAGGTTGCTTGCAGACCTCGCAGAGGCTATTGCAACCGGCCAAAGCGTCGAAAAATTCAAAAAAGGAGTGCGTCCATGAAGATGCCGCTCAACATAGGTCTCGTTCATTTCATCGGTATCGGCGGTATCGGCATGAGCGGCATTGCCGAGGTCCTGCATAATCTCGGCTACAAGGTGCAGGGATCGGACCAGTCCGACAGCGCCAATGTGCAGCGTCTGCGCGAGAAAGGCATCGAGGTCTTCGTCGGTCACGCGGCCGACAATCTCGGCGACGCAGAAGTGGTGGTCGTCTCGACGGCGATCCGAAAATCCAACCCGGAACTCGTCGCGGCGCGCGAAAAGCTGCTGCCCGTCGTTCGCCGCGCTGAAATGCTCGCCGAATTGATGCGTTTCCGTCAGGCGGTTGCCATTGGCGGCACACATGGCAAGACCACGACCACCTCGATGGTGGCAACGCTGCTCGACGCCGGCAATCTCGATCCGACTGTGATCAATGGCGGCATCATTAACGCCTACGGTACGAATGCACGCATGGGTGAGGGCGACTGGATGGTCGTCGAGGCGGACGAAAGCGACGGCACGTTTCTGAAGCTTCCCGCCGACATTGCAGTCGTGACCAATATCGATCCGGAGCATCTCGATCATTACGGGACCTTCGACCGCGTGCGGGAGGCTTTCCGCCAGTTCGTCGAGAACGTGCCGTTCTATGGCTTCGGCGTCATGTGCCTCGACCATCCGGAGGTGCAGTCCCTGGTCTCGCGCATCGAGGACCGCCGGGTCATCACCTATGGTGAAAATCCGCAGGCCGATGTGCGCTTCGTCAATCTTGCCGTCAATGGCGCAAGCTCTACATTCGATGTCCAGATCGCCAAGCGCAAGACCGGCGATACAACGGTGATCGAAGGTCTGCATCTGCCAATGCCCGGCCGGCACAATGTGTCGAACGCCACGGCTGCAATCGCCGTCGCCAATGAGCTTGGCATTTCGGCCGAGGACATCAAGAAGGGGCTCGCATCGTTCGGCGGCGTCAAGCGTCGGTTCACCCATACGGGCTCGTGGCAGGGCGTCGAGATTTTCGACGACTACGGCCATCACCCGGTCGAGATAAAGGCCGTGCTGCGGGCGGCGCGCGATTCCGCCAAGGGCAGGGTCATCGCCATCATGCAGCCGCATCGCTTTACCCGGCTCGCCAGCCTTTTTGACGACTTTGCCGCCTGCTTCAACGATGCCGATACGGTTATCGTGGCGCCGGTCTATACGGCGGGCGAGGATCCGATCGAGGGCGTCAATTCCGAAGCTCTGGTTTCGCGCATCCGCACCGCCGCTCACAGAGACGCGCGCTATATCAGCGGGCCCCAGGAAATCGCGCCCCTGATTGCCCAGATTGCCAAGCCTGACGATTTCGTCATTTTTCTCGGTGCCGGCAATATCACGCAATGGGCCTATGCCTTGCCAAAGGAACTGGCGGCGATCTAGATTTGGCGGTTGCGCCGCCAGCGGGATGTGCGGCGCTGTGAACCGTTGGAAGGATAATATGTACTCACTGGTTGACGGCGAGGCCCTGCTGAAGAAGCTGGGCGATCGATTTTCGAAGCTGCGTGGCCGCTTGACGCCCAATATGGGCATGGAGAAAGTCACCTGGTTTCGCGCGGGGGGGCCGGCCGAGGTCATGTTCCAGCCAGCGGATGAAGAAGATCTTGCCGAATTCTTGAAAGCAGTACCTGCTGAGTATCCTATCCTCACGGTCGGCATCGGTTCCAACCTTCTGGTGCGCGATGGCGGTATCCCTGGGTTCGTCGTTCGCCTCTCCGCCAAAGGGTTTGGCGAGGTCGAGCGGGTCGGTGACGTGCAACTGCGCGCAGGCGCAGCAACGCCGGACAAGCGCGTTGCTGCCGCAGCGCTTGAAGCCGGAATTGCCGGCTTTCATTTCTACCACGGCATCCCCGGCGGTATAGGTGGAGCCTTGCGCATGAATGCGGGTGCGAACGGCGTCGAAACGCGCGAACGCGTTGTCGAGGTGCGCGCGCTCGACCGCAAGGGCGAGCTTCATGTGCTTTCCAATGCCGACATGGGCTACGCCTACCGCCATTCGGGTGCGGCGAGCGATCTGATCTTCACCTCGGCGCTGTTCGAAGGCACGCCCGGCGACAGGGCTGAGATTCAGGCGGCGATGGACGCGGTTCAGCACCATCGCGAGACAGTCCAGCCGATACGCGAAAAAACCGGCGGCTCGACCTTCAAGAACCCGGAAGGGTCATCGGCCTGGAAGGAAATAGACAAGGCCGGCGGACGCGGATTGATGATCGGCGGCGCCCAGATGTCGCCCATGCACTGCAATTTCATGATCAACACCGGCACAGCGAGCGGACACGATCTCGAGACCCTGGGCGAGACGATCCGCGCCAATGTCCTGAAGAATTCCGGCATCCGTCTCCATTGGGAGATCAAGCGGTTGGGCCGGTTCCGTACCGGCCAGGATGTGCAGGAATTCATGGGGCAGTTGTTGTAGGACCGACGTTTTTTTAATTAGCTTTTACAATCCTTTGCCAAAAAATCAATTTTCAGTGGTACTTAAATATGGTACTAAATCTAAAGCGTCGCCATCGCGTGACCCTGCAGCAAATATTTGCGCGGCCGGCCAGCGGCTCCATTCGCTGGTCGGATGTCGAGGCTCTATTGCTGGGTTTGGGCGCTGAAATCACGGAGCGCGAAGGGTCGCGTATTGGCGTCTTTTTGTTCGGTGAAATCAGGGTATTCCACCGTCCGCATCCTTCACCGGATACCGACAAGGGCGCCATTGCAAGCATTCGAAAATGGTTGGAGAGCCACGGTATAAGGCCATGAAGAACGTTATCCAGATTGAAGGCCACAAGGCAGTCGTTTCCTACGACCCGGATATCGAGATGATCCGGGGCGAGTTTCTCGGTCTGTCCGGAGGGGCCGATTTCTATGCGGATAGTGTTGAAGGGTTGATGGAGGAAGGCCGCCGGTCGCTAAAGGTCTACCTCGATATGTGCGCGGAAAAGGGTATCGCCCCGTTCCGTGAGTACTCGGGACGTTTCAATGTCAGGCTCCCTGCGGAAATCCACGAGGCTGCCGTTTTGGCCGCGGCATCTGAAAACAAGAGCCTCAATGAGTGGGTGGCGGAAGCCATCGAAGCCGCCGCACGCGCTGCCTGAATACCCGCATTTTTTTACGCCGAATTTCATTGTTGAATCATTGAGGGCTTGTCAGCGAATCAACTCTCTGATTCTTTAGGGACAAGCGTTAACTGATTTGAGTCGGCTGCTTTTTTTGCCAGCCTTGGGTGTCTGCGGTCCCGGCCGCCGGACGTGCCCGGACTCATGTCTTTTTTCGCGTTGATGGGGAAATTCGAGGGGATGCCTTGATGGCGAAAAAGCATGTTGCAGTGCTGATGGGCGGCTTTTCATCGGAGCGTCCGGTGAGCCTTTCGTCCGGCAATTCCTGCGCCGATGCTTTGGAGGCCGAAGGCTATGCCGTCACCCGCGTCGACGTCGACCGCAACATCGCCAGCATCCTGAACGATCTTCGGCCCGACGTCGCCTTCAATGCCCTTCACGGCCCCTTCGGCGAGGACGGTACGATCCAGGGCATCCTCGAATTTCTTGAAATTCCCTATACCCATTCTGGCGTGTTGGCCTCGGCGCTTGCTATGGACAAGCAGCAGGCGAAAATCGTTGCCAGGGCGGCAGGCGTGCCTGTCGCGGAAGCGAAGGTGATGAACCGGTTCGACTTCACGTCGGCGCATCCGATGAAGCCACCCTATGTCGTTAAGCCGGTCAACGAAGGTTCGAGCTTTGGCGTCGTTATCGTCAAGGAGGATCAATCGCATCCGCCGCAGGTCATCACATCGCCGGACTGGAAATATGGCGATACGGTCATGGTCGAGCGCTACATTCACGGCCGCGAATTGACCTGCGCTGTCATGGGCGATGTCGCCATCGGCGTGTGCGAAATCATCCCCGTTGGCCACCAGTTCTACGATTATGATTCAAAATACGTTACCGGCGGATCAAATCATGTAGTGCCGGCTAAAATTTCACTAAAAATTTACCAAAAAGTACAAACACTGGCACTCAAGGCGCATCAGGCAATTGGATGTAAAGGAATTAGCCGGTCGGACTTCCGTTATGACGACCGTTTTTCCGAAGATGGCGAGCTTATCTGGCTGGAAGTGAACACCCAGCCCGGCATGACGCCAACATCCCTTGTACCGGATATCGCCAAAGCTGCGGGGCATACCTTCGGTGAATTGTTGAGTTGGATGGTGGAGGACGCATCGTGTTTGCGTTGAAGGCTAAAAATGCGCATCCGCGCGCTGCAGTGACGGTCGGTTCGGACCGCACGGCGGGTTTTGGCCGCTTCCGCGTCGTCCTGCCGAAATTTTTGCGCAAGCCGGTCCGCGTCTTCTCGCGCCTCGTCGAGGGCGAGCTCACGATCCCCAATCATGTTGGCACCATCGGCGCGGTTGCCTTCTTTGCCTTGACCGGCGCCTATGGTGCGATCCTCGGCGGGCATGCCCCAGAGGTCGTGAAAGTAACGACTTCGACCTTCGGCTTTGCCATCGAAGACGTGAAGGTGGTTGGAAACAGCGAAACCTCGGAGATCGATGTCCTCGGTGCGCTCGGGCTCGACGGGGAGACCTCGCTGGTCGGACTGAGCGCAGCGGATGCGCAAAAGGCGGTTGCGACGCTGCCCTGGGTCGAATCCGTCGATGTTTTCAAGGTCTATCCCAACACCATCCAGATCTCGATCCACGAGCGCACCGCGCTGGCGGTCTGGCAAAACGGCTCCGAGCTTTCGGTGATCGATGCGGATGGCCGCGTGATCGTCCCCTATACGGGCGGACGCAGCGCCTCGCTACCGCTGGTTATCGGCGCCGGTGCTGAAAAGCAGGCGAAGCTGCTGTTTGCGCAGATGGCGGCGTACCCGCAGATCGCAGCTGAGGCAAAAGCCTATGCGCGTGTTGGCGATCGTCGCTGGGACCTGTTCTTGAAGAATGGCGTGACGGTGATGCTGCCCGAGGGGCAGATCAAGCAAGCGCTCGCCGACATCGTCGATATGGACAACAAGTCCGGCATTCTGTCGCGCGACATCGCTTCGGTGGACATGCGTTTGACAGACCGCGTCGTTGTGCGGCTGACGCCCGACGCGATGATGCAGCGTGTTGAGTATTTGAAGGCGCGGGACAAGGCGCCAAAGCGTTCGGAGAAGCGTGTATGAGTATTCTGAACGGAAAGAGCACCTCGAATGGAGCGCCATCCGCCAAGCGGACGCGCTCCTTGACGGTTCTCGACATCGGATCGAGCAAGGTCTGCTGCATTATTGCGCGGTTGCGTCCGCGCGAGGAAAGCGCGCTTCTGCCTGGCCGAACCCATCGCATTGAAGTGCTTGGCATCGGTCACCAGAAGTCGCGTGGCATCAAGTCCGGTGTCATCGTCAATCTCGATGCGGCCGAACAGGCGATCCGCCTTGCCGTCGATGCGGCGGAGCGCATGGCAGGCCTCACGGTCGACTCGATGATCGTCAATATTTCGTCCGGCCGGCTCAAGAGCGAGACGTTCTCCGCCAGCATCAATCTTGGTGGCCATGAAGTCGACCAGGCCGACATCCGCCGCGTTCTTGCCGCCGGCGCCAAGCAGGCGCTTGCCACCGAACGGCATCTCGTCCACTCCCTGCCGGTTGCCTACGGTCTCGATGGCGAGCGCGGCATCCGCGATCCGCTCGGCATGATCGGCGATACACTCGGGGTCGATATGCACGTGCTGACGGCTGATGCTGCGCCGCTGCGCAACCTCGAGCTTTGTGTCAATCGCTGCCATCTTTCGGTTGAGGCGATGATCGCGACACCGTATGCCAGCGGCCTTTCGGCCCTCGTCGACGACGAAGCCGAGATGGGTGCTGCCTGCATCGACATGGGCGGCGGCACGACCACCATCTCCGTCTTCTCCGAGGGTAAGTTCATTCATGCCGATGCCATCGCCATCGGCGGCAATCACGTGACGATGGACGTCGCACGCGGCCTCTCCGCGCACATGGACGATGCCGAGCGGCTCAAGGTGATGCACGGTTCGGCCCTGCCGAGCGCGGCCGACGATCGCGATCTCATCAGCGTGTCGCCGCTCGGCAACGATGCTCGGGATGTCCCCAATCAATATCCGCGTGCCGTGCTCACGCGCATCATCCGCGCCCGCGTCGAGGAGACGCTGGAGCTTGCGCGCGACCGTCTCAATCAGTCAGGTTATGGGCAGATCGTCGGCAAGCGCGTCGTACTTACAGGTGGAGCCAGTCAGTTGGCAGGGCTGCCGGAAGTCGCCCGCCGCATCCTGGCTCGCAATGTGCGCATAGGTCGTCCTCTCGGCGTTACGGGGCTTCCCGAAGCAGCCAAGGGTCCGGCCTTCTCCGCAGCGGTCGGTCTTTTGATCTATCCGCAGGTAGCAGGCATCGAGGAGCGTTCTGTAAAGGCCGGTTCATCATCGCTGATGACAGGTACAGGTGGGCGTTTTCAGCGTATCGGCCAGTGGCTGAGAGAGAGTTTTTGATCAATCGGGGAAACCCAAAAGAAAATGCCGCAGCGGCGAGGCGGTAAGGACGAAAAGGAACGAGACACATGAGCATCAATCTGCAAAAGCCGGATATTACCGAGCTTAAGCCCCGCATCACCGTGTTCGGTGTTGGCGGTGGCGGTGGCAATGCGGTCAATAACATGATCAATGCCGGCTTGCGCGGTGTTGAATTTGTTGTGGCCAATACCGACGCACAGGCGCTGTCGCAATCGAAGGCGGAACGCCTCATTCAGCTGGGCGCTGCCGTTACCGAAGGCCTCGGCGCTGGATCGCAGCCGGAAGTCGGCCGCGCAGCCGCCGAAGAGTGCATCGACGAGATCATTGATCATCTGTCGGGCACACATATGTGCTTCGTTACCGCCGGTATGGGCGGCGGTACGGGTACGGGCGCTGCTCCGGTCGTTGCCCGCGCGGCGCGTGAAAAGGGCATCCTCACCGTCGGCGTCGTCACCAAGCCGTTCCATTTCGAAGGTCAGCGCCGCATGCGCACCGCCGACATGGGCATTGCCGACCTGCAGAAGAATGTCGATACGCTCATCGTCATTCCAAACCAGAACCTCTTCCGCATCGCCAATGACAAGACGACCTTTGCCGACGCTTTCGCGATGGCCGACCAGGTCCTCTATTCGGGCGTTGCCTGCATTACCGACCTCATGGTCAAGGAAGGCCTCATCAATCTCGATTTCGCCGACGTTCGCTCGGTGATGCGCGAGATGGGCAAGGCCATGATGGGCACTGGCGAAGCTTCGGGCGATGGCCGCGCAATGGCTGCCGCGGAAGCTGCGATCGCCAACCCGCTCCTCGACGAAACCTCGATGCGCGGCGCCAAGGGCCTCCTGATCTCGATCACCGGGGGCCGTGACATGACGCTGTTCGAGGTGGACGAGGCGGCAACGCGTATCCGCGAAGAAGTCGACCAGGATGCCAACATCATCCTCGGCGCCACGTTCGATGAAAGCCTCGAAGGCATCATCCGCGTTTCGGTCGTCGCTACCGGCATCGACAAGCAGGTTGGGGAATCGGCGCCTGCGCCGATCGAATTTCGCCAGCCCATGAAGCCTGTGGCGAAGCCCGCGCCGCTGCCGGCGGCAAGGGTCGAGACCGTGACCCGTCCGTTTGTCCAGCAGCCGGCCGCCCGCACCGCCGATCCGGTCGCCGATGTGATCCGCGCCGCCGAACACGACGTTCCGCAGCGCGCACCCCAGCCAATCGAGCAAGAGTTCCGTCCGCAAAGCCGGATCTTCCAGGCGCCTGCACCGGAAGTCTTCGATGCACCGATCGCTGCCGCACCGGTTCAGCCCGTGCATCAGCCGGCACCGCAGCCGCAAATGCAGGCCGCTCCCGTGCAGCCTGCTGCGCCGCGCATGCCCAACGTCGCCGATTTCCCGCCTGTCGTTCAGGCGGAACTCAGCGCACGGGATATGGCGTCGCGCGATCATGGCCGCGAGCAGGCCGCTTACGAGCCGCAGGAAGACCGCGGACCGATGGGCCTCCTCAAGCGCCTGACCGCCGGTCTGACCCGCCGCGAAGACGAGACCGCACGCCTCGAGCCGGCGCAGCCGCGCGAACCGGCAATGCGCCCGGCCGAGCCGCGCCGCCCGCTGTCACAGGATGCGTCGATCTACGCGCCACGCCGTGGACAGCTCGACGATCAGGGCCGCGTGCAGTCGCAGTCGCGTCAGGCTTCCGAAGACGACCAGTTGGAAATTCCGGCCTTCCTGCGCCGGCAGGCCAACTGATCTGATCACGGATTATTAACGAATATGAATTCCGCCACTCAAATCGTGGCGGAATTTCTCTTTAAAACCATTGAATTGGCATGAAAACGACTTAGCTGCACGCATGGCGGTTTCGTTACAAATGTCCCGAAACCGTGATTTTGCTTCGCAAGGCGCCATCTGTATCTTGCGCTGCAATAAGACAGGGTGGTTGATTCCGCGGCAACGCCGCGCGTCAGTCAGATGTCCAGACCGGATATCGATCCGGCAAGTTCACAGGCAAGGGGTTCAATGCGCGATTTCCAGACGACGATTGCAGGACGCATCACGCTTTCCGGAGCGGGCGTTCATAGCGGCGCCCCCGTCAGCCTGACCTTCCTGCCCGCCGATCCAGATACCGGCATCGTGTTCCACCGGGTGGACGGCAAGGGCGATACGCACCCGATCAAGGCGCTGGTGTCGCAAGTCGGGACGACCGATCTTTCGACGACACTGACGAATGGCGCCGGTCTCACCATCAGCACTGTCGAGCATGTCATGGCTGCGATTGCGGGCGCGGGCATCGACAACATGACCATCGAAATCGATGGGCCGGAAGTGCCGATCCTCGACGGAACGTCGCTCGCCTTTCTCGATGCCTTCGAAGAGGCCGGATTTGTGCGCCAGGCGGCCAAGCGCCGTTTCATCCGCATTCTCAAGCCGACGCGGATCGAGTCGGGCGCTTCCTGGGCCGAGTTTCGGCCGCATGACGGCACGCGCTACGAGGTTGAGATCGATTTCGAGACGCCGGTTATCGGCCGCCAGAAATTTGCCGCCGATATGGACGAGAGGACCTTCCGCAAGGAGATCGCACGGGCGCGCACCTTCGGGTTCATGCGCGATGTCGAAAAGCTCTGGGCCGCCGGGCTGGCGCTCGGTTCCTCGCTCGACAACTCGCTCGTCATCGGCGACGACAATTCGGTGATCAATCCGGGCGGACTGCGCTACAAGGATGAATTCGTGCGTCACAAGACGCTCGATGCCATCGGCGACCTTGCGCTTGCGGGTGCGCCGTTTATCGGTTGTTTCCGTTCCTATCGGGGCGGACACCGACTCAATGCGGCTATGCTGCGCGCGCTTCTGTCGGATCATTCGGCTTTCGAGATCGTGGAAATGGCCGGAAAGCGCAGCCAATCGCGCGGGGCGACGCTTGTTGCGGTCAACGCGCCGGTATTCGCACCCTGGGTCCTGTAGTCCGATGAATTGAAGCCGGCTGCGCCGGCGTCGTCACGTAGAAACAGCGTTTCTATTGCTCATCGGATTCGGTCGCCGGATGGCAGACTAACACTAGCACGGCCGCTGGAACGCTATTCTTACCCTGGTGTCTGCTCCTATGGGTCGACAGAAACAGCGCTGCGCACTGCCTCGGTCATGATGGCGGCGAGGCGAAGGGTCGCCGGATCGGCATGCGATTGCGAGCGATGCAGGAGGAGACTGAGCGACGGCAGCCCGGGCAGGCCGCTTACAACCGGCGCCAGAGGCTGGACGCTGGCCGGCAGTCCAACCGGTGTTCGAACAGTTACGCCCAGTCCTGCCGCCGTTGCCGCCCACAGGCCGGCAAGGCTGGGGCTGGTAAAGGCGAGGCGCCAGGCGATGCCGGCATGATCGAGCGCGTTGGTGGCGGCAGTGCGCAGCAGGCAAGGCGCTTCGAGGCAGGCCAAGGGCAGAGGATCGTCAGCAACTGCCAGCCGTTCAATTGACGCATTGGCCGAACCTACCCAGCACATCGGCACCTCGGCAATGCGCTCGCAATAGGGCGTAACCGCCCCGTCGCTCCAGGCGAGCGCGAGATCGAGTTTCCCGGAGGTGACGCGATCGATCAATTCGGCGTTGCGCGCAACACGGGCTTCGATGCGAACCTTTGGATGGGCGCGTGCAAACTGGCCCAGTACCTGTGGCAAAATGGTCTCGCCGAAATCCTCCTGCAGGCCAAGCCGCACCCAGCCTTCGAGTTCGCTGCCGTGGATCGCTACAATAGCCTCGTCATTGAGATCGAGCAGGCGGCGCGCATAAGCCAGCATGGTTTCTCCGGCATCCGTCAACGCAAGACCGCGACCTTGCTTGACGAAGATATCCGTGCCGGCCTGCTGCTCCAATTTTCTCAATTGCGAACTGACCGCAGAGGTCGACCGCCCAAGCTTGTCAGCAGCCTTTGCGAAGCTGCCAAGCTCGACGCCAGCGACGAATGTCCTCAGCACCTCGAGATCCAATGTGATCTGCCGCATTTTAACTATCCTATATTTTAGGATCAATTGTTTAAATTATTCTAATTTTAAGGACCATCATGAGCGCGTATAGTCGCTGGGTCAAGCAAAGTTGCGCAAGAATCCAAGGACTATAACGATGCCATTCACTCGGATCACACTGCTGGAGGGAAAGTCGCCGGAGTATTTGAAGGGGCTTTCCGACAGCCTGCATCAGGCAATGGTGGAAACATTCGACGTGCCCGCGGCAGATCGGTTCCAGGCGATCCACCAGTTGCGCCCCGGCGAACTCATATTCGATCGCACCTATTTCGGTGGGCCGCGCTCCGACGATTTTGTCGTCTTTACCATCACTACGGGCAAGCCACGGGACACGGCGATCAAGAGAGCGTTCTACAAGCGGCTCGTGGCATTGCTTGCAGAGTCCCCGGGGGTAAGACCCGAGGACGTCATGATCATCGTCAGCACATCGAGCCGGGACGAGTGGTCGTTCAGCAATGGCGAAACCCAGATGCTGGATGGCGCTGCCGTCGAGGAGGCCCGGACATGATCGCCATGCAATATAGCTTCACGCTGCCCGCCGACTACGACATGTCGATCATCGACAGACGGATCGCCGAAAAGGGGCCGCTTCTCGATAACCTGCCCGGCCTTAAGTTCAAAGCTTACCTGACAGCGCGTAAAGGCAGCAGAAGTACCGAAAATCTCTACGCGCCCTTCTACGTCTGGGACAATGAATCCGGCATGATGGACTTTATCTGCGGAGATGGTTTCGCCAACCTGACACAGTCGTTCGGCTGGCCCGCAGTCCGGACCTGGTTCGTCTGGGAGGCGCAGATCGCGCGGAACGTCCGGGAAGCAGTCGCAGCAACGCGCCAACTTCGCGAAACGCCGGCCTATGCACCGCTTGCGGATTTGCGCAGGCGCGAGAGCGCCGACGTGTTCGAGGATGTCGAGCAGAACGGCGCGTTGGCGTCGATTTCTGCTTTCGAGCCGACGACCTGGACGCGCGTGCGCTTTCAGCTATGGGGCGAGAGAAATTCAGCCAGACCAGGTGAGACGTTCGATGTCGGGCACGTTTCCTTTCCGGAAGGGGCACAATCCGATTAGACTTTAGTAGGGCTTTTAACGGCCGTATGTCCATGCAACGAGTAACGCTGTCGGCATCCGCAGGTCCAGCGCGACCGACCTCGTGGAGCCGGTCGTGAATTCGGAATTAAAGACATCGCTAGCCAGCCGTTCGCTCATTGCACTTGCCATGCTGAACTTCTTCTTGGCCGATGCGCGCGATGGGCTTGGTCCGTTTCTTGACGGGTTTCTGGCAACGCGCGGATGGACGCCGGTAACGCTCGGCTTCATAGCGATGATTGGCGGCATACTCGGAATGGTGGCGACGCCCTTGTTTGGGGCCATGGTGGACGCGTCGCGGCATAAGCGACTGCTGATCATTGTGCCTGTCGTGCTGGTCAATGCCGGTGCGCTTTGGACACTTGTCAGCCCCGATAATCTGTCGGTGTTCGGTGGCCAGTCTGCGACCGCTATTGTCGGCGCGATTATCGGCCCGGCGCTCATGGGCCTCACGCTTGGCCTCGTGGGCGAGAAGAAGTTTCCAGGACAGGTGGCCAGCAACGAATTCTGGAACCACGCCGGAAATGTCGTTTCCATGGCCGGAACATTCGGGGCCATCCTTATGTTCGGCGAAAGTGGCGTGGTCGTTCTCATGCTGATCACCGCCGTCGCCAGCATCGTTGCCGTACTGGCAATCGACCCGGATGAAATCGACAATGACGTCGCGCGCGGCCTTGTTCCTGAACGCGACAACGACAATGGCCCGTCCGGCTTTGCCGTGCTCTTCGACAATAAGGGCTTGATCTTTCTTGCCGTGACGCTGCTGATCTTTCATTTTGGCAATGCACCCATCACCCGGTTAGTAGCGCAGAATTTTTCGGTCCAGCTTGGGACGCCGTTTCGGACGACGGCGATTACGATAGGGGTCGCGCAGCTGGCGATGATCGTTGCCGCGCTCGCCGCGCCAATGTTGATCAGGCGCTTTGGCCTCGCCTCCGTGTTCATTATCGCGCTTGCTGCGTTGCCCATACGGGGCGCGATTGCCGGAACGCTGACAAGTTTTGTATCGATCTTCCCTGTCCAGATCCTTGACGGCGTTGGCGCAGGTCTGATCGGCATTGCGACGCCGATCGCGGCGGAACGGATTCTGTCGGGAACCGGACGCTTCAATGTCGGCCTTGCCGCAGTCATGACAGTGCAGGGCATCGGCGCTTCACTCAGCAATGCGGTCGCCGGCTGGCTCACTCAAATAGGCGGTTACGCCCTGGCCTATTGGGTGCATGGCGGCGTAGCGGTGCTGGCGCTTCTCCTGTTTCTTGCCACAAGAACCTCCATTACGCCGGACAGCCCAAGATCGTGAGTACGTGGGCCAAAAGCGCCTGCAGAATCGCCTTAGGCATTCATAAGATGGCGGAGCGGTGAAATTACCGAGCTTCAAGGCTTTGCGGAACCTGCATTCAACAACTGCCTCAACCTCATGATTTGAAGCATATTATCCGGTTTCCGAAGTAATCTTTCCTGCTTATTCCGCCACCTTTTTGAGCTCCGCCACAAAATTGGACGATTGGATGGCAATAAGATTGCTGATTCTTTCGGCTTGTGGTTTATGAACGCCCAACCGACGGTAAGATTGACTTTGTTTGAGCATGAGTCGCAAGCGTGGCCAACAGGTTTGCGAGTGATGCTCTTGAATTATGTGTGGGGCCGGAGAGAGCATGGCGAACTGCAGAATGTCGATGAATAAGCGGTTTGGCGGCAAGGCCAGACTGACCCTTCTCCTTGTTCCGATCGCCGGCGCATTGGCAATTACAGGTTGTGCATCCAAGGATGACGATATCGATCTCAACGCCTATGTCGACACGATCGAGCCCGCCGACGTTCTTTACAATCAGGCGCTCGCCAATCTGAATTCTGGCCGTCTCGACGAGGCCGCCAAGAAGTTCGACGCGGTCGACCGCCAGCATCCCTATTCGGAATTTGCGCGCAAGTCGCTGGTCATGGGCGCCTTCGCCAATTACCGCGCCGGCAAGTATGACGAAGCGGTCAACATGACCAAGCGCTACATCGCGCTCTATCCGAACCAGCCGGAAGCGGCTTACGCCTATTACATCACCGGCCTTGCCTACTATCGCCAGATCCCGGACGTGACGCGCGAACAGGGCATGACGCGCCGTTCGATCGCCGCCTTCAACGAGGTGGTCGAGCGTTTCCCGGATTCCGAATATGTTGAAGACTCGCGTGCGAAGATACGCTTCGGCCGCGACCAGCTCGCCGGCAAGGAAATGCAGGTGGGCCGCTACTATCTGGAGCGGAAGGATTATGTCGCCGCCATCAAGCGCTTCCGCGGCGTTGTCGAGCAATATTCGAACACCCGCCACGTTGAAGAAGCTTTGGCGCGGCTAACCGAGGCTTATTATGCCTTGGGCGTAACCAACGAAGCGCAGGCGGCGGCCGCTGTGCTCGGCCAGAACTATCCGGACAGCCAGTGGTACAAGGACAGCTACAAGCTCTTGCAAAGCGGTGGATTGCAGCCGCGTGAAAGCGCTGGATCGTGGCTTTCCAAGGCCGCAGCGGCTATTACTGGTGGCAAAGACGGCGTCTGACCCTAACCTGAGCGATCCATGCTTTCGCATTTGTCGATCCGCGATATTGTTCTGATTGAACGGCTCGACATCGAGTTTCGCGATGGCCTGTCGGTGCTGACCGGCGAGACCGGTGCCGGCAAATCCATTCTTCTCGACGCGCTGTCGCTGGCTCTCGGAGCGCGCGGCGACGCCTCGCTCGTTCGCCATGGTGCCGACCAGGGCCAGGTAACGGCGGTATTCGATGTGACAGGCGGTCATCCGGCCCGTGCCTTGCTGCGCGACAACGATATCGATGACGACGGCGACATCATCCTGCGCCGTGTTCAGACCGCTGACGGCCGCAGCCGCGTGTTCATCAATGATCAGGCGGCAAGCGTGACCCTGCTGCGCGAGCTCGGGAAACGGCTTGTCGAAATTCACGGACAGCACGATGATCGGGCTCTTGTCGATATCGACATTCATCGCACGCTGCTCGACGCCTTCGGGGCGCTGGAAGTCAAGGCGGCGCAAGTTCGCGACCTGTACAAGGCATGGCGCGACGCGGAGCATTCGCTCGTGCGCCACCGGGCCAAGGTGGAGGCCGCCGCGCGCGAGGCCGACTATTTGCGCGCCTCCGTCGAAGAACTCGCCAAGCTCGATCCCGAGCCGCAAGAAGAAGAGACGCTGGCGATCAAGCGGACGGATATGATGCGATCCGAAAGGATTGCGGGCGATGTCAACGATGCCAATGAGGTGCTTTCGGGCAACGGGTCGCCAGTGCCGTCGCTGGCGAGCCTGGTGCGCCGGCTCGAACGCAAGGTTCCCGAAGCGCCGCAACTGCTCGAACCGGTCGTCAAGGCGATCGATGAAGCGCTCAATGCACTCGCCGAAGCGCAAAATGGCGTCGAACATGCAATTCGTGCCATCGATTTTGACCCGCGCGTCCTCGAACAGACGGAGGAGCGACTTTTTGCTCTGCGTGCAGCTGCGCGTAAATATTCCGTCGCGGTCGACGATCTTGCCGCGCTGCGCGATAGGATGGATGCCGATCTCGCCGATATCGACGCAGGCGCCGAGCGGCTTGCCGTGCTGGAACTTGAGGCAACGGCAGCGCGCGATGCTTATGATCGTGCAGCGGCTGTGCTTTCGGCCGATCGCATCGAAACTGCTGATCATCTCAAGCAGGCGGTGATGGCCGAACTGCCGGCGCTCAAGCTCGAGCGCGCCGAGTTCATCGTTGAAATCAAGACGGACCCGGCAAACCGCAGCGCCGATGGCATCGACACGATCGAATACTGGGTGCGGACAAACCCTGGCACGCGTGCCGGGCCCATGATGAAGGTTGCGTCAGGGGGCGAACTTTCGCGCTTCCTGCTTGCACTCAAGGTGGCGCTTGCCGATCGTGGTTCGGCGCCGACCCTCGTCTTCGACGAAATCGACACGGGCGTCGGCGGCGCAGTTGCCGATGCGATCGGCCAGCGGCTGCGTCGTCTTGCCGGTCAGGTGCAGGTGCTTTCGGTAACGCACGCGCCGCAGGTGGCTGCGAGGGCACAGACACACTTTCTCATTGTGAAATCGGCAGCCGGAAATGACCGGGTTGCGACATCCATCCGGGCGATGGAAACGAACGACCGGCAGGAGGAAATCGCCCGCATGCTTGCAGGCGCCAGCGTCACCGACGAGGCCCGCGCCGCGGCGGTTCGGCTTTTGCGCGAGAACGCCGCCGCCATTTCCTGAGTTATGGCAGGAGGTGGCGGCTGCGCCGCCAACGCGCAGATTGCACGATGCTTTTCGGTATATGTTAGGCTAATCTCCCGTCCGAATCCGTATATTCAGCGTCGGACAGGCCATGGCAGACACCCCCGTAGAAAAACTGACTGAGCCGGAAGCGGCCGAGGAACTTGGCCGGCTGGCAGCGGAGATCGCCCAGCACGACTATCGCTATAACACGGAGGATGCGCCGATCATCTCGGATGCCGAGTATGACGCCCTGCGCCGACGCAACCTTGCCATCGAGCAGCGCTTCCCGCACCTGAAGCGCGAAGATTCGCCCTCCAACAAGGTCGGCGCCAGCGTCTCGGAAAAGTTCGGCAAGGTTACGCATGCCATTCCGATGCTGTCGTTGGACAACGCTTTTTCCGACAGCGACGTTGCGGATTTTGTCGGCCGTATCCGCCGCTTTCTCAAGCTTGGTGCGGATGCCCCGGTAGCCATCACTGCCGAGCCGAAGATCGATGGCCTGTCGCTGTCCCTGCGCTACGAACTCGGGCGGCTCGTGACGGCGGCGACGCGCGGCGACGGAGCGACCGGCGAGAATGTCACGCTCAATGCCCGTACCGTTGCGAGCATTCCGAACGTCCTCAGCGGCAAGCCGCCAGAGGTGCTCGAGGTGCGCGGCGAGGTTTATATGAGCCATGCGGATTTTGCCGCACTCAATGAACGCCAGGCCAAGGAAGGCAAGCAAATCTTCGCCAACCCGCGCAATGCCGCGGCAGGATCGCTGCGCCAGCTTGATGCCACGATCACGGCGTCGCGCCCGCTGCAGTTCTTTGCCTATGCCTGGGGCGAAATAAGCGAAATGCCGGCGAAGACCCAGATGGGGATGGTTGCGGCCTTCAAGGACTATGGATTCCGCGTCAACCCGCTGATGAAGCGCTTCGAGACGGTGGAGGGGCTGGTCAAGCACTACCACGAGATCGAGGAACAGCGCGCGCTTCTTGGCTACGACATCGACGGGGTGGTCTACAAGGTCGACGAGCTTGCCCTGCAGCAGCGTCTCGGTTTCGTTTCGCGCAGCCCGCGCTGGGCCATCGCCCACAAGTTCCCGGCGGAACGGGCGATGACCATACTGCGCGGCATCGATATTCAGGTCGGACGCACGGGGGCGCTGACGCCGGTTGCGCGGCTGGAACCGGTCACGGTAGGCGGCGTTGTCGTCACCAACGTCACCCTGCACAATGAAGATTACATCAAGGGTATTGGTCAGAATGGGCAGCCGATCAGGGAAGGTCGCGACTTGCGCATCGGCGATACGGTCGTCGTGCAACGCGCCGGTGACGTCATTCCGCAGATCGTCGATATCGTGGCGGACAAGCCGCGCGGATCGGCTCCTTACGTCTTTCCCGACACATGCCCGGCTTGCGGCTCCCATGCCGTGCGCGAGGAAGGCGAGGCGGTGCGTCGCTGCACCGGCGGGCTGATCTGCCCCGCCCAGGCCGTGGAGCGGATACGGCATTTCGTCTCGCGCAACGCGTTCGACATTGAGGGACTTGGCGAAAAGCAGGTCGAGTTTTTCTTCAAATCGGACGATCCTGCGCTCCATATCGGCACGCCTGCCGACATCTTCACGTTGAAGAAGCGGCAAGCCAACTCGTTGGCAAAGCTGGAAAATATCGACGGTTTTGGCACCCTATCGGTCAAAAAGCTCTATGACGCCATCGACGACAGGCGGGAAGTGTCATTGAGCCGCTTCATCTACGGCCTTGGCATACGCCATGTCGGCGAAGTCAATGCGAAGCGGCTGGCGAAAGCCTTCCGCTCGTATGCACGGCTGGCCGAAACAGCCATGGCGGCCGAGATGCCGAAGGACAGATCCGACAAGGGCAACGATGCCTGGCGCGAACTCAACGACGTTGAAGGTATCGGCAGCATCGTCGCCGAGGCGCTCGTCGATTTTTACGCGGAGGAACATAATCGCGAGGCGCTTGCGGCGCTTCTTGCCGAAGTGACACCGCTCGACGAGGAAGTAAAGACAGTCAACGACTCGCCCGTGGCGGGCAAGACGATCGTCTTCACAGGGTCGCTCGAGCGTATGTCGCGCGACGAGGCGAAGGCGATGGCCGAGCGCTACGGCGCTAAGACCGCGGGGTCCGTCTCCAAGAAAACCGATCTTGTCGTTGCCGGGCCAGGCGCCGGCTCGAAGCTCGCGCAGGCGCAAACGCTCGGCATCGAGGTCATTGACGAGGATTCGTGGTTCACGTTGGTGGGAGCATGAGCGAGCCGCTGTTCAAGGGCTTCGGCGACAAGGCCTTGCCCTTCCTCAAAGCGCTGGATTTCCATCAGAATCGGGAGTGGTTTCTCGAAAACAAGGAGCTTTTCGAGGCCCATCTCTACGAACCGCTCGGCGATCTCGTCGAAGACCTGATCGCCCGCTTCGAAAAGGCAGGCCTCCCGTTTAAAGGTGATCGCAAGAAGTCGCAGTTTCGGATAAAGCGCGACACGCGCTTTGCCAAGGACAAGAGCCCCTATAACCGGCATCTTTCGGCATTGCTTTCTCCAGACGGCAGCAAATGGACCGAAACCGGATGCTTTTACGTTTGCGTCGGGCTCGAAGATTATCGCGGCTGCTATGCGGCGGTGGCCTGGTGGCAGCCGAAGGGCGAACTCCTCACCGCCATGCGCCAATCGATTGTCACGAAGCCGGAGAAATACCGTGCGATGGTCGAGGCCCTGCGCAGGAACGGCCTTGAATTGCGCGACAGCGACCGGTTGAAGCGAACGCCGCGCGGCTTTGACGACGTGACGGATGCGGATTTGATCGAAGCGCTGCGCAACCGGAGTTTCGTCGTGCGCCATGCGATTGACCCTGGGGCGATTACCGCGCCGGAGCTTGCCGATGATCTGTTTGATTTCGCCTTGCGATCCAGACCGCTGATCGACTGGGGTCGATCCATCGAGGGCACGCTCGTCACTGAAGTCGCTACGTTGTAATCGTATCGGCAGGTGGAACGAATAGGGTTCACTGCAGCAACATTGATCTTATCGATCAACAAATCTCGCGTGACACACTCGCGCGTATAGCCTAGAGCACGGCGATGGACGAACAAATATATCAGCGGACGGCCACCGGCGAGACGAGTTCCCGCACGCAGTTTTGGGAAGGCTTTGTAAAGGGCCTGCCGATCATGGTCGCGTCGGCGCCGTTCGGGCTGCTGTTCGGCGCCCTTGCCATCGACAACGGTTTTACTGTCGGCGAAGCGGTGTTCATGAGCGCCTCGATTTTCGGCGGTGCCAGCCAGATGGTCGGCATCGAACTCTTTGGCCATAATGTCCCTGCCTGGCTGATCGTATTTTCGATCTTTGCGGTCAATTTCCGGCACGTGCTCTATTCGGCAGCCGTCGGACGGCGTATCGGCCATTTCAAGCCGCTGCAGGGCCTATTGAGCTATTTCCTGCTCACCGATCCGCAATATGCGGAAACCGAGAAGCGGGCTGAATCCGGCAAGCCTGTAACCTTTATCTGGTACCTCGGGGTTGCGACGCCGATCTATGTCATGTGGGTGCTGGAGGCCTGGATCGGCGGCCTCTTCGGCAATCTCATTTCAGATCCGCATGCGCTTGGCATCGACATGCTGCTGCCGATCTATTTTCTCGGTCTCGTCATGGGGTTCCGCAAGCGCGATAATTGGGGGCCCATCGTCATCGCCAGTGGCGTCGTATCGATCATCGCCTACAAGACCATCGGCTCGCCTTGGCATGTGAGCATTGGCGCACTTGCCGGCATCCTCGTCGCTGTCATCGTCGCCAAACCTGAAAAAGCGCAAGGGAAGGACTAAGATGTCGTCGATCTTCTGGATTACGGTTGCCGGCGCGATCCTGACATTCCTGACCCGTATCGGCGGGCACCTCGTACTCTCGCGCTTTGAGCGCATTCACCCGCGCGTCGAGGTTGCCCTCAATGCCGTTCCCGCGGCGGTATTGACGACGCTTGTCGCGCCTGCCATCGCAACCGCCGATTGGCGCGGGCTGGTTGCGCTCGTCTTCGCCGGGCTGGTTTCGCTGCGCTTCAATGCTCTGACGATGTTTCTTGCCGGCGCAGCAATGATCATCCTGCTGCGCCAGTTTTCCTGAGCCGATCTCAGCCCTTCGGTTCGTGGCTGAAGGGTTCCGTCGCCGCGATCAGCCAGTCGCGTTCCTCGCCGCTGACATGCGGCAGCAGGGTTTCACGTACGCGGGCGTGATAATCGTCAAGCCAGACGAGTTCATCGCGCACGAGAAGATCGGTGTCGATGAGGCGCTTGTCGATCGGGCACAGGGTGATCGTCTCGAAACCCATCATCGGCAAGTCGCCGCCCTCCGGCACCGAAGGCTCGGTGACGATCAGCAGGTTCTCGGTACGGATACCGTAGCCGCCGGGCTTGTAATAGCCGGGCTCGTTCGAAAGGATCATGCCCGGAAGCAGCTCATGGACGCCACGCTTCGAGATGCTCTGCGGCCCCTCGTGAACGGACAGGAACGAGCCGACGCCGTGGCCGGTGCCATGGCCATAGTCGTAACCCTGCTTCCACAAGGCAATACGGGCGAGAACGTCGATATCCATGCCGCGTGTCCCCTTCGGAAAACGCGCCGTGGAAATAGCGATCATGCCCTTGAGCACAAGGGTGAACTTGCGCTTCATGTCCTCGGTCGGCGTGCCGACCGGCAAGGTGCGGGTGATATCGGTGGTGCCGTCGCGGTATTGCCCGCCGCTATCGATCAAATAAAGTTCGCCGTCCTGGAGCACGCGGTTCGACTGGGTGCTGACGCGGTAGTGGGCGAAAGCGCCGTTCGGACCGGCGCCGGAAATACTGTCGAAGGAGAGGTTTTCGAGCGGCATCTGGAAACCTTCGGCCACCTTGCGCCGCGTTTCTTCAAGCTTGGTCGCCGCCTTGATCTCGTCGATCGTGCCGGGTGCCTGCGTGTCGATCCACGACAGGAATGACGACATGGCGACGCCGTCGCGCTCATGCGACTTGCGGGCGCCCTGAAGCTCCACAGCATTCTTCAACGCTCGTGGCAGGCGTGCGGGATCAAGTCCATCGGCCACCTTGCCGCCTGCCTGCTCGATGATCAGGCGCAGTTTTTCTGCTGCAAGCGCCGGGTCGAGCATCACCGTCTTGCCTCCAGCGGCAAAGGCAGCAACGTCGCCTTCGAGGGTCGACGGCGCGCGCAGCGTCGAAAGCTGGGTGAGGTATGCTTCGGTCTCGATCGGCAGCTTGCGCTTGTCGATGAAGAGAAGCGGCTCCCCGCTTGCCGGGATGAGGGCAAAGGCGAGGGGGAGCGGCGTATTGCTGACATCGTTGCCGCGAATGTTGAAAGCCCAGGCGATCGATGACGGATCGGTGAGGATGGTCGCATCGGCCTTGGCCTTGGCAACCGTCGCGGCCATCTCATGCAGTTTCTCGCTGGCAAGCTTGCCCGCATATTTTTCGGGCTGGATCGTGACCTGTTCGAGCGGCGCCGAAGGCTGGTCGTCCCAGATCAAATCAACGAGATTATCCTTCACCGCAACGAGCGTGCCGCCATTTTTCTCGAGCGCCTCGCGCAGCGCCTTGGTTTCGCTTATCGTGTGAAGCCAGGGATCGAAGCCGATCGTGAATTTCCGTTCGGCGTTGCGCAGCCATACCGGCGGCGGCGTATCGACCAGGCTTTCCACGGTGAAAACGTTCGGATCGGTCTGTTCGGCCGCCTGCAATGTGTAGCGGCCATCGACAAAGAGATAGGCCTTGTCCTTCATGATCAAGGCGACGCCGGCCGACCCGGTGAAGCCGGTCAGCCATGCGAGCCGGCGCGCGCGGGCGGGCACGTATTCGCCCTGATGCTCGTCGGCGCGCGGTACCAGAAATCCGTCGAGACCAAGGGATTCGAGTTCGGCGCGCAGTTTTGCAACGCGGGGGCCGCCGGTAGCTGGATTGCTGACGACCTCAAACGACTGGAACATGATTAATCTGACCTCTTTTGTTGGAGGCCGAACCTATCGCCACGGCCGGGCTCGCGCAATGGAAGAGGCGATGCGTAGAGCGAATTTTGCCGGGGGAATCAGCAGCCGCACAGGAAGATTGCAGAATTATTGCGGGGCGCATGTGTGAGGTGCATCACTGCCATGCGTGAACCGCGCTGGCGGGAGGCGGGCAAAATCAGCTAGATTCGAAGCGGGAGGATCGGTCTGCCACCATAATCACGGAGATGAGACATGGCCCAGAAGATCCGCGGATTTTTCAAGACAGCCCTTGAAAACCTGGTTTCCTGTCGCACGGCCCAAATGGGCCGCTATGCCGTGCGCGCCATCGACGCGCCGCGCGAAAGATACCGGCACAGGATCTATTCCGTTTGACGCTTCAGTAGGTTGCCCGGGACTTGAGGTGCAGCGTCACCCAGCCTTCGCGGTGCAGCGTCTTCTGGTGGAATAGCCCCTGGATACGATAGGCGGCCAAAACCTTTTCGCGCTGTGAATCCAGTATTCCGGAAAGGATTAGCGAGCCGCCATAGGCGAGGTGCCTGCGCATTTCGGGCGCGAGCTGCATCAGCGGCCGGGCCAGGATATTGGCAACGATCAGATCGAATGGCGCCGCAAGACGCATTGCCGGATGGTGGAAACCGGTCGCCGTTTCGGTTTTGACGCGAGCGGCGACACCGTTCTTGACGACATTTTCGCGGGCGACCGCCACCGCAACAGGATCGATATCGGTCGCGAGCACCGGGATCGGTGCGAGCTTGGCGATGCCGATGGCAAGGACTGCACTGCCTGTGCCGAGATCAAGCGCGTTTTGCGGATGATCCCTGCGGATCACTTCGCCGATCATGTCGAGACAGCCGGACGTCGTGCCGTGGTGGCCGGTACCGAAAGCCTGGCCAGCGTCGATCTGGATGGCGAGATCGTTGATCCGCCGCTTGTCGCGATCATGCGAGCCATGGACGAAGAAGCGTCCGGCGCGCACAGGTTTCAGTCCTTCGAGCGAATGCGCCACCCAGTCGATGTCCGGCACCTGTTCGCGCTGGAGCTCAAGGCCGAACATGTCGCTTCCGAGTGCGTCGCGCATGCGCGCCTCGATCTCGTCGGGCTCGAACGTATAGACGGAGACTTCGAAGATTTCGCGATCCTCATCGATTTCCGAGGAAGATATTGGCAGGCCGTCCTCTTCGAATGCGCGCTCCAACAGGGCGAAGACGCGGCCGGCCTCGATCTTGCCGGCGGTGAGGAAAAGACGGGTCTGCGTGGTCATCAGGGAACTTTCAGCTCTTGGCGAGGCGTTGCAATTTCTCGACAGCCGTATCAGGATTTTCGCCATAGGCAATGGTGCCGAAGAAGCCGCCCTTGCTGTCGAGCAGATAGATCGACGCAGTGTGGTCCATCGTGTAGCCATCACTACCCTCTACGGGAACCTTGCGGGCGTAGACGCTGTAGCCCTTGAGCATGGCGGCAAGCTTGTCGGGCTCGCCGGTGACGCCGACGATGCGATCGGAAACATTGCCGACATAGGCTTTCAGCGTTGCCGCGTCATCCCGTTCCGGATCGACCGTCACGAAATAGGCGTTGACGCCGTCCGCCTCGGGTCCGAGCTTTTTCAGCCAGCCGTCAAGTTCGAACAAGGTCGTCGGGCATATTTCCGGGCAATGGGTGAAGCCGAAGAAGATCGCAGAGGGCTTTTGCCGGAAAGCTGCTTCGGTGATCGGCTCGCCATTCATCGTCGTCAGTTGAAATGCTGAACCGAACGGGCCTTGCGCCCCGCCTGCGCTCTTGCGCGACGCCTCAAAAGTGACCCATCCGGCCGCGGCCACAAAAAGCAAGGTCGCCGCGATAAGAAGAGGCAGCAGGCGTCTATTCATGGATGAAGGCTCCGGGACGGCGTGGCGGCTACATGCACCAGGCAAGACCCGCATTAATGAGAGAAAGAAAGATCGAATCGCTATTGTTAAACCATGCGGCAAAGGTCAGTCCCGTTGCGACTGACGCGCCAAGCGCGAGCGCTGCGTAGAGCATCAATCTGGGCGTGCTGACCGACGGCGATGTTTTCATGACGCGAATATAGGATTTGCCCGCGGTTTATGCAAAAGAAATGCCGTGGGCACGATGCCCGCCAACCAGTTTCGAGAAGATGCCATGGCTGAGACCAACGATCCCCGTCTTATGAACGAGCAGCCGCGAATACATCCGACCGCGCAGCTCAAGGGCGTCAAGCTCGGCAAATATGCGGAAGTCGGTGAAAGAGTGATCCTGCGCGACGTGACGGTCGGCGATTTCTCCTATCTGGAACGGCACAGCGAGGGTATCTACGCCGACATCGGGCGCTTCTGTTCGATCGCCGCCAATGTTCGCATCAATGCGCTCGAACATCCCATGGAGCGGCTGACGATGCACAAGGTCAGCTATCGCCCGAATGAATATTTTCGCTTTCAGGGCATCGATAACGGATTTCGCGCCCGCAGACAGGCGAAGCGGGTCCGCATCGGCCACGATGTCTGGATTGGCCACGGCGCGGTGATCATGCCCGCTGTCGAGATCGGGCACGGCGCCGTCATCGGCGCCAATGCCGTGGTCACGCGCAGTGTCGAGCCCTATATGATCGTAGCCGGCAGCCCGGCAAGGATGATACGGCCGCGTTTCCCGCAGGCTATCGCGACACGCCTCCTCGAACTTGCGTGGTGGGACTGGCCGCTCGACAGCATCTTCGAGGCAATTCCCGACATCCAGTCGCTTTCCATCGAAGACTTCCTGGCAAAGTGGGAAGGGCATCGCCCCGGCTCATAATGGCTTGCAATCGCCGCCTTAAATCGCCAACTGTCTCTGGCGAACGTTTTGAACCTCCGGAGATTTGAATGAAGAAGACATTGATTGCACTCATGCTTTTCGGCGCCGCGGCATTCCAGCCGGCAACAGCCGAGGAGGTCGGCAAGGTGGGCGTCGACTGGTTCGGCAATGATATCGTCATCGATGCGGTCCATGATCCGAAAGTGGAGGGCGTGACCTGCCACCTTGCTTCTTTCTCCCGCGGGGTTATCGATCGGCTGCAAAAGGGCAACTGGTTCGAAGACCCGTCCAATGCGTCGATTTCGTGCCAGCAGACGGGCCCGGTGACCATTGGCGATATCGAACTTGGCGAAGGCGGGGAACGCGTATTCTCTGAGCGCACCAGCCTTATCTGGAAGAAGCTCGTCATCACCCGCATCTACGACAAACCCAACAATTCGCTGATCTATCTGGCGCACGCGACCCAAGTTCAGGACGGCTCGGCCAAGACCTCGATCTCGACCATCCCGCTTTTTGCCGGCAATGTGACCTGGACCAAGGGCAAGCCCTAATAGAGGTCTGTGGCCTGGGATGGCGAAAAATAGTAGCCCGTTCGTCTAATAGGAATTTATTCTTATAACGTGTAGGTTAGGACCAGTTCTACATCAAGGAAACTGGTCATGAAATTCACGATTAAAAATCATAGGCTTGCTCCGATCGGTTCCCAGCTTCCGTTCGTTGCTTCTCCCAATGTCGGCGGCGCGCTGGCGCCGAAATTCATCGTTATTCACTATACTGCAAGTGGGCCGGACGCCGATATCGCCCGATATTTTTCGCAAAAGTCGGCCAATGTCGCGGCTCACCTCGTCGTGTGCCGCGATGGCTCGATCTGTCAGTGCGTGCCCTTCGACAAGGTTGCGTGGCACGCGGGTAAAAGCCGGTGGACCGGCAAGGGCGGCCGGCAATATTCCGGTCTTAACAATTCTGCGATCGGCATCGAGATCGAGAACTGGGGACCTTTGAAGAAGAGCGGCGCCTGCTGGGTATCGTGGACGGGTGCGCCTGTCGAAAGTCAAAAGGTTATCGAAGCAAGGCACAAGTTCGGCGCGCCCGATTGCGGGTGGGAGGTTTTCACGACGGTGCAGCTCGAGACCGTGATTGCGGCGGTCCAGGCGATCTGCGCCGAATATGCCATCGAGGATATTCTCGGCCACGACGATATCGCGCCCGGCCGCAAGTCCGATCCCGGCCCGGCCTGGGACATGGCGACGTTCAAGGCCAAGGTGAAAGGCGAGGCCGAAGATGGCGATGCGGTGATGGTCGTGCATTGCCCCAGCGGGCTCAACATCCGCTCCGGTGCCGGAGCGTCGTTCCCGCTGGTTCATAATATGCTGCCCGATGGTACGAAGGTCTTGGTGCACGAAGCCAGCGGCAAATGGCGCTACGTTTCGGTGCTCGAGGCTTCAGGAAAGGCCGACTTTTCGGGCTGGGTTCACGGCGATTGGCTGGTTTAATCCAGCCAATCAAATCGCCTGAACGAAACTGTCGAGCACGCGCTTCTGGCCTGCCTTGTCGAAATCGATCGTCAGCTTGTTGCCTTCGATCGAGGAGACGTTGCCGTTGCCGAATTTGATATGGAAGACGCGGTCGCCCACGTCGAAGTTCGAGGGCGTTTCGCTGACGGATTTTGCCACGAGTTCCCCATCTATGGTGCGGCCCTTGACCGAGCCGCGTCCGGCGCCGAAGCCGGAATCCGTCTCGCCATAGCCGATCCGCTCCACCTTCGCGCCGGAGCGTGAGCCCCAATTATTGCGCGTGGCGTCAGAGCGATGCTGCTGCGCGCGCTGCCAGCCGGGGGTCGAATAGCTGTTCTCGAACGGGTCCGCGCGGTCGAAACGCGACTGGCCATAACCGCCGCGTCCGCCATAGCCCCCATAGGAATCGCCACCCGCGACAACGTCCACATGCGCTTCCGGCAGTTCTTCGAGGAAGCGCGAGGGGATCGTCGATTGCCACAGACCATGGATGCGCCGGTTGGAGACGAACCAGATGTGAAGGTTCTTCTTGGCGCGGGTCAGCCCGACATAGGCGAGGCGGCGCTCCTCTTCGAGGCCGGACCTTCCGCCTTCGTCAAGCGCCCGCTGGTTCGGAAAGAGACCTTCCTCCCAACCGGGGAGAAATACCGTCTCGAACTCCAGTCCCTTGGCCGAATGCAGCGTCATGATGTTGACGGAGTCAAGGTTCTCGTTCCGCTCGGCATCCATGACCAGCGCGACATGTTCGAGGAACGAGCGCAGCGACTCGTATTCCTCCATCGAGCGAATCAGTTCCTTGAGGTTTTCCAACCGCCCAGGCGCTTCGGCCGACCGATCCGCCTGCCACATCGCGGTATAACCGGATTCGTCGAGGATTTGCTCGGCGAGTTCCGTATGCGGCGTATTGTCGATGAGCGCCTGCCAGCGCTTGAAGTTCTCGATGACTTCGCGCAACGCTGAACGCGGCTTTGGCTTCAGCTCTTCAGTTTCGACAAGGTCGACGGCGGCATCGAACATGCTGATGTCGCGGGCGCGGGCATAATCATGCAATTGGCGGATCGCTGCCTCGCCAAGCCCGCGCTTCGGCGTGTTGACGATGCGCTCCAGGGCAAGATCGTCGGAAGTCTGCGCCACGACACGCAGATAGGCGAGGGCATCGCGTATCTCGAGGCGTTCGTAAAACCGCGGTCCGCCAACGACCCGGTAGTTCAGTCCGAGCGTGACGAAGCGGTCTTCGAATTCGCGCATCTGGTGGGAGGCGCGCACGAGGATCGCCATGTCGTTGAGATTGTGCCCGCGACGCTGCGCCTGCTCGATTTCTTCGCCGACAGCACGGGCTTCCTCTTCGGAATCCCAGGCGGCGTGGACATTCACCTTGGCATCGTCTGGGTTTGCCGCATCGGTGAAGAGCGTTTTGCCGAGCCGGCCTTCATTGTGCGAGATGAGGTAGGAGGCAGCACCGAGAATATGTGCGGTCGAGCGATAGTTGCGCTCGAGGCGGATGACCTTGGCGCCGGGGAAATCCTTCTCGAAGCGCAGGATATTGTCCACCTCCGCGCCGCGCCAGCCATAGATGGACTGGTCGTCGTCGCCGACGCAACAGACATTCTTCGACCCCTGCGAAATCAGGCGCAGCCACATATATTGGGCGGTGTTGGTGTCCTGATACTCGTCGACCAGAATGTAGCGGAACTTTGCGTGATATTCCTTCAGGACATCCGGATTGGCGCGGAACATGCGGATCGGATGACATAAAAGATCGCCGAAATCGCAGGCATTGAGCGTCTTCAAGCGGTTTTGATAGGCCGTATAGAGTTCGCGCCCCTTGCCGTTGGCAAATGACCGCGCATCGCCCTCCGGTATCTCAGCCGGACCGAGGCCCTTGTTTTTCCAGCTGTCGATCATCAGCGCGAATTGCTTGGCCGGCCAGCGCTTGTCGTCAATTCCCTCGGCTTGGATGATCTGCTTGATGAGGCGGATCACATCGTCCGTATCGAGAATGGTGAAATCGGATTTGAGCCCGACAAGTTCGGCGTGCCGGCGCAGGAGCTTGACACCGATCGAGTGAAACGTGCCAAGCCAGGGCATGCCTTCGACGGCGCCGCCGACAAGGACCCCGATGCGCTCTTTCATCTCGCGCGCGGCCTTGTTTGTGAAGGTCACGGCGAGTATCTGGCTCGGATAGGCTTTACCAAGTGAGAGGATATGCGCGATGCGGGAGGTCAGAACCCGGGTCTTGCCCGTGCCGGCACCGGCGAGGACGAGGACCGGTCCCTCCGTCGTCTCCACGGCAAGGCGTTGCTCGGGATTAAGGCCATTGAGGTAAGGCGGTGCGCCCCGCGCCTGCATGGCGCGCGCAGCTATGCCCGATGGACGCCGCGGCGCCTCAGGTTCATCGAAGAATGGAATATCGTCAGGCAATCCGGCCATTTGAACCCAATGTAATGATTCGGGATCGAAAAACCAGATAAAAGCGATACAAAAAGAGAACGGGCGCGCGCTAAGAGGGCTTGAGCGGTGTATATCTCCGGTTGCATTGTTCCTTAGTCGATATTGCTTCAAGCAATTTAAAGGCTTACCCATTTTGACCAGAGCCGACTCTGGCAGCCGCCGGCGCATTCGCAGCCGCATGCCAAGGCCACCGAACCGAACCTGATTGAGCCTGGAAAGGACCCCCACCATGGCAATCACTCTGACGGCGCTCATCTTCTTCATCTTTGCAGCGGTGCTTGGCGTCGGCGGGATCTGGCTCATTATTCTCGGCGGCAGCTGGTACTATCTCATCGCTGGCATCCTCTTCCTTGCCACGTCGATCCAGCTTTTTCGCAAGCGCAGTTCCGCCCTCATCATCTACGCCGTTCTGGTCATAGGCACATTGGCCTGGGCGATCTGGGAGATCGGGTTCGACTGGTGGCAGCTTGCGCCGCGCGGCGGCGTGATCATGCTTTTCGCGCTCTGGTTACTGACCCCATGGATCTGGCGTGAGCTCAACGAGGAGGAGGGGCGGTCGCCCTCTGATTTTCTGCCGGCACTGCCATTGGGCATTGCGGCAATCGTCGGGCTCGGCGTTGCTGGCTACGCGATGACAGGCGATCCGCTTGAGATCGTGGGCGAACTCAGCAAGGAAGTCATCGTTGCCACGCCTGACCTTGGCGGCAATGTGCCGGACAATGAATGGCACCAATATGGCCGCACGCCCTATGGCCAGCGCTATTCGCCGCTGAAGCAAATCACGACCGAGAATGTCGGCAACCTGCAGCTCGCCTGGCAATATCAGACCGGCGATGTGAAGCTGCCGCAGGACGTTGGGGAAACCACCTATCAGGTCACGCCGCTCAAGGTCCACGATACGCTCTACCTGTGCACGCCGCACAATTGGGCGATCGCTATCGATGCGGCGACGGGCAAGGAGAAATGGAAGTTCGATCCGAATGTCGGTCTCAACCCGGATCGCCAGCATCAGACGTGTCGCGGCGTCTCCTATTATGCCGATCCGAATGTGACGGCGGGGCAACCCTGCGCCGAGCGCGTGTATCTGCCGACATCTGACGCCCGTCTGATTGCCCTCGATGCGGCCAATGGCCAAATCTGCCCATCCTTCGGCGACAAAGGCACAGTCCATCTTGAAAAGGGCATGCCTTACAATCCCGCCGGCTATTACTACTCGACATCGCCGCCGGTCATAGCAGCTGGCAAGATCATTGTCGGCGGCGCCGTCAATGACAATTACTCGGTCCACGAACAATCCGGGGTCATCCGCGCCTTCGACATCAATACCGGCGCCCTGATCTGGAACTGGGATTCCGGCAATCCGGACGTAACGACGCCGTTGCCCGAAGGACAGACTTATACGCATAACTCACCGAACAGCTGGTCGGTATCCAGCGTCGATGAGAAGCTTGGCCTCCTCTTCGTGCCGCTCGGCAACCAGACGCCCGATCAGCTGGGAGCCGGGCGCAGCGAGAATGTCGAGAAATTCTCCTCATCCATCGTTGCCCTCGATCTGAACTCCGGACAGTTGCGCTGGGTGCGCCAGACCGTGCATCACGACCTCTGGGACATGGACATTCCGGCCCAGCCGGTGCTTGTCGACATCAATACGGCTACGGGCTCGGTGCCAGCCCTGGTCGGCCCCACCAAGCAGGGCGACATCTATGTTCTTAACCGGCGCACGGGCGAACCGATCATACCGGTCAACGAGGTGGCGGCGCCAACGGGCGCCATAGAAGGCGATTTCACGTCACCGACGCAGCCGGTTTCGGACCTTACCTTTATGCCGCAGCGTCTGACAGGCAAGGACATGTGGGGCGTGTCGATGTTCGACCAACTCGCCTGCCGCGTCGAGTTTCTTCGCCTGCGCTATGACGGGCGCTATACGCCGCCCTCGCTGCAAGGCTCGCTGATCTATCCCGGCAATTTCGGTGTGTTCAACTGGGGCAGTGTGGCGGTTGATCCGGCGCGCCAGGTGATGTTCGGCATGCCGACCTATCTCGCCTTCACTTCGCGGCTGGTGCCGCGTGCCGAAGTGCCGCCGCCCGGCGCGGGCACGAAAGGCAGCGAGCAGGGCCTCAACCGCAATGAAGGCGCCCCCTATGCGGTCTATATGGGGCCGTTCGTCTCGCCGCTTGGCTTGCCTTGCCAAGCGCCGCCGTGGGGCTATGTCGCCGGCGCGGATCTGCGCACCGGCAAGATCGCCTATAAGCGCCGCAACGGCACTGTGCGCGATTCTTCGCCGCTGCCCTTGCCCTTCAAGGTCGGGGTGCCGGGCATCGGCGGGCCGATGATCACGGCAGGCGGCGTCGCCTTCCTCGGCGCGGCCGTCGATGATTACCTCAGGGCCTACGATCTCACGAGCGGCAAGCAATTGTGGGAGACGCGGTTGCCAGCCGGCGGCCAGTCGACGCCGATGACCTATGCGCTCGCCGACGGAAAGCAATATGTCGTCATCGTCGCCGGCGGTCACGGTTCGGTCGGAACCAAGCCCGGCGATTACGTCATGGCCTATACATTGCCGAAGTAAGCATCATCGCTGCGGCAATTTCAGCGGCGCGCCGGTCTTTACCGTCCGAATGGCGAAGTTGGAGCGTATATCGGCGACGCCGGGCAGAAGGAGCAACTTGTCGGTGAGGAATCGTTCATAGGCGCTGAGGTCTTCGACCACCACTTCGGCCAGAAAATCTGCCGTGCCTGAAATGAGGAAAGCGGCCGTGACCTCGGGCATCGCCAGGAGCGCGGCCTGCTGCGCTTCCGAGTTTTCGCGGCTGTGGTGCCCGACCTTTATTTCCACGAAAACCGTCAAGCCGAGGCCTACGGCCTTGCGGTCGATGTCGGCGCGGTAGCCGCGGATCACGCCGGATTTCTCGAGGTTGCGGATACGCCGCAGGCAGGGGGACGGGGAGAGGTTCACCTTCTCGGCGATCTCCACGTTGGTTGCACGCGCATCCTCCTGCAACGCTTCAAGAATGCCGATATCGAAATTATCCATATTTGGCATAAATGACCTTTTACAGGGTTCGAGCTTCCCGAAAGTTGCTGAAAGCATAAGTAGAGCGGCATCAACTTGCAAGGACATGCTTCGACCGTTTGCCCTATTGTTCTGTCAACCGAACGATGTTTCGGACGAAAACGAAAGGACATTCCGATGGTTGCTCTTGCCCCCGAAATGAAGAAGTCCAATTCACTGGGAGCCGGTTACGCCGGCGCATTGATTACCATCCTTATCTGGGCGACGTGGATCATCGCCACCCGGCACAGCAGCGCAACACACCTTGGCACCATCGATCTCGGCTTGATCCGCTATGGTGTTCCGGCGCTGGTCCTTGCGCCGGTCTGGCTCAGAACCGGGCTCATTCCGCGCGGCGTGCCAGTCAAGCTTGTCGCCATCATGGTCTGCGGGGCAGGGGCACTCTTCTTCCAGATCACCACCTTTGCCATCCATTCCACGCCTGCTTCGGCGGTGGGCGTATTGCTCGGCGGATCGATGCCGCTTGCTGCCGCACTGATCGGCGTGGTCGTCTTCGGCGAGCGGCCGGATTTCACCCGCTGGCTCGGCCTTGCCGCAATCGTGGCCGGTCTTGCGATACTTCTCACCATCGCGCTCGGCAGCCACGCGATCGGGTGGATCAGCTTTACCTTTCTGCCGCTGGGAGCTCTCCTGTGGGCCGGCTATACGCATGCGTTCAAGCGCTCCGGCCTCACGGCGCTTGAAGGCGGCGCGTTGATTGCGGTCTGGTCTTTCATCATCCACATTGGCCTCGCGCTTGTCTTCGGTACGGCCATCACCAGCGTTCCCCTGGCGGAGATCGCGTTGCAGTTTCTCAGCCAGGGCATCCTGTCGGGCCTCGCCGCCATGCTCGCCTATGGGATCGCTGTGCGTGTGCTGGGCGGCAGCCAGGCAGCGGCCTTCAGCGCCCTCACGCCGGTTCTTGCCGCGCTTGGCGGTGCCATCTTCCTTGACGAACCGGTCGGCGTCTGGGAGATTGCGGCAGCATTGATAACCGGGCTTGGCGTTGCCCTCTCAACCGGCATCCTTTCACACCGCTGCAAGCGCTGATGTGAAAGGTCGGCGCCTCGCCCCCCAACAAGGGTGAGGCTGTCATGAACGATCCTAACGCTACTCCGAAAATCACGCAGGCCATGGTCGATGCCTATGACGAGTATACGCACCTGACGCTTGACCGGCGCTCTTTCATGGACAAATTGACCAAGCTTGCCGGCTCGGGTGCTGCTGCCGCCATGATCGCCCCGCTGCTGGCGGCAAATTCCGCGAGAGCGGCCATCGTCGCTGCCGACGACAAGCGCCTGCTCACGAAGGATGTCGTGTTTCCCGGATCCAAAGGCGAGATCAAGGGCTATAGGGCAAGCCCTGCCGATGCGTCCGGCAAGCTTCCCGGCGTCGTCGTCATCCATGAAAATCGTGGCTTGAACGATCATATCCGCGATGTCGCGCGGCGCGTGGCGCTCGAAGGCTTTGTTGCGCTCGCGCCTGACCTGTTGTCCGTTTCGGGAGGAACGCCGCCGGATGAGGACAAGGCCCGCGACATGATCGGGGCGCTCGATGCCAGCACGGCGATTGCCGAAGGTGTCGCGACCATCGACTATCTGAAGAACGACAAGGCCACCAACGGCAAGGTCGGGGTCGTCGGCTTCTGCTGGGGCGGCGGGCTTGTCAATGACCTTGCCGTCAATGCGCCCGATCTTGGCGCAGGTGTCGCCTATTACGGGCGCCAGCCCAAGGCTGAAGACGTGCCGAAGATCAAGGCGCCGCTCCTCCTGCACTATGCCGGGCTCGATACACGCATCAATGCGGGCATCGACGCCTACAAGAAGGCGCTCGAGGCGAACGGCAAGACCTTCGAAATCTTTGTCTATGATGGCGCCAATCACGCTTTCAACAATGATACCTCGGAGGCGCGTTACGACAAGAAGGCCGCCGAGCTTGCCTGGGGCAGGACAATCGGCTTCTTCAAGAAGAACCTGGGCTAGCGCGAAACAGCGAACGAGGCCAACAGCTTGCGGGAAGCGTCGCGGAGCACTACTTCTGGATGACGTTCACGTAAGGAACCGCCAATGCGCCTGGTCACAATTGCCCTAAGCTTTCTGATGTTGCTGCTCGCCGGCATTGGGGCAAGCCGCGCTGATGATGTCGTATTTCCGGGCGGATCGAGCATAGGGCTTGTCCCGCCGCCCGGGCTGGTGCTTTCCACCAATTTCAGCGGTTTCGAAGACGCAGCCAAAGGTACCTCCGTCGTCGTCACCGAAATGCCCGCCGACGCCTATGCGGCACTGGCGGCGAAATTCAATCCCGAGGGCCTGCGCGAGACGGGCATCGAAACTGTGGGCCAGCCTGAAAACTGGCCGGTTCAGGGCGCGGTCGTCTCCAAGCTCATGCGCGGCAGCCAGATGGCGGCAGGCATAAAATATCGCAAATGGATCGTGCTCGTCGGCGCACAATCGACGACGGCCATGGTCACGGTGCAAATTCCCGATGGCGTCGAAGGCGGCCTGTCCGATGCCGATGTCGATCAGGCGCTGCACAGCATCGTCGTGCGTGCGCCGCCAAGCCTCGAAGAACAGATCGCATCGCTCCCCTTCAAGCTGACCGACATGGCAGGCTTTCGTCCTGTGCGCGTCATTGCCGGCGCGACGTTTCTTTTGACCGAAGGAGCAAACGACGTTGCGACGAACTCCACACAGCCGATGGTAATCATCGCCTCAAATCTCAATACGGCGCCCGAGCCGTCCACGCGCATGGACTTTGCCAGGCAAGCGTTTGCGTCGCTGACCGGCATCAAGGATGTCAGTTCCGACAATGAATCGAGTTCGGAAGCCGATGGCGCCGAATGGGTGGAAATCGACGGCAGCGCCAAGGATGCGGCGAGCGGCGATCCTCTCTACGTCGCTCAAATTGCCCGTTTCGAGGCCAGCCGCTATGTCCGCGCCATCCTGATCGTTCGCGAGAGTGAGAAGGCCAAATACGCCGATCGCTTCCGTAAACTAGCCAAATCCATGACGATCAATTAAAATTAGTCATGGAAAAGAGCTATCGACTCAGTGAAGACCAGATACGGCCATTGATTCGAAACTATGGTGGCTGCATCGCTACGGACACGATAACGATCGATGGTTTTCCGGTGCGTTTCATGTACCGCGAAGACCCCGACAACGAGTTCGACAGTGGCTGGCGCTTCCTTTCCGGCTTCGAGAGCGACGACTACATGGAAGATCCGGAAAACAGCGGCATCTTTGACGTCAATACGATCGCCAATTACGATCCGAGCATTATCCCCTTGCTGGACGCTCCCGTTGGCAGCGTCTTCGAGAAGACGGGTCAGCAGGAACGCTTCGTCGCGGTGACCGATTGGCATCCGGACGACGATGACGACGAGGAAGACTGACACGCGGCGTTGCGACGCGCTGGGCCGGCAGCTTTCACACTGAGTTACAACTGGACAAGTCACGTGCATTCCCCGAAAATGCAGTGATAATCGATGAATCCTCGATTGTTGTGCCCAGCCCTCGCTTGTGCGCGGGTGGTGGTCAAAAAGAGTGTGCGAACGCGCATGCATGAGCTTGTGGCCGTTTCGGCCGTAAACGATGCGCGGAAGGGTGGAGACTGAAATGGCACTGGCAGACGCAGAGGCATTGCTGCGCAACGAGAACGGAATTGCAACTGTCGTATCGATTCTCAAGAAGCGCTTCGGCGATAATGCCCAAACCGGCAAATCCATTCGCGAACAGCATGCCCACACCACGAGCTACGTTCCGAACCAGGCTCCCGATCTCGTCGTTTTCGCCGAATCCGTCGAGGACGTGCAGGAGGTCGTGCGCCTTTGCGGAGAGTGGCAGGTACCGGTCATCGCGTTTGGAACAGGCACTTCCCTCGAAGGCCATGTGAACGCGCCGGCCGGCGGCATATCGATCGATCTGTCGCGCATGAACCGCATTCTGAAAGTCTATAGCGAAGACCTGAATGTCGTTGTCGAACCTGGGGTTACGCGCAAGGAGCTTAACGAATATCTGCGCGATACCGGGCTGTTCTTCCCGATCGATCCCGGCGCCAATGCGAGCCTCGGCGGAATGGCGGCGACGCGCGCCTCGGGAACGAATGCAGTGCGCTACGGCACAATGCGCGAGAACGTTCTGGCTGTGAAAGCCGTGATGCCCGACGGTCGTCTCATCACCACGTCGAAACGGGTGAAGAAGACATCCGCGGGCTATGACCTGACGCGGCTCCTCATAGGTTCCGAAGGCACGCTCGGCATCATTGTTGAACTCACGCTCAAGCTCTACGGCATTCCGCAGGCGATTTCTGGCGGCATCTGTGCGTTCCCCGATCTCGAGAGCGCCTGCAACACGGTGATCGAAACCATCCAGATGGGCATTCCCGTGGCGCGCATCGAACTCGTCAACCAGATCGAAATGCAGGCAATGATTGCCTATTCAAAGCTCGACTACGAACCGGCACCTTACCTCTTCCTCGAGTTCCACGGCAGTGAAACCGGGGTCGCGGAACAGGCGGAGCTCTTCGGCGAAATCGCTGCGGCCAATGGCGGCGGCGCATTCAAATGGACCGCCAATGTTGAGGAGCGGGAGAAACTCTGGTCGGCGCGGCACAACTCCTACTTCGCCTGCATGACGCTCGCTCCGGGCAAGCAGTCGCTGTCGACGGATGTCTGCGTGCCGATCTCGCGATTGGCGGAATGCATTGTAGAGACAGAAACCGACATCGAGAGCAGCGGCCTCATCGCGCCGATCGTCGGCCATGCGGGAGACGGCAACTTCCATGTGCTCGTGCTGTTCGATGAAAAGAACCCCGAGGAGATACAAAAGGTCGAAGCCTTCGTCGAGCGCCTCAATTTGCGGGCCATCGCAATGGATGGTACCTGCACCGGCGAGCACGGCATAGGGCAGGGCAAGATCAAGTTCCTGAGAGCCGAGCTTGGCGGTGCGGTCGATGTCATGGAAACGATTAAGCGCGCCATCGATCCGGGCAATATCATGAATCCCGGCAAGATCTTACGGCTTTGAGCTTGCAAGTTGATTCGGGGCGCTGAACCTTTTTCTGAGGATTGCGTGCGAGCGAGGCGCTCGTCACGCCCGCGTGCGCAATCTTCTGCTATAGCGCCCAAGATAGAGTGATCGGAGCGGGAACCTGGCACGCCTTTTTGTTTTCATTGGTGGACTCCTCGTCCTGGTGCTGACTGCAGCGCTGATCGTGCCTTATTTCGTCGACTGGGCCGGTTATCGTTCGTCGTTCGAGCGGGAGGCGTCGGCGCTTCTGGGCCGCCCCGTTACGGTTGCGGGCAGCGCGAGCGCGCGTCTCCTGCCGTTTCCTTCGGTAACATTCTCCGATGTGCGGGTCGGCGATCCCGGCACCGAGCCTGTCATGACGATCGACAAGTTCTCAATGGATGCGGAGCTTGCGCCCTTCATACGCGGCGAAATCCTGATTTTCGACATGCGCATCGAGAATCCGCGGGCCACCGTTCGGATCGACAAGGACGAGGCGTTCGACTGGGCGATCCGTCCGCGTACGCCGTTTCATTCCGCGCAGGTACGGCTTGAAGACATGCGCATCACGGACGGATCGATCATCATCCGTGATGCTTCGACGGGAACCACGCGTACGGTTACCAATCTGGATGCCACGCTTGCAGCGAACGATCTGTCCGGACCCTGGAGCTTCGATGGCACGCTGTTCTTCAACGGCAAGAAGACCGCCGTTACTGCATCCACGGGCGCGGTCAAACCCGATGGTACGATGAACCTGCGCACCCGCTTCACCCCTGACAGTGTTCCGGCCTCGTTCGAAACCGACGGTCTCGTTTCGCTTCAGAACAGCGGCCTTAAATATACCGGCAGTATCGCCATTCGCTCCGCCGATGAAGTCGCGGCGGCAACAGGCGCCAAAGTCGAGCAGAAAAAAGCAAAGCCGCTATTGTCCAGCCTGCGCGTGACAGGCCGCTTCGAGGCCGACCACGCCAAGGTGACGATCCCCGAGTTTCGTATGGAGCAGGGGCCCGTGGACGATCCTTATGTGGTGAATGGCACCGCCTTGTTCGATTATGGCAAGAACCCCCACTTCGAAGTGAGGGCAGATGGCCAGCAGGTCACGTTCGCGGAGCAGGCTCAGCCGGCGAAAGGCGCAACGCCGACCCCGATAACGGCGGCCGAGCGTCTGGCGGTGTTCCGCCGCCTCATGGACCAGCTGCCAATTCCAACAGTGCCGGGCAGGATCGACCTCAAACTGCCCGCGATCGTTGCGGGCGATACGACCATCCGCTCCGTCACCATCGACGCTGCGCCATCCGCAGCCGGCTGGACGATCAACCAGTTGCGGGCCGAACTGCCGGGACGCACGCAATTCGAGGCAAAGGGTACCTTAAGGGTCGGCGATGATTTCGGCTTCGACGGCCGGTTGCTCGTCGCTTCTCGGCAGCCCTCCGGGCTCGCAGCATGGCTGACCAATTCGGTCGACGAAGCCATCCGGCGTCTGCCTGGCGCGGGCTTTTCCGGCGATGTAAGCCTGCGCGATGACCTGCAGAAGATCGACAATCTCGAGGTTGCCCTTGGCGGGGCCTCGCTGAAGGGTTCGCTTCTGCGAAGCGCCAAGGGCGAATCCCTGCCGCTGACGCAATTGGTGCTCGAGGGCGGCGCGCTTGACGCGGATGCGCTTGAAGCATTCGCCGCCATCTTCGGCAATAATGGCCAGCCTTCGGACGATGGTTCACCGCAATTGCGCGGGCAGGACCTCGATGTGCATCTCAAAGCCGGACCGGTTACCCATGGCGGCCTTGTCGCAGAAACGCTCGACACCTCATTCCGCCTGCGCGACGGCGTCTTCGATATTGATCGCCTGACGATCGGCAATGTCGCCGGGGCAACCATTACCGCAACCGGCAAGCTCGAACCCTTCAAGGCGGAACCATCGGGCTCGATAGATTCGACCGTGCTTTCCGACAACCTTGCTCCCTTCGTGACGGCCATGGCGCGAAGGTTTCCCGACTTCCCATTCATAACGTCGCTCAGCCAGCATGCGGTAAGCTATCCCGGCCTTTTTGAGGAAACCAAGCTTAACGTTCTCGCCAATAGCCTGCAGGGAAAAAGCGGTGCCAACGAGTTCTCCTTGAGCGCGGCCGGCAAGACCGGCGGGATGGACGTCACGCTTTCAGGTACGACCTCGAAGAACAGCGAGGGTTTGCGAAGCCTCGAACTCACCATGGATTCGCGCAGCGAACAGGCGGAAGCCCTGATGGCGTTCATCGGCCTGCCGGCGCTGCCTCTTGGGCTTGCTGGCGGGCTTGAAGCGGATCTTGCCTTGAAGGGCAACGAGAAGGACGGGCTGCAGACGCAACTTTCGCTTAAAGCATCGGACGGACAGGCGCTCGTCGATGGCGTGTTTCGCAATATCGGCGATGTTCTCAGTGGCGAAGGAAGGGCCTCGATCAAGGCAGCGGACCTCGAACCCTATATCGCGACGGCAGGCTACACGCTTCCAGGCTTTGGCGATGGCATGCCCGTGGATCTCGCGAGCAGCTTTCAACTTGGCAAGGGCAGGCTTAACCTTCCCGATCTTGCGGGCCAGGTGAGCGGCACCAAGGTCGGCGGACGGCTCGGAATAGAAATCGCCAACCAGGTCCCCGACGTTCAAGGCGATTTGAATGTGGCGCATCTCGATCTTGCGACTCTCGGTGACTTCATGCTCGGGACCAGCGCGCTCCAAGCGGAGGCACGCGGGCCATGGCCGACGACGACGTTTTCGGGCACACCGCTATTTCCCCTGAATTTCAAGCTGAAGCTTAATGCAAACGAGGCGGATGCCGGTTTCCTCGGGACGATCGGCAAATTTCAGGCAAACACGGCGCTGAAAGACGGATCGCTACGCTTCGATGACGCGAAGGGGGATATTCTCGGCGGCAATTTCAACGGCATGTTCGAACTGCGCAATACCAGCGGAACGGGACTGGCAACAGGTCAGTTCACCCTGGACGGTACGGCGCTCGATACGCTTTACAAGCCCGATGAGGACGTAATCCCCTTCGTGCCGCTCCGCGGCAAGACAAAAATTTCGGCATCGGTCAATGCAACCGGCACGTCAGTGGCCGAGATGATGCAATCGGTGGCGGGTTCCGGTGTCATTTCTGTCGCCGATCTTGCGATCAATGCTCTCAATCCAGCGGCATTGACGCCGATTGTGACGGATACGGATGCGGCCGACGGGCCGGTTACCCCGGCAATGATCGACGCCACGATCGGCAAATATCTCAACACTGGTGAGTTCAAGGCCGGCGCTGCCGAATTTGCCTTCACCATCGCCGGCGGCATGGCGCGGACATCGACGTTCCAGTTGGCGAGCGAAGGGGCAACGCTTGGCGCCGATCTTCGTGTCAACTTTCCGGATCTCACCGTCGCGTCGCAGGGACGTTTCGTTTTCGATCCCGGAAAGTCGATCGTGGCCGGGGCCGATCCCGTCGTCGAGTTCAGCCTCTATGGACCTTGGGCAGCACCGAAGGTGACGCTCAACCAGCAGCCATTGGAGCAATTTCTGACGCAGCGGGCGCTTGAACGCGAGCAACAGCGGGTCGACGCCATGCAGGCGGCGCTTGTCGAAAAGCAGCGGCTGCGCCGCGAGGCTCAACTCTTCCAGGCGCGTGCGGACGAAAGGCAGCGTCTTGCCGAAGAGGCGCGGTTGAAGGCTGAACAAGAGGCAAGGGAAGCGGCTGAACGCGCCGAGGCGGAAAAACGCGCCGCCGAGGAGCGGGCGGCTGCAGCAAAGAGAGCGGCGGACGAAGCTGCGGCCCAGAAGGCCCTTGAACAGGGACAAACGCCGCCCGCGCAAGGGCAGGGCGGCGCAGCTGTGGCCCCGTCACAGGGATCGGGTACGATAAACAAGCAGTCCGTCGACGAGTTTTTGAAGACGCTCGAACCAAAATTTTAGGTCGGGGAGAATTCCGTCGATGAGCGCGGTCTATCCGGCGTCATAGGCCCGTTGCAGCTCGGCGATTTCAAGCTTGTGCATATCCATCAATGCATTCATGACGCGCGTCGACCGGTCCACGTCCTTGTCCTGCAGCATTTCCATGATCAGCGATGGAACGATCTGCCATGACAGGCCAAACTTGTCCTTGAGCCAGCCGCATGGTCCGGGTTCGCCGCCATCGGCTGTCAGTTTTTCCCAGTAGTAATCGATTTCTTCCTGGTTGGCGCAGTCGACGGTGAGGGACACGGCCTCGGTGAATCTGAACTGCGGTCCGCCATTAAGGGCGAGATATTCCTCGCCTGCCAACTGGAACTTGGCGATCAATACCTTGCCTTCCTTTTCCGGGTCGCTCTTGCCCCAGTGGGTTATTTCAAGAACCTTCGAATCCTTGAAAACCGACAAATAGAACTCAATCGCGTCCTCAGCATTTCCGTCGAACCAAAGGCATGGCGTAATCTTCTGGTTGGCTGGCATCTATCCTTCCTTTCGATTTGAATTCAACCGCTCCGAGGACGAACGAGCATGGGCCGGGCCTACACTTGGCCGATATTTTTTTGCAGAGTCGCAACAGCTATTTACGGACGATTGTTGCCGGCGTTTCTCACCCAACCGAGAACATGAAGCCTTAACGCCGACGAAAGATTGGAATTGCGGTCGCGGGTCTCATCCACTTCGGCAATGAGGCCGGCGATGGTCAGATTGCGGGCTTTGGCGATGTCGAGCAGAAGGTCGTAGAAGGCGTCTTCGAGCGAAAAGCTCGTGCGGTGGCCATGAATGGAAACCGAGCGCTTGCGGACGGCGCTCACGTCTTGTCCGTAGGCACGTCAGCCGGGTCGGCGGCGTCGGGCTTTTCCAGCCTATTGACGTCGAGAAAGCGCGCGGCCTTGTTGGTCTCATCGCGTTCGAATTTCTTTTCGACCTTGGTGCGACCGTACCGGATGCGGTTCTCGGCGGCGTGCTTGTCCTTTGCGTCCTTGGCCCTGCGCTTCTTGACCAGGCGAAGGTTGACGATCTCGCCCACGGCTATTTTTTCTTGCGGAAGGAGTCCAGCGATACGACTGAAGCCGATGATTTCTCGCCGTTTTCCTCAGCAGCTTCGCCGCCTGCCTTTGCAGGCTTCTTCGCTGCCTTGACGGGCGGCTTCGGCTTGGCGCTGGGCGTTGCGACCTTGGGCTTTTCGGGCTGGGCAGGCGCGATGCTGGTGACACCCTGATCATTGTCCCCGACTGTTTCAGCAATCTCGACATCGAATTCAAGTTCGAAATTGACCGAAGGATCATAAAAGCCGCGAATGGCCGAGAACGGCACGACGAGGCGCTCCGGCACGTCGCCGAAGGAGAGGCCAACCTCGAACTGCGTGTCGGTCACCTGCATGTCCCAGAACTGATGCTGCAACACGATCGTCATCTGCTCGGGATATTTCTCGTGCAGCCGGGTCGAGATTCGCACGCCGGGCGCGCCAGTCAGGAAGGTGACGAAGAAATGATGATTGCCCGGGAGACCTGCCTTGGCAACTTCGCCGAGCACTTTGCGGATGACGCCCCGAAGCGCTTCCTGGGCAAGTATATCGTAGCGGATCATATCTTGTGGCATGCATTCTTATCCCATGGATTCACCCCTGCCTGTCAAGCGAAAGGGTGACCGAATTTCGACCATTATGGCGCATGGCTAAAGGAATTGCGACCGCTTGTCAGCACTGCGCTTAAATTTAACGTGATGGGCTGGGCGGATCGTTAAGCGCAGTGAGCGGAGAGGGAAAATGGCGCGCCAATAATGATCAGCCGACAACGGAAAGCGCCGGGCTCGGGCGGTTCGAATCGTTGCCCTGGGGGGCATAGGCGCGAAGGAACGTGCGGACCGCGTTGCGCGACGCGCTCTCCATCTGTTCCTGGCTCGGCGTTTCTCCGAACAGCGTTACCATCTGCAGGTCGGCGTTGACGAGCGCAAGAAACTGGCGCGCGGCGACATCGACATCGTCGATGTCGAGGATAGCTTTGTGGTTGAGGCGGGCGAACAGCGCGGCGAGGGCCATGGTAATCTTGCCCGGCCCATGCTGGCGCCAGGCCTCGAACAGATGCGGATAACGTTCGCCCTCGCTTTGGACAAGCTTGCGCAAAAAGCGCCCGTCCTGATTGCAAAGGCAATTCTCGGTCAAACGTATTGCAAACCCGGTCAGTTCGTTCTCCAGATTGTCACTTTTCTCGGGAAAGGTCGCAAGGACCGAAAAGAGCGCGGCATTGGCCCGGTCCATGACGTCGGCGACGACGGCGGTAAACAGCGTTTCCTTCTCGCGGTAGTGGTTGTAGATGGTCTGGCGGGAAACGTTGGCCTCGACGGCAATTTCGTCGATACTCGCTCCGAAAAAGCCTTCGCGGCAAAACACGTTGGCAGCGGCGTCAAGGATGGAAAGGCGTTTGGCACATTGGCCACGCATGGTGGGCCCCGCGGATTTCAGGGCAACGTCACGATTTGTCATGAATGAAAGATAAGGCGTCTTGACGTTTTAGACAATGGTGTCTAATTTGACACTCGTGTCCAAAATTGTTGACACGCCAATTAACGCGGTACGTGTACTTCCTCCCAAGACTGTGCGCTCCGTCAAACCTCATCCTGATCGCAAGGCACCGCGGAAACAATCCGGTTTCTGCGCCGCAGCTTTTGAAAGATTTGGCATCATGACGACATCCTTCTTTCGCAACGCTCTCATCCTCGGTCTTCTCACTGCGATCGGCCCATTTGCCATCGACATGTACTTGCCGGCCATGCCATCGATCGGCAGGGAACTCGGGGCAGAAAACAGCGCCGTACAGCTGAGCCTACTGGCATTCTTCATTTCCTTTGCAATTTTCCAGTTGTTGTACGGTCCCTTGTCCGACATGTGGGGCCGCAAGGCGCCCCTCTACATAGGCATCGGCCTCTTTGCCGTCGCCAGCATCGGCTGCGCCCTTGCGCAGGATATCGAGACGCTCGTCGCCTTCCGCTTCCTGCAGGGAATTGGCGGCGCCGCCGGGATGGTCATTCCGCGGGCGATCGTCCGTGACATGCACACGGGCGTCCAGGCGGCCCGCCTGATGTCGCTGCTGATGCTGGTCTTTAGCATTTCGCCGATCCTGGCGCCGCTGACGGGCAGTGCCGTCATCGAATTTTACGGTTGGCGCGGTGTTTTCTGGGCGGTGATGATCGCCGCCTTCATCGGCCTTATCCTGCTATCGACTCAGCTCAAGGAAACGCGCCCATCCGAGGCGCGTGCCGAAAGCGGCCTTGGCAGCGCCATGTCGGCCTACCGCCTGCTTCTTGGCGACCGGAATTTCCTGACGCTCACTTTTATCGGCGGCCTCGGCATTTCCAGTTTCCTTGTCTATCTCGCGAACTCGCCATTCGTGCTGATCGATCACTATGGGCTGACGCCAACCCAATACAGCATAGCGTTCTCGATCAATGCCGTGTCGTTCTTTGCTGTATCGCAATTGACCGGCTGGCTCGGCGACCGCTTTGGCCTCGTCCGCGTCATGCGTATGGCGGTCACGGCGTTCGCGCTCACCATGGCGGCGATGGTCGTGGTCATGAGCCTTGGTATCAATCAACTGCCGGTGATGGCGGCGTTCCTCTTTGTTGGATACGGCTTCCTCGGCCTCGTCATCCCGACAACTTCGGTTCTGGCGCTTGAGGACCACGGTGAAATCGCCGGTACGGCGTCGGCGCTGATGGGTATGCTGCATTTCGTCACCTCGGCGATAGCGATGGTCATTGCCGGCGTGTTTTTCGACGGCACGGCCCTGCCGATGGCCATAGGCATCGCTCTTTGTGCGGTTGGCGCTTTCGTTCTTACCCAGGCAACAATCGGCAGGCGCCGCGTCGTTGAGGCGGGAGCCGCTGCCGAATAATTCTGATCCTCCGTCAGAAGCATGCGAAGGCTCCCGGAACGCGCGTTCCGGGAGCCTTTGTCGTCAAGGGACGGCGCCTATGGTTTCGATAAGGAAGGCGACCCGCTCCGAAATCGGCACGCGTGGAACCTCGACGAGCGCATAGCCGCAATCGCTGTAGGCCGAAACCATTGCGTGAAAGGTCCGCTCGGCCTCTTCAAGCGTTTGTTTGCGCTCTGTATCCTGTGTAAATATCTCCGACCACGGCGGCAGAATGAAAACCGTCGGGTTGTAGCGGAATATCCCTGCTGCCTCGCGGACATGGGCGGGAACTTCAAGGCCGCTAAGCTCCAGATAGCCAACAATGTCGGGCACGCCGCGATCGAAGAAGACGAGGTCGGCGCTGTCGGCTGCGCTATCGTAGGATCGCATCTCCCACGACAGCATTAGTTCCGCGAAGATGGCGGGGTCCTTCCATGGCACGGCAGGGCCATCCACTATCTGATGATGGTGGATGATTGCGCGCCCGGCCTCGGTCGAGGTTGCGTATCCGCGCTGGCCAAGGGCTGAGATCAGGCTCGTCTTGCCCGAGCCCGGACCGCCGGTGAGAATGATGAAATTGTTCTGGATGTGTTGCTGCATAAATGCTCCGGCTCGACGGTTGCGGAGACCGCAACTCGTCACGCGTTGACGTCAGGCACAGACTGTAAGATCCGGGCCGATTGAAATTTGGGAATTTGGGGAGTGCGCATGGGCTAGCGCGGGGAGGGTGCACGAGCACCGAATCGAATGCCATCGCTATCATAAGGGCGGCGACGAACCATCGCCACCCCGATTTGCAGTCCGAATTATTCGCGTGCGAGCAGAGCTTCGAGGCGGTCGAAGGCGCTGTTCCAGCCGGTGACATGGCCGTCGCAACTTTCCGCCGTCTCGAAAACGCTCTGGCGGAATGTCATCAGCGTCTTCGCCGCCTGATCTTCAAAGGTGATGTGGACAAGGGTCTCGTTTCCAGGCTTACCGTCCTCCTGGTCCCAGGCAAAGGTGAAGGCCAGTGTTCGATTGGGTACAATCTGCTGGTAGACGCCGCCGTGCCAGAGTTTTTTCCCCGTCGCTGCCGAATCGAGGCACGCGCGCCACTTGCCGCCAACGCGAAAGTCCGCTTCCACCTGGGTTGCCGGATAATCACGCGGACCGAGCCACTGCATCATCCGTTTCGGGTTGGCGAAGGCCGTGAAGACGATGGCAGGCGGCGCATTGAACAGTCGTGTGATGGTAAGGATGCGTCCCGCAGTGTCATTCGTCACGTGGGCCCTATTGGTATCAGCCATCTTGCTCTCCGTTGTTTTGTACTTCGTGCAGATAGTCTTCCAGTCGGTCGAAGCTGCTTTCCCAGAACTGGCGGTAGCGTTCGAGCCAGTCGGTCGCTTCCTTCAAAGGCTTGGCATCGAGGCTGCAGGGTCGCCACTGCGCTTCACGGCTTCGGATCACAAGGCCCGCCCGTTCAAGCACCTTCAGATGTTTGGTAATTGCAGGTCCTGACATGTCGAACGGCTGCGCGAGTTCAGTGACCGAGGTCGTTCCAAGCGACAAGCGTGCCAGGATTGCACGGCGCGTTGGGTCAGCGAGCGCTGAAAATATTGTGTCGAGTCGATCAGGCGTCATCTGGACAAAACCGAATGGTTATTTAACTTTGGAGTTTAGTACACCCTGCGTTGATGGCGGTCAAGCGTCATCGACAAACGAAAACGTCTATCGGGCGCGGTCCTGAGGCGAATATTGTTGAAAGAACAGGGAACAAAGTGGAGGCTTCTGTTGCCAGGTGCCTCCGAACCCCGCCTAGAAGTGCGAACCCCTAGGACTTGATTTGAAGCTATCGCACCGCATTAAGCGGCGAGACGTGCTTCCGCATAGTTGTCGTTTGCAACTACTGAGTTAGCCCGATAACGGTGGTACAATGCCGGGCAAAAGAGCGATCTTTACACCCTTGTCGATCCTGTGTCGCCCCCGCCACAAGGCAGCGTCTCGGCTGCATTGTGGTGGAGGCGCCGGGTACTGCCCCCGGGTCCAATGGGCTTATTGCATCGTCCGTTTATCACCATAGCCGACCGAAGCCGGCACGACTTATATAGGGCCTGATTTGTTGAATTGAAAGAGTGCATTGACTTCAAATCGTTGCTGGGGAATGTTTCGACTTGTATACAGAGTCACCGCCTCATGCGTCGGCCAGTCGCGAGGCGTCTTCAGGTTTCAGGGAGGCTGCAATGCGGGGCATTGCACCCAGCAAGCAGGGGAATTTCCATGACTGACTATTTGAAGGATGTACGCCATTACGACGCAGCTGCCGATGAGGCGACTGTTGCCAAGATCGTCAAGCACCTCGGCATTGCCCTGCGCAACCGCGACTCGTCTCTGGTATCCTGCACGGACCCTGATGAACTCAAGCGGGTACGTACCAACTGGGTAGAAAAGAAACTTGGCCTCACCGACACCGCCAAGGCGGAAGCCGCGATCGAGTCTGTTTGTGCGGCCATGAAGGCTGACAACACCAAGAGCCGTGTCACCTTCTACTATTTGACGGCGAAAGCACTCGGCGCCCTCGGAAGCCTCTGATCCACGCTTTCCTGATCGATGTGAAATCCCTGGCCGTGCGCCGGGGATTTTGCGTCAGGAGGCCGCGCGGCCGGCGACTTCAAATCGCTCCAGCCTATAAGGCGCGAGGCGTTCATCTACAGCCTGCGTCATGATTTCGCCGCCGACCATGGTTCCTACCAAGGGGGCGAGGGTGACACCTGAATGCATGACGGCAATGTAAAGGCCGTCGCAACCTTCTGGCCGGCCAATGACGGGAAATCCGTCCGCAGGCGTCGGGCGATATCCTATCGTGTGAAACTCAAGGGCAATATCGTCTGCATCCCGAAACATTGCCTTGACCTTGGCGAAGAGAGCTTCCGCGGTTTGGCCAGGATCGTCGCCGGGCTCGCTTCCCGCGAAATCGCTGCCGGCAATGATGCGCCCGGCCGCCGTCTGACGCATGTGGACTTCTGGCGCAATCACCAATCCATTCAATCTCTGCCGTGTCGGCTTGGAATGAACTATCAAACCGGGCGGCGTCTCAAGCGGCACTGTAACGCCGACAGACGCCGCAAGCTTGGTAACAGCGGCTCCGGCGGTGAGCACCACCATGTCGGCCGTCATTTCACCGGAAGAGGTCCGGACGCCGGTAATACGCCCACCTTCCTCGCGCAGGGCGGTGACGGTCACATTGTCGATCAACGTTGCGCCGTGGGCTCGCGCATCGGCAAGCAGTATGCGCGCGGCGTCGACCGGCTCGACTGCGCCTTCCTCCGCAACGGCAACCGCGAAGTCCGGATGTTCTGCGAGGTTTGGCTCCAGATTGGAAGCCTCAGCACGGCCAACGTGCCTGATATCGTAGCCCCAGCGTCCGTGCTCGGTCAGATAGGCATGCAATTCATCAGGCGCGAGGTCCCAGCACAGGCTGCCGCACCAGCGTAGCGGCATGTCCGGCAATTGCGATGCAAGCTGCCGCCACTCAGCCATCGCGCTACGTCGCAGCCGGAAATAGGGTTCCGGATTGCCCCAGGTCGCGTTGATCCAGGCGAAGGAGGCAGCGGTCGCAACGCCGCCCGCGTGCTCGTAGAGCACGGTGACTTCAGCGCCGGCTTTCGCCAGCGAGCGGGCAATTGATGCGCCGATAATGCCGGCGCCGACGACGATAATTTTCATGGACCTCATTTGCTCTCGAAATTGCGACGGCTGGGATCCGTCCTGTGGAGAAAACCGGCAAAGACATCGCCGGATGCCGCATCCGACACTTGGGGTAGCAGCCGGCCCACTTCACCGCGATGTTAGCTGCCATGGGTAATCACATGCGCCAGCATCTCTTCGCGGGACATACGCCCCGGCTTGCCGTCGGTGAATTGGAATGCCACGATTTCCGACAGTTCTGCAGAAGTGACATTGCGCATGTAACCGATGTACCACGCGTCAGTCTCGCGCACATCGGAGAATAATCGATCTGCGGCAGGCACGCCGTCCGGCTCATTGGTGCTGTAGGAATGGCTTCGTCCCTTAAGATGCGCCATGAAGATTCGATCGACGATATGAGCGTGATTGAGCGTGCTCAAGGCCGTGCGATAGGAAGGAGAATTTTCATCACCGATCTCGAGCATCGCCCGATAGAGCGTATCATTTGCCCAAGCCTTATACTCAAAAAGGGATTTGAGAAGAACCTGTGAACTCATTGTAAACCTCGTCTGCGCAATACGCTGTTTTGTAATGGATTAAAGTATTTTCCACTGATGCTTGTGTCTCTCTTGCTATTCAATCAAATTCAAAATGACGTGTCATCAAAAAGTGGATGTCGATTTCACCTCAGACAAATCGAATCTATCAGAGCTTTGATGCTCATACGCGAGGCTTATGCCCTCATGCGCTCTGAAGCCGGGATACTGTGGATTGGCGAAAGCGATGGTTTTTCGCCGGTCGAATCTGCTAAGAAGGAGGCATGCGCACTTATCTCGATCTTCTCCAGCATGTCCTGGACACAGGCGTCGACCGCGGCGACCGGACCGGTACCGGGACACGTTCCGTGTTCGGCTACCAGATGCGGTTTGATCTTTCGGCAGGCTTCCCGCTGCTGACGACGAAGAAGCTCCACCTCAAGTCCATTATCCATGAGTTGCTGTGGTTTCTCGAGGGCGATACCAACATCGCCTATTTGAATGAGCACGGTGTCACCATCTGGGATGAGTGGGCCGATGAGAACGGCGACCTTGGGCCGGTATACGGCTACCAGTGGCGTTCCTGGCCGGCCGCCGATGGGCGGCACATCGACCAGATTGCCAATGTGGTCGAGGCGATAAAGACCAACCCGCATTCGCGGCGCCTGATTGTTTCGGCGTGGAATCCGGCGCTTGTCGACGAGATGGCCCTGCCGCCATGCCATTGCCTGTTCCAGTTTTACGTTTCGGATGGAAAGCTTTCCTGCCAGCTCTACCAGCGCTCGGCCGATATTTTCCTGGGCGTACCCTTCAACATCGCCTCCTACGCGCTGCTGACGATGATGGTGGCGCAGGTAACAGGCCTGAAGCCCGGCGATTTTGTCCACACGCTTGGCGATGCGCATCTCTATTCGAACCATTTCGAACAGGCCAGGTTGCAGCTTGGCCGAACGCCCGGTCCCCTGCCGAAGATGCACATCAATCCGGCGGTAACGGACCTCTTTGCCTTCAAATATGACGATTTCCGTCTGATAGATTACGTCGCCGAATCCAGCATAAAGGCGCCGATCGCCGTTTAGGTTTTTTCGTCGCGGGTGCTCATTAAGAACGGACGATGTCAGCATGATCAGTTTCGTGGTTGCAATTGCCGAAAACGGCGTCATCGGACGAGAGAACGGCCTGCCTTGGCGGCTGTCCTCGGATCTGAAGCGCTTCAAGGCGACGACAATGGGCAAGCCTATCATCATGGGCCGCAAGACCTGGGATTCGCTCGGCCGCCCGTTGCCCGGACGCACCAATATCGTCGTAACGCGCGACGCTGCCTTCGGAGTCGATGGCGTCATTGCGGTTCGCTCCGTCGATGAAGCGCTGGTCGTGGCCGGCAGTCATGCCTCTGCCGACAAGGTCGACGAGATCTGCATCATTGGTGGGGGCGAAATCTTTCGCCAGACCTTGAACCGCGTCGACCGGCTCTACGTGACCTGGGTGCTCGCTGACATCGATGGCGACGTGCACTTTCCGCCGATCGATCCCAAGATCTGGGCCGAGGTTTCCAGCGAGGAATTCCCGGCTGGCGAGAAGGACAATTATCCGACGCGGTTTGCCGTCTACGAGCGCCGCTGAGCGCGCGTATAAACTGCGCGCGATATGAAAATATCGTGATAAGGAACCATAATCGTTCGGCTTTTTACCAAATTCGCGCGAAATCCGGCCGCGCGCGTTGAAAGCGTGCCCTGCCATCCCTATAAACGGGACATCGTGACAGTGGGAGGAAGCCAAGGGGTTGGCGTTTTCCTTCAAAATATGAGGTAGGAATGCCCTGGAGTAATCAGAACGGCGGCGGCGGCCCATGGGGTGGCGGCGGTAACAATAGTGGTGGTGGGGGTCCATGGGGCCAGAAGCCGCAAGGGGGCGGTGGCGGTAATCCGCCGGACCTCGAAGACATACTCCGTCGCGGTCAGGATCGTTTGCGTCAGGCTCTGCCTGGGCGTTCCGGCGGCAGCCCTGCTTTTTGGGGGATTGCAGCCCTCGTTCTCGTTGCTTTCTGGCTTTTCCAGTCGGTCTATACGGTGCAGCCGGATGAGCGCGCGGTTGAACTGCGCTTCGGCAAGCCGAAGCCCGATATCGCCGAACCTGGCCTGCATTTCCATTTCTGGCCGATCGAATCCTATGAAAAGGTCGAGATCGTCGAAAAACAGAAGAACATCGGCGGTCAGGGCGCACGCGGCGCCAAGGAAGGCCTGATGCTATCGGGCGACCAGAATATCGTCGACGTCCAGTTCTCCGTGCTCTACCGCGTTTCCGATCCTGTCGCCTATCTCTTCCATGTCGAAAACCCGGAGAATCTGGTGCAGCAGGTGTCCGAGAGCGCCATGCGCGAGATCGTCGGCCGCAGTCCGGCGCAGGACATTTTCCGTGACAATCGTGCGGGCATTGCCAACGACGTGCGCGGTATTATCCAGAAGACGCTCGACGATTATGGCGCTGGCATGCAGATCAATGCCGTATCGATCGAGGATGCGGCACCGCCGCGCGAGGTCGCCGATGCCTTCGATGAAGTGCAGCGCGCCGAGCAGGACGAAGACCGTTTTGTCGAAGAATCGAACCAGTATTCCAACCAGAAGCTCGGTCAGGCCCGCGGTGAGGGCGCACAGATCCGCGAAGATGCGGCCGCTTACAAGAACCGTATCGTGCAGGAAGCCCAGGGTGAGGCGCAGCGCTTTACCTCAGTCTACGATCAATATGTGAAGGCGCCGGAGGTTACCCGCAAGCGTCTGTTCCTCGAAACAATGGAGCGTGTCCTGAAGGACTCCAATAAAGTGATTGTCGATCAGAGCGGCCAGGGCGTCGTTCCTTACCTGCCTCTGACGGAACTGACCAAGCAGCAGCAGCGTCCGGCAGCCGAGGGGGCGAAGCAATGACCCAGAACCGCCTCCCCATCATCGTCGGCCTCATCGCCCTTGTCGCCTTGCTGGTCTATTCGTCGATTTTCGTCGTTCGCGCCGGCCAGCAGGCAATCGTCCTGCGCTTCGGCCAGATCGTCGACGTGAAATCCGACCCCGGCATCTATTTCAAACTGCCGTTCGGCTTTCTGGAAGCCGACAATGTCCAGATGATCGAAGATCGTCTCCTGAGCTTCGAACTCGACAATATCCGCGTGCAGGTCTCCGGCGGCAAGTTCTACGAAGTCGATGCCTTCCTCGTTTACCAGATCACCGACCCGCGTAAGTTCCGGCAGACCGTGTCGGGTGACGTTACACTGGCGGAAGCCCGCCTGCGTACCCGTCTCGATGCCTCGTTGCGTGGTGTCTATGGTTTGCGCGGTTTCGAGGCTGCGCTGTCTGATGAGCGCGCCGGCATGATGCATGAGGTACGTGAACAGCTGCGTCCCGATGCGGAATCGCTTGGCCTTAAGATCACCGACGTACGTATACGACGGACTGATCTCACCCAGGAAGTCTCGCAGCAGACCTTCGACCGGATGAAGGCGGAGCGCCTTGCGGAAGCCGAACGCCTGCGCGCCCGCGGCCGTGAAGCAGCCCAGCGAATCAAGGCGATCGCCGACCGCCAGGTGGTCGAGATCATTGCCGAAGCCCGCAAGGAATCGGAAATCATGCGAGGCGAGGGCGAAGGTGAGCGCAGCCGCGTCTTTGCCGAAGTGTTCTCCAAGGATCCGGATTTCTTCTCGTTCTACCGGTCGATGACGGCCTATGGCACCGCTCTCGACAATACTGGAACGACGATGGTGCTTTCGCCCAATTCCGAGTTCTTCCGCTATTTCCAGGACTCGAATGGAAACCTTCCTCCGGTGAGCGGCGCCACCTCGCCGGCGCCGGCCGCTCCTGCGCCTGCCCCGCAATAGGGGCAGGCTCTCATGGTAGACTTTCTCGATGCCGTAGGGCTGTTCCTCGTGTTCGAGGGCGTGCTCTACGGCTGTTTTCCCGTGGTAGCCAAGCGCGTCGCACGCGACGTCAGCGAGCAGCCTGACGGGTTCCTGCGGATCGCCGGCGTGGCGGCGGTGGCGATCGGTGTTGCCATCGTCTGGCTTGCACGCGGATAAGTGGTCAAGGCCGCCGTTCATCAAACCTTTGTGTCGGCGGCCATATTTTTGTCTACTCTCACCGTTCTGTTGTATTATTTCCACGTTAACCGATAGGGGACCGAACGCATGGTTCTAAACACTGGTCGCACCTCCTTCCGTTCCACCACGGCAGCAGCGGCGCTGATTGCATTGGTTGCAGCGGGCGCTACTCCCTTGTCTGTCAATCACGCATTTGCGCAGGCGCAGGCGGCGCCGGTACCGAACAGCCTGCAGCCGCGGGCTCAAGGTCCAGCTTCGGTCGCTGATCTTGCCGAAGGGCTTCTTGACGCCGTGGTCAACATTTCGACGTCCCAGACCGTCAAGGGTCAGGATGGCGAGTCAGGTCCGGTACCCATGCCGAAGGTTCCGGAAGGCTCGCCCTTCCAGGAATTCTTCGATGAGTATTTCGGCAAGCAGAAGCCCGGACAGAACAATCCCTCGCATCAGGTCCAGTCGCTCGGCTCCGGCTTTGTGGTGGATGCAGCGCAAGGCATCGTCGTCACCAACAACCACGTGATCGCCGACGCCGACGAGATTGAAGTCAATTTCAACGACGGCTCGAAGCTCAAGGCAGAACTCGTCGGCAAGGACACGAAGACTGATCTTGCCGTGCTGAAGGTCGATCCGAAGAAACACAAGCTCGTTGCTGTCAAGTTCGGCGATTCCGCCAAGACGCGGATCGGCGACTGGGTTATGGCCATCGGCAATCCGTTCGGCCTCGGTGGCACGGTTACGCTCGGCATTGTCTCGGCGCGCAATCGCGATATCAATTCCGGACCCTACGACAACTTCATCCAGACGGATGCGGCCATCAACCGGGGCAATTCCGGTGGCCCGCTGTTTGACATGTACGGTGAGGTGATCGGCATCAACACTGCGATCATTTCCCCGACCGGCGGGTCGATCGGCATCGGCTTTGCCATTCCGGCAGAGCTTGCCTCCGGCGTCATCGCCCAGTTGCGCGAGTTCGGCGAAACGCGCCGCGGCTGGCTTGGCGTGCGCATTCAGCCGGTGACCGACGAGATTGCCGAAAGCCTCGGCATGCCGTCGAGCAAGGGCGCGCTCGTCGCCGGGATCATCGATGGCGGCCCCGTCGCCGATGGTTCGATTCTTGCCGGCGACGTGATCACGCGTTTCGACGGCAGGGACGTCAACAATGTCAAGGACCTGCCGCGCGTGGTCGCGGAGAGCCCGGTTGGCAAGGAAGTCGATGTCGTCGTCATCCGCAAGGGCAAGGAGCAGACCGTCAAGGTCAAGCTCGGCAGGCTCGAAGATACCGATCAGCAGGCCAAGAAGGATGACCAATCCAGTCAGGGCGAGGATAACAATGCCCTGCACGGCGTCGATGTCCTCGGCATGACCCTCGGGTCGCTCGACGATGACAGCCGGAAGTCGTTCGGCATCGCCAAGGAAGTGCAGGGTGTTCTCGTCACCGAAGTGCAGAAAGACTCGATTGCCGCCAACAAGCGTATCGAAGCCGGCGACGTCATAGTCGATATCGCGCAGGAAACGGTTTCGACGCCTGAGGACGTCGCGGCGCGCATCGAAAAGCTGCGCGACGAGGGCCGCAAGAACGCGCTGCTCATGCTGGCTTCAAAAACCGGCGAGTTGCGGTTCGTTACACTGCAGATGAATTGATGGAGCGCGGCGGGCTTGGCCGCCGCCTCAAATCACGAAATCCGTCTTGCGGTAACCCTGCACGTAAAGCAGCGCCGTCAGGTCACCATGGTCGATGCGAACGCGTGTCTGCTCGGCAACGACAGGCTTGGCGTGAAGCGCAACGCCGGTTCCGGCAAGCTGCAGCATGCCGAGATCGTTGGCCCCGTCGCCCACGGCAATCGCCTCACTTGGCGACAGGTTGAAACGGTCGCAGATCGATTTCAAGGCGGCAACCTTCGCCTCGCGGCCAAGAATGGGCTCCCGGACTTCGCCGGTCAGCATCTTTCCGTCGTCAAGCAATGTATTGGCGCTGTTTTCGTGAAAGCCGATCATATCGGCTATGCGCTGGGTGAACACCGTGAAGCCGCCGGAAACGAGGGCGGTATAGGCGCCGAATTTCTTCATCGTCCGCACCAGTTCAGGACCGCCCGGCATCAGCGTGATGCGGCTGGCAATGACCTTGTCGATGACACTGTAGGGGAGGCCCTTCAAGAGCAAAACACGTTCGCGCAAGGCTGGCTCGAAGGAGATCTCCCCGTTCATTGCCCTTGCCGTGATGGCCGCAACCTTGTCGCGCAGGCCTGCTTCCTCGGCGAGTTCGTCGATGCATTCCTGCTGGATCATGGTGGAGTCCATGTCAGCAATCAGGATCTTTTTGCGCCGTGCATTCTGGTCCTGCACCATGATATCGATGGGGCTGCCGCCGAGCGCATCCGCAAGCAGCGCATGGGCTTCGGCCGGATCGGTGCCATCTTTCAGCGCAATATCGCAGGCGATTCCATCGGCCAGCCAATAAACACCTGTTGCATTGACCGCCGCCGAGGCTTTAATCCCGAGCGAAGGCGAAAGGCCCGCCATGGCGGGATTTGCGATGAGGGTGGCCATCAAAGGCATGGGACAATTTCCGATCGGGCGGTTGATGTGACAAGACAGGCGATCCTGATAGCTGGACCGACGGCAAGCGGCAAGTCGGCGCTTGCGCTTCGTTTGGCAAGGGAAGCGGGCGGGGTGATCGTCAACGCCGATTCAATGCAGGTCTACGACGTATTGAACCTTCTGACGGCGCGGCCGAGTGCCCACGATCTCGAGATCGCGCCACATTATCTATACGGCCATATTTCGCCTGCATTTGCCTATTCGACCGGCCGTTGGCTTGCAGATGTCGAGGCGCTGCTGGGGCGTCCGGAACTGTCAGACAAGCCTGTCGTATTTGTGGGCGGCACAGGACTTTATTTCCGGGCGCTTTTGGGCGGGCTCTCGGCCATGCCGGATATTCCCGCAGAAATCAGAGCGCACTGGCGGCGTCAGGACGCGGAGCACGGAGCCAACAAATTGCATGCGATCCTTGCCGGGAAGGACCCACTGGCTGCATCGATCTTACGGCCCTCGGACAGCCAAAGGATTGTGCGTGCGCTGGAGGTTATCGATGCATCGGGCCGTTCTATCGTCGATTGGCAAAAGGAGACCGGACGCCCGCTGATCGATCCCCGGACGACGCGCAAGATCGTCATCGATCCGGACAGGGCGTGGCTCGGCGAGCGCATTGCCATGCGCTTTCAAACCATGATGACATCGGGCGCGATCGAGGAGGTCTCCCAACTGCTGGCCCTGCAACTGCCAAACGAATTGCCTGCGATGCGGGCGATCGGCGTCAAGGAGATCGCGGAAGTCATTGAAGGCCGGTCGAGCGCCGAGGAAGCGGCCAATCGCGCCATTGTCGCCACGCGCCAATATGCCAAGCGGCAAATGACGTGGTTTCGCAACCAGCTCGGCGACGATTGGGAGCGCCTGGCCTATCCTTGATCAGGGCTTGTCGGTGCGGAAGGTGCGGATGAGATCGCTGGCCCGGAAACGTTCGCTACTTTCCTGCTGCAGCTTGGCTTGCTCGTCATTGCGCATCGCCGCATCGAGCGTCCGCCATTGCGCGCGCACGGGATCTGTCGCGACTGGTGGTTGAGGACGTGGCGCTGCAAACGATTGCGGCGTCGCGTGAGCCATTATCCCATCCAGATCGTCGAAGTCGCTGTCGTCGCCACTGTTGTTTTCCGCCGCATTGAGCTGGCGCATGCGCGTCAGGATCATGTCGAGCGAAACATGTGTATCGCCAAGCCGGGACGATTGCTGGGTCCTTGCCATGTGCGCGGCAGGCAATTGATCCGGCGCAATCGTCTCGAACATCATGCGCATCGGGGTCGGAACAGCTTCCCCAAAGGCTATGGCCTCGCGATTGGCGATGGATGAAAGAAACCCGATCGTACTCTGCGACGCGCCGGTTATGGCGCCGCGGATGATTTCCTGGTCGCGCTCATTGCCGAGCCGCATGGCGAAGACCGTGCTGCACTGAGACAGGATCGTCGGGTCGAGTTCGCCCGGGCGCTGCGTGATGACGGCAAGATAGACGCCGTATTTGCGTCCCTCCTTGGCAATGCGGGCAACGGCCTGGCGGGTCGGCCAGAAACCGCCATTCGGATCGGCGGGAATATAGCGATGCGCTTCTTCGCACACGACAAGGGTCTGCACGCGCCCGTCGCTCGAAAGTGCAAGGTCAAACGCCAGGCGGCATAGCACCGACGCAACGGAGTTCACGACTTCGGATGGCAGGCCGGCCAATTGGAAAACGCAGATCGGCCGGTCGTTCTTCGGTATGCGGAATATGTGGCCGATCGTCTGGCGCATCGTGTCCATGGTCGTCGGCGCCGAGAACATGAAGCGGTAGCGCGGATCGGCGACAAGCGCCTGCAAGCGCTGCTTTAGCGCTTTCATCGTCGGCCGGTCCGGCTTGCCTTCGAGCTGGCCGATACGCTCATCAATAAGCTTTATCAGGTCGGTGATCCGGTACGGCGAGGGCGTATCGGCCGTCATGGAAGAATAATCGCGGTCCTTTTTGAGGAGCGATGCGCTGGTAGTCCCTTCCGCGCTGGCAAAGCGCTCCTTGGCGAGCGGGATCAGATCACGCAATATATCGACTTCCGCTGCAACCGATGGGCGTCCGCGGAAGACTGCCTCGGCGAATTCCTCCAGCCGGAATAGCCAGTAGGGCAGGTCGAATGTTGTGTAATCGATCGAAATGGCGTGCTCGGGAAACGCACTTGAAAATTCATTGTGCGGATCGAGGATCAGGACGCGCAGATCGGGACGCTGGGCGATAATCTTGCGCAGGAGCAGCGAGACTGCACTAGACTTGCCGACGCCGGTGCTGCCGAGGACGGCAAAATGGCGCGATACGAGGCTGTCGATGGAGATCAGGGCGGGAATATCGGCATTTTGCGACAGGTGACCGACCGACACGGTGTTGGTCATCGTAGCGTTGTAGATTGCCGCGAGGTCTTCCGAGCGAATACGGTGCCCCACCGCTCCCATATAGGGATAGGTGGCGATGCCGGAGGAGAACCGCAGCGTCCCGTCGCTGAGCGTATCGACCTGCCCGACGAGTTCGATGTGGACGTGAATGATCTGGTCTTCGCCAGGTTCCCATTGGGCGTTGGGAAGATCGACCTTGTAGACAAGGCCGACAACGCGGCTGTGAGCGACCTGTATCGAGATGAGCTGGCCTACCGTCCAGTAGTCCTCCGACGCAGAGACGGACGGTCCGGACTTCGCATGGATGATCGCCTTTTCGCCGTTGCACTCGATGACATGACCGTCGGTTCGATTGCGAAGGAAGGGACGGGGCTGCTGGGAAGGCAAAGCTTCTGAACTCATTGGCGGCGTTCAATCCTGGGCGAGGAGGAATACTGATATCGTTCACAACAACCCTAAGCTGAGACGCATTGAGATTATGTTAGCCCGGTAGTTTGCATTTGAACGATATGCGCAGGCGCCTTGCCTCAATCGCGATTCATTTGCCAAATCCCTGCATTTTTGCCGTTGACGGATGGAAAATGCCAAATTATCGTCCGCGACCATGAAAACAGTTCTTATCGTCGTGGGATCGCGCATGGGCAGGGTGTTGTAAGCACCCGGCGAAAGCTCCCATGCGCGAAACACAGGCTCCTTCGGGGGCCTTTTTTATTACCAGCATCTCAGTTAAACGAAATCATCTTCTGAAGGGCCGAGAGCCACAGGATCGAACGGGAAGAGACCGATGACCGCAGAAAAACAGGATAGTGACAGCCACGCATCGCAACGACGCGAAATGACCGGCGCCGAAATGGTCGTCCAGGCGCTTATCGACCAGGGCGTCAAGGATATTTTCGGTTATCCGGGCGGTGCTGTCCTTCCGATCTATGACGAGCTCTTCCAGCAGGACAAGATCAATCACATCCTCGTGCGCCATGAGCAGGGCGCGGGCCATGCGGCCGAAGGTTACGCCCGCTCGACGGGCACGGTCGGCGTCATGCTGGTAACCTCGGGTCCCGGCGCGACGAATGCGGTGACGCCGCTGCAGGATGCGCTGATGGACTCGATCCCGCTTGTCTGCATCAGCGGCCAGGTTCCAACCAGCCTGATCGGCTCCGACGCGTTCCAGGAATGCGATACGGTCGGCATCACGCGCCCCTGCACCAAGCACAATTGGCTGGTCAAGGACGTCAACGATCTGGCGCGCGTACTGCACGAAGCCTTCCACGTCGCCAAGACCGGGCGGCCCGGTCCGGTTCTCGTCGACATTCCGAAGGACGTCCAGTTCGCGACCGGCATGTATACGCCGCCGGAAACCGCGCCGCGCACCAGCTACAACCCTAAGGTCCAGGGCGATATCGAGGCGATCAAGCAGGCGGTTGCGCTGCTCGCCTCCGCGAAGCGTCCGGTCATCTATTCGGGCGGCGGCGTCGTCAACTCCGGCGATGAAGCCAGCAGGCTTTTGCGCGAACTCGTGGAGATCAGCAATTTCCCGATCACATCGACGCTGATGGGCCTTGGCGCCTATCCGGCATCGGGCAAGAACTGGCTCGGCATGCTCGGCATGCATGGCACCTACGAAGCCAACATGGTCATGCACGATTGCGATGTCATGCTGAATATCGGCGCGCGTTTCGACGACCGCATCACCGGCAGGCTCAACGCCTTTTCGCCGAACTCGAAGAAGATTCATATCGATATCGATCCGTCTTCGATCAACAAGTCCGTTCGCGTCGATATTCCGATCATTGGCGATGTCGCCAACGTTCTTGAAGACATGGTGCGCCTGATGCGCGCCTCGTCGGTCCAGCCGGACAAGAAGGCGATCGGCGAATGGTGGTCGCAGATCGACAAGTGGCGCGCACGCAAATCGCTGTCCTATACGCGAAACAAGGACGTGATCATGCCGCAACATGCGCTGGAGCGTCTCTACGCGCTGACGAAGGATCACGACACCTACATCACGACCGAGGTCGGCCAGCACCAGATGTGGGCGGCGCAGTTTTACGGCTTCGAAAAGCCCAACCGCTGGATGACGTCCGGCGGGCTCGGGACAATGGGTTATGGCCTGCCGGCGGCGCTGGGCGTGCAGATCGCGCATCCGAATTCACTGGTCATCGATATTGCCGGCGATGCTTCGGTGCAGATGACGATGCAGGAGATGAGCGCGGCGGTGCAGTACAACGCGCCGATCAAGATCTTCATCCTCAACAACCAGTACATGGGCATGGTGCGCCAATGGCAGCAACTGCTGCACGGCAACCGGCTGTCGCATTCCTATACGGAAGCCTTGCCTGATTTCGTCAAGCTGGCGGAGGCCTATGGCGGGCACGGAATACGCTGCGAGAAGCCAGGCGACCTCGATGATGCGATCCAGGAAATGCTCGACGTCAAGAAGCCGGTTCTCTTCGATTGCCGCGTTGCAAATCTTGCCAACTGCTTCCCGATGATCCCGTCGGGCAAGGCGCACAATGAAATGCTGCTGCCCGATGAAGCAACGGACGAAGCGGTCGCCAATGCCATCGATGCCAAGGGCAGGCAGCTCGTTTAACCGAACCGGAGAAAGAAATATCATGAACGCGCAAAACCTTGCCTCCGGCTCGGCCTACTTCATCGCCAAGGAGACCGAACTACCGGTAACGACGGTCCTATCGGTACTCGTCGACAATGAGCCGGGCGTCCTTGCCCGGGTGATCGGACTCTTTTCCGGACGCGGCTACAACATTGAAAGCCTTACGGTTTCGGAGACGGAGCACGAGCAGCACCTGTCGCGCATCACCATCGTGACGCGCGGCACGCCGCATGTGCTCGACCAGATTCGCCACCAGCTCGAGCGCATCGTGCCGGTGCATCGTGTCGTCGACCTGTCGGTACGTGCAGGCGAGCTTGGCAATGAAAAGCCGATCCAACGCGAACTCGCCCTGGTAAAGGTTGCCGGTTTCGGCGACAATCGCAATGAGGCGCTGCGCCTCGCGGAGGCATTCCACGCCAAGGTCGTGGACGCCACTGTCGAGCATTTCATTTTTGAGATAACCGGCAAAGGCTCGAAGCTTGACCAGTTCATCGCCATCATGAAGCCGATCGGCCTCGTCGAGATCTGCCGCACGGGCGTGGCTGCGATGAATCGCGGCGCACAAGGCATGTAATCTCCAATGGAATGGCTCCAAATGTCAGGGATGCGCAATTGTATCCCTGACAAGATACGCGTTGAGCCGGATATCGAGCGGCCATATAGTTTGGGCCATTCATTTATACTCCATTTATACATGGTTAGATCATGACGCTCGAAATTTTCCTGACGCTGCTCGTCTTTGCCTTTGTCACCTCCATAACCCCCGGTCCGAACAATCTGATGCTGCTGACATCGGGTGTGAATTTCGGTTTCAGGCGGACGATTCCGCACATGTTCGGGATCGGCAGCGGGTTCTTCACCCTGCTTATCGCGGTAGGGCTGGGCCTCGGCGCGCTCATCCACAATTTTCCGCTGGTATACACTGCCCTCAAGTTCGCCGGCGGGGCCTACCTCGTCTACCTTGCCTACAAGATCGCGACATCGCGGTCGCTTGGCACGGTCGACAGCAATGCACGGCCGATGACGTTTTTCGAAGCCGCTGCGTTCCAATGGATCAACCCTAAAGCCTGGGTCATGGCCGTTACCGCCATGGCGACCTACACCTCGTCGGATGCCTATCTGCTGACGGTTCTCATCGTCGGTATCGCTTTTGCCATCGTCAACGTCCCTTCGGTGTCGAGCTGGGCAGCGTTCGGCCAGATGATGCGGGGATGGCTCGCCGATCCCGTCCGGCTTAAATGGTTCAACATCACGATGGCGCTTCTCCTCATTGCGAGCCTCTGGCCAATGCTGAAGTGAGCTTGCACCGGGGCAGGAAAAGGTCTTAAGATTTTTCCATGGCACACGATCACCCCGAGCATCACCCCGACAACGAACTCGATCCCATGGCCGCGCGCGTGCGGGCGCTCGAGACGATCCTGACAGAGAAGGGTCTCGTCGATCCGAAGGCCATCGATGCGATCGTCGATACCTACGAGACGAAAGTCGGCCCGCGCAATGGGGCGAGAGTGGTCGCGAAGGCCTGGTCCGACCCGGAATTTGCCGGTTGGCTGCAACGCGACGCGACCGAAGCAATTGCCTCGCTCGGCTATGCCGGGCGCCAGGGCGAACATATGCAAGCGGTGTTCAACACCTCCGATACGCATAACCTTGTGGTCTGCACCTTGTGCTCCTGTTATCCGTGGTCGGTGCTCGGCTTGCCGCCAGTATGGTACAAGGCGCCGCCCTATCGCTCGCGGGCAGTGATCGATCCGCGCGGCGTGCTTGCGGAGTTCGATGTCATTCTGCCCGAGACGACGAAGATCCGCGTTTGGGATTCGACTGCCGAACTGCGCTACCTCGTTGTCCCCCTGCGTCCGGCTGGTACCGAGGGTTTCGGCGAGGAACAGCTCGCGGAACTCGTCACACGCGATTCGATGATCGGCACCGGGCTGGCACTGACCCCGGAGGCGGCATGAACGGCCCGCAGGATCTCGGCGGGCAAATGGGATTCGGCCCGGTTGCGCCGGAAAAGGACGAGCCGCTGTTTCATGCGGAATGGGAAAAGCGCGCGCTCGGCCTGACAATAGCCGCCGGGGCAATGGGGCATTGGAACATTGATGAAAGCCGGCACACGCGCGAAAGCCTGCACCCTGCCGATTATTATTCGTCCACCTATTATGAAATCTGGATAAAGGCGCTCGAGCGATTGCTGCAGCGCCATGGTTTCGTGTCGGCCGAGGAACTTGGCAAGGGTCATGCCGCGGGCAAGGGCACGGAGCCGAAACGTGTCCTCAAGGCGGAGAACGTCGCGGCGGCCCTGGCGAAGGGTGGACCCTGCGATCGGCCGATGACCGCGCAGCCGCGCTTTTCGGCGGGTGACAGGGTGCGAACACATAATTTCAATCCGCAGACGCATACGCGGCTGCCGCGCTACGCCCGCGGCAAGGCAGGAGTCGTCGAGGCTGTGTGGGAGGGCTTCGTCTTTCCGGACACCAACGCCCACGGCAAGGGCGAGAATCCGCAATTCGTTTATACAGTGACCTTTCCGGCTGCGGAGATTTGGGGCGACGGGGCCGACCCGACGCTGACAATCAGTATCGATGCCTGGGAGAGCTATCTTGAGCCTGCGTGACCTGATCACGCACTCCAAGGGTCTTCCGTCGCAGGATGGCAGTCCTGTCTTTGCCGAGCCATGGCAGGCCGAGGCATTTGCCATGGTTGTTGCCTTGCACGACAGGGGCCTGTTTACCTGGGATGAATGGGCGCATGCGCTCTCGGCTGAATTGAGGCGCCCTGGCGCGCTGGAGGACGCCAGCGATTACTATCATTGCTGGCTTGAGGCCCTGGAAACCCTTGTCGTCACCAAGAATGTTGCGGCAAGAAGCGAAGTAGAAGCGCTTGCGGCATCCTGGCAACGCGCCGCCCACGCGACGCCGCACGGCGAGCCCATCAGACTTGAAAACGACCCGGATCGATCCTGAAATGATGATTTCCCTGAACCTGCGCCGGAAGGCGTTTCTCCTTCTTGCGTGCGCAATGCTTGTTCTTGGCGGCGCCGCCATGGCGCAGGAAGACAATTGGCCAACGTCCAGCGAAGACGATTTGCGCAAGCTTATCACTGGGGCGACGCTGACGGGCGAAGTGAAGGCCGAGCCGCCGTTCAACTTCAGTGAATTCCTTGCCTCCGACGGAAAGTCGCGCGGCAAGATGATCGAATGCTGCAAGCCTGAGCAGGTCGTCAGCAACGGCATGTCCTATGCGGGCGAGTGGACGCTGGAAAAGGACAATCTGTGCGTTACCTATGAAGGTGAAGCGGACAAGATCTGCTGGCGCCTCCAGGTGAAGGGCGACCGGTTTCGCATGACCGACCAGAAATTCGGTCGGGTCGGCGAGGGGCAGATCCGGGCGGGAAATCCCGATAATCTATAGTATAAGCCGATACCGCGGCATTTTCCTTGCCCTTTGGCGGCGAATCCTGTCAGTCAGACCCATGCAATTATCTCCGCAACAGGACGAAGCGCTACGAGCGGTTTCGACATGGCTGAAGGAAGGGCGACGGCCGATCTTTCGCCTGTTCGGCTATGCCGGCACCGGCAAGACAACGCTCGCCCGCTATTTCGCCGAACATATCGATGGCGACGTCCAGTTTGCAGCCTTTACCGGTAAAGCGGCGCAGGTGCTGTGCTCGAAAGGCGCGGCCAATGCACGGACGTTGCATTCGCTGATTTACCGGCCGCGCGGCGAAGAGGCTGTCGAAGACCAGACGACGGGTAAGACCAGTATCGCGCCGACTTTTTCGTTGAACCGGCAAAGCCCCGTCGCCAAGGCCAAGCTCATCGTCGTCGACGAATGCTCAATGGTTGACGAACAGCTTGGCAAGGATCTGCTGAGTTTCGGCACGCCCATTCTTGTTCTCGGCGATCCCGGGCAGTTGCCGCCGATCTCGGGCGGCGGGTTCTTCACCGAGCACGAGCCGGATTTTCTCCTGAGCGAGATTCACCGGCAGGCGCGCGATAATCCGATCATACGGCTGGCACTTGACGTGCGCGAAGGTCGCGAATTCGGCTATGGCGACTATGGCGCGGCCAAGGTCATCTCCAAGACCGACGTGACCCAGGACCTCGTGCTTGGCGCCGACCAGGTGCTGGTCGGAACGAACCGCACGCGCCGCCGCTACAACCAGCGCTTGCGCGAACTCAAGGGCTTTTCCGCCGCCTTTCCGCAGGCTGGCGACAAGCTGGTTTGCCTGCGCAACGACCCGGCCAAGGGGTTGCTCAATGGCTCGCTGTGGAAGGTTATGACCTCGTCGCGCGAGACCGTGAAGCCGGGCATCAACCTTCTCGTTTCACCCGAAGACGAGGAACCGGGCAGGGGCGTTGCCAAGATCAAGCTCCTTAAGGCGCAGTTCGATGACCCCGACGCCGAAATTCCATGGCAGACGAAAAAGCGCTTCGACGACTTCGACTATGGCTATGCGCTGACGACCCACAAGGCACAGGGTTCGCAATGGGATGATGTCGTGCTCTTCGACGAAAGCTTTGCATTCCGCGATACCCGCGAGCGCTGGCTCTATACGGCCATCACCCGCGCTGCCGAGCGGTTGACGGTTGTCCGGTAGGGCAGACCATGCGTCCGTGACATGGATCGTTCAAATTTCGATCGGGCCTTGAACGAATTACCAATGTCTTATGTCGTATTTCTCAGATAGAACTGTGTGAGACGTTCCTGCGTGGAAATTCGACGATGACTGCAACACTCTCCGTCAACCTCAACGCTATTGCGATGCTGCGCAACCGCCGCGACCTGCCATGGCCGAGCGTGACCGGCCTCGGGCGCATAGCGCTGGCGGCCGGAGCGTCTGGGCTGACGGTTCACCCGCGACCGGACGAGCGCCATATACGATTCTCGGATCTGCCCGAGATTCGTGCGCTCATCGACGATGAGTTTCCCGATGCGGAGTTCAACATAGAAGGCTATCCGACGGCGGAGTTTCTCGAACTCGTCGCCAGGAATGAGCCGGAACAAGTGACCCTCGTTCCCGACGATCCATCGCAAGCTACGTCAGATCACGGTTGGGATGTCGTCGCGAAGGCAGATTATCTGCGCCCGATCATCGCCGGGCTGAAAGAGCGGGGCGCGCGCGTTTCCCTGTTCATCGATCCCGATCCGGAAGCGCCGGCTGGCGCGCAGGCACTCGGGGCTGACCGCGTCGAACTCTACACTGGTCCCTATGGTGGCGCCTTCGACGATCCGCGCCGTGCGGCCGCAGAGCTTTCGAAGCTGGAAGTCACCGCTGCGGCAGCTGCGAAGGTGGGAATAGCGGTCAATGCCGGACACGACCTGACCGTCGCCAACCTGCCGCCTCTGGTCAAGAAAGTGCCAAATCTGGTTGAAGTTTCAATAGGTCATGGCCTGACCGCCGACGCTTTGACCCACGGAATGTCGCGCTCTGTGGAAAGATTCCTCGATGCGCTACGAGCTTAGCCCCTTGATAAGGGTGAGCGATTTGATTTGCCATGCGTTTTTGCATACCGTGAGTCTAGAGCTATGAAGAAATGGCGATTGATATTGCGATGCAACACGGCTAACTCGTCCGCCCACGCTGTCAGAGCGAGGAAAAAATTGCATGAGTGACCAGCAATTGGCTGACGAGAACTACTACAAAGATCCCGTCACCCATGACCCGGATATGCATCACCACAAAGAGACGTTTCCGGTACTTGTGCTTGGGGCACTCGGCGTCGTCTATGGTGATATCGGCACGAGCCCGATCTATGCTTTCCGCGAGGCGCTTCATGCTGCTTCCCTTGATGGAAGCCTGAGCCGGACTGACGTGCTCGGCGTCGTCTCGATGATCTTCTGGGCCCTCACGGTCATTGTCACCATAAAATATGTGCTTTTCGTGCTGCGCGCCGACAATGACGGCGAAGGCGGCATTCTTTCCTTGATGGCCTTGGCACGGGCGAGCTTCAAGACTCGCCCGCAACTTATTCTGGCCCTCGGGATTATCGGCGCGTCGCTGTTTTACGGCGATGCGGTGATCACGCCGGCGATTTCCGTGCTTTCGGCGGTGGAAGGCCTTGAGATCGTCACGCCCACGTTGGAGCCGTTCATCGTCCCGATCACGCTGGTCATTCTGCTGACGCTGTTTTCCATCCAGCGCTTCGGTACGGCGCGTGTCGCGACCGTTTTCGGTCCGATTACCTTGCTCTGGTTCCTTGCCCTCGGCTTCTTCGGTCTTTGGCATCTCGCCGATGATCTGAGCGTCTTTGCCGCAGCCAATCCGGTCTATGCCTTCGAATACATCATAGACAATCCGGCTACCGCCTTCCCAACCATCGGTACGGTATTTCTGGCCGTCACCGGTGCGGAGGCGCTTTACGCCGACCTCGGGCATTTCGGTCGCAAACCCATAGCCACGGCGTGGATGTGGGTCGTTTTTCCGTGCTTGCTCTTGAACTATTTCGGTCAGGGCGCCTTCATTCTCGCGCATGGCGATGCGGCCAAGAATCCGTTCTTCGAAATGTTTCCGAACTGGGCGCTTCTGCCCATGGTCATTCTCGCCACGATGGCGACGGTCATCGCCAGCCAGGCGGTCATCTCGGGTGCCTATTCGCTGTCGCGCCAGGCCGTGCAACTCAATCTCCTGCCGCGTCTGAATATCGAGCACACCTCGGAGAAACAGTCTGGCCAGGTCTATTTGCCACGGGTCAATGTACTCCTCGGCCTCGTCGTCATCTTGCTGGTTCTGGGCTTCGAGCGCTCGTCCAATCTTGCATCGGCCTATGGCATTGCCGTCACCGGCAACATGCTGGTCACGACGACCCTGCTTTTCATCGTCATGCTCCGCATCTGGAAGTGGCGTCTTTGGGTCGCAATCTGCCTGACGCTTTCCTTCCTTATCATCGATCTGACCTTCGTCAGCGCCAATCTGATCAAGGTCGTCGATGGTGGCTGGGCTTCGCTCGTCGTCGCCTTCCTGATCATCCTCGTCATGTTCACCTGGGTGCGCGGCAGCCGCCAACTTTTCGAAAAGACTCGCAAGGGCGAAGTGCCGCTTGATCTGATCTCGCGCAAGATGGCCGAAAACCCGCCGACGCTGGTTCCCGGTACGGCCGTCTTCCTCACCGGCGATCCAAAGAGCACGCCGACGGCACTGATGCACAGCCTCAAGCACTACAAGGTCTTGCATCAGAACAATGTCATCCTCACCGTCATCACCGCGCCGACGCCGCTGGTAAAGAAGAGCGAGCGCGTGCGGATCGAGCCGATCAACGACCTGTTCATGCGGGTGACGCTGACCTTCGGCTACATGGAGCGTCCCAATATTCCCCGCACCCTCGCCATCTGCCGCAAGCAGGGCTGGAAGTTCGACATCATGACGACGTCCTTCTTCCTGTCGCGGCGCTCGCTGAAAGCTTCGGCGCGGTCCGAAATGCCGCGCTGGCAGGATCGGCTTTTTATTGCCCTTGCTCGCACCGCAAGCGACGCGACGGAGTATTTCCAGATCCCGACCGGGCGCGTCGTCGAAATCGGTACGCAGGTGAATATTTAGAACCTGTTTAGTCTAGGACATGATCGAGGCGGAGTCCGGCCAGGGTCACCCCGGTCGCCAACGCCTCGCCGATACATTCTTTATCGAAAAATAATTGCGCCATGGCGCTTGCCAAATACCCTGCATCGTATTAGAAACCCGCCGTAACGTACGGTACGGTACGGCAGGGAGTTAACGCGTGCACCCCACAGTCGATGTCAGCGAAAGCGGATTGACCGAGCGTCAGAAGGACGTGCTCGATGCGGCGCTCGCGCTTCTCGTTGAGGCGGGCGACACGCTGACGATGACAAGCGTCGCGCGTCGTGCCAGTTGCTCGAAGGAAAGCCTCTACAAGTGGTTCGGCGACCGCGACGGTCTTTTGACCGCAACGGTGCAATGGCAGGCCCTGAAGGTGAGGGGCGTGCCGGTCGATCCCGAGGCATTCAACCTTGCCTCGCTGACCGCAGGGCTCGAAGGCTTCGCTGCCGATTGGCTGCGTGTGTTGTCGGGCAATATTTCGGTCGCGCTCAACCGGGTCGCCGTTGGCCATGCCGGTAGCGACAAGCAAGATCTTGGCGCGATCGTGCTCGAAAACGGCCCATTCGCCATGGCGCGGCGCTTGAAGCCCCTGCTGCAGCTTGGGCGGGAGACCGGCCTTTTGGAATTTCAGGAAACGGACGAGGCGTTTCGCACTTTCTTCGGACTTGTCGTCCGGGATGTGCAAATCCGGTTGCTGCTCGGCGACCGGCTCGGATTGAACGAGACGGCGATCGACCGTGACGCAAGGCGAGCGACACAGCAGTTTCTGGCTCTCTACGGAATTAACACCAACCAGGCCCGGAACGGCCACCAATCCTAACCAAGGGAAGGAATAGATCGATGCGCGTATATTATGACCGCGATGCGGACATCAACCTCATTAAGTCGAAGAAGGTTGCCATTATCGGCTATGGTTCGCAGGGCCGCGCCCATGCGCTGAACCTCAAGGACTCCGGCGCCAAGGACGTGCGCATTGCGCTTCGCCCCGGCTCCGCCACCGCCAAGAAGGCCGAGGCTGACGGCTTCCAGGTCGTCAGTGTTGCCGAGGCTGCAAAATGGGCCGATCTGATGATGATGGCAACGCCGGACGAGCTCCAGGCCGACATCTACAAGGAACATATCGCCGACAACATCCGCGATGGCGCTGCGATCGCCTTCGCGCACGGCCTCAACGTGCATTTCGGCCTCATCGAGCCGAAGAAGAGCGTCGACGTCGTCATGATCGCCCCGAAGGGCCCGGGCCACACCGTGCGCGGCGAATACCAGAAGGGCGGCGGCGTTCCCTGCCTTATCGCCATCCATCAGGATGCTTCCGGCAATGCGCATGATCTCGCCCTTTCCTATGCTTGCGGCGTTGGCGGCGGGCGTTCGGGTGTCATCGAGACCAATTTCCGCGAAGAGTGCGAAACCGACCTCTTCGGCGAGCAAGTCGTTCTGTGCGGCGGTCTGGTCGAACTGATCCGCGCCGGTTTTGAAACGCTGGTCGAGGCTGGCTATGCGCCGGAAATGGCCTATTTCGAGTGCCTGCACGAAGTGAAGCTGATCGTCGATCTTATCTATGAAGGCGGCATCGCCAACATGAACTATTCGATCTCGAATACGGCCGAATGGGGCGAATACGTCTCAGGTCCGCGCATCATCACCGCCGAGACCAAGGCCGAGATGAAGCGTGTTCTGAAGGATATCCAGACCGGCAAATTCACGTCCGACTGGATGCAGGAATACAAGGCCGGCGCGTCGCGCTTCAAGGGCATCCGCCGCATGAACGACGCCCACCAGATCGAAGAAGTCGGCGAAAAGCTGCGCGGCATGATGCCGTGGATCGGCAAGAACAAGCTGGTCGACAAGGCCAAGAACTAAGACGTTATCGTGTGAAGCAGAAAGGCCGGCGGAGCGATCCGCCGGCCTTTTCACCCTCTGCATTTACAAATCGCATTGCCGCCGCGGTGCGTTATATGGCTGGAACGTGTTGTCGGAAGGGCGGTACGACTGGTAGCGCGCGCGGCACCGTTCGACCTGGCTCGGTCCGGACGGCCCGACCGGACGGCGAACGCGAAAATCGTAGCAGCGCGACGAACCGGTACAATCAGGCGAGGCAATATTCGCAGGCGAACCATTCTTGAGGATGATCGGCTGGCGCGGGATGACGTCGAGGCCACGCGGCGCCGGGCGATAGGTTTGCACTTCCTGTGCCGATGCGACGCTCATCGAGATCGGCGCGGCGAGGCAGATGGCAAGGGCAATTGCTAGGTTTTTCATTTGTCCGGTCTTTCCATTCGCATAACAATATAGGAGCGAAGCGCCACGATAGCCACTGGTGGTCATCGCCGAACCCGATTAGGTTTCCTAAAAAGCAACGTTGCTTCGTACCGAATGGTTTCAACCTGGACCCCTCCGCATGCCCGTCCGCATCGCTACCTTCAATGTCGAGAACCTGATGAGCCGGTTCGATTTTTCCGGCTTCCGCAACAATCTCAACATGGATCGTTCGCTCCAGCTCTTTCAGATTCAGGACGAGGCGCAGTTCAGGCAGCTCGAACAGGCCCGCGCCATTGCCCATGCGGACGATACGCGCCAATTGACGGCGCTGGCGATTGCCGAAACCCATGCCGACATATTGTGCCTGCAGGAGGTCGACAATATCGGCGCGCTGAATGCTTTCGAGTTCGGCTACCTGTTCAAGATGGTGGGCGAGGGCTACCGCCACAAATACATGGTCGAAGGCAATGACAGCCGCGGCATCGATGTCGCCGTGCTCCTGCGCGACCAGACGCGCTATGGCGAACCGATAGAATTCGTTTCCATGACCAGCCACGCGCATGTGACCTATGACGATTTCGGGCTTTACGATCCGCAGCTCGGCCTCGTCGGGATCACCGCCAATGAGCGCATTTTCAAGCGCGACTGCCTGGAGATCGATGTGCGCATCGCCGGCAAGCCGCTCAGCCTCTTCGTCTGCCATTTCAAGTCGATGGGATCGCCGCGCAATGGTCTCGACGGGCGAACCTCGACCATGCCGGTGCGTCTTGCAGAGGCGAAGGCCGTGCGGCGCATCATCAGTGACAAGTTTGCGGCAAGCGGCGGCCCGGCGGACAAGCACTGGGTGATCTGCGGCGATTTCAACGATTATCGCGAGCGGGTGGTGATCGGCGGTGATTCCATGAGCGGCTATACGTTTGCTCCGGTCAACGACCCGGTCAGCTGCGTCGATGTCCTGCTCGAAGGCGGGTTCTGCGAAAACCTGGTGGAGAGGCGGCCGATCATGGATCGCTGGACGCTTTATCATACGCGCGGCCCGCAGGAACGGCATCTTTGCCAGCTCGACTATATCCTGGCCTCGCCGGAGCTTGCCCGTTCCAACGGCAAGGTTCTCCCCGACATCATCCGCAACGGCCAGCCGCACCGGACAATCTTTCCGCCCGGCCAAGAGGTCGATCGCTTTCCACGCACTGGCTGGGACCGGCCCAAGGCCAGTGATCATTGCCCGGTGGCAGTTACTCTCGATATGGTTTGAACGATGCTGGATATTCCGGAAGGTGCGGTCATTCCGCTGAAGAGCGCGACCGTGCGCATCGACGGCGCACCCCTGGCCTATGAATTGCAGAACAGCGCGGATATTGCGGCAAACTGGTCGCGTGCGACCGCCGACAACCCTGCCTTGTTCAATGGTCCGTTCTTCATGGCGGAAGAGGCATCGGTTGCGGGTGGCGATTTTCGCGCGCGATATCACCGCACGCGCTTTGCAACGATGATGCACTGGAAGGGCAATGCGTCTGTCGAAAAGCCCTGGCACATTTTTGGCGTGGGCGTCATCGTTTCCAGCGACAACAGGTTGATCGCCGGCCGTATGGCGCCTTCGACGTCGGCCGCGGGCCGCATCTATTTTCCAGCCGGATCCTTCGACGAGGACGATGTCGTCGGCGACCATATCGATATTGACGGCAATATGATGCGTGAAGTCGAAGAGGAAACCGGCATTGATCTTTCGCGGGCGGCAAGCAGGGACAATGCCATTTATCTCGTAACCGTGAACCGCAGCATTGCGCTGTTCCGCCGCCACTTTTTCGATCTGACCGCCGCGACCATTCTCGATCGCATCCGCGCGCACATTGCCTCGGAAAACGATCCGGAACTCGATGATATCGTTGCGATTTCCGGCGCCGGTGCAATGCGCGAGGCGACGCCGCCGACATTCCGCGCCTTTGCAGACTGGCACTTCGACCGGTCTTGAGCTTGCGCCGCAAGAGCGTAAGCTTTCAGGCCTCGGACCCGCCCAGAATGTAACCGTCACAAGCTTTGGCTTGAATGGGCGGGACCATCCACTAATTTCTGCGCATTCACGCGGGGAGAACGCAAATGGCTGGTCGGAGCTACGAAGTCTACGACGTCTTTACGGACAAGGTACTGGCGGGAAATCCCTTGGCTATCGTCCACGATACCGATGGACTCGACAGCGAGGCGATGCAGAAGATTGCGCGGGAGTTCAACCTTTCCGAAACGGTGTTCGTGCTTGCGGCCAGGAACCCGGCACATACGGCCTGGGCGCGTATCTTCACACCGGACTATGAGATGCCGTTTGCCGGTCATCCGACCGTGGGCACGGCGATTTCGCTGGCGCAACGACGCTTTGGCGCCGTCGAGGAGGATCAGGACGCGCTGATCATTCTTGAGGAGCAGGTTGGCCCGGTGCGCTGCGGCGTCCGCCTTACCGCGAGCGGTGCTTTTGCGGAGTTCGACCTGCCGAAGCTTCCCGTGCAGATACCCTACAATTACGACAGGATCGCAATTGCCAACGCGCTGCGGCTCGAACCGCGGGAGATCGGCTTCGAAAATCATGTGCCGAGCATCTGGGACGCGGGCGTGCCATTCATGATGGTCCCGGTCCATGGTCTCGAATCAGCTGGCCGCATCCGTATCAACCAGACGGCTATGAAGGATGTTGCCCCGACCATCGGGCATCGCCAGTTGCCGGTCTACTGCTATTGCCGCGAAACTATCCTGCACGATAGCCATTTTCATTCGCGCATGTTCGTCAGCGATGACGGCACCTACGAGGATCCTGCGACAGGCTCGGCGACGGCTGCCTTTGCCGGCGCCATCCACGCCTTCGACAGGCCGCTCGACGGAGTGCTGCGGCTCTCGATCGAACAAGGCTACGAGATGGGCAGGCCGTCGCGCCTGCAACTGGAGCTGGATATTGCCGAGGAGAAGCTCCTAGGCGCGCGTATTGGCGGTTCGGCGGTCAAGGTCGCGGAGGGCCGTCTTTTTGCTTGATATGCTGCCTTGCGCTGTTCCTGTGCGCGGCCGTCATAAAGTTTTCAAGAAGGGCTGGACAGGCAGGAAATGCCCCGTTATAGAGCCCTCACTTTCGGTCGTCACAGCGGCTGACGGGCACATAGCTCAGTTGGTAGAGCAGCTGACTCTTAATCAGCGGGTCGTAGGTTCGATCCCTACTGTGCCCACCATTCTTTCGAAAAAAGGGCCGCATGGCCCTTTTTTCATGCACGCGAGGCAGGCTCAACCTGCCGGCAAACGCTAGAGGAGACTTTCCATGAGCATCCGTCGTATTGAAGTTGGTCCGCGCATGAGCCAGGCCGTTATCCATGGCAACACGGTATATCTCGCCGGGCAGGTGGGTGGCCCGGGCAAGAGTGTTACCGAGCAGACCAAGGATGTCCTTGCGGCCGTCGATCGCCTGCTCAAGGAAGCCGGCACCGACAAGTCGAAGCTGCTCCAGGCCATTATCTGGCTCGACGACATGAAGGACTTCAGCGAGATGAACGCCGTGTGGGATAGCTGGGTCGATCCGGCCAATACGCCCGCGCGCGCGACCGGCGAAGCCAAGCTCGCAACGCCCGAATACAAGGTCGAGATCATCGTCACCGCCGCTCTCTGATTCGGTTTGGCGCACGTCAATGTGCGTTATTCTTGAAGCGGTTGTCACCATCCTGCCGTAAAAGGCGGTTTCTTTGCAGCAAAGCCCGAGTAAATTGCTCGGGCAGGCTGGATTTTTGGCGCGGAAATGCATAAAGTCCGCGCTTCTCCGGATTGCCACAGGGGCAATTCTTCAAACGCTTGTCTGATTGTAGCCAATTGCTATTGCGCAAGACGAGGCAAGCATGGGTAAGGAAAACGATTGCAAGTACTCGTTCGAGACAACAATGTTGAACAGGCCCTCCGGGTCCTGAAGAAAAAGATGCAGCGGGAGGGTCTCTTCCGCGAAATGAAGGCGCGCCAGGCATTCGAAAAGCCGTCCGAGCGCCGTGTCCGTGAAAAAGCTGAAGCCGTCAGCCGCGCCCGCAAGGCAGCGCGCAAGCAGGCACAGCGCGAAGGTCTCCTGCCAGGACCGAAGAAGAAGGAACGCCCGCCGCGTCCGAATGGCAATAGCGGTGGCGATTTCAACCGATAGTCGGTGACCGGCCCGTCCGGTCATTTTTATAGCGAGAAAACCCGCACGGCCTTGCCCGGGCGGGTTTCGTTTTTCCTGGCCCTGAATGGTCGGCCGGGATCATCCCTTGGGCGGTTTCCAGAAAGTGCCTCCTTGCGCGGCCCAATAGCCTGCCTATTCATGCAGGCATTCAGTCATGCATCATGGAGACAAGCATATGGCGCTCAAGCTCAACATTATCATTGCCAGCACACGCCCCGGTCGTGGCGGTCCGGCAGTCGCAAAGTGGTTTCATGAATTTGCCAGCTTGGATGCCCGGTTCGAAACCGCGCTGATCGACCTTGCCGAGATAAACCTGCCTCTCCTTGATGAACCGCATCATCCCCGCATGCTGAAATATGAAAAGGCTCATACCAAGCGTTGGAGCAGCCTCGTCGATGCGGCAGACGCAACCGTTTTCGTTACCCCGGAATATGATTATTTTGCTCCGCCATCGCTCATCAACGCTTTGATTTACCTGTCCAAGGAGTGGAATTACAAACCGGCCGGATTTGTCAGCTATGGCGGCGTATCCGGCGGCTTGCGCTCGGTCGAGTCGGTAAAAGGGCTGGTTGCGGGCTTGCGCATGATGCCGATTCCCGACGGCGTTGCCGTGCATTCGTATCAGCAGTTCATTGATGATGAAGGCGTCTTCCAAGCCACCGAATCGATGACGGGCAGCGCGGCGACAATGCTGGCGGAGCTTGCCAAGTGGGCAGAGGCCCTGAAGCCGCTGCGCACCTGACCTGACGTATTGACCCGCTTGACAACAGCGTTGCAGGCGGGTCTCTTAGAGACATTCACCAGGGGGGTCCCGACAAGGGGCTGAGATACTGCTGGCCATCGGCAAGCGCAGTGACCCGTTGAACCTGATCCAGTTCATACTGGCGTAGGGACGGTGCAAAAGTCTGCGCGGGCCAGGGATCTCCTGTTGTAGTTCGCACAAGCCTTTCATCCTTCCGGCACAGAACTGGGTTTCGCGCCTGCATGGCCATAATGGCGTGCGGGCAATTTGAACTGGCGGGCGTTTTTGAGCGTTCGCGGAGCAAAGGAACCTGATGATGACCGCAATTACTCCAATCGTTTCGACCGGCGCGCTCCCGGCATCGACCAAGGTCTACAAGGCCGGGCGCATATATGCGGATTTGCGCGTACCGATGCGCGAAATTGCCGTGCATCCGACGGCGGGCGAGCCCAATATCACCGTCTATGATGCGTCCGGTCCCTATAGCGATCCGCTCGTGACGATCGATATTGCGCAGGGCCTGCCACGCATGCGGGAGGCCTGGCTTGAGGCGAGGGGCGACACGATTGTTTATGACGGCCGCCACGTTCTCCCTGCCGATAATGGCTTTGCGACCGGTGAACGCCTGACGCCGGCTTTCTCCGGTCTCAGCAGGCCACGCAGGTCCAGGGACGGCCGTGCCGTTACCCAACTCGCCTATGCGCGGGCAGGCATCGTTACGCCGGAGATGGAGTTTGTCGCGATTCGCGAAAACCTTGGCCGCGAAGCGGCGAGGAGCGCGTTGGTACGCGACGGCGAATCCTTCGGAGCGGCAATACCGGACTATGTGACGCCCGAATTCGTGCGCGACGAGATCGCGCGGGGCAGGGCGATCATCCCTGCCAATATCAACCACCCCGAACTCGAGCCGATGATCATCGGCCGCAATTTCCTCGTCAAGATCAATGCCAATATCGGCAATTCCGCTGTCACCTCTTCGATGGCCGAGGAGGTCGAGAAAATGGTCTGGGCGACGCGCTGGGGCGCGGATACGGTCATGGACCTTTCGACCGGGCGCAATATTCACAATATCCGCGAGTGGATCATCCGCAACGCGCCAGTGCCGATCGGCACGGTTCCGCTCTATCAGGCGCTGGAAAAGGTGGGCGGTATCGCCGAGGACCTGAGCTGGGAGATTTTCCGCGATACGCTGATCGAACAGGCGGAACAGGGCGTCGACTATTTCACCATCCATGCCGGGGTGCGGCTTCATTACATCCCGCTCACCGTCAACCGGGTGACCGGCATTGTCTCGCGCGGCGGCTCGATCATGGCGAAGTGGTGCCTGCATCACCACAGGGAAAGCTTCCTTTACGAGCATTTCGCGGAAATCTGCGATATTTGCCGCGCCTATGATGTTTCCTTCTCCCTGGGTGACGGGCTGCGGCCTGGCTCGATCGCCGATGCCAACGATGCGGCGCAATTTGCCGAGCTCGAGACGCTCGGCGAACTCACCCGGATCGCCTGGGCCAAGGATTGCCAGGTGATGATCGAAGGGCCCGGCCACGTGCCGATGCACAAGATCAAGGAGAACATGGACAAGCAGCTCGCCGTTTGCGGCGAGGCTCCATTTTATACGCTCGGACCGCTGACGACAGACATCGCACCCGGCTACGATCACATCACCTCCGGCATCGGCGCAGCAATGATCGGCTGGTTCGGCACAGCAATGCTCTGCTACGTCACACCCAAGGAGCATCTCGGCCTGCCCAATCGGGACGATGTCAAGGTCGGCGTCATCACCTACAAGATCGCCGCCCATGCGGCCGACCTTGCCAAGGGTCATCCGGCGGCGAAACTGCGCGACGACGCGCTGTCGCGGGCGCGTTTCGAGTTCCGCTGGGAAGACCAGTTCAACCTGTCGCTCGATCCCGAAACCGCGCGCCTCTATCACGATGAGACACTTCCGAAAGAAGCGCACAAAGTGGCGCATTTCTGCTCGATGTGCGGGCCGAAATTCTGTTCGATGCGCATTTCGCACGACATCAGGGCGGAGGCGCAGAAGGAAGGCATGGCGGCGATGGCGGCGAAATTCCGCGAGGGCGGCGATCTCTATATGCCGCTGGAAAATGGCGGTTGATCCATGGCGGTGCTTGTCAAAGGCGCGGCCGTTGCCGGCCTGGCGGTCGCGCATGAACTGATGGTGCGCGGTATCGAGGTGACCGTGGTCGATCCAGCGCCCGGAGGCCTAAGGGCCGCATCCTGGTATGCTGGCGGTATGCTAGCGCCCTATTGCGAAAGGGAAAGCGCCGAGCAGGCCGTCGTCGAGCTTGGACGAGCGGCAGCTGATTGGTGGGAGGAAGCACTGCCCGGCAGCGTGACCCGGAACGGCACGCTGGTCCTCGCCCCGGCACGCGACCATAAGGAACTCGACCGCTTTGGCGCGCGCACGTCCGGCTTCGAAATGGTCGATGAAGGAGGGATCGCGGCGCTTGAGCCCGACCTTTCCGGCCGCTTTCGCAAGGGGCTTCATTTTCCCAGCGAAGCGCATCTTGATCCTCGCCACGCGCTGGTCGGCCTTGCCGCAAAGCTTGCAGCCTCCGGTGTTTCTTTCGAAACCGATCTGTCGGCCCCGTCGGACTTCGAGTGGACCATAGAATGTGTCGGTCGCGCGACGCAGGACGAGAACATTCGCGGCGTGCGCGGCGAAATGCTGCTGTTGCGCACGCCGGATGTTGCCCTGTCGCGGCCGATACGGCTCATTCATCCCCGCTTTCCCGTCTACATCGTGCCAAGGGCAGGACAGACCTTCATGGTCGGCGCAACGATGATCGAAAGCGATGCGACCGGGCCGATCACAGCGCGTTCGATGATGGAACTGCTGAATGCCGCCTATAGCCTGCATCCCGCCTTTGGCGAGGCTGAGATCGTGGAGACTGGAACCGGTATCCGGCCAGCCTATGCCGACAACCTGCCGCGCGTCGTCCGCAACGGCAATGCAATCAGCATCAATGGACTTTTTCGCCACGGTTTCCTGCTTGCTCCCGCCATGGCGCTGCAGGCTGCGGACATGATTTTCGATGAAAGGAACAAGGCGCAATGAAACTCATCGTCAACGGTGAAACGCGGGAGGTCGCGGCGCAATTCCTCAACGCGCTGCTGAGCGAGCTGGAGTTCGAGGGCGAATGGCTGGCGACGGCGCTGAATGGCGAACTCGTCCGCTCGGCCGAGCGTACAGACTGCGCGCTCCGGGAGGGGGACCGCATCGAAATTCTGACGCCGCGGCAGGGAGGCTGAGCATGCTGACGCTTTACGGCACCGAACTTCATTCACATTTGCTCCTCGGAACCGCGCAATACCCATCGCCGGCAATTCTGCTCGACGCCATTAAGGCCTCAGGCACTGGGGTCGTCACGGTTTCCTTGCGCCGCGAAACGGCGGGTGGAAGTTCCGGCGAAAGGTTCTGGTCGTTGATTCGCTCTTCCGGCGTAAGCGTGCTGCCGAATACGGCCGGCTGCCATTCGGCGAAGGAAGCGGTGCTGACGGCACAGATGGCGCGTGATCTCTTCGCCACGGATTGGATCAAGCTCGAAGTCATCGGCAATCACGACACGCTGCAACCGGATGTTTTCACGCTGGTCGAGGCCGCGCGTATCCTGAGCAACGAGGGGTTCAAGGTCTTTCCCTATACGACCGACGACCTTGTCGTCGCCGGGAGGCTGATCGATGCCGGCTGCGAGGTGCTGATGCCATGGTGCGCTCCGATCGGCTCGGCGCAAGGCCCGTTGAACCTGCATGCGCTTCGCTCGCTGCGCGGTCATTTCCCGGATGTCCCGTTGATTGTCGATGCCGGCCTCGGCCGTCCGTCCCATGCGGCGATCGTGATGGAACTCGGCTTTGATGCGATCCTGCTCAACACGGCCGTGGCGAAGGCAGGTGATCCGGTGGCGATGGCCGGCGCCTTCGCCAAGGCGACGGAGGCCGGCTACGCCGCATTTCGCGCCGGCATGCTCGAGCCGCGCGATGTTGCCGTGCCGTCAACGCCGGTGATCGGCAAGGCAGTTTTTGGCTAGCAAACGCCTCGGCCAGTCAGCTATCGAGCAAGGCTGCGACGTTGTGGTTTTCGCCGTAGACGAGGCAATCGGCAATGGTTGTCTTGTCGAGGACGCCCCGCGTCACATTGGCCACCTCGTTGAAGACATGGCGAATCTCGCAGGTCGCTTCGCTGGCGCAATCCTCGCAGCGGCGATAGGCGATCTTGCTGAGGCAGGGGAGTGGCGCAATCGGTCCGTCGATGAGCCTCAGCACTTCGCCGAAAGTGATGTCCTCCGCGGATTTCAGTAGCAGATACCCGCCCATCTTGCCGCGACGGCTCATGACGATGCCCTGACGCTTCAGATCGAGAAGAATCTGCTCGAGGAACTTCTTTGGGATGTTCTGCTCTTCGGCGATGTCGGAGATAAAGAGCGCTTTCTCGGCATCCGCCCTGGCGAGCACGACAAGAGCCCGCAGTGCGTATTTGGCTTTTTGCGATATCATTTTCTCTGCCTGACCACCGTTTCAGCTGCAGTCATAGTCCGTCGCATACCATTTTCCATTGTAGAAGTGTTAAAAATCTTAAGTTTTTTTGCGGCGGAGGAATGGCTTAAAAATGGCGTGTAAGGCGCTGAAAAATAAGAATTCATTAAGATACTTGCCTCTTTGCCGAAGATAGGTTCACACGTTTGATACACGATTGAAACGGTAGAGATTATTGACAAATGATTTCAAGCCGTCATCATCAGCTATCGGTTGACCCCAAAAGGCAACTGCACTCTGCAACCGAAACCATTCTCGGAGGTCGCGATGTACAGTGAAGTATCGAGCATTTTCAATCGGGCCGAACGCTTGTGGCGCGACGTATTTACAGCAGAAACGCTGGAGCTGGATACCGGCGACTCCAAGAAGCGCGACTGCGATGAAGCGTCCGCCAAGCGCCATCGCAATTGGACGGAAGAAGACTTTCTCTGGTGCTGGCAGCATCGCGGTTTCTGGTAATCGCAGGCATATCCGGCGGTCGGAGCGACGCGCTGCAGGCAGTTGCTCCGTGCCACTACAGTTGTAGAATTTGGTTTCATTTATTGCATTAACAATAGAACAAAAGTCCTTCCGCGTCGGGCCCGCTCCGGCCATTCTGGCAAAAATTGCCCATCTTGAACCAGAGTGGCAATGGTCATCATTGCCGGTGCGTTCGCTCCCGGCCTGTGCGGGAGTTTTCCATGAAAAGACTATTGGTTTTGACGGCTGTGGCGCTCGGCCTCAGCCTTAATGCGGTGAAAGCGGCCGACGAGCCGAGCGAAATCCTCAACGTTTCCTACGATATCTCGCGCGAACTCTACGAGCAGATCGACAAGGCGTTTTCCGCTGCCTACAAGAGCGAGAAGGGCAAGGACATCACCGTCAACCAGTCGCATGCCGGTTCGTCCAAGCAGGCGCGCTCGATCCTTGAAGGGCTCGACGCCGATGTCGTGACCTTCAACCAGGTCACCGACGTTCAGGTCCTGCACGACAAGGGCAACTTCATCCCTGCCGACTGGCAGTCCCGCCTGCCGAATAATTCCTCGCCCTATTACTCGCTTCCCGCCTTCCTCGTTCGGGCGGGAAATCCCAAGCACATCAAGAACTGGGATGATCTTGTGCGCGACGACGTCAAGGTCGTGTTTCCCAACCCCAAGACATCGGGCAATGCGCGTTATACCTATCTGGCTGCCTACGCCTATGCGCTCGAAGCCAACAACAAGGATGAAGCGAAAGCTCAGGAGTTCGTCAAGAAACTGTTCGCCAATGTGCCGGTTTTCGACACGGGCGGGCGCGCGGCAACGACGACCTTTGCCGAGCGCGGCATTGGCGATGTGCTGATTACATTCGAGGCGGAAGTGCTCGGAACGCGCAAACAGCTTGGCGAGGACAAGTATGAAGCCGTCGTGCCGCCGGTCAGCCTCCTTGCCGAATTCCCGGTGACCGTCGTCGACAAGGTGGTCGACAAGCGCGGCTCGCGTGCCATTGCCGAGGATTATCTGAAGTTCCTTTACACACCCGAGGGCCAGGACATCCTTGCCCAAAACTTCAACCGTGTGAACGATGCATCGGTGAAGGCGAAATATGCCGCGCAGTTTCCGGAAACACGGCTCCTGACGGTGGAAGATGTCTTCGGCGGCTGGGACAAGCTTTCCAAGGAGCATTTCTCCGAAGGCGGCATTCTCGACAAGGTGTTCACCAAGCGTTAACCGGACCGGCCAGCATGGCATATGGCGCAGCGGCGATGCTGCGCCATTCTATTTTTTTTCCCACGACTTGCATTCGGACATGCACAGGCTAGAAAGCTGGAATGTCATTGTTTTCAAGGTCTTCTTCGCGCGGAATTCTGCCAGGCTTCGGTCTCACCCTTGGTGTGACCTTGCTCTATTTCGTGGTGATCGTAGCGCTGCCGCTTGTTGCCATGCTCTACAAGTCGGCCAATCTCGGCTTTGCGGACTTCTGGACGATCGTCACCTCGGAAAGAGCGCTTGCCACCTATCGCATCACGGTATCGACGGCTGCGCTGGCAACCCTTCTCAATGCGATGTTCGGCATGCTGCTCGCCTGGGTGCTGGTGCGTTATGAGTTTCCGGGTCGCCGGTTGCTCGATGCCATTGTCGATTTGCCTTTCGCGCTGCCGACTGCGGTCGCAGGTCTTGCCCTGGTCACCGTATTTTCGGCCAATGGCTGGTTTGGGCGCTATCTCGAGCCGCTCGGTATCAAGGTCGCCTATGCGCCTCTCGGCATCGCGCTCGCCATGATGTTCACCAGCATCCCCTTCGTCATCCGTACGGTGCAGCCGGTGCTGGAAGATCTTGCCAGTGACGTCGAAGAGGCGGCGAGATCCCTCGGCGCCTCCAATTGGCAAATATTCACAAGGGTCATCTGGCCGGCAATTTTGCCCGCATTTATAGCGGGTTGTAGTCTGTCCTTCGCGCGCAGCCTCGGCGAGTTCGGGGCGATCGTCTTCATCTCCGGCAACCTGCCTTTTGAAACCGAGGTGATGTCGTTGCTCGTTTTCATCCGGCTCGATGAATATGACTATCCGGCCGCCGCAGCGCTGGCGACAGTGATGCTGGTCACCGCCTTTCTCATGCTCGTCATAACCAACTCGATCCAGGCCTGGCATTTGAGATATGCAGAACGCAACTGAATCCGCGCTGCCCGCGCCGGCCGTCACGGCCTATTCTTCACCCCGGCGCGGCAAGCCAGCGGCGAGCGCAGTCCATCGCGTTCTCATCGGCGCCGCGTTCATCCTTTCGGCGCTTTTCATCGGCGTCCCGATGCTGGTGATCTTCACCTATGCGTTCCGCGAAGGTATGGGCGTCTATTTCTCGCAGATCACGCAGCCGGCGACGCTGCATGCAATCTGGCTGACGGTGCTTACCGCGATCGTGGTCGTGCCTATCAACATGGTGTTCGGCATCTGCGCCGCGTGGCTGGTGACACGGTATCGCTTCCCGGGTCGCCAGCTTCTGATCAGCCTTATCGAGATTCCATTTTCGGTCTCGCCGATCGTTGCCGGCGTGACATATCTGTTTCTCTACGGCAGCCAGGGACTGCTCGGGCCGCTACTCGAAAGTTACGACATCAAGATCATGTTCACCGTGCCGGCGATCTTTCTCGTCAGCCTGTTCGTGACCAGCCCTTTCGTCGCCCGTGAACTCATTCCGCTGATGCAGGCGCAGGGCAGCGAAGACGAAGAGGCAGCCATCACGCTGGGCGCCACCGGATTGCAGACGTTCCGCTATGTGACGCTGCCGAACATCAAATGGGCGCTGCTCTATGGCGCGGTGCTGTGCAATGCCCGCGTCATGGGCGAGTTCGGTGCGGTATCCGTCGTGTCCGGCGCCATTCGCGGTCAGACCAATACATTGCCGCTGCAGATCGAATTGCTGTTCAACGATTACAACGTTACCGGCGCCTTTGCCGCTTCATCGACATTGGCGTTGATCGCAATCGTGACGCTAGTGTTGAAGTACGTGCTCGAACGCAAGCAACGGGCTGGCTAAGGAAGCCAGGCTCAGGCGGCGCGCTGTGGCCGGTAGTCTCGCTGCGGGCGTCGCAGCGAGTTGGCAAGGACATGGCCGTCCGGCCACGCGCCAAACCCCGCTTCTACGTTGATGTGGCCGGCATATTGCAGGTCGACAAAACCCGAACCCCAGACGCCGGCAAGGGCTTCCGCCTTCTTGAACGACATGTAGGGGTCATTGCGGCTGGCAACGACGATCGACGGGAAACCGAGATTGTAGCGGGGCAGGGGCGCGAAACTCTCGAACTTCGAATCCTGCGATGCCATGCGCTCAGCGTCGGCGGGCGCAACGAGTACGGCTCCCGCGATGTGAGCTGCCGAGGGCCGGCTTGCGAGGTGAGAGACGAGAACGCAGCCGAGGCTGTGCGCAACGAGAACCGCATCCGGAGTTTCGGCAAGCTTTGCTTCCAGCACGTGCAGCCACTGTGACAGGACCGGGTTTTCCCAATCGTCCTGCTCCACGAGATGGGCGGTTTCATCCTCGGCAAGCCATTGCCTTTGCCAATGGCCGCTTTCGGACCCGCGATATCCCGGAATGATCAATGTCGTCATCGGTGCCACAACTCCCTTGCTGCAAAATCGGCTGAAGGAACTCTGATGTGGCCCAAAAATAAGGTTGCCGCGACAATTCTTGAAGAAACAGCCCACTAAAGAGCCGGCATAATGGGAAAATCTGGCCCTGCAAAACCGCGCTTGCGTGGAAAGCGCCGCTTACGTTTCTCCGTCTTTCTTGTACCAGCGGATGAGAAGCTGGGAGCGTTCGAAATAAAGGACTACCAGCAGCGACAGGGCAAACGGGATCAGGAGATAGAACAGACGGAAGATGATAAGCGCGGCGAGAACGTCGGCATGGTTCATGTCGGGCAGGCCGGTCAGGAATACGAGTTCAAGAACGCCGAGACCGCCAGGCGCATGCGAGATCAGAGCCGCTGAAAACGACACGAGAAAAATGCCGAGGATGATCAGAAACCCGGGATTTCCTTCGGCGGGCAGCGTGAAATAGATGATAGCCGCAGCGCCAATGAGCTCCAGCGGTCCGACGATCAGTTGCTGCGCGACAACCGAGAGACGCGGATATTCGAGCGTGAACTGGCGAATCCGCAAGGGTTTGAATTGCAGCCAGCTGCCAAAGACATAGAGGAGGACGATGGCCAACGAGCCATAACCGAGGACATAGCCCACGGAAACCGGCAAATCCGCGTTGAAGCGCTGAAGTAGTTCCGGCTCGATCAAAAGCACGAAAGCACTAAGCGTCAGTATGCCGAGCATGAAAGTGAAGGAGCAGAAGGCAATCAGCAAAGCGATTTCAGATCCGCTCATCCCTTGCGAGGAATAGGCGCGATAGCGAACGACGGCTCCTGAAAGCACCGACGCGCCGATATTGTGGGACAGCGCATAGGTTGTGAAGGAACATAGCGCGATGAAGAGCCACGAAATCTTGCGGCGAAGATGCAGGAGCGCTACGCGGTCGTAGCCGGCAAGAGCCGCGTAGGCGGCAAGCGAGGACAGCGCGGCGAGGACCCAGCGATGCGGAGGAATCGCGTAGATGCTGTCGATTACGTCATCCAGCGAGATGCTCCGCAGCTCCTTGTAGAGGAGCCATACGGAAATCCCGACGGCGGCCAGTCCGACAACCGGCCATACATAATCCTTCAGCTTCATACTCGGTCCTGCCCACTCATACCGGTCGCTTTTATTGTTGTCTTTATTCAGTCAATGGTGCGGGCACCGGTTCATCGAGACCGAGAATCTGGGAAACCAGACCGCGCGCGATCTCGCGTTCTCCCATGATCACCGTATCGGCGCCGAGGTCCTGCAAGTGCTGCACTTCGGCGTCCGAATGGGCGCGCGCCAGAATGTTGATCGTCGGATTCGCGGCGCGTGCCTTGACGACGACCTGCCCGGCCTCAAAAGCATTGGGGATCGCCAGAATCAACTGCCGGGCTCCAACCAGATTCGCCGCCGCAAGTACGTCGCCATTGGCGGCGTTGCCGACGATGGTCTCGATATTGTCATCCCGCAACCTGGCGACGGTCTTGTCGGCATCTTCAATAACGAGGAACGGCTTGCCTCGTTCCTTGAGCGCCTCGCCAACGAGACTGCCTACCCGGCCGTAGCCGACGAGCACCGCATGATCGGTCAGCGTGGTGGGTTGCACTTCCTCCACGGCCTCCGCCTCGACAGTGGAAGGTTCGGCCGCGTCCGCAACAGGCTCGGTTGCCGCCGCCCGCTTTTCCAGCCTGGGTTTGAGATATGTCACGGCGGCAAATGCCAGCGGATTGACGAGGATCGACAGGATGGCGCCGCCAAGGATGAGGTCGCGTCCCTCCTGCGGCAGCATGCCAAGATCGACGCCAAGCTCGGCGAGAATGAAGGAGAACTCGCCGATCTGCGCCAGACTTGCCGAAATAATGAGCGCCGTGCCGGACGGATAACCGAAGGCGCGCACGATGAAGAAAGCAGCGAGCGACTTGCCGATGACGATGATCGCCAGCGTTGCCAGTAGCGGCAGCGGATCCTGGACGATTGTCATCGGATCGAACAGCATGCCAACCGAAACGAAGAACAGTACCGCGAAAGCATCGCGCAGCGGCAGCGATTCTTCGGCAGCGCGGTGGCTGAGCTCGGATTCGCTCATGATCATGCCGGCAAAGAAGGCGCCAAGCGCCAGCGATACGCCGAAGAGCTTTGCCGCACCGAAGGCGACGCCAAGCGCGATGGCGAGTACGGCGAGGCGGAACAGTTCGCGGGAGCCCGTATGCGCAATGGCGTGCAGCGTCCAGGGAATGACGCGTCGGCCGACGATGAGCATGACGGCCACAAAGGCGGCTACCTTGCCGAGGGTCAAAAGGATGACGCCGAGGACGCCGAGGTTGAAATAGTTGACGATCGGATCGCTGAGCGCGCGCATGGCCTGCTCGCCGTCACCGCCGCTGTTGAGCGCGCCGGCAATTGCCGGCAGCAGGACGAGCGCGAGGACCATGGCAAGGTCTTCGACGATAAGCCAACCGACGGCGATGCGGCCGCGCTCGGTCTCGATAAGGCGGCGCTCCTGCATGGCGCGAAGCAGCACGACCGTACTTGCTACGGACAGGGCCAGACCGAAGACAAGGCCTGCCTGCAGACCCCAGCCAAGGATCCAGGCGAGACCCGCGCCGAGGATTGTAGCCGCCACGATCTGTACGACGGCGCCCGGAATGGCGATTGCGCGGACGGAGAGAAGGTCCTTCAGGGAAAAATGCAGGCCAACGCCGAACATAAGCAGGATCACGCCGATTTCGGCAAGCTCCGCCGCGAGCTTCTGGTCGGCGACGAAACCGGGGGTATGGGAGCCGGCGAGCACGCCGGCGAGGAGATATCCGACAAGGGGAGGAACTCGCAACCGATTGGCAATCGCACCAAAAATAAAGGCCAGAACCAGACCAATGACGATTGTCGCAATCAGCGGCGTTTCATGAGGCATATGTCGGCATCTCCTCCGTGGGATCGTTGAAAAATGAAATTTGATGAACCTGCAAACAGCGTCCTGTCGCAGCAGTATTGCGTACCGGGGAAGTCTTGCAAACCGCTTTCGTCAATTCTGCGGCACATGAAAGGCATTTTTTCCATGTGCCGCAAATATTTAGGCTTTGTGCTGGTCGCGCGGCATCAACTTTGCGCGACCGGCTTTTCACCGATGCGGTGCTGGTGGTTCTTCTCCCACCAGGTTCCGAGCAAGAGCAGGATGGGTGCTGCGATAAAGAGCGAGGAACTTGTCGCGATAATCACGCCGAAAAGCATCGGCAGCGCAAAGTTCTCGACCGCCTTGCCGCCCCAGATCGCCATCGGAAGCATGGCGAGGAAGACGGTCAATGAGGTGTAGATACAGCGCGCCAGCGTCTGGTTGATGCTGAGATCGATGATCTGGCGCAGCGGCATCTTCTTGTGGATGCGCAGGTTCTCGCGCATGCGGTCATAGACCACGACCTTGTCGTTGACCGAGTAGCCGATGATCGTCAGCAGTGCGGCGATGGCGGTCAGGTTGAAGTCGAGGCCCATCAGCGCAAAGAAGCCGACGGTCTTGGTGGTATCGAGAATGAGTGTCGCAATGGCGCCCAGCGCGAAGTGCCACTCGAACCGCCACCAGATGTAGAACAGCATGGCAAGGCTGGCTAGGACGACGGCAAGGATGCCGGACCGCGCAAGCTCGCCGCTGACCTTAGGCCCGACGACTTCCGAGCTTTCGAACTTGACGGCGGGGTCAAGCTTTTGCACGGCATCCTTGACCTTGGTGACAGCAACGGTCTGCGCCTCTTCGCCGCCTTCCTGACGCTGGACGCGGATGAGAACGCGATTGTCGCCGCCGCCCTGCTGCAGGGCGACTTCGCCAAGGCCGAGACCTTCGAGCGTCGAGCGCATGGTGGCCAGATCCGCCGGCTGCGATGTCGTCACATCCACCTGGATACCGCCCTTGAAGTCGATGCCGTAGTTGAGGCCCGGATGGATGAACAGGATCACCGATGCGATCGACAGGAAGATCGACACGCCGATACCGAAGAAGCGGGCATTCATGAACGAGATGTTCGTGTTCTCCGGAACGAGCTTGAACAGGTGCTCGATGCGGATCGTCTTCATCTTGCGGCGACGCACGATCGCCATCATGATGATGCGAACGACGGTCACGGCGGTGAACATCGAGACGAGAGCGCCGATGATCATGGTGATCGCGAAGCCGCGTACCGGGCCGGTGCCGAAAAGGAACAGCAGGAACGTCGCGATAAGGTGCGTGGCGTTGGCGTCGACAATGGTCGAATAGGCGAGCCTGAAACCACGATCGACCGCGGCCATCGCGCCGATACCCTTGCGCGCTTCTTCCCGGATACGTTCATTGATGAGAATATTCGCGTCGACCGCAAAGCCGATGCCGAGAATGATGGCGGCGATGCCGGGCAGCGTCAGCGTCGCTCCGAGCAAGCTCAATATGCCGAAGGTCAGGGCAACGTTGAGAGCAAGGGCAAGGTTGGCGATGAGACCCCAGCCGCTATAGAGGATGAAGATAAAGGCAACGACGAGGGCGAAGCCGATAAAACCGGTCAAAAGGCCCATCTTGATGACGTCGCCGCCAAGATCAGGACCGACCGTCCGCTCTTCGATGACGGTAAGCGGAGCCGGTAGCGCGCCGGCGCGCAGCAGCGCCGCGGTCGTCACCGTATCCTGTACGGTGAAATTGCCGGTGATCTGGCCCGAGCCGCCGGTGATCGGCACCTGGATGACCGGTGCGGTCAAAACCTTGCCGTCGAGCACGATGGCGAACGGCCGTCCGACATTCTGGCTGGTGATGTCCGCGAACTGACGTGCGCCGACATTATCGAAGCGGAACGTGATGATCGGCTGGTTGGTCTGCTGATCAAAGGCGGCGCGGGCGTCGGTCAACCGTTCGCCGCTGATCGCAACGCGATCCTCGACCGGGAATGTGACGCCGGGAGTCTTGGCGTCGGGAAGGATCGACACGCCGGGAGGCGGGTTGGTGCCGGCATCATGGTCGGCGACCATATGGAACGTCATTTTGGCCGTGCTGCCGAGCAGGGCACGCAGCTGGCTCGGATCCTGGAGGCCGGGCAGCTGGACCACGATACGGTCGGAACCGACACGCTGGATCGATGGTTCGGCGACGCCGACCTGATCGACGCGGCGGCGGACGATTTCAAGACTCTGCTGCAAGGCATTGTCGAGCTTGTCCTTCATGCCGGCCTCGGTGAGCGTCAGGCGGATCTGATTGTCGGTCGACGTGATGTCTATATCGCTGACAGGGCCGGCGAAACCGACCTGAGCAACCTGCGAAGACAATTCCCGCAAGGCAGCCACCGCGGCATCGCGCTGCGACGGATCGGAAAGCGTCACGATAACGGAATCGCCGGCAACACGCACCGACTGCGGCTGGATCTTCGCCGTGCGCAGATGGCCGCGTGCATCATCGAGGATCGAGCGGATACGGTCCTTCTTCAGGGCCGCGGCATCAACTTCGAGAACGAGATAGGAACCGCCGCGCAGGTCAAGGCCGAGTGCAACCTGCTTCTTGGGGAACCAGCCCGGCATCGCATCAAGCTGTGCCTTGGTGAAAAGATTGGGTAGCGCGAGCGTAATACCCGCCAGAATGATGAAAATATAGGTCCAGAGGACCCACCTCGAAGTACGCATGGTCGTTTTCCGTTATGAGATGGGGGCACTGCCGGGAACTGCTTACGCGTCTGCCTGGCGAGCGCCGAAGTTGTTCGTCATTTCCTGCCGGAAATGGTGATATCAGCCAAGGGCGCGCGGCGGCGCGCGGGCGCTGAATAGCGGATCGTGGCCGAGAAGCAATGTGGCGCTCGGCGCAAAAATCCGGATACCGGTCTGGTCGGCGAGCGTAAGCCGCGATCCGTCCGGAAGCAATGCATCCTGGGGACCGCTGTCGGCGCCGAGCCCGCTCTTGATTTTCAGATGCAGCGCTTCAAGCGCGATGACGCGCATGGGCCGCTCGACCGGAGTCGAGTGGTTGTCGGTTTCGTGGGCGACACGTGTTGCGTGCGACTTGGCCGCGCCGATCGCCCGTTCGGCCAGATTGCGGTCCGGGCCCGACATGTAAGAGGCGCCAAGGGCCGCGCCGATCGTGGAGACAAGCCAGAAAACAGAGATCAGGAGCGGAGCAGCGCTGCGCTTTCCTGTCCTGCTATTTCCATGCTTGTCCATGCCGCTACCCAATATCAATCTCCCGCGGCGCAAAGCGCCTCGTTGGTTCCTGTATTATGAAGTCTTGTCGGCTGAGTCACTTAAAATCGACGTGTAAACCGGTTCGGCCAAGAAAAAACGCACTGCCGCGCAGGAAACGGGTGGAACCCTGCGAGACTAAGCGCACTCTAAGGCCGACAGAAAATTGCATGGAGGCCATGACATGACTGACAGCGTTACGCCACTTGCCACCACACGGTGGAACGACATTGCGACAAGTCTCGACAATATCGGCTATGTGATCTTGAAAGAGGTGCTGTCGCGACAGGCGTGCGAACAGCTGGCAGCGGGTTATGGGGACGACGACCAGTTCCGCAAGCGGATCGTCATGGCCAAACATGGCTTCGGGCGCGGCGAATACAAATATTTCAGCTATCCGCTGCCGCCGCTGGTGAACGATCTTCGCCAATCGCTTTACGGGCCGCTCGCCGGCATCGCCAATCGGTTGAATGAGTTGATGGGCGTCGATGTACGCTATCCGGACGGGCACGCAGCGTTCATCGAACGCTGCCATGCAGCCGGCCAGAACCGGCCGACGCCGCTGCTGCTCGAATACAAGGAAGGCGACTACAATTGCCTGCACCAGGATATCTATGGCGAGCATGTTTTCCCGCTCCAGGCCGCCATTCTCCTGTCGCGTCCGGGCGAGGATTTCAGCGGCGGCGAATTCGTTCTGACCGAGCAGCGGCCCCGCATGCAGTCACGCGTCGAAGTTGTGCCGCTCAGGCAAGGCGATGCCGTGATCTTTCCGGTAAGCAATCGTCCGGTCAAGGGTTCGCGAGGTTATTACCGGGTCAATATGCGCCACGGTGTCAGCCGCCTGCGCAGCGGCAAGCGTCACACGCTCGGCATTATCTTTCACGATTCGAAATAGTTGCATCGACCCGCGAACGACCGCATTGTAGCGCGGCAATCTCGTGGGGCGTCGATGGATTATCTCATTTTCTGGGAATGGCTGAGCTTCGCCGCACGCTGGCTGCATGTCATCACCGCAATCGCCTGGATCGGATCGTCCTTCTATTTCATCGCGCTCGATCTCGGCCTGCGCCGCCACGCCGCTCTGCCTGCAGGCGTCAACGGCGAGGAGTGGCAGGTGCATGGCGGCGGCTTCTACCACATACAGAAATATATGGTGGCGCCGGCGCACATGCCCGAGCACCTCATCTGGTTCAAGTGGGAGTCCTATGCGACCTGGCTCTCCGGCTTTGCGCTGCTTTGCATCGTCTACTATGCCGGCGCCGACCTTTATCTCATCGACCGCAATGTGCTCGATGTCTCGACGTGGGTCGCAATCCTCATTTCACTCGCCTCGATCTCGATCGGCTGGCTGATCTACGACCTCCTGTGCAAATCACCGCTCGCGGCGAACGACACGGCGCTGATGCTCATCCTCTATGGTGTCATCGTCTTCATGGCCTGGGGCTACACGCATATCTTCACGGGCCGCGCCGCCTTCCTGCATCTCGGTGCATTCACGGCGACCATCATGTCGGCGAATGTGTTCCTGCTGATAATCCCCAACCAGAAGAAGGTCGTCGCTGACCTCATTGCCGGAAAATCGCCCGATCCCAAGCTCGGCAAGCAGGCAAAACAACGCTCGACACATAATAACTACCTGACTTTACCCGTCATTTTCCTGATGTTGTCGAACCACTATCCGCTGGCAACGTCCACGGCGTTCAACTGGATCATCGCGTCGCTCGTGTTCATCATCGGTGTTTTGATCCGCCACTATTTCAATTCGCGCCACGCCGGAACAGGCAATCCACACTGGACCTGGCTTGCGAGCGCCATACTGTTCATCGTCATCATCTGGCTCTCGACGGTCCCCAGGGTTTTGACCGGGGAGGCAAAGGTTTCGCGGGCAGCCGAACCATTCCTGACCGCGGCACATTTCGAACAGGTGCGCGACACGGTGTTGGGCCGCTGCTCGATGTGCCATTCCGCCGAGCCGTCGTGGGAGGGTATCCTGCTGCCGCCGAAGGGCGTCAGGCTCGACACGGATGGCCTGATCGCCGCGCATGCCAGCGAGATCTATATCCAGGCCGGCGCCAGTCATGCGATGCCGCCGGGCAATGTCACGCAGGTGACCGACGCCGAACGCGCCTTGCTCGTCGCCTGGTATCGCAGCGCGACCGCTGGAAAGCCGGTGCAATGACCGAAGTTCTGCTACGCGGCCGCCTTCTGACCTTCCATGATGAGCCGATAGCAGGCGAGGCGAGCGCCGACGCCTTCACTTACATCGAGGACGGCGGCCTCTTGCTGTGCGACGGCACGATTGCAGCAATGGACGAGTTTTCGGCGCTGCGAGCGGGCGCGGGCCGCAACGTCGAGGTCATCGATCATCGCCCGCACCTGATTATGCCGGGGTTCATCGACGCTCATATCCATTTTCCGCAGATGCAGGTCGTCGGCTCCTATGCGGGTGCGTTGCTCGAGTGGCTCAACAAGTACACCTTCGTCGAGGAACAGAAATTCTCGAACCAGGGCCACCCGGAACGCATCGCCTCGGCATTTTTCGATGAACTGATCCGCCACGGAACCACGACCGCGGCCGCCTATTGTTCGGTGCACAAGGCATCGGTCCAGGCCTTTTTCGCCGAATCGCACCGGCGCAATACGCGGATGGTGGCGGGCAAGGTGATGATGGACCGCAATGCGCCGCCGGGTCTCCTTGATACGGCGCAGTCGGGCTATGACGATAGCAAGGCGCTCATCGCCGAATGGCATGGCAAGGGCCGGCAGCACTACGCCATCACGCCGCGCTTTGCGCCGACATCGACGCCGGAGCAACTGGAGATGAGCGGCGCGCTTGCCCGCGAACATCCGGACCTGCACATTCAGACGCATCTATGCGAAAATACTGCCGAAATCGCCTTCGTCGCCGAACTCTTTCCGTGGAGCCGCGACTATACGCACGTCTACGAACACTATGGGCTGCTGGGGCCGAAAACGCTTCTCGGGCATTGCATTCACCTGACGGACGCCGAAATCCGCTCTATTGCGGAGAGCCGTTCCGTTGCGGTTTTCTGCCCAACGTCAAATCTCTTCATCGGCAGCGGTTTGTTCGATCTTGCCCGGCTGCGCGCTTCGGAGCCCTCCGTCCGCAACGCCATTGCGACGGATATCGGCGGCGGGACATCCTACTCCATGCTACGCACGCTCGATGAAGGCTACAAGATCCTCAATATCCAGGGGCAGCGCTATCATCCGCTGCGCTCCTTCTATCAGGCGACGCTTGGCAATGCCCGGGCGCTGTCGCTGGAAGATCTCATCGGTTCGCTTAAAGTGGGAACAGAAGCGGATTGCATCGTCCTCGATGCGGGCGCCACGCCGGCCATGCGGCTTCGCATGGAAACGGTCGAGACGCTGGTCGAGGAACTCTTCCTTCTCCAGACCATGGGCGATGACCGGTCCATCGTCGAGGTCTATGTCGCGGGCCGACCGGCCAAATCGACGCTGTAGGGAACCGCAACAGCATCCGCACCGTTTGGCAGCAGTCACTTCCTCGCACCTGCGAAAGCCTTATGATCACACAACATCGCGATTTGCGAACCGGCCAGCCGATCTGGCTCGCCCGACGGGCACCCCGTATCGAGACGCAACTTCTGGTCGAAGATATCCGAACGGATGTTGCGATCATCGGGGCGGGCATCAGCGGCGCGCTGATGGCCGAAAGCCTTACGGAGGCTGGTTTCAGTGTCTGCGTCTTCGACAGGCGCAAACCGGTTACGGGGTCCACGCCGGCGAGCACGGCCCTTTTGCAATTTGAAGTTGACACGCCTCTGCATCAACTCGCGCGCAAGATCGGTATCAATGATGCCGAGCGTGCGTGGCGCCGATCGAAGCTTGCCGTCGATGCCCTGCGCGAGCGGACGCGGCGACTGCAGATAAACTGCGAAATGGAAAATCGCGATTCGCTTTATCTCGCGGGCAATCTCCTCGACAAGGACGGCCTGGAAAAGGAGCTTGCCGCGCGACGCCGCGCCGGTTTTGAAACGCAGTTGCTTGGCCGCGAAGAACTGAAGACGGTGTTCAACATCGACCGCGAAGCGGCATTGATGAGCTTCGACAATATAGAGGCAAATCCGCGCAAGCTTGCAGCAGGCTATTTGAAAACGGCGATAGGGCGCGGAGCGAAGGTCTTCGCGCCCGCCGACATCGTGGCTGTCGAACCGGCCGACCGCGGGGTTCGGGCCATGACTGCGACCGGACAGACGATCCGTTGCAAGCACCTGATCTTCGCGACCGGATACGAAATACCAAAGCAGGTGCCGCAAAAGGGGCATTCGATCATCTCGACCTGGGCCGTTGCGACGGTTCCGCAAAAGCAGACGCCGTGGCCGCAACGCTGCCTGATCTGGGAAGCCTCCGACCCTTACCTCTATATGCGCACGACGGCGGACGGGCGCATCATCGTCGGCGGCGAGGATGAGGAGTTCGAGGACGAGGACAAACGCGACGGCAAGCTGCCGGCGAAAACGAAAGCGATACTCGCCAAGCTCAAGAAGTTGTTCCCCGACGTTAGCGCCGAGGCAGACTATGCATGGACCGGAAGCTTTGGTGCGAGCGAGACGGGTCTGCCATCAATCGGGCCGGTACCCGGCATGAACCGCTGTTATGCCGTTCTCGGCTATGGCGGCAACGGAATTACGTTCTCGATGGTCGCCGCGCAGATCATTCGCGGACAGATCACCGGCACTGGTGATCCTGACGCGGATGTGTTCGCCTTCAAATAGCGATCATTCGACCTTGTACCCAACTTCTTCTGCCGCATGGCCGAGCGTTTTCCAGAACGACCGCGCAAAGGTGCGGAAGACATAAAGGTCGAAGGTCTCGTCGTCGATACGCTGGATATTGGCGTGGATGTCGTGATGCAGGGTCGCCCGCCCATAGGCGATAGGAAAGGCGTGCTCCGAAAAATCGATGGCGAAGAGCTTGGACAGCACCCATTCGGCATCAGGGCCACTGACCCGGATAACCGTCCGCCCGTGCGTGAGGTCGATGATCGTCGCAAGGTCGGCGGAAATGACGGACCGCAGGCGCAGCTCAAGTTCGGGCGTTGCGGCGACGACAAAATAGCGTCCGGGCGCAAAGCCGAACACTGACTTCTCACCGGCAACGCGGCCGAGCCCCGGCTTGTTCTGCAAGACGAGCCCCGTCGCGCTGCCTATGGCGGTCAGCACTTCTGGAATGGTGTCGCTCCAGGCGGTGATCTGGATAATCGAAAGTCCGATCCGCTCGCGGATCGTCACGCCGACCCCGCCGGCGGCATTGCCATGATCGCCCGTCACGTAGGCAGAGCCGATTGGCGATTGAAGCTCAGCCATGCATGCGGCTCCCTTCTGGATCATACATATGGTGGCTGACGATCTCGACCGGGCAGTGCCTGCCGCGCAAAAGGTCGGTGGCGAAGGCGCGGTTGCCGATCATCGACGTTCCGTGCTTGACCAGCGCCAGCGCGATATATTTGCCGAGCGCCGGCGAATAGCAGGCAGCGGTGACATGGCCAAAGCTGTCGGCGGGCTCGCGCGGCCTTGCATCGGTGACGATGTGGCTGCCCCCGGTGATCGCCTGATTGTCGAGCGAGACGAGGCCGACGAGCGAAAGCCGGTTCTCGTCCTTGAGCCCCTCGCGGCCAAGCATGGCGGAGCCGATGAATGGCTTTTTCTTCGACAGCATCCAGTCGAGGTGAAGATCATGGGCGCTGGCGCGTCCGTCGATCTCGGCGCCGGTCACGTGTCCCTTCTCGATGCGCAGCGTTCCAAGCGCCTCAAGGCCGTAGGGCATGACGTCGAACGGTTTACCGGCCGTGAGCAGGGCTTCCCAGACCCTCGTCCCGTAGCCCGAACCGCAATAGACTTCATAGGCGAGTTCGCCCGAGAACGAGAGGCGGCAGACCATGACTGGTACGCCCTCGATCTTGCCATGGACGATGCCCATGAACGGCAGAGTGTCATTGTCGACCTTTGTGCCGGTAACGCAGGCTTCCAGCAGCGCGCGTGCCTTTGGTCCGGCAACGGCCGTACCCGCCCATACGTCGGTGACCGAGGTCAGATGGACGCGCAGTTCCGGCCAGATGCAGTCGAGGAAATATTCCAGATGCTGCATCACCGGGCCGGCATTCGCGGTCGTGGTCGTCATCAAGAACTGCGTCTCGCCGAGGCGCCAGGTGGTGCCGTCATCGAAGGCAAGCCCGTCCTCGCGCAACATCAGGCCGTAGCGCGCCTTGCCGACCGGCAGGGTCGAGAACATGTTGGTATAGACCCGGTCGAGAAGCTCCGCCGCATCCGGTCCTTGAATATCGATCTTGCCAAGTGTCGAAACATCGACAATGCCGACGCTCTGGCGCACGGCACGCGCCTCGCGCACATAGGCCTGCTCGACCGTTTCGCCATGGCTGCCATAGATCATCGGACGGTGCCAAAGACCGGCTTCGTACATCTTGGCGCCGTTGGCGAGGTGCCAGTCATGCATCGGGGTCAGCCGATGCGGACGCAGGTCGCCGTAGCGTTCGCCGGCGAGAGCGCCAAACGACACAGGCGTGAAGGGTGGGCGGAATCGCGTCGTGCCAGCTTCCGGTATCGAGATGCCGCGGGCATCCGCCATGATCGCGAGGCCGGGGACATTCGAGGTTTTGCCCTGATCCGTCGCCATGCCGAGGGTCGTATAGCGCTTGAGATGCTCGACGGAATGGAAGCCTTCCCGATAGGCGAGGCGAACATCGTCGGCGGTCACATCATGCTGGAAATCGACGAATGCCTTTTGCGATTTTGCCGAAGGTTCGACCTGGAACACAGGCGCAGGCGAGGCGTCGAGCATGGGCGCTTCGACAGGCGGCAAGACCAGCCGGCTCTTGGCCGAACCCTTGGTCGCCGCATCGGAGAGCACGCTGATCGTATCCATGTAACCGGCGGCAGCACCCGTCACCACCCAGTTCTGGTTCGGTTCGGGCGGCAGGAATGCCTGCAGGTCCTCGTCCCATTCCGGCTTGCCGCCGGCCTGGCTCGCAAGGTGAATGGCCGGTGACCAGCCGCCGGAAACGCCAAGACAGTCGGTGCGGATTTCGCGGGGCGCACCTGAGACCCGGCCTGTTTCGGCATTGAAATGCTGGACCGTGATCGAACTCAACGTCTTGCCGGCGTGGGTTCCAGTCACGGCATGGCCGGTCAGAAGCTCGGCGTTTGCCGCAGTGGCGATATCGCGGCAGGCACCCGACACATCTGCGCGAACATCGACGATGGCGACGATATTGACGCCTGCAAGGGAAAGCGCCCGCGCGGCTTCGTAGGCGCTGTCATTGTTGGTGAAGAGCGTGACGTTGCTCCCGGCTGCGACGCCATATTCCACCGCATAGCGGCGCACTGCGTCGGCGAGCATGACGCCTGGACAGTCATTGCCCGGGAAGACCATGGGCCGCTCGAAGGCGCCGGTTGCAAGAATGGTCTTGCCGGTACGAATGATCCAGTGGCGCTGGCGGGGCTGTCCCTTGGTGCGGTTGGGCTTGAAGTCGGAGACGTGTTCGATGGCAGTCAGGACATTGCCGTCGTAATAGCCCCAAACCGACGTCCGGGTCAGAAAGCGCACATTCGGCATGGCTGCCAGAGCCGCCGCCTTTTCACGTGCCCAAACCGACGGGTCGCGGCCGTCGATCGTCTCGGCCGAGGCGAGCAGCGAACCTCCCGGAAGCGGCCTTTCTTCGGCAATGATAACGCGCGCGCCAGTGCCGGCCGCTGCTTCCGCCGCAGTGAGGCCAGCAGGACCACTGCCGACGACGAGCACGTCGCACCAGGCGTTCATGCGTTCGTAGCGATCCGGATCGGGCGCGGTGCCGGCCTTGCCGAGGCCGGCTGCGCGGCGAATGAATTTTTCGCAGAACATCCAGAACCGCGTGCCACGCAGCGGGCCGATGGCCGGGCCCATGAACGTTTTGTAGTAAAATCCGGCGGAAAACAGCGGTCCGGCCAGCTGGTTGATGGCCATGAAATCATGGTCGAGCGAGGGAAAGCGGTTCTGGCTTTGGGTTACCAGCCCGTCATGGATCTCAAGCTCGGTTGCGCGCACGTTCGGTTCGCGGACGTCGCCGGAAAGCACGGTGACAAGCGCATTCGGCTCGTCGCTTCCCGCGGCAAACACGCCCCGCGGCCGGTGATACTTGAACGACCGGCCAAAAAGGGTGATGCCGCTCGCAAGCAGCGCCGAAGCGAGCGTGTCGCCGGGATGACCGCTGTAAGCCTTGCCGTCGAAGGTGAAGCGAACCGATTTCGAACGCTCGATGCGTCCGCCCTTGGGAAGCCTTGAACTCGTCATGCCTGTCCACCGCTCGCAACGTCGCGCGCAAAAGCCACGGATGAAATGGCATGGGTGGTCATGTCGCGGGTAACGACCAGATGCTGCCGACAGCCGCCGCTGTGCAGCCAGAACTCACGGTGCAATCCCGATGGATTGCTGCGGTCGTAGACATAGGCGTTCCAGACGTCCGGATCGTTGGACAAGGGCTCCGGGCGCTTTCGCGTCGCATCGCCCTGATAGGTAAATTCGATGACGTCGCGCGGTCCGCAATAGGGGCATTTGATGATCATGATCTCATTGTCTCGAAGGCGAATCGTTTGGACGTTGATGGCGGCGTTGGTATCGGGAAGCCCAATCCAGCAGAAACTCAAGGGACGGGTCAAGACGAGCCCGGTTGTATTCGGGCAAAATGCACGATCGAATTGTGCTCCGGCTCTTCATGGTATTCCCCAGATTATGCTACTGTCCGAAGCAAAGCTCGATCACCACGATTGCGGCGGGCACTGTCGCTGCGCCGACCATTCAGGCAATGAAATCAACAACAGCCTTGATTGTGCCGAGATCCGTATGCTTATGCGCAACGAAGACAGTTCACAGGTGGATATGAAATCGTGATTTTCCGCATGATCCGGCAGTTCGTATCGATGATTGTCGCGGTAATGCTTCTGGCAGCCGTGGTTCCATATGCAAGCGCGCAGCAGGCGCCGGATGCCGTACCGGACGTCGAGTCGGCAGTTGTCGCCGAACAGCGCCCTGCAATCGATGCCGTGAAGAAGCAAATCTCGAACTACGACCAGCAGAAGCTGAAGGCCGATACGGACGCCACGCTCGCCGACCTTCGCCTCAACCTTGAAGGCACATCGAAGAAACTCCTCGACATCGGCGTGTCGTTTCGCCCGCGTATCACCGAAATCAACGCTCGTCTCGATCAGCTCGGACCGCCTCCGCCACAGGGCCAGCCGCCGGAGGCCCAGATCGTCACCGACGAGCGCATACGGCTGACGACTGAGAAGGCGGAAATCAATGCGGTTCTTGGCGAGACCGAAGACCTGCTGATCCAGGTCAACCGGATGATCGATGCCATTGGCGAGGCGCGGCGCGAGCTCTTCACCAACACATTATCGCAGCGGGTCGATATCAACTATTCGCTCGGCAGCGAGATCGTCACCGCCTATGGCCAGGAACTGCAGACGATGAACAGGCTCGTCTCGTCCTGGTGGCGCTTTGTGGTCACGTTCAAATGGCAATCGATGCTGGCTGCCACCTTCTTTGCCGGTATTGCCGCATTGGTACTGCTGATCGGCGGCCGGCGTACGATCGGCCACCTCTACTTCCGCGATCCGGGCATCGAGGCGCCATCATATCTCAGCCGCCTCGCGGTGGCATTCTGGTCGACGCTGATGCGCTCGCTCACCGTGATCGTGTTCCTGGCGACGACTTACCTTTTCCTGGGCTATTTCAATGTGATGCGGCCGGACATTGCATCGCTGATCTACATGCTCTTCTGCGTGATCGGCATCGTCTTCTTCGTGCATGCCCTGGCGCAGGCGGTAATCTGTCCCGGGGCGCCAAACTGGCGGCTGGTGCGGGTCGCTCCGCGGCCGGGCCGTATTCTCATGGTGCTGATCACGGCGACGGCGACGATCACCGGACTTGATTACATTGCCGATACGATCAACCAGATCGCCGCATCGGCGCTGTCGCTGACTGTTGCCAAGAGCCTCTTCGCCACAGTCCTTGTCGGCCTGCTGATCATTGCAATGGCCTTCCTGAAGCCGCTCGAGGACGCCGAGAGCGGGGCGACCAAACCTTGGCCGCGCGCCATGCGGATATTCCTTTTTACGATTGGCCTCGTTCCTATCATCGCGGCGTTCTTCGGCTATATCGGGCTTGCCCGCTTCGTTTCGCAGCAGATCATCATCAACGGCGCCGTGCTTGTGACGATGTATCTCGGCTTCCTGACGGCGAGGGCGGTGTCGGACGAAAATGCGCTGGCCGGCACCAAGCTCGGCCAGGCAATACAGAAACGGTTCGGGCTTGACGAGACGACTATGGACCAGCTCGGTCTCGTTGCCAGCATCGTCATCAACGTCTTTGTCGTCATCCTCGGCATCCCGGTCATCCTGCTGCTATGGGGCTTCCAGTGGAGCGAGATGTCGGCATGGTTCCTGACGATCGCCACCGGCTTCCAGATTGGCTCTTTCAACATTTCCCTAATCGCGATCGCCACCGGCGTCCTTCTATTCGCGCTGTTCTATTTCTTCACGCGCTGGTTCCAGGGCTGGCTCGACACGCGCGTCATGGCGCGTGGCAAGCTAGATTCCGGCGTGCGCAACTCGATCAGGACCGCAGTCGGTTATCTCGGCCTGGGCGTTGCTGCCGTCATCGGCGTCTCCGCGGCGGGCATAAACCTCTCCAGCCTTGCGCTCGTTGCCGGTGGTCTCTCGCTCGGTATCGGTTTCGGCATGCAGGCAATCGTATCAAACTTCGTCTCTGGCCTCATTCTTCTTGCCGAGCGGCCGTTCAAGGTCGGCGACTGGATCGAGACCGGCGGCGTCGGCGGCATCGTCAAGAAGATCAGCGTGCGCGCAACGGAGGTCGAAACCTTCCAGCGCCAGTCGCTCATCATTCCGAACTCGTCGTTCATAAATGGCAGCGTCGGCAATTGGACGCATCGCAACAAGCTTGGGCGCGTTGATATTGCCATCGGCGTTTCTCACAAGGTCGATCCTCGTCGCGTTCATGACCTGTTGATGGAGATCGCCCGCAGCCATCCTCTGGTGCTCAAGAACCCCGAACCCTTCGTGGCGTTCTCGGCAATTCTCGATTCGACCATGCAATTCGAAATAAGGGTTCACCTTGCCGATCTGTCCAATTCCGGCTCGGTCCAGAACGATGTCCGATTTGCCATCATCGATCGCTTCTCAGAAGAAGGAATTGAAATTCCCTATCCGCAGCGCGACGTGAACCTGCATTTGGAGGATGCGGATTCGATCGTCGAACTCCTGACCAAACGCGTGCGCGACGAACTTGCGGCAGATGGCAAGAAGTTCAAACAATAGTCGCTTGCGCCCGGGGTCCAGTGTTCAGTTGCCGTTCACGTTGATGCCGTTATAAATGTGGGTGACAAAGGGCCTGGCGGGGCCCTGCAACAGGGGCGGTGGCTGCCACCGGGTATGGAATGAAGAAGTTTGTGATTGCCGTTGCGGCGAGTGCGATTTCGATCGGATCGGCTTATGCGGCGAGCGTAAAGAACAATGACACCAATGCGCAGACGCTTGTCGTGACCGAAGGTTCGACCAAGACCCAATTGCAGGTTGGCGCCGGTGAGACGGTGGAGTTCTGCAGCGGCGGTTGCTTCGTCACCTTTCCGAACGGCGACCGCGAGGCACTGACTGGTGGCGAGACCGTCGAAATGACCGGCGGCAAGATCTCGATCAAATAGCCTGACGAAAAGCTTGAAGGAACGGTGGCTGGCTGGATTGATTTCCAGCCGGCCATTGGTTTTTCAGGCACCGGATGGCCTAGCAAGTCCTTGACTGTTTGCCACGCGTCGCGGCGTGTTTTCGCCATGTCGCAAACAGGCCTTAGCGATGGACATGCTGGGCGGCATAGTGCAAAAAAACCGGCGCAAGCTTTTCGCCCATCGATCGATATCAAAGGATAAAGTGCAATGAAGACTGAGGCGCGTGTTGTCGTTATCGGCGGTGGTGTGGTGGGCGTCTCGACGCTCTATCACCTTGCCAAGAAAGGCTGGAGCGACGTTGTCCTGATCGAGCGCAAGGAACTCACCTCGGGCTCAACCTGGCATGCGGCCGGATTGCTGCCGCTGTTCAACATGAGCTACTCGGTCGGCCAGATCCATAAGTACTCGGTGAAGTTCTATCAAGAACTGCAGAAGGAAACCGGCATGAATGTCGGCTTCACCAACTGCTCCAATATTCGTCTCGCCCGCACCAAGGACCGCTGGGACGAGTACATGTATTACGCAGGCGTCGCCGAGACGATCGGCGTCCCGGTCAAGGTTCTGACACCCCAGCAGGTCAAGGAAATTTGGCCGCTCGCCGAAATCGACGGCATTCTCGGCGCGATCCAGCATCCGGACGATGGCTATATCCAGCCCGCGGACCTCACGCAGGCGCTCGCCAAGGGCGCGCGCGATCACGGCGCAACCATCTATCGCTACACGACCGTGCTCGGCATCGAGCAACTGCCCTCCGGCCAGTGGCTGGTGAAGACGGACAAGGGTGACGTCACCGCCGAACACGTCGTATCGGCAACCGGCAACTTCGCCCGCAAGACCGGCAAGATGGTCGGGCTCGATGTTCCGGTCATTCCGGTGGAACACCAGTACATCGTCACCGAGCCGCATCCGGCGATCCTGGAGCGCAAGGCCAAGGGCCTGCCGGAAATGGGCGTGCTGCGCGAGAGCGATTCGTCCTGGTATATGCGCGAGGAAAATGGCGGCCTGCTGCTCGGACCTTACGAGAAAGGCGCGCCGATCTGTTATGTCGATGGCCCGTCGGACGAGAGCGAGTACGAACTCTTCCAGGAGGATCTCGACCGGCTCGAACCGCACATCGAAACCGCGATTGCTCGCGTTCCTGCCTTTGCCGAGGTCGGCATCAAGAAGGTCTATAACGGCGCAATCGCCTATACGCCTGACGGCTCGCCGATCATTGGACCTGCGCCGCGCCTGAAGAATTTCTGGCTCAACGAAGGCCACTCCTTCGGCGTGACAGCCGCAGGCGGCGCCGGCTGGCAGTTGGCCGAATGGATCGTCGAGGGCGAACCCTCAATCGACATGATGGGCGTCGATCCGCGCCGCTTCGGTCCCTATGCGACCGAAGGCTATCTCAAGGAGAAGAACGAGGAAGCCTACGCCGAGGTCTTTTCGGTCCACTACCCGGACGAAGAACGCGGCGCAGCGCGGCCGCTCAAGCGTTCGCCGTCCTACGACCGCCAGAAGAAGCTCGGCGCCGTATTCGGAACCGTCTATGGCTGGGAACGGGCCAACTGGTTTGCGCCTGAAGGTTATGGGCTCGACGTCGCCAAGCTGGAAAAGCCCGATGTTCTCATGAACCAGAATCATCCCAAGCCGGATGCCGAAGGTAAGGTGAAGGAACTCTGGTCGTTCCGCCGCTCCAACTATTTCGAGCATATCGGCAACGAGATCAAGAATGTCACCAACAATGTCGGCCTGCTCGACATGTCGGCCTTCGCCAAGATGGAAGTTACCGGACCCGGTGCGCGCGCCTGGCTCGACTCAATCCTTGCCAATCGCATCCCCAAGAAGCAGGGCCGAATTGCCCTTTGCCATCTTCTGACAACGCGCGGCGGCGTGCGTTCGGAGTTCACCGTTTATGAATGGGCGCCCGGCAAGTTCTACCTTGTCTCGGCCGGCGCCTATGAAAACCACGACCACGATTATCTGCACAAGCTGCTGCCCGACGATGACTCGGTGACGCTGCGCCCGATTACCCAGATGTACGGGGTCCTCGTGCTTGCGGGTCCGAAGAGCCGGCAGGTTCTGGAAAAGCTCACCCGCGCCGATCTTTCCAACGAAGCTTTCCCCTGGCTTTCGGGCAAGGAGATCAGCGTCGGAACGGCAACAGCACATGCGCTGCGCGTCAACTTCGTTGGCGAGCTTGGCTGGGAACTGCACCATCCGATCGAGCAACAGAATACGCTCTACGATCTCCTGCTCGAGGCCGGCGCCGAATTCGGTATCAAGCCGTTCGGCATCCGTGCGATGACGGCTATGGCCGTCGAGAAGTCGTACCGTCTGATCCCGCGCGAATTGTCGATCGAATACAATGCCTTCGAAAGCGGTCTTGATCGTTTCGTGCACCCGAACAAGGGCGAGTTCATTGGCCGCGACGCGGTGGTGAAGGCTCGCGAAGTCGGCTTGAAATGGAATTTTGTCACGCTTGAAGTGCATGTGCCGGGCGTCTCTGACGTTGATGCCCGCGGCAGCGAACCGATCTATGTGAAAGGCGAACTCGTCGGCCGCGCCACCCATGGCGGCTATGGCTGGCGCCTCGGCAAGAGCATTGCGCTTGCCATGGTCAAGCCGGAATATTCGGCGCTTGGCACACAGCTCGAGATCAAGATCCTCGACAAGATGCACAAGGTCACCGTCATTCCAGAATCGCCGTTCGACACCGAGAACGAACGGCTAAAGGCGTAGCGTCTTCGCAATAGCCAAACTGAAATGCTGGACGGCGCCGTGGAGGCGCCGTTTCTGCGTTTGAACCTGTGGTTGTTCAACAGAATGTGAACGCACTGGAAGTTGCTTTGCGTTGCAACGTTTTGCGCTACACTTTGCTTCATGTCATCGCGAAGGAAAGCTCTCTGCAGTTTTCTGTCACTGGCGGCACTGATCGCCAGCTTTGAAACGCGCGCGCTTGCCGCCGATCTCGATGTGGACGTCGAACTTGTTCTTGCCGTCGATGCTTCGCGCTCAATGGAGCCTTTCGAGCAGAAGATTCAGCGCGAGGGCTATATCGCTGCGTTTCGGCGCAAGGAAGTTATTGATGCCATTCGCGAAGGGGTGAACGGACGCGTCGCGATCACCTATGTCGAATGGGCCGGCTCGACCGTCCAGCGGATCATCATTCCCTGGACACTGGTCGACAGTGCGGAAGCATCGCAGAAACTGGCGGATGCGCTGGATCAGCCGATACCTTCGACCCAAAGCCGCACATCGATTTCCGGCGCCATCGATTTCGGCAGTTCGCTGTTCGACAATAACGGCTTCAAGGGCATGCGCAAGGTCATCGATATTTCCGGCGACGGCGCCAACAATAATGGCCGTCCGGTAGCCGATGCACGCAATGAGGCGGTGGCCAAGGGCATCGTCGTCAATGGGTTGCCGCTGATGACGCGGGGCGATTTCTATTCAGACTGGGCCGTTGCCGATCTTGATATCTATTACAGCAACTGCGTGATCGGCGGTCCCGGCGCCTTCATGATCCCCGTCAATTCATGGGATCAGTTCCCGGAGGCGGTCCGCCGCAAGCTGGTGCTGGAACTCGCTGGCAAGACGCCGGCAGTTCAGAAGGCCGATTGGCGGGATGCGGGGAAACTGCCCGTCATACTCGCTGAGGACAAGCCCATGTATGATTGCCTTTCCGGCGAGCGCATATGGCAGCGCCGCATGCAGGACTGGGAATCCCGGTAACTTAAGCCGCCATCAATTGCTTGCGGTCCGCGCGCTCCTGTTGCGGCGAGCGGCCGTAGAGTTCGCGGTAGCATTTGGAGAAATGCGAAGCGGAGACGAAACCGCAGGCAACGGCGACCTCGACAATCGGCATTGACGACTGGATCAGCAGGTGGCGCGCGCGGTCGAGGCGGATTTCAAGATAGTAGCGGGCAGGGGATCGACCCATTTCCTGGCGGAAGAGGCGCTCGATCTGCCGGCGCGACAGGCCGACATGATCGGCGATCTCGATCAGCGACAGGGGTTCGGAGAGGCGCGCTTCCATGAGTTCAATAATCGTCAGAACTTTTGAGTTCTGAACGCCGAGACGCGCCCGCAGCGGCAGGCGCTGGCGGTCGTGCGGGCTGCGAACACGGTCGGTGAGGGCCTGCTCGCAGACGCGGTTGACGATATTGTCGCCGAAATCATCACCGATGAGCTTGAGCATCATGTCGAGCGCCGCGGTGCCGCCGGCGCAGGTATAGATGTTGCCGTCAACCTCAAAGAGATCGGCGTAGACATCTGCCTTGGGGAATGCTTCGGCAAAGCCCGGGAGGTTTTCCCAGTGGATGGCGCAGCGCTTGCCCGAAAGCAGACCGGCCGCCGCCAGGATGTGCGCGCCGGTGCAAAGGCCGCCTACGGCGACGCCGCGGTTGAACTCTTCGCGGAGCCACGCGAACACGGATTTGTTCTGGAATTTCTCGACGTGGACGCCCGAGCAGACAAAGACCATGGACGGTCGATCTCCGCCCGTGAGGTAGCGACGTTCGTCTTCCAGTGATGAGGATGCGGCGCATTCGACGCCGTTGGATGCCGTCACCGGCTTCCCATCCACGGAAGCAAGGCGCCAGCGATAGGCTTCGTATCCAAGCATTCTATTGGCAATGCGCAGCGGCTCGATCGCTGTCGCAAATGCGATCATCGAAAAGTTCGGTACGAGGAAAAATACGAAAGACCGCTTGGTCAGACCAACATGATCCATTTGATTCTGTGTTCCCGCTATTGGCTTCAAGGCCATGTCGCAACTGAAGCAGTGGCTTCAGATTACTGCTGTGGTCTTTTGAGCTTTTTTGCAGATAGAAACATAGAATTATTCTAAATGGAAGGGTCTTGCCCTGTGTCGCAAAAGCGCAGGCATCACATATGATAAAAGGGAGCGGATACGCCGTTATCCGCTCCCTTTACAAGGCTAGTCTCATGATCTTAGCGCCGGCTAGGCTTGATTTCGTTGTAGTCCCTGATCTGTCGTTCATAGAGGTCCGGCCAGCCAATGTCGCAACGGATGCTGTCCGGGAGCGAATCAAGCGCCAATTCCGTTTCGCGCAGCCGGCGACGGCGAGCAATGAGCTGGCGAGCATAGTTCATGCCTTCAGCCCAGCGGTGCAGCTGATCGGTTGCGAATGAGGCGAGACGCTCGGCCACGCTTGCATTGCGATGATAGAGTTCGTCACAGGTAGACATTGTCTTCTCCTCTCTAGGGATACGGTGGCAATTTCAACGCCGTCCGTTTCTATGATCTTGACTATCTGCCCAAGTTGATGTTCAATCAAACGAAATTACGGAACACTATGCTTAAGAAAAATTGATGGAGGATTTGGCGATATGTCAGCACCAATGCATCATCCCATCCCGATCCTGGATCTCGACGTCTTGCGCACGTTCGCGATGATTGCGGAGACGGGTAGTTTTTCGAGTGCGGCGAATGCGGTGTTCCGCACGCCCTCAGCCGTTTCGATGCAGATCAAGAAGCTTGAGGAAACGCTTGGTCACGTATTGCTCGAACGCGATGCGCGTTCAGTAAAATTGACGCCGAGCGGCGAGGTCCTGCTCGGCTATGCGCGGCGTATGCTGGCGCTCAATCGCGAGACGGTGGCAAAGTTCATTGCGCCCACCGTGTCGGGCGTGGTGCGCCTTGGCGCGCCAGACGATATCGGCGAGCGGGTTCTTCCCTTCGTGTTGAAGCGATTCGCCGAAACCCATCCCGATGTCACGGTGGATGTTGTCATCGATCAGAGCAACGGCCTGCGCAAGCGGCTCGATGAGCAGCGCCTCGACGTAACGTTGGTCAATGTCAACGAAACGCTGGCCAAGGTCGATGAGATCGAAATCCTCATGACCGAGGAGATCATCTGGGCCGGTGCCAAGTGCGGCACCGCGCATGAGCGTAATCCGTTGCCGCTTTCCATGTGGGAAGAGGGGTGCATATGGCGCGCCAATGCGATCAGCGCGCTCGAAAGCGCGGGCCGCGACTATCGTGTGGCCTATATGAGTGCGCACACGATGGGCCAGCGCGCCGCCATTCTCGCCGATCTCGCCGTTGCCCCGTTCTCGAAGTTCCTGTTGGACGATAATATGGTGCAACTCGGATCCGAGCATGGCCTGCCGCGGCTCGGCGAATCGAAGCTTGGAATGCTGGTCGCCAAGAATGCAGGCGCCCATGTGAAGGCGGTCGCCCAGCATCTCAGGGTTTATTTCGAAGGGTACGAGCGGACCGGCAGGCTCTGAGTCAAGGCTCTTACGCCCGCAGGCAGAATTCCTTCAAGGCGCGCACGCTCTCGACGCTCGTCATTTTCTGCGTCGGCGTCTCGAAACCGAGGCGCCGCGCGCCTTCGCTCAATGGCGGCGCATCGACAGACCCGGACGAGTGAATCTCAGTGAACGGTATACGCTTGAGCAACGTCTCGACATTGCCGATGTTGACACCCGAGCCGGGCATGACCTTGATCCGGCCGTCGGCGCGAGCAAACGTTCGTTCCAGATCGTCGATGCCCTCAATCCCGGTCAGGGCGCGGCCGGACGTCAATATGCGCTCGAAACCGAGTTCGACCGCTGTTTCCACCGCTTCATCGAGATCGGGGACAAGGTCGAAGGCGCGGTGCAAGGTGACGCCGAACCCATCGCATTGACGGATGAGGCGTTCGAGCGTCGCATGGTCCAGTGTCCCATCCGCATGGTTGGCGCCGAAGACGACGCCTGCCAGACCAGCGCTGCGCATGGCATCGATCTCGCGCAACATGGCGTCGATGTCGGCTTCCCCATAGACGAAGTGCCCGGGCCGCGGGCGGATCATCGCATAGATCGGTATCAGTGCCACCGCGGCCTGTCCGATCAACCCGGGGGTTGGCGTAAGGCCGCCGACTTCGAGCGCCGAACAAAGCTCGATACGGTCCGCGCCTCCGGCAATAGCCGCCGCAAGTCCCTCGGGGCTGTCGACGCAAATTTCGAGAAGAACACTCATTTGACAGCTTCCATCAATCCCAGGACCCCAGCACCAATAAGGCCGGGCTCAATTTTCAGTTCGCCAGGGATGACCAGCGGCTTGTCGGTCTTCCGCAGGATTCGAGCGCGCACCGCTTCATCGAGCCGGCGGATCAGGTTTACCGAATTGGCAAGTCCGCCGCCGACCGGGACGATCGAAGCGCCGACGACATTGAGGGTCATCGCCAGAGGACCGCTGACGATATCGATATAGCAATCGATTGTGCGCTCCGCTGCCGCGTCGCCCCTATCCCAGGCCGCGATGATATCGGTGCTCGGCAGGTTCACGCCATGAAGATGCGCATGGAGCTTTTCCATGCCGCGCGCCGCGCCGATGGCATCGACGCAGCCGATCTGGCCGCAGCCGCAGGGAAAACGCGGTATGGCGACCGGCGGATTGCCGGCAAGGGTCGCCGCGACGGGGCCATGGCCCCATTCCCCGGCAAAACCGCCCGCGCCCTCATGGATCTTGCCGTCGATGACGATGCCGCCGCCGACGCCGGTGCCGAGGATGATGCCGAAGACGACGCGGTGACCGCGCCCGGCGCCGACGACAGCCTCCGACAGCGCGAAACAGTCGGCATCATTGGCAATGAGCACGCGCCGCTGCAGTTTCTCGCTCAGGTCGGCTTCGAGCCTGCGCTGGTGAACGCAAGGAATATTGGCGCAGGTGATCCTGCCCGTATCCGCATCGACTACCCCGGCAATGGAAATGGCGATGAGGCTTTGCGGATCCGCGCCGCCATCCGCGGCAATCTTTTGGATTACGCCCGCAAACGCGTCGAAATCATGGAGCGGCGTCGCCACCTTGGGCACCGGTCTTATATCCTCGGGCGAATAGGCGATCGCACCCTTGATCGCAGATCCGCCAATATCGAAGCAGGCTATCATGGAAAATCGTATCCGGAATCAAACATCATTGATGCTTGATAGCGGAAAACCGCGACAAGGACAAAGCGGCCGAAGCCTATTCGCGGTTGCGCCTTGCCGCGCGATCCTCGCGCGAGCGGCGGCGCGGCGTGGCATCTCCGGCAACCCCGTCCTCGCTGACATTCTTGCGCGCGGGCAAGGTCACGGCGTGGGAGAGTTTCGGGAAGGGATCAATCTTGTTCGGCATCGCCATGGCGTGGACGAAATGCTCCTGGAACTTCGGCTCGAGGGCGGTCTCGATCTTTTCGATCCGAGTCACTGTATCCTCGATCTCGCGCCGATAATTGCGGTTGAGGAGCGCCATGCGCGCGCCGGTGCCTGCGGCATTGCCGACCGCCTTGACCTTGTCGAGATCGCAATCGGGGATAAGGCCGAGCACCATTGCATATTTCGGATCGATGAACGAGCCGAAGGCGCCGGCAAAGCTGATCTGGTCGACATGGTCGATGCCAAGCTTGTCCATCAGGAGCTTGACGCCGGCATAGAGCGCGGCCTTGGCAAGCTGGATGGCGCGCACATCGTTCTGCGTGATCGTAATCGTCGGCGAGCCTTCGTGCAGGAGATATGAGAATGTCCGGCCATTGGCCCTGACACGCGGCGAACGGGCGGCGAGGCTGCCGTCAACGACGCCATCCTCGGAAATGATGCCCGAGAGGTACATTTCGGCAATGACCTCAATGATTGCCGAGCCGCAAATTCCGGTAATGCCGCTTGTCTGCACCGCTTCGTCGAAGCCCGGTTCGTCGGACCATTGTTCGGTGCCGATGACGCGGAAGCGCGGCTCGAGTGTCAACGGATCGATGCGCACGCGTTCGATAGCGCCCGGGGCTGCACGCTGGCCACCGGAAATTTCCGCGCCTTCGAAGGCCGGCCCGGTGGGCGAAGAGGCCGCGACCGTGCGATGCTTGTTGCCGAGCACGATTTCGGCGTTGGTGCCGACATCGACGAGCAGCATCATTTCGTCCTGGCGGTGCGGACCTTCAGCAAGCGTTGCGGCCGCAGCGTCGGCGCCGACATGGCCGGCAATGCAAGGCAGCATATAGACGCGGGTTCCGGCATTCATCGGCAGGCCGATATCCGACGCCTTCAGATGCACGGCGCCGGATACAGCGAGCGCGAACGGCGCGCCGCCAAGTTCCGTCGGGTCGATCCCGAGAAAGAGGTGGTGCATGATCGGATTTCCGACGAACACCGCATCGAGAATATCCTCGCGCGCGACCTCGCCTTCGGCGCAAACCTTGTCGATCAGCCCGTTGATCGCCTCGCGCACGGCCGCTGTCATTGCTTCACGACCGTCGGGGTTCATCATGACGTAGGATACGCGGCTCATCAGATCTTCGCCGAATCTGATCTGCGGATTGGACGCGCCTGCCGAAGCAATGGTGCGCACCGAAAGCAGCGACGAAAGATGCATGGCGATCGTCGTCGAGCCTATATCGCAGGCGATACCGTAGGCCTCGTTCTTGAGACCCGGCCAGAGACCGACCATGGCGGGACGAGAGTTTTCCTCGTCGTGGTAGATGGCGGCGGTGACGCCCCAATTGCCCTTGCGCAGGATCTTCTGCACGTTCGGCAGGATGTGCGTATCAACCTCGAGGTTGCGAAGGCCCCATTCCTTTTCCAGCGCAGCCTTCAGGCGATCGAGATCGCCAAGCGGCTTGTGCATGTCCGGCTCTTCGACCTCGACATAGCACATGTGGATTGCAGGGTTGCGCTCGATGATGCGCGTATCGGCGGCCTTGCGCACGACCTGCGCATTGACCTGCACGTCCTGGGGAACATCGACGACGAGATCGCCGAGGATCGTGGCGGAGCAGGAAAGGCGGCGGCCTTCCTTGAGGTCGCGCTTTTCGGCATAGCGCTGCTCCTTGGGGCCGAATTCCGAGATGTGGTCATTGGATGACGTAATGCCATGCTTGGCGAAACGGCCTTCCTGAACCTCGACCTGGCAGCGTCCGCAAATGCCACGGCCGCCGCAGACGCTCTCGACATACACGCCGAGCGTGCGCGCCGCTTCGAGTATTGGCGTTCCAACGGCAAATCGTCCGCGCTTCCCCGACGGCATGAAGAGAACCAGCGCTTCCTTTGCCGATGTCTCAGGTGCTTTGACGGGTGCGTTCAAGATCGATGCTCCAAAACTTGCGGGGCGAGGGGCAGCATTTGCCACCCACCGCCTTGTTAGACCGGGCTGTCCGGCTGAGGCAAATGCTCAGCCTGCGGCGCCGCGCCGCGCCTCGCGGCCGCCACGGCGGCGACCGCCACCGGCGCCATCGGCTGGAACCGAGGGCGTGGCTGCGGGCGCAGCTCCAGCCGCTGCCGGCTGATGGTCGCGATACTTCTTGATCCAGTAGGTACAGTTCGGGTCGGTGCCGTTGAGAACGTTGGCGGCGTGCACTGCCTCCATTTCCTGCGGGCGGCATGGGTTCATGATCGCCGAGGTCATGCCTGCACCGATCACCATCGGGATAAAGCCCGCATTGATGCCATGGCGATGCGGCAGGCCGAAGGAAATGTTGGAAAGGCCGCAGGTCGTGTTGACCTTGAGTTCCTCGCGCAGGCGGCGCAGCAGCGCAAATACCTGGCGTCCCGCATCGCCCAGCGCACCAATCGGCATCACCAGCGGATCAACAACAATATCATGCGCCGGAATGCCGAAATCGGCAGCGCGTTCGACAATCTTCTTGGCGACGGCGAAGCGCACGTCCGGATCCATCGAAATGCCGGTCTCGTCGTTTGAGATGGCGACAACAGGCACGTTGTACTTCTTGATGAGGGGGAGGATCGCCTCAAGCTTTTCTTCTTCGCCTGTCACCGAATTGACGAGCGGACGCCCCTTGGCGACCTTCAGAGCCGCCTCGATGGCGGCGGTTACGGAGCTGTCGATGGAGAGCGGCACGTCGACGAGGCCCTGGACGATCTCCAGCGTCTGCACGAGCAAGCCAGGCTCCGTGGCGTTAGGATCGACGGCAGTTACGCCGGCATTGACGTCGAGCATCGTGGCGCCAGCCGCTACCTGCTCCAGTGCGTCCTTGATCACCGTGTCGAAGTTGCCTGCGACCATTTCGGCAGCGAGTTTCTTGCGGCCGGTCGGATTGATCCGCTCGCCGATCACGCAGAAAGGCTGGTCAAATCCGATGATGATTTCTTTGGTCGCCGAGGCAACGATCGTGCGGGTCATGCAGGGAACCTCAGTTTGCGGCTGCGTTTGCGGAAGAGTACTGCGCGTTGTTTACGTTCCAGGAGCCACGCTCGACAAGCCACTCGGAGGTCTTTTTCAGGCCGCCAAACGGGAAGAGGTGGATCTGCTTGATCGCCGACATCGGATTGGCAATGACATGCTGCTCGATCGGGCCGACAACGCCTTCCGGCGAATGGCTCGTGGCGAGAGCGGTCAAGGAGAGCGCGTTCTTCTTCAGGAAGCTGATCGAATTGCCGACGCCGCACATGGCCGCGTATTTAATGAGCGTGGTGATCTTGGCGGGACCGGCAACACCGAGATGGACCGGTAGGTCGATGCCATGCTCGCGCAGCGATTCGGCGTAGCGGATGAAGCGCTCGGCATCGAATCCGAACTGGGTGACGACGCGCAGCTTAGCACCGGTGCGCTCGCCGAAGTTTTTCTTGAGACGAAGCGCCTGGAGGGCGACCGCTTCGGAAAACTCAGGGCTGCCCTCAGGATGGCCGGCAACGCCCATTTCGTTGATGCCGTATCTGTCGAAGAAGCCGGTTTCGAGCACCTGCATGGTCGAGGAGAATTCGCCCGCCTGGCGCTCCAGCCCGCCGCCGATAACCAATATGTCGGTCACGCCTGCTTCTTCGGCAGCGCGGCGGATGCGCGTTTCAAGCGCAGCCTTCGTTGACAAGCGCCGCGAGGCGAAGTGCGGTACCGGCTTGTAGCCGAGATCATGAACGCGCTTGGCCGCGGCCGTCAGCGTATCGACGCTGTCGGTGCCCATGTCGGTAATGTAGACGCGGGTACCGGCTGGAAACAGACCAGGCAGGTCCTGCGATTCGATAGCCTGGCGTGCCGCCACTTCGATGGATGCTGCGATCTTTGTCATTGGCTTCGCTTTCAATTCATGAATTGTCATGTCCACCTGCCTTTACAAGCGCCACAAGGCGTTCCCGATCATATTCATTTTCAATGCGGGCAAGGGCTGCGTCAGCCTCGCCGTCAAGATCATCACTCACCGGCACCGGGGTGCCGCGACGCCACTCCGCGAGATAGGCGTCGGAATCCCTGGCGCCTATGCGCATCGCGCACATGTCGATAGCCTCGGTAAATCGAAGGGAAAGCTCGCGCTTGGCTGCCTGGCGGCCTTTCTTGACGGTCACTTGAGCGGGAATGTCCCGCCAATAAACGACAATAAGATCAGCCATGCAATTCAACCTCCGATAACGACCCTTTTGCCGGAATATCAGGGGTTAAGCTTGCTATCTCACGACGCGCGACCACTCAAATGCGACGTCATTCATTTGCGCTTTTGCGACAGGCAAATCAGAAGGGCCAGAACGTCGCGGCGTAGCTGACTGCGCTTGCCGCAGCAAAGGCGACGCCGAACACAATGCTCATCGAGATGAGGCCAAGGGCGAGGCCGGCAACCATCAGCCTGCCGTCGCGCTCACACAGCGCAATGCCGATGATGACGGTGGCCAGCGCCGGCAGCCAGTTCGACAACGGCATGGGAATAACGACCGACATGCCGAGAATGGTGGTGAATACGCCAAGCCAGCGATCGCCCTGACGACGGCCGAACGGCCAGTTGCGTGGCCGGATAAAGCGCTCCAGCCACTGCAGCCAGGGAACGACCTTGTCGGAAACAAGCCGGAAACGCTCGGGCGAAATGGTCTTGTCGCGCATGAATGAAGGTAGCCACACGGATTCGCGGCCCATGACCATCTGCACGGAAAGAAGAACCAGCGGGATACCAGTGATGACGCCGGTTCCAGGGGGCAGCGGCAGCAGGTTCAAGATGGCGAAGAAGGTGAGGAGCGCGGCGAAGCTGCGATCGGTGAAGGCGTCTTCCAGTTCGGCGAACGAAACCGGCTCCGTTGCCGACCGCGCCAGGTCCTCGAAGACCTGGGACAGGGAGCGGGGATCGTTATCGGCCGCATGCAAATCAGGCTTGTGCGGCTTTATTTCGTTGTTAGCGTCGATGGCTGCCATCTTATTGTCGTAGGTTCAAGTTTCGACGCATATGGCGCGGCAATGGTGACATTGCAATGACGAAAGTGTCTCAGCGCCTGAGTTCGATGATGTCCATGAGGGATTCGAGGGCGGGGGCTGGAAACTCGATTCGGAACTCGTTTTTGCCCGTGCGATAGGCGTAGCCGACCTGATCGGTATCGGGCCCGGCGCCATAGCGTTTTGGCTTTTCGCCTGCAACATAGCCGGCGCCGAGATAGGTCAGGCGCTTGTCGCTCTCTGTGTAGAAGCGGCCCTTGGTGCGCTGCGAACCGCTGGTTTTCTCGAGCATCCAGCCGGATCCGTCATCAGTAACGCGGCATTTGAACCAACCATAGATGGTCAGCGGCGGTTGCTTGCCAAGCTTGATGGTGCGGCATTGCCAATTGCCCACCATATCGAAGCCTTCATTGAAGGCGAGCGTCGGCTTGGCGAGAACCCCATCGAGCTGCGCCACATCGCCTGAAGTGCCGCCCTTCCTCGCCGCATCGACAGCGGCGGTTCGCGTCGCTTCATATTTATCGAGCCGCGCCTGGTCCGATTTGGTGATCAGCCGTGTGATCTCGCCATCTGCAAGCGCACTGGCAGGCAACAACAGGCAGAAGATTGCGGCGAGGGCGGCGCGGCAGGTCATGAGGGCTCCTTGGAGGCGTGGGGTTTGCGGTGCGTGTCTAAAGGGTTGCGGCTGCGGTCAGGGCCGGGATGAGATCGCCATAGCCGGTGAGGCGGCGCTCATAGTCAAGACCCAGAAAAGCTGCGGCGGCCTCGGCCTTGCGGCTGAGCGCCGGATCATCGGTTTGCGCCATGTAGATCATCTTGGTGTAATTGCTGAAATACATGTCGCGCAGTTCGGGGTGACGGTCGAGGCCGAGCGGCTTCACCATGAAGGCCTCGAAATGTCTTGCGAGGAAATCGGTCATGAAGAACGATGTCATGTCATCTTCCCACTGCGCTCCGAAGGCTGCATTGCCGGCGTAGAAGGAAAAACAGTGCGGACCTTCGATCCGCTCGACGCCATGCTTCTCACACACACGGTCGAGCAGGCCTCCGGTGCCGCAATCCGCATAGCCAACGAAAATACGGGAAATGCCCGCCGCCTTGGCCTTGACTATGGCGCGATCCACAGCAGGAGCAATCTTGTCCGGGTAATGGTGATAGATCGCCGGCAGGCATTTCAAGTCGATATGGTGGAGGCCGAATTGCTCCTGGATGGCAAGAATTTCACGCGCAATCATGCCGCAGGCGATGACGCGCACGGTCTGTGTTGATTTCGTTGACTTTTGTTGAAGAGTCATGGAACCGATGATGCTCTATCGCGTTATCCGACCGTTGAATTTCATTTTAGCAGAACGGGAGACACAATCCATGAAACTATCACATATCGTTCCGATTGCCGCTGTACTTGCAGTTGTTGCACTTGCAGGTTGCGCAAATACCATACGCGGCGTGGGCGCCGATGCGGCCAACACCGTTAATGCTACGCAGAACGCCGGCCATCGCGTCGCCAAGGCTGCCAACTAATCTGTTGATTCGGATTAATGTTATTACTTAGTAGTCTATTCTTTATAGATGTTCTGAAAACGGCCGCGTCTGACGCGGCCGTTTTCATATGCGTCAGGCCGAAAGCTGGTTGTGCTTGCGCTTCATGTAGGATTTGGCTGTTTCAACCGCGACGGCCGCATCGCGGCAATAGGCGTCAGCGCCGACAGCCTTGCCGAATTCCTCATTGAGCGGCGCGCCGCCGACGAGAACGACATAGTCGTCGCGAATACCCTTTTCCTTCATCGTGTCAATGACGACCTTCATATAGGGCATGGTGGTCGTCAGCAGCGCCGACATGCCGAGAATGTCTGGCTGATGCTCTTCGATGGCGGCGAGGTAGTTCTCGACAGGATTGTTGATCCCAAGGTCGATCACGTCAAAGCCGGCGCCTTCCATCATCATGCCGACGAGGTTCTTGCCGATGTCGTGAATGTCGCCCTTGACGGTACCGATGACGAGCTTGCCCTGTTTTGGCGCTCCGGTCGCTGCCAGGAGCGGGCGCAGAATGAACATGCCGGCTTTCATCGCATTGGCCGAGAGCAGGACTTCGGGGACGAACAGGATGCCGTCGCGGAAATCCTCACCGACGATGCGCATGCCTTCGACGAGCGCCTCGGTGAGGACCCTGTAAGGTGCCCAGCCGCGCTCGAGCAGAATATTCGTGCCTTCCTCGATCTCTTCCTTCAACCCGTCATACAGATCGTCATGCATTTGCTCGACGAGTTCATCGTCCGAAAGCTCCGAAAGAATGATTTCATCATCGGCCATGGGTCTGCTTCCTTTCAAGCGTTATGCACAGGTCCGTAGCACAGAGCGACACTGGATAATATGGGTGCTTTGTCGCCCGCTGGCATTCGTTTAACATATCGGGCAAGTTGCTGAAAACGCATTGCTTAAAAGCGACCTTGTAAATGACGAAAACGACCGGATGTTTGTCTCCGATGCGCCATCACGTGCCGCACACGGAAACGCCCCCGCAGGCATGACGGTTAGGATTTGGTCTGATTGATTGGAAGTCTGCGCTTCGTGCGCCTGGAGAAAGACAATGATTGAGGAAACACCCGTCGATGCACCCGCGGAAACCGACACCGGCGGCGGACGCCGCAGTCGTGGCGCCAGTGGTGGCGCCGCCGCCCGTCGTGCGGCACGTTCCGGCGGTGGTCCCGGCAAGTCGCTGACCTATATCACGCGCAAGATTCGCACCTACGAAGTGCTCGATGAAGAAGGACTGGCGCTGATCGAGGCCAATGCCGATACGGTGCTTGAAGAGACCGGCATCGAATTTCGCGACGACGCGGAAGCTCTGGCGCTGTGGAAGGAAGCTGGCGCCGACATCAAGGGCGAGCGCGTCCATTTTCCCAAAGGGCTGCCGCGGTCGCTTTTAAAGACTGCGCCCTCGATCTACACGCAGCACGCGCGCAATCCCGAGCGTTCGGTCCAGATCGGCGGCGACGCGACGGTATTTGCACCCGTCTACGGTCCGCCTTTCGTGCGCGACCTCGACGGCAATCGCCGCTATGCGACGATCGAGGATTTCAATAATTTCGTGAAACTCGCCTATATGGCGCCGTCGATCCATCATTCGGGCGGCACGGTGTGCGAACCGGTCGACGTGCCGGTCAACAAGCGCCATCTCGATATGATCTATGCCCATATCAAATATTCCGACAAGCCGTTCATGGGCTCGGTGACTGCGCCCGAGCGCGCCGAAGATACGATCGCCATGTGCAAGCTCGTATTCGGCGAGAACTATCTCGACGAAAACACGGTTCTGACCAGCCTGATCAATGCGAACTCGCCGATGGTGTTCGACGAGACGATGCTCGGTGCCCTGAAGGTCTATGCTCGCAACAACCAGGCGTGCATCGTTACGCCGTTCATTCTTGCCGGTGCGATGAGCCCGGTGACTGTTGCCGGCACGCTTACCCAGATCCTGGCCGAAGTGCTGGCCGGCGCGGCCCTGACGCAGCTCATCCGGCCGGGCGCGCCGGTCATTTTCGGCACGTTCGCTTCGTCGATTTCCATGCAGTCGGGCGCGCCGACCTTCGGCACTCCGGAGCCGTCGCTGGTCTCCTACGGCGCCGCACAGCTTGCACGCCGCCTTGGCCTGCCATTCCGTACAGGCGGCTCGCTTTGCGCTTCCAAGGTTTCGGACGCGCAGGCCGCCTATGAAAGCGCCAATACGCTGAATTCGACGTTGCTTGCCGGCACGAACTTCGTCCTCCACTCGGCCGGCTGGCTCGAAGGCGGTCTGGTATCGTCCTATGAGAAGTTCATGATGGATATCGACCAGCTGGGCATGGCGCAGAAGTTTGCGGCCGGCGTCGATCTTTCGGAGAACGGCCAGGCGATGGACGCCATCCGTCAGGTTGGACCCGGAAGCCACTATCTCGGCTGCGACCATACGCAGGCGAATTTCCAGACGGCCTTCTACCGCTCGAACATCGCCGACAACAACTCTTACGAGCAGTGGCTGGCCGAGGGCGAAAAGCGCGCCGATCAGCGCGCCAACGAACTCGCCCGGCGCTGGCTCGATACCTATGAGGCCCCGTATCTCGATCCGGCAATCGATGAATCGCTGAACGAGTACATCGCCAAGAAGAAGGCATCGATGCCCGACGCTTTCACTTGAAAGAAGCCCGAGGACGGCCGGGCTAAAGTGGCCAATCTGATCCATAAGGAAGTCTGGGCCTCCGCAATCAAGGGTTCTGGCGAGGGATGAGCTTTACATTTTTGGCAAGGGGCGGTGACGCCGATGCTTGACACGATCACCGCCGCGCTGGAACCTCACGGGCTTGTTCCACGCGGCGGCTTCGTATTCGGCGCAGCAGATGACATCCCGGTCCTGCCTGATGGCACGCGAGCCCGAAGCGTCGTTCTTATCGGTCATTTCGGCTCGTCGATCTGGCAAGCTTTCACCGCCTGGCGTCGGGACAATCCGGGGGTAGCCAATCCCCTCGATACGTGGTCAAAGCAGGTCCTCAACGCGATTGCCAGCGAATTTGGCGCGTACTCCGTCTTCCCCTCGGACCGACCTTATTTGCCGTTCCAGCAATGGGCGATGCGCGCGGAAGGGTTGCGGCCGTCACCGCTCGGCCTGTTGATCCACCCGCAATATGGTCTCTGGCAGGCATTTCGCGGTGCACTCCTGTTTCGGCAATCCATCGCTTTTGCGCCGCTCCAAGAAAACGGCCATCCATGCGACGTCTGTGCGTTAAAACCGTGTCTCAGCGCATGCCCTGTCGATGCCTTTGACGGCGAAACTTATGCCGTGGCGCGCTGCCGCGATTATCTCGCAACGGAGCCAGGCCAGACCTGCATGGAAGGCGGCTGTCTTGCCCGGCTCGCGTGCCCGGTCGGACTGCAATACGCCTACCTTGGCGATCAGCAGCGCTTCCATATGACCGCCTTCGCGCGTTCGTAAGCATTATCTGAAGCAGAAATTTCATCTTATTTTCAATATGTTGACTAAACTTACTGTAAAAAGATATATCTTTGGCTTGAATAAAGATATATCGTTTGTTAGATGTGACGTATTGAAGTACTAACTAGGAGAAATTCCCATGCATAATCATTGCAGACACAATCACGGCCATGACGGCGATCACTGGTCGCGGATGGATCGGATGGCAGGCTCGCACGAAGGCGGCGGACGTCTCGGCGGTCGTGGTCGCGGCGGGCCTTTCGGCCGGCATCGTGGCGGCCCCTTTGGCGGACGCGGTCCGCGCATGTTCGATCCGGGCGCACTGCGTCTCGTCGTTCTTGGCCTGATCGCAGAAGAGCCGCGTCACGGCTACGACGTCATCAAGGCGCTCGAGGCGCGGTTCCAGGGCGCTTATAGCCCAAGCCCGGGTGCGATCTATCCGATGCTGCAGATGATGGAGGAGGCGGATCTCGTTACCTCCAGCACCAACGGCAACAAGCGACTCTATACGATTACCGAGCAGGGCCTGGCTTATCTCGAAGAGAACCGCCCCGAACTCGACAAGATCAACGCGCAGCTCGACGACGCTTCCGGCGAAATACGCGGAGCGGCACTCGGCGAGGAGATGCACGCCTTGCGCTTTGCGCTCCATTCAAAGCTGCGCAGTGGTTCGCTTAACGCGGAAAAGGCCGAGCGGCTGCGCGAAATCCTCAAGAGGGTCCGTCGCGAGATCGAAGATCTCTGACACCTGTAAAAGCCAACAAAAAAACCGGCAGCGGAGGCTGCCGGTTTTTTCTTCAAAGTCCGTTGATTACCCGCGGCGCCCGCGACGTTCGCGCTTCGGCGTATCGTCCGCATGGGCAGCGAGCTTGTTGCGCATCGGTCCAATGGTCTCGATGATCGTCTCGACAGTCGGGCGCGGACCGCTGGTGTGGCTGTCGAGCGCCTTGCGCATGGCGGCGAGATGCTCGAACGAGGTTCCGCAGCAGCCGCCGACGATCTTGGCGCCGCCGTCAATTGCGAGGCGAGCATAGTTTGCCATCAGATCGGGCGTGCCCGAATAGAAGATTTCCGAGCCGCGGAATTCGGGGATGCCGCAATTGCCCTTGATGACGATCGTCGCTTCAGGATTTGCTTCGCTCATATCGAGAAGCGAGGCAAGGATATCGGATGCGCCGACGCCGCAATTGGCGCCAACCGCGACGGGCTTTGCTTCCAGGCCTTCGGCAACGCCGTGGATTTCCTTGGGCGGCAGGCCCATCATCGTCTTGCCGGCCGTATCGAACGAGCCGGTATAGACATAAGGCAATCCGACCTTGACCGCAGCTTCGGCAGCGGCGCGAATTTCGCCCGGCGCCGACATTGTTTCGATCCAGGCGACATCGACGCCGCCGGCCTTGAGGCCTTCCAGTTGCTCGGTAAAGGCTGCAACGGCATCTTCCTCGGTGAGCGCGCCAAGCGGGACGAGCAGTTCGCCGGTCGGACCGACCGAGCCCGCGACAATGACCTTGCGGCCGGCATTGTCTGCGACTTCGCGCGCGAGTTCGGCCGCCTTCTTGTTGAGTTCGAAGACGCGGTCCTGGGCATGATGCAGTTTCAGGCGATGCCGTGTCCCGCCGAAGGAATTGGTAAGGATGATATCGGCGCCTGCATCGACAAAGCCCTGGTGCAGGGCAGTGATCTTTTCAGGCTTGGCTTCGTTCCAGAGCTCCGGAGCCTCACCTGCTTCCAGGCCAGATGCAAACAGGTTCGTGCCTGTCGCGCCATCGGCAAGGAGAACACCCTTTTCGGCAATAAGGTCGGCAAGCGGATTGTGAATGGTCATGGGAACGTCCCTTAAAACAAGTTAGATAACCATATAAGGAAGTCTTTATATGTGGTCAATGCTTCTTTGCGACATCGGCGCTCGCGAGCGGTCGCAAACCGCAAAGCGCTAGGTGACCTTGAGCGATGAAATATAGGTCGCAACCTCGTGAGCGTTGACCTTGGCGACGCGGATCAGCCCGTCAAAGTGTCGCTGCATGGTGAGCACCGCCTCGGTCGTATAGAGCACGAGGTACATCTCGCCGACGAAGATGGCGGCGCGGTAGGGTCCGAATACCGTATAGGGCACCGAATAGCGCTCGCGCCCATCGTAGAGATAGAGGCGAAACGAGGGATAGAGTTCGTCCACCAGCGACGCCATATGTTCGAGCTGCTCGACGCGGACCTTGCGCGGCAAGTCACCCCAAAGGCTGCAGCCCGCGGCGAAATCGTGCAAGGTCTGGAACGGAATGCATACTTCCATGTCCGTACCGGGTTGGCGGTTATAGTCGAGGCGGAACGCCGTTTCGCTCATCTGTATGGCTGGATCGCGATGGACCATCAAGGTTTCATAGGCGATCACCGCTTGCGTGCGCAGAAGATCGGGGATACGGGCTGGCACATAACGTATCTTCGTGCCTGTGGCCTCCGCATGCCATTTGACCAGCAAGGTCTGGTTGTCGAACCCTTCTTCGATTTCAAGACTAGGACGCAGTTCGCCGGTAATACCCTCGTCCTGGCTGAGGCCAAGCAGCCAGTCAAGCGATACGGAATGCCGTTCGGCGATGTTGAGCAGCGTTTCCACGCGGGGCAGGCGGGTCGATTGCCCGGAGAGCAACTGGGAGAGCGCAGAGCGGTCTATACCAACGGAAGCCGCGAATGCGGATTGGTTTTCACCGCTGCGGGTGAGCAGGCTCTTGATCCGCTCCTGAAAAAGCCGTGCAAGGTCGCGCTTGTCCATGAAAACACCCGATTGTTTATTATATACAACAAGTGCGCCATTTGGTGACCAAAATCAACACTTTCTCACAATAATCGCATTGCTGACAGTTCCTGACAATGAGACCATGAAAATCATGGAATCAGAAAGACATACCGAAATACCCGCCTCCCGATCTCAACACCCGCGAAAACACCCCGGCATTGAGTGGCCAACCATTGCGCTTCTCACAGCATGCTATGGAATGTGGTTCGTAGGGGGATATTATCTCTATCCGGGCCTGCCGATCGTCGCGCTGGCCCTCATGGGGCTTGCTGTCGCGTTCCATTCATCTTTGCAGCATGAAGCCCTTCACGGTCATCCGACGCGCAGTGGCATGATCAACGAACTCCTCGTTTCGCTGCCGCTCGGCCTTGTCTTTCCCTATCGCCGCTACAAGCATCTGCATCTCAAGCACCATGCGGACGAGCGCTTGACCGATCCCTACGATGATCCCGAAAGCTATTACCGTGCGCTCGGTGACTGGGAAAAACTGCCGGGCTTTGTCAAAGCATTGCTCAACTTCAACAATTCGCTGGTCGGCCGCGTTGTCATCGGGCCGTTTCTCATGGTGGTCGGTTTCGTCATCACCGAGATCAAGCTCATAAGGGGCGGCGACAAGAAAACGCAAACGGCATGGGTGCTACATGGCCTTGGCCTCGTCCCGATGCTCGCGATCGTTTGGATTATCTTCGGAATTCCCGTTTGGCTCTACGCGTTGACGTCCGTCTATCTGGGCTTGGCGATCATCTCGATCCGCAGCTATTGCGAACACCAGTGGTCGGAACGCCCGGACGGGCGGACGGTTATCGTCGAAAAATCGCCCTTGGCGTTGATCTTCCTTAACAACAATCTTCACTTCGTCCATCATAAGCGTCCGACTGTACCGTGGTACGATCTGCCGGGGCTTTACAGCGAACAGCGTGATGAATGGCTAAGGATGAATGGCGGCTATGTCTTCCGCAATTACTTCGAGATTCTGCATGCCTATGCATTCAGACAGAAGCAGGATGTTGTTCACCCGGTGCTGCGCCGCGAACTGGCTCCCGGCCGCGCTTTCCGGCCTCGGGCACATGGCATCAGTCTGCAGGGCGGTTCGACCGTTCCCATTCCAGCCGAGCCTCCCAAAGAGTAGCTGCGCATGACGTTGATTGCGGCGTTGCCGATGTATGATTGGCCGGAAATGCAATCGGAGCTTCGTGCGCAATGGCAAAGAATGCGCGGCGTGCTGCTTGACAATGGCTATGACGCGCCGGAAAGGCTCGTTTCCCGCAATGGCGACCTTCCGGCGGTTCCAGGCGGCATCAGAGACCGGGCAGGCAATTTGATTGCGCCTGACCCAGCTACGCTGCCTCCCGACGAACTCGACCTGCCGACCTTGTGGCTCCATCCGGCATTGCTGATCACACAGACATGCTGGGGGCCGATGGAACTCGGCATTCAATCCCATGTTCATCTTGCAGGTCAGGATGACTATTCGGGCATTGAGGGTGGGGACGGCGCGCTTTACTCGAGTGCGCTCGTCATGCGGCGCGGCGAGGGGCGGGCGGCAGTCGCTGCGCCGGAAGACGGCAAGCCCGTACTGCCGCTGGAACTGCTTCGCGGCAAACGCTTGGCCTTCAACAGCCACGATTCGATGTCGGGCTACCTGGCGCTGCAACGCGACCTGGTGGCGTCCGGTGAATCACTTGCGATATTTGCCGGCGAACTCCAGACCGGCGGACACCGCGCCTCGGTGGCTGCTGTGGCGTCCGGCAAAGCGGACGTAGCCGCCATCGACTGCAAATCCTGGGCAAGAAGCCAGCGCTTCGACGCGGCAGCAGCGACACTTGCCGTTGTCGGCTGGACCGGCAGGCGCAAAGGCCTGCCGTTTATTTCCGCACTTCCGCTACCCGCGCATCTTTTCGCCTGAGGGATCGAACGGCGGCTCGAGATTGATGCGGGCGGGGCGCCGAACACCGAGAATCTCTACCTCGAACAGGCCATTGGATTCGTTTGATGCGAGTTCCGCCGGCACGTAACCCTGCGCCATCGAATGCTGCACAAAGTGGGCGTAGCCACCGGACGTGACCCAGCCGACAACGCGCCAGTCACCCTGCACGGCGCCCTTGTCACTGGCATCCGAGACGACAGCACCGGACGCGTCGAAGCGGGGAGCGCCGACGCCATGGCCTGCCTGGACCGTACCGTAGTCCTTGGAGACCTTGGCCCAGATCGGCTCGTCGCCCATCACGTCGGCGGCGCCTTCGCCGTGCGGAACATCAATGAGGAAGGAAACCCGGCGTAGCTTCGTGCTGGTGCCCGCGTCGAACTCAGCCTTTTCCCTGGCGGCATGTTCGCGGCCGATGAAATCGTTCTTCGACAGCTTGATGAAGCGATCCATCGATCCCTCATAGCCGCCATAGATGGGGCGAAGCTCGCGGAACCACGTGGGGAAGTTCTTTTCGAGCCGCATGGAGAGCAGGGCGCGCATGCCGAAATCGACAATGCCGAAGGCCGCGCCCTCGTCCTTGATCGCCTTGTAGACGAGGCGCTGATAGGCGGGTTGCATCCAGATCTCGTAGCCAAGGTCACCCGTATAGGAAATGCGGTTAACCTTGCACGGCGCGCCGCCAACGGCCACTTCGCGGAAATCCATGAACCGGAAGGCGGCATTCGACACGTCTTCGTCGACGAGCTGGGCAAGGAGGTCGCGCGACTTCGGCCCGGCAATCGCAAGACCGACCAGTGTCTGGTCGAAGCGATGGATATGCACTGAGCCATCCTTCGGCTGCTGCTTCTGGAACCAGCGCATGTGATAGCGCTGGGCGGCAGACGAACCCCAGATCAGGAAGCGGTCATCGGCCGCCTTGGCGATGGTGAAGTCGCCGATGAGCTTGCCCTCTTCGTTGAGCATGGGCGTCAGGACGAGCCGTCCAACTTTCGGCATCGTATTCGTCATCAGGCGCGACAAAAATGCTTCGGCGCCGCTGCCGGTTACTTCATACTTGGCGAAGTTGGCAATCTCGGTGACGCCGACGCCGGCGCGTGTCGCCCTTACCTCGTTACCGATATGCTCGAAATCGTTGGAACGATGATAGGAGACGATGTCGCGCGCTTCAGTGCCCTTCGGCGCGAACCAGAGCGGCGTCTCAAGGCCCCAGGAATCGCCCATGACGGCATTCTGCGCCAGCATCGTATCGTAGAGCGGCGTGGTTTGTTGCGGCCGCGCTGCGGGCAACTCCTCGTTGGGGAAGCGGATCGAGAAGCGCCGCGAATAGTTCTCGCGCACCTTGGCGTTGGTGTAGCGCAGCGTCGCCCATTCGCCGAAACGCGCCACGTCCATGCCCCAGACGTCGAAGCCGGGTTCGCCATGAACCATCCAGTTGGAGAGCGCGAGCCCGACGCCGCCGCCCTGGCTGAAACCGGCCATGACGGCGCACGCTGTCCAGTAATTGGTAAGGCCGGGTACTGGGCCGACCAGAGGATTGCCATCCGGCGCAAAGGTGAAGGGGCCGTTGATGATCTGCTTGATACCCGCCTTCTCGATGCCGGGGAAATGCTTGAAGCCGACTTCGAGGGAAGGGGCGATGCGGTCGAGATCGGGCGCCAGAAGCTCGTGGCCGAAATCCCATGGCGTGTTGACCGGAGACCAGGGCTTTGCGGCCTTCTCATAGGTGCCGAGCAGGATGCCGTTCCGCTCCTGGCGGGTATAGATCTCGCCCTTGAAATCCATGACGCCGATGAGTTCGCGGCCCGTGGACTTATTGAATTCCATAACCTCCGGAACATCCTCGGTGAGAAGGTACATGTGCTCCATCGCAAGGACCGGCAGTTCGAGCCCGACCATGCGCCCAACTTCGCGAGCCCAGAGACCGCCGCAGTTGACGACATGTTCGGCCTTCACGGTGCCCTGTTCGGTGACGACGTTCCATGTGCCGTCGCTATCCTGCGTAAGTTCGACGACGCGGTTACGCAGGGTAATTTCAGCACCGAGCTTGCGCGCGGCCTTGGCATAGGCATGGGTGGTCCCGGAAGGGTCGAGATGGCCCTCGACCGGGTCCCACATGGCGCCGACGAAATTCGTCTCGTCCATGAGCGGGAACATGGCCTTGGCCTCCGATGGCGTGATCAGCTCCGTATCCATGCCGAGATAGCGACCGCGCGCGTGGGCGAGCCGCAGGAAATCCATGCGCTCCGGCGAATCCGCCATCATGACGCCGCCCGTCAAATGCAGGCCGCAGGACTGTCCGGAAAGCTCCTCGATTTCCTTGTAAAGACTGACCGTATAGGCCTGGAGCTTGGCAACGTTGGGATCGCCGTTGAGCGTATGGAAACCGCCGGCGGCGTGCCAGGAAGAGCCGGACGTCAGTTCCGAGCGTTCGATCAGCATCACATCGGTCCAGCCGGCGCGCGCAAGGTGGTAAAGCACCGAACACCCAACGACGCCACCGCCGATGACAACTGCTTTAACGTGCGATTTCATACTCTTATGCCTCGTATGTGGAAAAGTGATTCAATGCGTTGAGACTTCGATTCAAGCGATCAGAAATCCGTGGGCGCGCCGCCTTCGGATTTGCGGCGGGCCACGAAGGCGTTGATGGCCTCTTCGACCGCGGGGTCGATTTCGGGTTTCTGGTAGGTTGCAAGGCGCTCCTTCCAGATGCGGTTGGCCTTCTCAATCGCAATCGGCGAGCCAGCCTCCTGCCAGGTTTCATAATTGCGCCAGTCGGAGATGATCGGTGCGTAGAAGGCGGTCTTGTAGCGCGACTGTGTATGAGCGGTGCCGAAGAAATGACCGCCGGGGCCGACGTCGCGCATGGCATCGATGCCGAGCGCGTCTTCGGAAAGATCGAGCGGGGTCAAGAACTCGGCCACCATCTGCAGGAGGTCGAAATCGAGGATCATCTTCTCATAGGAGCAGCAAAGGCCGCCTTCGAGCCAGCCGGCGGAATGCAGCATGAAGTTGCCACCGCCCTGGATGGCGCCCCAGAGTGAGAAGACCGATTCGTAGGCGGCTTGCGCGTCCACGGTGTTGGCGGCGCAGACATTGGAGGTGCGATAGGGAATTCCGTAGCGGCGGGCAAGCTGGCCGCCGACCAATTGCGCCTTCATGTATTCGGGCGTGCCGAAGGCCGGTGCACCCGACTTCATGTCGACATTGGACGTAAAGCCGCCATAGCCGACGGGCGCGCCTTTCCTGACCATCTGCGTGAACGAGATGCCGGCAAGCGCTTCCGCGTTCTGCTGCACGAGGGCGCCGGCAATCGTCACCGGAGCCATGGCGCCGGCGAGGGTAAAGGGCGTTACGATGACGATCTGGCCATTGCCCGACATCTGGATGATGCCTTCCATCATCGGTATGTCGAGCTTGAGCGGGGAATTGGTGTTGATGATCGTATAGCAGGACGGCTCCTGCTGAAGCTGTTCGTGGCTGACACCGCGCGCGAGGCGGGCAATCTCGATACCGTCCTGATTGCGCTCCTTGCCGAGCGAATAGATGTGGAACGCCTTGTCGCTGAGCGTCGTAAGGTCGCGGATGCATTCGAGATGCCGAACGGACGGGTGAATATCGATCGGTTCGACCGGATAACCGCCGGTCGTGTTGATGATATTGTGCATCTGGGCGAGCTTGATGAAATTGCGGAAGTCGGCCTGGTTGCCGGAGCGCCGGCCATTGTCGGTATCCGAGCAGTTCGGCGCCGAACCCATCTGCGCGAAGATGAGATTATTGCCGCCGAAGCGGACATTGTGGGCCGGGTTGCGGGCATGCAGCGTAAATTCGGATGGCGCATGGCCGACATATTCAAGAATCATGTCCTTGTCGAAGCGAACCCGCATCGAGCCGGGGCGAACGTCAGCGCCGGCGCTCTTCATGATTTCGCGCGCGCCGTCATGCAGAACCTCGACGCCGATTTCCTGCAGGACCCGCAGCGACGCGTCGTGGATCGATTCGAGTTCGTCGTCCGAGACGATCTTGGTCGGCGTGAACGGAATTTTCAGCTGGCGAAACGGCGGCTGGTCGAAGGCTCCGCTTTCGGTGCTGCGCGGCCGCGCTCGTCCACCCCGTCGTCCGTGATCCCGCGCTGACGTGTTGGTTTCGATCTCGATTGCCGGTTCGCTCATTGCCCATGCCCTTCGCTTGCACGTCTTGCGTGCGCTGTTGCCACTATCGCCAGAGCGGCATTGTGCGTGCGCGGCGTGAGCGACGCTGAGCGCAAAGGAAGCGACATGGTGTGGGGTGGGTCGCTGGGGCCAGAGTTGGGCCAATCAAGGGCGGTTCTTGGAGTTCGTCCACACCCCCTCTGTCCTGCCGGGCAAAGGGGGGTGAAACGACCCCACATATAGGAACTACAGTATGCCTACTCCGCAGCCGCCTTCGACGTCAGGTGGCTGATTGGCGTAACCATCGCCTGGATCAGGTTGTTCATGCTGATGACGCCGGTCGGCTTGCCATTGTCATCGATGATCGTTGCATATTGCTGGTTGGCGTCGGTCATCGTCTTGGCGGCTTCCTCGAGGATCGTGCCGGTGCGCACGGTGACGCCGCCGCTCGTGGCCGGAGCGCCCGCTGGCGTTGCGATCGTATCGACCATGATGACGCGGCCGCGGTTCACTTCCTTGACGAAGTTGGAAATGTATTCGTCGGCGGGCTGCAACACGATATCCTGGCCGGTTCCCTGCTGCACCACCTCGCCGTCGCGCAGGATGGCGATGCGATCGCCGAGGCGCAGCGCCTCGTCGAGATCGTGGGTGATGAAGACGATGGTCTTGCGGATTTCCTTCTGGAGGTCGAGAAGCACCGACTGCATGTCCATGCGAATGAGCGGATCGAGCGCCGAGAAGGCTTCGTCCATCAGGAGGATCGGTGCGTCGTTGGTCAGCGCACGGGCAAGACCCACACGCTGCTGCATGCCGCCCGACAACTGGTTGGGGTAGTGGCCCTCAAATCCCTTGAGGCCGACACGCTCGATCCAGCGACGCGCCTGTGCTTCCTGCTTGTCGCGGGGAAGTCCCTGGATTTCGAGGCCGTAGACCGTATTGTCGAGGACGGTGCGGTGGGGAAGCAGCGCAAACTTCTGGAACACCATCGCGGTCTTGTGGCGACGAAATTCGCGCAGATCGTTCTGGTTCATCTTGCAGACATCGGCGCCGTCGATGATCACCTCGCCGGAAGTCGGGTCGATAAGCCGGTTGATGTGGCGGATAAGGGTCGATTTACCCGACCCTGAAAGCCCCATGACAACCTGTATGCAGCCCGCCGGCATGTCGATGTTGATGTCCCTGAGGCCGAGCACGTGCCCATGCTGTTCGTTAAGCTCGGTCTTGGACATGCCCTTCTTGACGGCTTCGACGTAACTGACGGGTCTCTGTCCAAAAATCTTGTAGAGATTCTTGATCTTGATGCCTGCACCCTGGACCGAACGATCAGCCATGGACCACCTCCTGATGCTTCTGAAGACGCTTGCCATAGGCCTGACTAACGCGGTCGAAAATGATGGCGATGCCGACAATGGCAAGGCCGTTGAAAAGCCCGAGTGAGAAGAACTGCCCGTTGACGGAGCGCAGCACCGGCTGCCCAAGGCCCTGGACGCCGATCATCGAAGCAATAACCACCATTGCCAGAGCCATCATGATCGTCTGGTTGATACCGGCCATGATTGTCGGGAGGGCAAGGGGAATCTGCACGTTCTTGAGGCGTTGCCAACTCGATGAACCGAACGCATCCGCGGCTTCGAGGACGTCCTTGTCGACGAGCCGGATACCGAGATTGGTGAGGCGGATCATTGGCGGGATGGCGTAGATCACCACCGCTATGAGGCCCGGCACCTTGCCGATGCCGAGAAGCATGACCACGGGGATAAGGTAGACGAAGCTCGGCATCGTCTGCATCACGTCGAGAATGGGATTGACCACGCGCTGGAAACTGTCTGACCGGGCCATGATGATGCCGATCGGAATGCCGACGAAGATCGAAACGACGGTGCCGACGAAGATCATGGCGATGGTCTTCATCGCATCGCTCCACATGTCGAAATAGCCGATGAGGAGGAGCGTGATGATGGTGCCGGCAACGATCTTCCAGTTGCGGCTGGCGATCCAGGCGATGCCGCCGATCAACAGCAGCATGATCGGCCACGGCGTCGTCGTCATGAAGCGCTCGGCTTCGATGAGGAAATACTGCAGCGGCTGAAAGAACGATTCGATGATGTCGCCATATTCGCGGGTGAAGGCCTTGAAGCCTTCGTCCATGGCCTTCTTGAGGTTGCGCAGCGTGTCATCATTCATGTTCGGGAATGAATAGAACCAATCCATGTTGGTATCCCCTTCATTGGGCCATCGAGGCTCGTTCTCTCTAATGACCGAAGCGCTGGACGATTATACGTTCAGCCTGTTCCAGCGAGGTAATGGATTGCGGCAGGACCGGTGCCCTGCCGCAAAACATTATTATTGTACGGCAGCCTTGATCTTCTCGGCGGCTTCCGGAGAGACCCACTTGGACCAGGTCGCCTCGTTGTTTTTCAGATAGTACTTGGCGCCATCTTCGCCTGTCGCCTGGTTGTCGACCATCCATGCAAGAAGCTTGTTGGCTTCCTCGGTCGAGATCTGGCGCTTCTTCAGATATTCGAAGGCATCGCCGGCGCTGTCGGCAAACTTCTTGGTGACGATGGTGTAGATATCAGCCTTCGGCCAGCCATTCGGCTTTGGATCCGGGCAATCCGCGATGGCGTTGCAACGGTTCCATTCCTTTTCATCCCATGCCACGCCATTGTCGAGCTTGACCATCGGGTACTTGCCGAGAATGGCGGTCGGACCCCAATAATAGCCGAGCCAGGGTTCCTTGCGCTCATAGGCCTTGGCGATCGAGCCATCGAGGCCCGCAGCCGAACCCGTATCGACAAGGGTGAAGCCGTGCTTGTCGCCCTCAAAAGCCTTGTAGAAGTTCGTCGTCGTGATCTGGCAAGCCCAGCCTGACGGGCAATTGAAGACGGCGCCCTTCTTCGGATCTTCCGGAGCAGGGAACAGTTCCGGATGCTTCATGGCATCAGCAATGGTCTTGATATCGGGGTGGGCATCCGCGAAATATTTGGGGATCCACCAGCTTTCCGTGCCGCCTTCGGTGATCGCCGGTGCAGCGTAGACGAGTTTGTTTTCCTTGACTGCCTTTTCAAGCGGCTCGCGGACGGCGTTGAGCCAGCCCTCGGGGGCGATGTCCGGCTGCCCCTTTTCGATCATGGACGTGAAGGTTGGAACAGTATCGCCGGCTACGAGCTCGGCGTCGCATCCATAGCCTTCGCTCAGGATGATCTTATCGAGATTGGCAAGTGCCTCGGCCGATTGCCAGTTCATGTTGGCAATAGTAACGGTGCCGCATTCCGCAGCCGAAGCCGACGCGGAGTAGCCGAAAAACCCAGCGGCAATCAGAAAAGTTGAAGCAAGCAGCTTCTTCATGTTCTTTATCTCCCACTCTTTGACAGTTCACCCGGTAACGAATTCTAACTTGGTACTGCCTTACCTAGTCGTTCGCTTATGTGCCATTTGGCATTCTTATCCTGTCAGAATGCAATGGAATCATCGAATTAATGCGGTGTATCGCGACAAGCCCTGTCGATATAGCGACGCCGGGATAAAGGATGCGACACCAAACGGCACATGGCTCCATCAGGTATCGTAACAAGGGTTTAGACGAAAGATCAACGCTTTAGACGATCTGCCTGCACGATCTGCGGATTTGACTGCCCGGATCCGGCACCCACCGATATTTTCCGCACGGCATGAAACCATTTTGCCCGCCGAAGGTTCGCAATGGGCCTGCCAAAGAAAAGGAACTCCCCATGAAATCTGCGCTGAAGACCGGACGCCAAACCCGTGACCTGCAACTGGCATCCATGGTAATTGCCATGCGCGTGCCAATGATGATGTTGGAGGCGATGAGCGAGAAGGGTGGCGGCGCAGAAACGCACCGCGCCGTTTCAGAAAAAGTCGCAGCGTCCGTGGATGGTGTCGTTTCCGCGCAGATTTCGCTCATGAACTCCGCAGCGACGTTCTGGTTTGACGTCATGCGCGGCAGGTCGCCCGCAAGCCTCGTTTCCGAAGCCGCCAATAAGGCTGCCGCAGCGGCATTGCGGCCGGGCCGAAAGACGTTGCAGGCGAACTACAAACGACTTGTTCCGGGAAGCTAAACAGCTTTTCCGTTAGCGTCACGCTTAATTTTCGAGGGTGATTTTATAAAACTTACCTTTCTGTAAGGGCGAGGTATGCGCTTCCGGCATGGTGACCATGCAAAAATGCAAGGGTTCCTGCTGTAAATGCGACATGCCATGGCGAAATTTCGTGATCAAACTTTGAGCAAAAAGCGCATTTGAGCGGCAATAACTCATTTCCTTTCGAGGTCGCCAAAATGCTCTACATTTTCAATCGCAATAACCGCGTGCACATTTCGTGGAATGCAACCGAAAAGCGCAACGCTCCGTCCAGCAATGCAAAGAGCGGTATCGGCTCCGCATTGTCCTTCATCTGGACCCGTTCGGCCGGCTAATCGATCAACGAGACGGCATGTGAACCGCTGCCTTTGAGGTGGCGGTTTTTCTTTGCTCTGAATTTTCTAAGGATGCAAAAAAACCGCCCCGTTCACGAGGGAACAGCGCGGTTTTTGCCAAGTTACGCATGGCAGTTCTGCCGAACTCAACGCGGGCAGAAAATTACAGCTCCGGTACGCGGTACCTGATCCGGAGCGGGGAACAGGTTTGACCCTGCTCGCCCGTAAAGTTTTAGCCGGACATCGTTACCGCGAGGTTATCGAGAACTTAAGCAAATCTAAATTTGCGACTTTTCCGCCAGGATTGTGGTCAGCCTTCGCGCTTGGCGTCGCGCAGATAATTGATAATGCCGGAGAAATCCGATCCTTCATTGCCCGCTTCCCCAAACTCGGCATAAAGCGCCTCGGCATGGGCGCCGAGCGGCGTTGCTGCACCAACACTTGTCGCCGCCTCCTGCGACAATTTAAGGTCCTTGAGCATGAGCGCGGCAGCAAAGCCCGGCTTATAGCCATTGTTAGCCGGAGAGGTCGGCACCGGTCCCGGTACCGGGCAATAGGTCGTCAGCGACCAGCATTGGCCGGAAGATGTGGAGGCGACGTCGAACAGCGCCTTGTGTGATAGCCCAAGCTTCTCGGCCAGCGTGAAAGCTTCGCTGACACCGATCATCGAAATGCCGAGGATCATGTTGTTGCAGATCTTGGCCGCCTGGCCGTTGCCCGCTTCGCCGCAATGAACGATCCGTCCGGCCATCGGTTTTAGGATCGGTTCGGCTTTGACGAAGGCTTCATCGGAACCGCCCACCATGAAGGTGAGGGTGCCCGCCGCCGCGCCGCCAATGCCGCCTGAGACCGGTGCATCGACGGACAGCAGTCCGTTCTCCGCGGCGATTGCATGCGCCTTGCGGGCGGAGTCGACGTCGATCGTCGATGAATCGATGAACAGCGCGCCCCTTCGTGCTCCCTTGGCAACCGCCTCGTAGACCGAAAGCACGTGCTTGCCGGCCGGGAGCATCGTAATGACAACATCGGCCTCGGCGACGGCGGCCTCGGCATTGTCTGCAATCGTTACGCCGTTGCCCCGCGCGGTATCGAGGTTTTCGGGCACGAGATCGAACCCAAGTACCTTATGGCCCGCCTTGACGAGATTGGCGGCCATCGGATTGCCCATATGTCCAAGGCCGATAAAAGCGACAGTCGTCATCGCACTTCTCCCTCAATTTGAAATTTCAACGGCCCATCATGTGCCGCGCGATGATTACCCGCATGATTTCATTCGTGCCTTCCAGGATCTGGTGCACCCGCAAGTCACGTACCAGTTTCTCCACGCCATAGTCGTGCAGGTAGCCATAGCCGCCATGGATCTGCAGAGCGTCGTTGGCGATATCGAACCCCTTGTCGGTGACGAAGCGCTTGGCCATGGCGGACCATTTGGAAGCGTCGTGCGCTTTGCGGTCAAGCTTTGATGCCGCTGTGTAGAGCAGCATGCGGGCAGCTGAAAGCTCCGTCTCCATATCGGCAAGCTTGAACTGAAGCGCCTGGAACTGATTGATCGCCTTGCCGAACGCCTTGCGCTCACTGGCATAGACCAGCGCCTTGTCGAGGGCCGATTGCGCGCCGCCAAGCGAGCATGCCGCAATGTTGAGCCGCCCGCCGTCGAGCCCGCCCATGGCAATGCGGAAGCCGTCACCTTCCTCGCCGAGCCGGTTGGCAACTGGGATACGGCAGTTCTCGAAGATGACCTGGCGGGTGGATTGGGCGTTCCAGCCCATCTTGTATTCATTGGCGCCAAAAGAAAGGCCGGGCGCATCTTTCGGGACGACCAGCGCAGAGATGCCCTTCGGTCCATCCTCGCCGGTGCGCACCATCGTCACGTAAAGGTCGGAATCGCCGGCGCCCGAGATAAACTGCTTGGCGCCGTTGAGAATGTATTGATCGCCCTCACGCACCGCGCGGGTCTTCAGGGCGGCGGCATCGGAACCGGAGTTCGGCTCGGTCAGGCAATAGCTCGCAAGCCACTCCATCGATGTCAGGCGCGGCACAAAGCGTTGACGTTGCTCCTCGCTGCCGAACGTATCGATCATCCACGCGCCCATGTTGTGTATGGAGATGAATGCCGAGAACGCTGGACAGGCGGCGGCGAGCGCCTCGAAGATCAGCACGGCATCGAGCCGTTTCAGGCCTGAACCGCCGACATCCTCGCGCACATAGATGCCGCCCATGCCGAGCGGTCCAGTCTCGCGGATGACATCGGCGGGAAAGTGCTTGTCGCGATCCCACGCCAATGCGTTCGGCGCGACGCGGTCGGCGGCGAAGGCGCGCGCCATGTCCTGGATCGCCAGTTGATCCTCATCGAGTTCGAACTGGCCAGCGGTCGAATCAACGCTACTGTCCATGGCACCCTCCCTGCATTTCTTATTGCTTGCCACTCTATCCCAAGCTTCCCGGGGCGCAACGTCCAAGGCAGGACTAGGAAGAGAAAGACATATCCGCTACTCAAAGCCCATGACACGCGCAATCATGTTGCAGGGAACCGGTTCAGATGTTGGGAAATCCGTCCTGGTGGCGGGTCTGTGCCGGCTTGCACACAAGCGCGGGCTGGTTGTCCGGCCGTTCAAACCGCAGAACATGTCGAACAATGCGGCGGTCAGCGATGACGGCGGCGAGATAGGCCGGGCGCAATGGTTGCAGGCGCTGGCCTGCGGTGTGCCGTCCTCCATCCACATGAATCCCGTGCTCCTGAAGCCGCAGTCGGAAACCGGCAGCCAGATCATCGTGCAAGGCAAGGTCTGGGGCCAGGCGAAGGGCCGGGACTACCAGAAGCTCAAGGGGCAACTGCTCGATGCCGTGATGCAGTCCTTTGACATCGTTTGCGATGGTGCCGATCTCGTCATCGTCGAGGGCGCGGGCTCGCCTGCCGAAATCAATCTGCGGGCTGGCGATATCGCCAATATGGGCTTTGCAACCCGCGCCAATGTGCCGGTCGTTCTCGTCGGCGATATCGACCGCGGCGGCGTCATCGCATCGATTGTCGGCACCCATGCGATCCTGCCGCCGGAGGATCGCGCCGCGATCATCGGCTATATCATCAATAAGTTTCGCGGCGACGTCTCGCTCTTCGACGAGGGGTTGGAAGCAATCACCCGGTTCACCGGTTGGCCTTCATTTGGCGTCGTGCCATGGCTGAAGGATGCTACCCGGCTTCCCGCGGAAGATTCCGTCGTGCTGGAGCGATTGGTAAAGGGGAACGGCCGCGCGCTGAAAGTCGCGGTGCCAGTGCTTGACCGCATTGCCAATTTCGACGACCTCGATCCGCTGATGGCCGAGGCTGATGTCGATGTCGTGTTTGTCCGAAGCGGGGAGCAACTGCCCGTCGATGCCGGTCTCGTCATCATCCCCGGGTCGAAATCGACGATCGGTGATCTTATACGCTTCCGGGAAAACGGCTGGGACAAGGACCTCAACCTTCACCGGCGTCGCGGCGGCTCGATCATGGGCATATGCGGTGGATATCAGATGCTCGGGCGCACGGTGCGCGACCCTGAGGGCATCGAAGGTGCAGCGACGGAAAGCGAGGGCCTCGGGCATCTCGATATCGAAACGGTGATGGAGCCGGAAAAGACCGTTCGCAATGTTGCGGCTCATTCGCTGCAATACGACGTGCCGCTGAGCGGCTATGAAATCCATCTTGGCAAGACGACCGGCCCGGATTGCAGCCGCCCGACGGCGATGATCAACGGCGTCGAGGATGGCGCGATTTCTGCCGACGGTAAGGTCTTTGGGACCTATATGCACGGGCTGTTCGGCACCGATGCCTATCGCTCCGCCTTGCTGCGTTCGCTGGGAATCAATGCAAATGCCTTCGACTACAGGGCGGGCGTCGATGCCGCGCTCGATTCGATAGCCGACCAACTGGCTGAAGTCCTCGATCTCCATGCATTGATCGCACGTTGAGTATGTAGACCTGTGCGAAATATTATCGGTTGCCCATCCTGGCGACGGATGACGAATACAGGAACACCGATCTCGAAGTGGTCCCTTGACTTTAGTAAAGCGAAAAACGTCGCGCGGTTTCGTTTGACATTCTCGGTGCTTGGTGAATAACGTTCAACCCATGATTGGTTCCCGTTCGGCCAAAGGCCATGGGATCAAAAGGGAATGCGACGGCCGTACCCATCAGGGCGGCCCTACCGCAGCCGACCCCGCGACTGTAGAGCGGCGAGGATTCATGCCAAGGCCTGAGGCGCAAGCCGAGGGCAGCCACTGGGAAACCGGGAAGGCGGCATTGATCCTGCGACCCGCGAGCCAGGAGACCTGCCAGTCATAGGGCAATGGTGCCCAAGACCGAAGGGGAATGTCCCTTCTGGCCCTGCACGGAGGTTGTTATGGCTGCACGTACTTCGACTACGATATCTCTCCCGCTCGCATCGCGTCTGACGACGGCGGTGGTTTCAATGCTGCTCGGCGTGTTCATCGTTTATGGCGTGGGTCTTTCCCATTCCGAAACGCTGCACGATACGGCGCACGATACCCGCCATTCCTACGGATTCCCCTGCCACTGAGGTTGGAGCCCGGCTGGATGTAATGATTCGGCCGCCACCGCTTAAGCATTGAAAACTGAGGGTTTATCTGGTCCGGGTGTCGTTTCGACAGCCCGGTGTCTTGATATGGGAATTCGGAGAGATATCGATGTTGGTTAAATATCTTCTGGCTACGATCGTGGCCGGTCTGTTTGCTGGTATTCTGTTGACGCCAGCCATGTATGTGCGCAGCGTGCCACTTATCCTGCACGCGGAAGAATATGAGAACGCCGCAGGCGGCCACGAGCACGAGCATGCCGCAGCGCCTGCCGCCGCCGGCGAGACAGCACCTGCCGTGGCGCCGCACACTCACGAAGAGGAAGAGGTAAGCCCGGCCCTGCCGTTCGGCCGCTTTGGTAACACCTTGCTGATCAATCTTGTCGCCGGAGCGGGTTTCGCTCTGATCACGGGCGCGGCCGCCCTGTTTCTTGGACGTAAGATCACCGTGCAGAACGGCATTTATTGGGGCCTCGCCGGGTTCTTCATCTTCAACCTTGCGCCATCGTTCAGCCTTGCGCCGGAACTGCCGGCTATGCCCGCCGCCGATCTCGCGACACGGCAAGCCTGGTGGCTCATCACGGTGCTGCTGACGGCGGGCGGCGTTTACTTTATCGTTCTGCGTGAGGAAATCTGGGCGAGGGTACTCGGCCTCGTGCTGATTGTTGCGCCGCATATCTATGGCGCTCCGGAAGCGGACGATCTTACTTCCGCCGTGCCGCCGACATTGGCATCCGAGTTCGCGGTATCGACGCTCGCGACCAACCTCTTCTTCTGGGTGGTGCTCGGCACTGCGCTCGGCTTTGCCATCCAGAGCTACGCGGCTTCGGAGCTTGAAGCCTGATGGCCGTGCTGGAGCGCGGGGTCACGTTTGTGCTCGGTGGCGCGCGCTCCGGCAAATCCTCCTTTGCCGAGGGACTGATCGAGTCATCCGGCAACGAAGCAATCTATCTTGCGACGGGCAGGGCGTGGGACGATGAGATGTCCGCTCGCATCGACCAGCACAAGGCGCGGCGCGGCGTCTTATGGACGACGGTCGAAGAACCGCTCGATTTGGTTTCCGCGTTGGAAGTGCATGCGGCCGAGGGCACAGCGGTTCTTGTCGACTGCCTGACACTTTGGGTCACCAACCTCATGATGGCCGAGCGCGATGTCATGGCGGAAACGGCAAGGCTTGCCGCAGCGCTGCCGCATCTTAAAGGTGCGGTCGTTTGCGTCTCCAACGAGGTTGGCCTCGGCATCGTTCCGGAGAACCGCATGGCCCGCGACTTTCGCGATCATGCCGGACGTCTTCATCAGGCCGTGGCTGGCGCCGCGGAAACAGTCTATTTCGTAGCAGCAGGTCTGCCGCTCAAAATGAAGGGATAACAACATGCAGGGTCAGAAGATTCCAGCAACGGTCATCACCGGCTTCCTTGGTTCGGGCAAGACGACGATGATCCGCAATCTGCTCGAGAATGCCGATGGCAAGCGCATCGCGCTGATCATCAATGAATTCGGCGATCTCGGTGTCGATGGCGGGTTGCTCAAGGGCTGCGGTATTGAGGCTTGTCGCGACGAGGATGTGATCGAACTCAACAATGGCTGCATCTGCTGCACCGTGGCTGATGATTTCATCCCGACCATGACAAAACTGCTCGATCGGCCCGATCGTCCTGACCATATCGTCATCGAAACCTCTGGCCTTGCGCTGCCGCAGCCGCTGGTGGCGGCCTTCAACTGGCCGGAGATCAAGACGCAGGTGACTGTCGACGGCGTCGTGACCGTTATCGATGCCGCCGCAGTTTCGGAAGGTCGCTTCGCCGACGATCACGACAAGGTCGACGCGCAGCGGTCGCAGGACGAATCGCTCGACCATGAGAGCCCGCTCGAAGAACTCTTCGAGGACCAAATCCGCGCGGCGGACCTCATCATTCTCAACAAGACCGATCTCATCAGCGGCGATGAACTCGACGGGGTGAAGGGCGACGTACAAAGCCGTTCGGTGCGTGCCCTCAACATGATCCCCGCAAGCTTCGGCAGGATCAGCAACCAACTGCTGCTTGGCCTTGGCGTCGGTACCGAGCAGGATATTGCCAACCGCAAGTCGCATCACGAGATGGAGCATGAAGCCGGCGAGGAACACAGCCATGACGAATTCGAGAGCTTCGTCGTTGGCCTCGGGCCGGTTTCCGAGCCGAAGTCTTTTGTCGAGAAGCTGAAAGGCGTGATCGCCGATCATGACGTTCTGCGCCTCAAGGGCTTCGTCGATGTTCCGGGCAAGCCGATGCGCCTCGTTGTCCAGGCGGTAGGCTCGCGCATCGAGCATTATTTCGATCGCAGCTGGCATCCGGGCGAGGAGCGGCAGACACGGCTCGTCGTCATCGGCCTTCACGATATCGACGCGGTAGCCATCGAATCGGCGATGAACGCGGCGGCTGCCTGATAGGGAAGACTGATGCATCTCCTGCTTGCCCAGAAAGGCACGATAGCCGAAGGCACCGAGGCAATCGATCTCGGCCAGACGCCGGGAGACGTGCTTTTTCTTTCGGCGGCCGATACGGAGCTGGCCAGCCTTGCCTCGGCCCAGCGCCACAATGGCGAAGGGCTCTCCTTGCGCCTCGCCAACATGATGGCGCTGGCGCATCCGATGTCGGTCGATGCCTATGTCGAACGCACCGCGCGTCACGCCAAACTGATTGTCGTGCGCATCATCGGCGGCGAGAGCTACTGGCCTTATGGTCTCGAAGCGCTCCACGCCTGCGCGATCAATCACAAGGTGCAGCTGGCGGTTCTTCCGGGCGACGACAAACCCGATCCCGGCCTTGATCGCTTTTCGACGGTGCTGCGGCAAGATCGAGACGCGCTCTGGCACTATCTGCTTGAGGGCGGTGCGCAAAACGCGAGCCGTTTTCTCGACTATTGCGGCGCGATTGTCGATGGAGCCGAGAAACCGCAGGAGGCGGCGCCACTGCTGAAGGCAGGCCTGTGGTGGCCCGGCGAGCCGTCGCCATCGCTCGACCTGTTGCGGTCGCATTGGCAGGCGGACGCGTCGATCGTTGCCATCTGCTTCTACCGCGCACTGGTGCAGAGCGGACAGACCCAACCGGTCGAGGCGCTGGTCGATGCCTTGAGGCTCAAGGGTCTCAATCCCTTGCCCGTGTTTGTATCGAGCCTGAAAGACCCGGTTTCCGTGGCGACGCTTGAAAGCATATTCGGCGAGGCGGCACCCATCGTCGTCCTCAACGCCACGGGATTTGCGGTTTCGGCGCCCGGCGCTGCGCGCAAGCCCACCGTGCTCGAACATGATGGCGCGGTCGTTCTACAGGTAATTTTTTCAGGATCGAGCGCCGAGCAGTGGCGCGCTTCGGATCAAGGTTTGTCTGCCCGCGATCTCGCCATGAATGTCGCGTTGCCGGAAGTGGACGGGCGGGTTCTCACCCGCGCCGTCTCGTTCAAGTCGGCACGGACGTTCGATGAGGCTGTCGAAGCCAATATCGTCACGCACGAGCCCATGCCGGACCGCATCGGATTCGTGGCTGAACTTACGGCGAACTGGTCGGCGCTTAGGCGCGCGGCGGCGGGGGAGAGGCGTGTGGCGCTGGTGATGGCCAACTATCCCAATCGCGATGGACGGCTCGGCAATGGCGTCGGCCTCGATACGCCAGCCGGGACCTGGGGTGTACTTACCGAGATGATGAAGCAAGGCTATGCGGTCGCGGACATTCCGGCGGATGGCGATGCACTTATAAAACACCTGATGGCCGGGCCGACCAATGCGGCGAGCGACGGCCGCGAGATTCGCGAAACCATTTCTCTGAATCATTACAATCGTTTCCTGGCATCCCTTCCGATCCCGATTCAGCGAGCCGCTACCGAACGCTGGGGCAAGCCTGAAGCCGATCCGTTTTTCCTTGAGGGAAGACAAGCATTCGCGCTGCCGCTTGCCCGCTTTGGCGAAACCCTCGTCGGGATCCAGCCGGCGCGCGGCTACAATATCGATCCGAAGGATAGTTATCACTCTCCTGATCTCGTTCCGCCGCACGGCTATCTCGCTTTTTACGCCTATCTGCGCGAAGTCTATGGAGCGCATGCGATCGTCCATGTCGGCAAGCACGGCAACCTTGAATGGCTGCCCGGCAAATCGCTGGCACTTTCCGAAACCTGTTACCCGGAAGCGGTGCTTGGGCCGATCCCGCACATCTACCCGTTCATCGTCAACGACCCGGGCGAGGGCACGCAGGCGAAGCGCCGGTCCTCGGCCGTCATCATCGACCATCTGACGCCGCCGCTGACGCGCGCCGAGAGTTATGGGCCGCTCAAGGATCTAGAAGCGCTTGTCGATGAATATTATGAAGCGTCCGGCGTCGATCCGCGCCGGTTGGTGCGGCTCAAGGTGCAGATCCTCGATCTGGTGCGCGATATCGGGCTCGACCACGATGCCGGTATCCATGACCACGATGCCGACGACCTCGCGCTGCAGAAGCTCGATGCCTATCTCTGCGATCTCAAGGAAATGCAGATTCGCGACGGCCTCCATATATTCGGGCAATCGCCGCAGGGGCGGCTTTTGACGGATCTCGTAGTCGCGCTCGCCCGCGTGCCGCGCGGCTCCGGCATCGGCGCAGACCAAAGCCTGCAGCGCGCGATCGCCCGCGATCTCGGGCTCGACGGCTTTGACCCGCTGGATTGCGATATGGCTGCAGTCTGGAATGGACCGCGACCGGAATGTCTGGCGCTGCAATCGGACGCCAATTGGCGTATCGCCGGTGATACGGTGGAACGCATCGAGTTGCTCGCCGCACGGCTTGTTGCCGAGGAGGCGCCGTGTCCAGCCGATTGGGCTGCGACTAACGCCGTGCTTGAGGGCATACGGGCGACACTCGGGCCGGCCGTGGCGGACTGCGGCGAGGCCGAAATGGACGGCCTGTTCCGGGCACTTGATGGCCGGTTTGTCGCGCCGGGACCCTCCGGCGCGCCGACGCGGGGCCGGCCGGACGTATTGCCCACGGGCCGCAATTTCTTTTCGATCGACAGCCGCGCCGTGCCGACACCGGCCGCGTGGGAACTTGGGCAGAAGTCGGCCGATCTCCTTATCCGCCGTTATACGCAGGACCATGGCGAGTGGCCGACATCGTTTGGTCTGACGGCCTGGGGCACCTCCAACATGCGCACCGGCGGCGACGATATTGCGCAGGCCCTGGCCCTGATCGGCGTCAAGCCAGTTTGGGACATGGCATCGCGCCGGGTCACCGGCTACGAAATAGTGCCTGTTGCAACGCTCGGCCGCCCGCGCGTCGATGTCACCTTGCGCATTTCCGGTTTCTTCCGCGATGCGTTTCCCGATCAGATCGCGCTGTTCGACACCGCAGTGCGGGCGGTTGGCGGACTTGACGAGGACGCTGCGGACAATCCGATCGCGGCGCGCATGCGCAGCGAACGCGAACGGATGCTTGGCGAGGGAATCGATGACAAGACGGCCCGGCAGCGTGCCGGATTTCGCGTCTTCGGTTCGAAGCCCGGCGCCTACGGGGCGGGTTTGCAAACCCTGATCGACGAAAAGCACTGGGACAGGCGCGATGACCTCGCTGAGGCGTGGCTTGTCTGGGGCGGTTATGCCTATGGCGCGGGCGAGGAGGGACGCTCCGAACGCGGATTGCTCGAAGAGCGCTTGCGTTCGGTCGAGGCCGTGGTGCAAAATCAGGACAATCGCGAGCATGATCTTCTCGATTCTGACGACTATTACCAGTTCGAGGGCGGCATGTCGGCGGCGGTCGAGCGCCTTTCGGGCACTCAGCCCACGATCTACCACAACGATCATTCGCGCCCTGAAAAGCCCATCATCCGCACGCTGGACGAGGAGATCGCCCGGACAGTGCGCGGCCGTGTCACCAATCCGAAATGGATCAGCGGCGTAATGCGCCATGGCTACAAGGGCGCATTCGAGATGGCGGCGACGGTGGACTATCTTTTCGCTTTTGCCGCCACGACCGGCGCTGTGGGCAATCACCACTTCGAGGCGGTGTACCAGGCATTTGTGGTCGATGACAATGTGCGCGCCTTCCTCAATGAAAAGAACCCGCATGCCTTGCGCGAGATGGCCGAGAAACTCGAAGAAGCGGTCGAACGCGGTTTCTGGACGCCGCGTTCCAATTCGGCACGTTTTGAGCTCAGCCGGCTCGCGGCCTGATAAAAAGAATCTGAAGGAAACGCCAAATGTCTGAAAAATCACAGAAACTTCTGAACATGACCGAAGAGGAAATCAACGAGCGCCACGCGGACAAGATGCGCAAGAAGAAAGCGGTGCGCGACAAGATTCTCGCCACCAAGACGGACGAGAAGGGCCTCGTCATCGTCAATACGGGGAAGGGCAAGGGCAAATCGACCGCAGGGTTCGGCGTCGTCTTTCGCGCACTCGGTCATGGCATGAAGATCGGCGTCGTCCAGTTCGTTAAAGGCTCCTGGGATACGGGAGAGCGCTGGGTTCTGGAGAAATTTCCAGACCAGGTGACGATCTCGGCCATGGGCGAAGGCTTCACCTGGGAAACCCAGGATCGCGCCCGCGATATCGCCATGGCGCGCAATGCCTGGGAGCAGGCCAAGACAATGATCCTCGATGACGAGACCGAACTCGTCCTGTGCGACGAACTCAACATCGCGCTGCGGTACGACTATCTTCCCGTCGAGGAGATCATCGACGTCCTGAAGCAGAAGCCCCACATGAAACACGTGATCATCACCGGGCGGAACGCCAAGGACGAGCTTATCGAGTTCGCCGATCTCGTTACCGAGATGGAGATGATCAAGCATCCTTTCCGCTCCGGCATCAAGGCGCAGAAGGGCATCGAGTTCTAGGCCGTAGCTTCTGGCTCAATTCCATGAGTTGGTATGTCAGGCCGATGGTGCGTTGATCGCATATTGCGCGGCAAAAGCGCGTCTATAGGCGGGCCGGGCTTCCCCGCGAGCCACATAGGCGGCGAGGTTTTCATATTCGTCCAGAATGCCCGACATTCTCAGTCGCAGCAGAACTGAAACCATCAACAGATCACCCGCGCTGAACCTGTCATCAAGCCACTCGTCGGCGCCCAGGTGAGCGGAGAGCTTGTGCAGTGGAGCGCGGACACGGTCCTTTACCAATGGCAGGCGCTCGGCGCTCCAGGGTCTGTCACTTTCGAATATTCTTGCCGTCGTCAATTCGAGGATCGGCGGCTCGACGGTGTTAAGTGCGGCAAACATCCACGTGATGGCACGCGCGCGGGCATTCTTTTCCTTCGGTAGAAGGCTTTCATGCTGATCAGCAAGATGCAAGATGATCGAGCCCGTCTCGAACAGCGACAGTGGGCCTTCCTCATAGGTTGGGATCTGGCCGAAGGGATGGAGGGCCAGATGGGCGGGCTTCTTCATCTCGGCGAAGGAAACGAGACGAACCTCATAGGGCTGGCCGACTTCTTCGAGCGCCCAACGAACGCGCGTATCGCGCGCCAATCCCTTGCCGCCATCGGGCGATCGTTCAAATGCTGTGATAGTGATTGTCATCGCATTCGTTTCCTTGCCTGGGCGAATTCTTTCGCTTCCCTTCGTGACGAATGAGTTTGCCGGAAATCGACACCGGTCGTGAACTATTTTCATTCGTTGCAAGAAGGCCGCGAACTCCCGAGGAACGTCCGACCAATCTCAGCCGTTCGTGAGCCAGACGCGCAGCGGATTGTCAGCATCGAGCAAGAGTTTTGCGGCGAGCGCCAGGCACACGATGATAAGCAAGGGCTTGATGATCCTTGCGCCGATCTGCATGGCCAGGCCCGCGCCGACGCGGGCACCTGCAAACTGGGCAATGCCCATCAGCAACCCGACTTTCCAGTTGATCACCCCAAGGAAGGCGAAGGTGACGAAGCCGCCGAGATTGGAGGCGAAGTTGAGAAGCTTGGTATTGGCCGTCGCCTTCAAAATCCCGAAGCCGGCCAGAGAAACAAAGCTCAACATGAAAAACGATCCCGTTCCCGGACCGAACAGGCCGTCATAGAAGCCGATGAGCGGCACGACGGCTATGCCGAACATGAAAGGCGTGATGCGCTGGGCACGATCGACGTCGCCCATGTTCGGCTTTACGGCGAAATAGATGGCGATGGCGATCAGCAGGATAGGCAGGAAAGCGCGCAATACGTCGCCCGGCAGGAACCCGGCGAGAAGTGCACCCGCCACGCCGCCGATCGCCGACATCAATGCCGAGGGGAGTTGCTTGCTCGGATGCACAAAACCCTTCTGCGCATAGGCAATCGTTGCCGATGCCGATCCGAACAGCGATTGCAACTTGTTGGTGCCGAGCGATTCTACCGGCGAAAAGCCTGCAAGGAGCAGCGCAGGCACGGTGATCAACCCGCCGCCGCCGGCGATCGAGTCGATGAAGCCTGCGGCAAAGGCGGCAATGATCAGAAGGATGGGTATGTTTTCGAAGAAGGCGGACATCTGGATTCTCGCTGCGACGCGGCGGGACCATAGACGGATCTGCTTCGTTGGCGAGCAATTTTCACGCCGGGTCGCGCAACCGTGTTCGAATCGGCCGACAGTGTGTTGTTTCGGCACTTGAATTCGGCGCGCTGCACTGCAATCGTTTTGCGACAGAACGCGGGGATACGATGAGCGAAAGTATTTTTGACCGGATCAGTGAATTTTTTGGGGCGAAAAGCGCGGTACAGAAGGTCGCCGACGACCCGGTGCTGACCGCCGAACTGTTGCTGCTGTTGCACGTCGCGCTGGCCGACGGCAAGACCGACAAAACCGAATATGCGGCGATCCTCGGCATTGCCGAGACCGATTTCGGCATACCGCGCGATGAATTCGCCGAGGTCGCGGAATATCTCAAGGATTTTGGTTACGAAACGACGAGCAAGCAGGCGGTGCTGGCATTTTCGGACGTGCCATTCGAGCGCAAGGTGCAACTCTTGCGCCATCTTCTTACGATCGCCAACGCCGACAACGATCTTGACCCGAAGGAAGCAAACCTGATCCGCACGACGGCCGGGCTGCTTGGCGTTACCCCGGAAGAACTGCACAAGAACCGCGGATGACGTCGCGGGGCTACGCGCTTGGCCTCGGGTGCGAACGGGGCTGTGCATCCGAGGAAGTTTCGGCACTGGCGAGGAAGGTGCTGGAGCAGGCAGGGGTTGCCGCAAAGGATCTGAAGGGTGTCTACTCGATCGACCAGCGCGCAGGCGAGCCGGCCCTCGTCTTGGCGGCACACGGACTAGGTCTCCGGCTCGAATGTTTCGGTGCGCAATTGCTAGAGGAGCAGACGCCGCGCCTCCTCAACCCGTCCGAAAGGGTGTTTGCGCTCATGGGCTGTCATGGAGTGGCAGAGGCAGCGGCGCTTGTCGGCGCCGGTCCTGATAGCATATTGCTGGTCGGCAAGACCAAATCGGCGCATGCCACCGCGGCGCTTGCGGCGAAGAATTATGCGGCAGGTTCATCATGACAGTTCATTTCATCGGCGCCGGACCAGGGGCGCCAGACCTTATCACAGTTCGCGGGCTGAAACTCGTCCAGTCCTGCCCGGTCTGTCTTTATGCGGGATCGCTCGTGCCGCCGGAAATGGTGGCGGAGGCGCCATCCGGGGCGCGGGTGGTCGACACGTCTTCGCTCACGCTCGATGAGATCGTCGCCGAGTTCGAGAAAGCCCATGCGGATGGCAAGGATGTTGCGCGCGTCCACTCCGGCGATCCGTCGATTTACGGGGCGGTGGCCGAGCAGATGCGCCGGCTCGATGCGCTCGGCATCGATTATGATGTCACGCCGGGCGTGCCGGCATTTGCCGCAGCCGCCGCCGCGCTCAAGAAAGAGCTGACCGTACCGGAGGTTTGCCAGACGATCATCCTCACGCGCACGTCGATGAAATCTTCGGCCATGCCGGAGGGGGAGGATCTGCAGACGCTTGGCAAATCCGGCGCGACGCTCGTGATCCATCTGTCGATCCGCAACCTCCAGCGTATCGAGACCGAATTGACGCCGCTTTATGGCGCAGATTGCCCGGTCATTGTTGCTTATCGGGTGGGCTGGCCGGACGAGCAGTTCATTCACGGGAACCTTGACGATATCGGCGGCAAGATCGCTGCCTCCGGTCTCACCCGTTCCGCGATGATCTTTGTCGGTCGCGGCCTCGCGGCCGATGCATTTCGCGACTCAGCCCTCTACAACAAGGGCCACAGCCACAGCTTGCGCCAGCGCTCAGAATGAGAGATTTGCCTCGACGAACTCGATAACGCCGTCGATGTCCGGGACCGTATTGGCGCCCGGGCGATGCGGTCGCTCGATCATGATCACTGGCAAGCCGAGTTCGCGTGCGGCCCTTATCTTCGCGTAGGATGCCGTGCCGCCGGAATTGCGGCACACGATGTGCGACAACCGTTTTGCTTTAAGGATGGCTGTTTCCTCCTCAAGACTGCCGGGTTTGGACAACTCCAGTTCGTAGTCGATGAGGCCGAGGGGCACTTCCGGCGGATCGATCATCCTGACGACGAAATGCACGTCACCGCGGCGCGCAAACGGCGCGATGTGCTGCCGGCCGAGCGCAAGCAGCACGCGTGCCCGGGTTGGGATCGCCGCTACCGCCTCTTCGAGCGTCATGGCGGTCGTCCACGCGTCGCCCGGCCGTTGCAGCCAGGCCGGCCTCTCCAATCGCACGAAAGGCAGATCCGTCGCAGCGGCGGCTGCGATCGCGTTGTCCGAAATCTGCGTCGCAAAGGGATGCGTGGCGTCGATAAGGAGAGCTACATGCTGGCTGGCGATATAATCGCAAAGGCCCGCTACACCGCCAAAGCCGCCGATTCGCGCTTCGCCCTCGGGCCTCGCCGGGTCCTTCGTGCGTCCGGCGAGCGAAGATATGACGCGGTAGCTGCTCTCCATGAGGCGGGCTGCAAGTTTGGAGGCTTCAGCCGTTCCCCCAAGAATGAGGATCGGCCGATCAGACGCGGGCAAGGATTGCTCCCTTGCGGTCCGTCACGATGACTTCGACATCTACCGGGGCCCCCTTGAGGGCGGCGATGGCAGTTTCCCTGGCCTTCACCGCGATGGGGGCGGCGAGGTCGATACCAAGTTCTTGAGTCAGTTCAAGGACTTCCTGCGCGGTATTTGCATCGAGAATCCGCTGCCTCATGTCAGGATTCAAGCCGAGCCTGGTCGCCTCATCGGCGAGGAATTCCATGCTGACCTGACTGCGCGCGGAGTGAAGATCAAGCGCCCCTTGCGCAAGTTTCGTAAGCTTGGCAAAACCGCCGGCAATCGTCAGCCGGTCGATGGGGTGGACGCGCAGATATTTGAGCAAGCCGCCGGCAAAATCCCCCATGTCGAGCAGCGCGATTTCGGGCAGGTGGTAAATTGCCTGCGCCGCATCTTCGGAGGTGGAACCGGTTGCCGCGAGCACATGGGTAAGGCCAGCCGCACGCGAAACGTCGATGCCGCGATGGATCGAGTGGATCCATGACGAGCACGAGAAGGGGTGAACGACCCCCGTGGTGCCGAGGATCGAAATGCCGCCGACGATGCCGAGCCGAGGATTCCAGGTCTTCTTGGCGAGGTCCTCGCCCTCCGGCACCGAAATGGTAATCACGAGGTCTGTAGGCAATTCGTATTGGGCGCAAATCTCCTCGCAAATTTTCGTCATCATCTCGCGCGGAACCGGATTAATCGCGGCCTCGCCGGGCGGAATCGGAAGGCCGGGCAGGGTGACCGTGCCCACGCCTTCGCCGGCGACAAACTGGATGCCGCTTCCGGGCGGAGCCGGGAAGACGGTGGAGATTATCGTCGCACCATGCGTGACATCAGGATCATCCCCCGCGTCTTTGACAATGCCGGCCATGGCGTAGCCGTCGCCGATCGATTCGATCGCGAGCTGAAAGTGCGGCACCTCGCCCTTCGGAAGAATGATGGCGACTGGATCGGGGAACTCGCCAGTGATCAAGGCGATCAGAGCTGCCTTCGTGGCCGCCGTGGCGCAGGCGCCCGTGGTCCATCCGCGCCGCAATGGCCGTTCCTTGGTCTCGTCGGGTTTGCGCAGCCCGGCATCGGGTTCGTCGTTCATGGGCTCCTTATAGCGGGCTCCATCGCCCGTTGCATGATTTTTCCGATAAGTTCATGCTTGCTCTCGGAAAAATTGTGCTATGCGCAAAAGACTGGAGTAAGCGATGGGCACAATGAAATCTAGGCTGCCGAAATTCGAGGCCGGGCACGTGTGGCTCGTCGGAGCGGGGCCCGGCGATCCGGGCCTCTTGACCCTGCACGCGGTCAATGCGCTCGAGCAGGCAGACGTGATCGTCTATGACGCCCTCGTCAATGAAGACTGCCTTTCCTATGCCCATGCCGGCGCGACGCTCGAATTTGCCGGCAAGCGCGGCGGCAAGCCGTCACCTCAACAGCGCGATATTTCGCTCCGCCTCGTTGAACTCGCCAAAGCGGGCAAGAGGGTGTTGCGGCTGAAGGGGGGCGACCCTTTCGTCTTCGGGCGCGGCGGTGAAGAGGCGCTGACCCTCGTCGAACATGGGGTGCCCTTCCGCATTGTCCCCGGCATAACCGCGGGCATTGGCGGCCTTGCCTATGCGGGCATTCCGGTCACCCACCGGGAGACCAACCAGAGCGTCACATTCCTCACCGGTCATGACGCAACCGGACTCGTGCCAGATTCGATGGATTGGACCAGCATTTCAAAGGGTTCCTCTGTCATCGTCATGTACATGGCGATGAAACATATCGGTCTGATTGCGTCGCGACTGATAGCCGCCGGACGCAAGAAGAGCGAGCCGATCGCCTTCGTCTGCAACGCGACGACAGGCGAACAGCAAGTTCTGGAAACGACGCTCGAATATGCGCAGGCCGAAGTCGAACGCGCCGGCCTTCGTCCCCCGGCAATCGTCGTCGTGGGTGAAGTGGTGCGCCTTCGTGCGGCGCTCGACTGGCTCGGCGCCATCGAGGGCCGGGTGCTGACCCAGGATCCGCTTGGGACCCGCCGGGAAAAGGATGCGGGATGAAAGGCTTGCTTATTGCCGCGCCCGCGTCCGGGAGCGGCAAGACCACCGTTACGCTCGGTCTCCTGCGTGCACTTCGCGATCTCGCCGTCGAGATCGCTCCGGCAAAGGCCGGGCCGGACTATATCGATCCTGCCTATCATGCGGTGGCAAGCGGCGCACCTTGCCTCAATCTCGATCCCTGGGCCATGCGGCCCGACCTGATCAGCGCCTTGGCCGCGCGCCATACGGAAGGCGCCAAATTGCTTGTCGTCGAGGGCATGATGGGCCTATTCGACGGGGCGATCGACGGGCGCGGTTCTGCCGCCGACCTTGCAACGCATTTATCGCTGCCGGTCATCCTCGTTGTCGATTGCGCGCGGCAGTCACACTCGATTGCGGCGCTTGTCAGCGGCTTTCGTGATTTCCGCCGCAACGTGATGATAGCGGGGCTGATCCTCAACCGCGTGGGGAGTGCGCGTCACGAGGCGATGTTGCGGTCGGCGCTCGAACCGGTCGGCATTCCCGTAATCGGCGTCCTGCCGCGTGACCCGCGCCTGCAGCTTCCGGAAAGGCATCTCGGACTGGTGCAGGCGGGCGAACATGCTGACCTTGACGCCTTTGTCGACTATGCCGCTGCGCTCATCGGTAAAAGCGTCGATCTTAAGCGCCTCGAGCAGATCGCCGGCAGCTATGGTCCGAGCGCTTCCATGGCCAATGTCGCGCGCGTTCCGCCACTTGGCCAGCGCGTCGCGGTCGCCTACGACAACGCCTTTGCTTTCTCCTACCTGCATCTGCTCGATGGCTGGCGACGTCGCGGCGCCGAAATCCACTTGTTTTCGCCACTTGCCGACGAAGCGCCGCCAACTGGGTGTGATGCGGTCTATCTGCCCGGCGGCTATCCCGAGCTGCACGCCGGCAAGCTTGCTTCGGCGTCCGCTTTCACCGCCGGAATGCGCGAGGCGGCGTTGAGCGGGATGCCGATCTATGGCGAGTGCGGCGGCTACATGGTGCTTGGGACCAGCATAGAGGACGCCGAGGGCGTCGCCCACAGGATGCTTGGCCTTTTGCCGGTCGAGACGAGCTTCGCCAGGCGCAAGCTCCACCTCGGTTATCGCCGCCTGACGCCTCTGGCGGCATCGCCTTTTGCTGCGTCCTTGACTGCGCATGAATTCCACTATGCGAGCATCGTGCACGAAGGCGATGCGCCGCGGCTTTTCCGCGTCAGCGATGCGCTAGGCGAAGACCTTGGCGAAGCTGGCTTGCGCGTTGGTTCGGTAAGCGGTTCTTATATGCATATCATTGATTTGGCAGGGTAGGTCGATGCGGATCGAACATGGGGGCGCACTCGACCGCGCCATCGAGCGTTTTGGCGGCGTGCGTGAAGACTGGATCGACCTGTCCACCGGGATCAATCCAGAGATATTCCCGTTGCCTGCCATTGCGCCTGAGATCTGGAACAGGCTTCCCGACGAGAAGCTGTTCGCGGCCACGCTTGCCGCAGCAAGGGATCATTACGGCGCGGGAACGGCAGCGCACGTCGTCGCGGCGCCAGGCACGCAAGCGCTTATACAGTTGCTTCCTGATATTGCCGGTAAAGGCGAGGTTGCGATTCTTGGCCCGACCTATCAGGAACATCAGGTTTCGTTTCTCGATGCAGGCTGGATGATTTCGGATTGCCGCAATGTCGAGGATGTTCCGCAATCGGCAAGTGTCGCCGTGATCGTCAACCCCAACAATCCTGACGGCCGGGTGATCGCCGCCGATGTCCTCCTCGAACTCGCACGTCGCCTGGCGGCAAAAGGCGGGTTTTTGATCGTGGACGAAGCCTTTGCCGATCCGCATCCCGAAACGAGCGTTGCCCGGTATGCCGGCATGGCCGGTTTGGTCGTGCTCAAATCCTTCGGCAAGTTTTTCGGCCTCGGTGGCTTGCGGCTTGGGTTTGCGCTGACCGATGGTGACGCCGCCCGCGCATTGACGCGCCGCCTGGGTCCCTGGGCGGCATCGGGGCCGGCGCTTGCGATAGCAACGCACGCCTTTTCAAATCGCCAGTTGCTCAATGCCTTTACGGATCGGCTGCGCCTGCGCCGGCGGTTGCTTTCCGACGTGCTTGGCGATGCTGGCCTTGCGGAATTTGGTGGAACGATGTTGTTCTCGCTGGTCGAGTTCAGACAGGCGCAGCGGCTGCACGAAGCGATGTGCCATGAACATGTCCTCACAAGAAAATTTGCCTATGCGCCACAATGGTTGCGTTTTGGTCTGCCATTGGATGACAAAGCGGCGTACAAGCTGCGGCAGCGTCTTGATGCGGCGCTCGCGCGAGTCGGCGGCTGACATTTTGATTCAACAGGATCGATTCACTTATGGAAATCAATCTTTTGATCTTGTTTCTTGCACTCCTTGCCGACCGCTATTTCGGCGATCCGGAATGGCTCTGGGAGCGCGTGCCGCACCCGATCGTGCTCTTCGGCAAGGCCATCGAATTTGCCGACAAGCGATTCAACACGTCTTCGAAATCCGATGAGGAGCGCCGGCGCGACGGTTTTGTCGTCACGCTCGTTCTGCTTGTAATTGCCGCTGTCGCGGGTCTGGTGATCCACATTGCACTGCGTACAATCCCGCCCTTCGGCGAACTGATCGAAGCACTGATCGTCGCCGTGTTCCTTGCCCAGAAGAGCCTTGCAGATCATGTGAGCCGCGTTGCCGTTGCGCTGCGTGAGGAAGGCATCGTCGGCGCCCGGCGCGCCGTTTCCATGATCGTCGGCCGCGATCCTGAAACGCTTGACGATGCCGCCGTCAGCCGCGCGGCGATCGAAAGTCTCGCCGAGAATACGTCGGATGGCATCGTCGCGCCGGCTTTCTGGTTCGCTCTGCTCGGGCTCCCCGGCCTGCTGGCTTACAAAATGCTCAATACCGCCGATTCCATGATCGGCCATCTCAATGACCGCCATCGCGATTTCGGGCGGTTTGCCGCAAAGCTCGACGATGTTGCCAACTGGATTCCGGCAAGGCTGACGGGTCTCCTGATTTCGGGGGCAGCCTGGATCGTCCATGGTTACGACGCGGCACTGCGCTCCTTCAACGTCATGATGCGGGACGCGCGCCTCCACCGCTCGCCCAATGCCGGCTGGCCCGAGGCGGCGATGGCCGGGGCGATCGAGGTCGCACTGGCGGGGCCGCGGGTCTATGGCGGCGAAGTCGCCAATGAGCCCATGCTCAATGGTGCCGGCCGCCGCGATGCCGGCGCCGACAATATCGAGGACGCGCTGGATATTTTCGGCGTTGCGACCGCGGCGTTGACCGGCGTCGTCCTGGTGCTTTTCCTGTTCGGTTTGCTGCTTTAGCGGCTCCATGGCGAAACGTCGATGAGGCCTGCCAACGTTACCCCTGTTCGCCAATGCGGCGGGCGAGCGACCTGTGCAAGTCCGGCGAGGCTTGAACCAATGCGCGCCCGGCATCGGACTGCGGATGGCGCAGCACCTCGTCCGTCCGACCTCGTTCGACGACCCTGCCATCAGCCATCACCATGACACTATCCGTTATCGCGCGTGCCACGGCGAGATCATGGGTAATGAACAGATAGGCGATGCCGAGGCGGCCATTCAAATCGGCGAAAAGATCGAGTATCTGGGCGCGGATTGAAACATCGAGGGCCGATACCGGTTCGTCCGCCACCACCAGCTTCGGCTCGGTGATGATGGCGCGGGCGATGGCGAGGCGTTGCCGCTGGCCGCCGGAGAATTCATGTGGGTACTTGTCGCGATCTTTCGGCGCGATCCCGACGCGTTCGAGCGCGGTGTCGATCCGTTCACGTGTCTCGCCCTGCGAGAGTGGTGTATCGAAGAGAAAGAGGGGTTCGGCCACCAGACGCCCGGCTTTGTGACGGGGGTTAAACGACCCGTAAGGATCCTGAAACACGACCTGCATGTGCCGCCGCGCCGGGCGCAGCGCTGCTTCGCCGAGATTGTCGATCCGCCGTCCGGACAGGGCGATATCGCCGTGCGTCGGCTTGTCCAGGGCCAGGATCATGCGTGCCAGCGTGGACTTCCCGCAACCGGAGCGCCCGACAAGGGCCATGGATTGGCCGGGCTCGAGTTCGAAGCTCACATCGTCGACCGCAATCGTCGGCTCGCTTCTTGCGAGCAACCCCGTGCGCGTGCCGGGGTAGATGCGCGCGACATTGCGGACTGAAAGGAGCGGCCCGTCGTCTTGCGCGGTGTGGGGACGCGACCGATCCGGCACGTGCATCGAGGCTTGCGCCAGCTGGCGCGTATAGGGATGGGCCTGTTCCGTCAGGATTTGCGTGGTCTCGCCGCGATCCATGACTTCGCCGTGCCGGAGAATGGTGACGCTATCGGCGACATCGGCGACGACCGCCAGATCGTGGCTGATGAGAAGCAGCCCCATTTTCTCGTCCCGGACGAGGTCCTGCAACAGCTCCAGAATCTGTGCCTGCAGCACGACGTCCAGTGCAGTTGTCGGTTCGTCGGCGATCAGCAGCTTCGGCTTCAGCGCGCAGGCGATGGCAATGACCACGCGTTGGCGCTGGCCGCCAGAAAGCTCGTGCGGATAACGGCCGAGCGGAAATTTCGCAACCGGCAGGCCGACGCGGTCAAGGATGGCGCGCGTTCGCTCTTCCGCCACGGCACGGCTCGCGCCTGTATGCAATCTGATGCCTTCGGTGACCTGCTCTCCGATCGTCTTCATCGGGTTGAGCGCCGTCATCGGTTCCTGGAAAACCATGCCGATGTCGTCCCCGCGCAGGCGGCACATTTCGGCCTCGCTCGCTGCGAGAATGTCGGTGCCGTTGAAGCGGATTTGGCCCCCGGCGCGGGCGCCATTGGGCAGAAGCTTCATGACGCTAAGCGCAGTCATCGACTTGCCGGAGCCCGATTCGCCGACCAGCGCGCGGATTTCTCCAGGTTCGATGGCAAGGTCGATGCCGTTCAGCACAGGGACGCCACCAATCGTCAGGCGCAAGTCCTTGATGTCAAGGAGGAGTGCCATCAGCGCTCCCGCCGCAATCGCGGATCGAGTACATCGCGCAGTCCGTCGCCAAGGAGGTTGATCCCAAGCACCGTAATGACGATGGCAAGACCCGGAAACAGCGCCATGTGCGGCGCAAGACCGATCATGGTCTGGGCCTCGAACAGCATGCGACCCCAGCTTGGCATCGGCGGCTGCGAACCGAGGCCAACATAGGAGAGCCCGGCCTCCGCGAGAATGCCCAGCGAGAACTGTATCGTCGCCTGGACCACAAGGAGATTGGCGATGTTGGGCAGGACATGCTCGATCGTAATGCGCGCCGCGCCCTTGCCGGAGGCGCGCGCGCCGAGAATAAATTCGCGCGGCCAAAGCGACAGCGCCGCGCCGCGGGCGACGCGGGCGAAGACCGGGATGTTGAATATGCCGATCGCGATAATGGCGTTGATCGCGCCGGGTCCGAAGACCGCGGTTATCATCACCGCTGAAAGCAGTGCGGGAAAAGCAAACACCAAGTCGTTGAGGCGCATGAGCAGTTCGTCGATCCAGCCGCCTCGCGCTGCGGCCCAAAGCCCGAGCGGCACGCCGATCGCGAGGCCGATCGCAACCGAGACGAAGGCGACCGCAATCGAGTTGCGGCTGCCGACCATGATCATAGACAGGATGTCGCGGCCATAATGGTCGGTGCCGAGCCAGTGGCTCCAGGAGGGGGGCTTCAACTTGCCGGCAATGTCGAGCGTGCCCACAGCGTAGGGAGTCCAGACGAAGGAGAGGGCGGCCATGATGGCGACGATGCCGGTGATCGTCAGACCGACGAGAAACGACCGGTTGCCAATTGCCTTGGCCATCCCTTCCTGCCATGCCGGCGCGGTCATGGGCGGCTCCGCAGACGCGGATCGACGATGGCATAGGAAAGATCGACGACGAGGTTGATGAGGATGACCGTCGCGACCAGCAACATCACAACGCCTTCAACGACGATGAGGTCGCGCTGGGTAATGGCCTGAAACACCAGCCGCCCTAATCCGGGAAGGTAGAAGACGTTCTCGATGATGATTGTTCCGGCGAGCAGAAAGGCGAATTGCAGCCCGATAATGGTCAGGATCGGGATGAGTGCATTGCGCAGGGCATGGCGGTAAAGAACGCCGCGCCTAGTGAGCCCCTTGGCTCGCGCGGTGCGGATATAGTCTTCGCCAAGCACGTCGAGGAGGGCGGAGCGGGCAACACGCGCGAGAATTGCTGCCTGCGGCAATGCGAGTGCGATCGATGGCAATATGAGCGCCTTCAACGCCGGCCAGATGCCGGCACGCCAGCCGGGAAAACCGCCCGCGGGCAGAAGCCGCAGTGTCACGGCAAAAACATAAACGAGGAGGAGGGCAAACCAGAAGTTCGGGATGGCGACGCCAATCTGGGCGACGCCCATGCTTGCGGCATCGGCAACTGTCCCGCGCCGCGAAGCGGAATAAAGAGCGACGGGCAATGCGATTGCCGTCGAGAGCACGAGCGATATGAGGGCGAGCGGCAGGGATACTGCGACGCGCTCGACAATTAGATCGACCACCGGAACCGAATAGGTATAGGACCGGCCGAGGTCGCCTGTCAGGAGGCCGCCCAGCCAATGGAAGTAGCGCGCTAGAAGCGGCTGGTTGAGACCCATCTGCTCTTGCAGGGCGTGAACCGCATCTTCTGTCGCATTCATGCCGAGCATGAGCCGCGCGGGGTCGCCCGGAACGATTTCCAGCATGGCGAAGACGACGATCGACGCGGCGAGAACTGTCGCTAGGCCAATCAGAATGCGCTTTACGGCGTAGTTCAGCATAAGGAGCGCGGGTGGCGATCGATCACACCCCCCTCCGTCAGGTGCAAACTCAATCCGCCCATTTCACAGCGGTCAGGTCGTTGGCCTGGATCGGGCCGTTTTCCCAAAGGCCCTCGATCTTGGCATCCCAGACGCCGGTCTTGGGCAGCTGAAAAAGAAAAGCCGCGGGAACATCGGTCGCGAGTATCTTCTGCGCCTCTTGGTAAAGCTCCGTTCGCTTGGCGTCGTCGGACGTCGCCTCGATCTGCTTGATGAGATCCTTGAAAGCCGGATTGTCGTAGTTGAAGTAATAGTCGTCGCGGGCAAAAATATTCAGATCGTTCGGCTCGGTGTGCGACACGATGGTCATGTCGTAATCCTTGTTCTTGAACACCTGATCGAGCCATTGCGCCCATTCGAGCGGCACGATTTCAGCCTGGATTCCGACGTCGCGCAGTTCAGCCGCGATAATCTCGCCGCCGCGCCGCGCATAGGTCGGCGGTGGCAGCTTCAGCGTGGTTTTGAACCCATCGGGGTGACCGGCCTCCGCAAGAAGCTTCTTCGACAATTCAGGGTCGAAAGCGGTTTGCGATGTCAGGTCGATATAGGCAGGGTGGTGCGGCGGAAAGAACGAACCGATGGGGGTTCCGAGCCCGAACATCGCACCGTCGATGAGCGCCTTGCGGTCGATCGCATGGGCGATGGCCTGACGCACTTTCAAATTGTCGAAAGGCGGCTTCTTGTTGTTCATGCCGAGGATGGTTTCGCCCTCGGTGGTGCCGATGACGACCTTGAAACGCGGATCGGCCTCGAACTGCGCGATGGTTTCATAGCTCGGGAACACCGGAAAGGCCTGGACATCGCCCGCAAGCAGCGCCGCGGTCGCGGCGGCAGGATCGGGGATGATGCGGAATGTCGCCTTGTCGAGCAGGGCTGGCTTGCCCCAATAGGCCGCATTCTTCGATATAACAATCTGCGATCCCTTGGCCCAACTATCGAATTTGAATGGCCCGGTGCCGATCGGCTTTTCCTTGTTGGTTTGGGCGCTTTCCGGCGCGACGATGACGGCGTCACCCCAGCCCATATTATAGAGGAAATCGCCGCTCGGCTGCTTCAGCGTGACCTTGACCGTCAACGGATCGACAACCTCGACTGTATCGATTGCTGCAAACAGGCCTTTTTGCGCATTGGTGGAGTCGCCGCCGCGTGCCCTGTCCAGCGAGAATTTCACGTCTTCCGCGTCGAAGCTGGTGCCGTCGTGGAATTTCACGTCCTTGTGCAGCTTGAACGTATATGTCTTGCCGTCGTCGGAAAGCGTCCAGCTTTCCGCCAGCGCCGGCAACACTTCGCCCTTCGGCCCGATACGGGTCAACCCTTCGAAGATATTGGCGTAGACGATTTCGTCGATGGCAGCAGCCGCGCCTGCTGTCGGATCGAGATGCGGCGGCTCGAGGACGATGCCGAGCACGAGATCGGCGCGCGCAGCAAAGGCTGCGCTCGAGGTGAGCAGCGCCAGGGCCGCGACCAGTGCCGATTTTGCGAAATTGTTCATTCAACCGCTCCCAACAAATCAAACCGATCCGGACAAGAGAATCTTGAGCCCAAGCGCCATGACATTAGCGGATTCGAGCATGTCGTCGATGCCCACATATTCGTCCGGCCGGTGTGCAAGATCGAGAATGCCGGGCCCATAGGCGATGCAATCGTGCAGGAGCCCGATGCGGGCTATATGCTTCTGGTCATAGGTGCCGGGCGAAATCACATAGGCGGGCTCGCGTCCGAATACGGTCCGGATGCCCTCCGCCACCGCTGTCACCACCGGCGCGTCGCGCTCGGTCATGGTGGGCTGCACCTCCATGATGTCCCGAATCTCGTAGTGAAATTTCGGCCGTTCCCATTGCAACCGGTCGAGGATCGAGGTGACCTCGCGTTTCACTTCGGCAATATCTTCCTCAAGCAGGAAGCGGCGGTCGATCGTCAGCCGGCAGGAATCTGGCACGTTGGGCGAGGGCAGGCCGGAATAGTCGTCGGTTTGGCCGCCATGGATGGCGTTGATGTTCATGGTCGAGCGTCGCGCGCCTTCCGGTACGACCGGCATCCTGGTCTGCTTCCTGTCGAGCGCCGGGAACAACTCATTCTCGAAGGCGTCGAGCACCGCGCTCATATGCCGGATCGCGCAGTCGCCGAGGAACGGCATCGAACCGTGGGCGATTTCGCCCTTGGTCTCGATTTCGGCCCACCACACCCCGCGATGTCCGAGACAGATACGGTCCTTGTTCAGCGGTTCGGGAATGATGACGTGGTCGACACGCGGCTTCGAGAAAAAGCCTTTGCTCGCAAGAAAAGCGACGCCGCCAAATCCGCCCGACTCTTCGTCGACGGTGCCGGAAATCTCGATTGCGCCGGCGAAATCCGGATAGACCTCGAGAAAGGCTTCGGCGGCAATGACCGATGCCGCCAGTCCGCCTTTCATGTCGCAGGCGCCACGACCATAAATCTTGCCGTCCTTGACCACGGCCTCGAACGGGTCGACCGTCCAGCCCTCACCGGTGTCGACCACGTCGATATGCGAGTTGAAATGCACGGTCTGGCCGTGGGTGCGGCCGTCGAAGCGGGCGATAACATTGGTGCGCGGATAGCGGTCAGTATCCCCCGGTGTGCCGACGCCTCGAATCAGTTGCGTTTCGAATCCGGATTTTTGCAGGCGCTTCGCCAGATATTCGGCGCAGGGCGTGTAGGCTTCGCCGGGCGGATTGATCGTCGGAAAGCGGATGAGATCACGCGTCAGCGCGACCAGGTCGTCACGGCGTCTATCAATGGCCCGGCGCAGCTTTTCGTCCATGCGCGCATCAAATCAGGGGACCCGCTGATTTGGCAAGAGGCAAGTGCTGCGCCAAGGCGCCATTGCAACAGGTTCACGAATGCATTGCACTACTTTGCAATTTCTTTGATGGATGCCCGGCGAACGTAAGTAAGCGTTACAAAGTGGCCCTTCGCAGCAAGTAAATTGCGCATTTGTACAGTTTTGTCGCACCCGATTGAACTTGAACTCGACAAGGGCCATCTGGTCAATCGCCGCAATGTAACGGCAACTTTTTCACCAAACAGGACCACGACGATGCTCCGCGAAGAACGAGTAGCAGAGACTGAATATGCACGCATGGAACAAGAGCACGAAGGCAGCTCCGACGAGCGCCGCGGCTCCTGTGCTATTGGTGTCCTCTGCGTTATTGGCCTTATCCTTGCGCTGGCGCTGCTTGCGCCATCCCATGCTGACGTGCCGATGCCCCATTCGGCTGTAGAACTCGTAAAATGACACGCTGGACTCTGGCGGAATATCGCCGCCAACGACGTATTGACGAGGCTTTCGACCCCGAAGCCGCAGGTTATGACCCTTGTGCCGTCATGTTTGAAGGTGTCGTGATGACCAAGCACGAAAAGGCTGAACTGATGCGCGAGCGCCGGCTCAAGGCAGACCGCGACGCCGTCGTCGAAACCTGGTTTCGCCGCCTCATCCCGGTTCTCGTCATCCTTATAGCCGTCGGTATCTCGATGGTCTGGAACGTAGGCGCCGGCCTCTTGATCGCGGCGCTGGCAGCAGTGCTTTTCCTCAAGGCGAGGCGCCGCATGGTTCGCCAGGGCGCCTGGACCGCCGACACGATGGGCCTTTGGGAATGACGCCGCTTTTCGATCGGCGCGAACGGCTCATCGATTTGATATGCGTGGAGCGGCCCAAGGCTGGGTCGCTCGCGGACATTGTGCCGCTGGCCAGGATCGTTGATCCCCAGATGCCGTTGCGGGAGATCCGCGACGCCTGGACCATGTACAAGCGGCGGCGTGCCGATCGGTCCTGATTCGCGCCCCGGTTGCGATTTGTCTGCACAAATAAAGCCATGTGCCGCTTTCCCTACAATACCCCGCTGCAAAACCGCTAAGATGCCTCCGAGTCGGGCAGGCTCTCGCAGTCGAGGCTGAAACGCTTCGCCAAACTGCAACTGATCGACTGTTACAGGATTGTTTTCACTACGCATTGTGAAACAATCGGGTATGCAAACAGCGGGGCGACTCAAGAGATGAATTCAGAACCAGACCTTGCCCTGTCGGAGCCGGTTGGTGATGAAGTTCGCAAGACCACCTGCTACATGTGCGCATGTCGCTGCGGCATCGATGTCCATCTGAAGGATGGCAAGGTCCGCTATATCGAGGGCAATCGCGATCATCCCATCAACAAGGGTGTGCTCTGCGCCAAGGGCTCTGCCGGCATCATGCAGCACTATTCGCCCGCGCGCCTGCGGGCGCCGCTCCTGCGCACCGGGCCGCGCGGCTCCGGCGAATTCAGGGAAATCAGCTGGGACGAGGCGCTGTCGCTCGCTGTGGATTGGCTGCAACCGGTACGAGAAACCGCGCCGCAAAAGCTGGCTTTCTTTACCGGGCGCGACCAGTCGCAGGCCTTGACCAGCTACTGGGCGCAGAATTTCGGCACGCCGAATTATGCGGCCCATGGCGGCTTCTGCTCGGTCAACATGGCGGCCGCCGGCATCTATACGATAGGCGGTGCGTTCTGGGAGTTCGGTGCACCGGATTGGGACAAGACCAAGCTTTTCGTTCTCTTCGGCGTTGCCGAGGATCACGATTCCAACCCGATCAAGATCGGCATTTCCAAGCTGAAAAAGCGGGGCGCGCGCTTTGTTTCGGTCAATCCCGTCCGCACCGGCTATTCCGCCATCGCCGACAACTGGATCGGCGTCCGGCCTGGCACCGATGGCCTGCTGATCCTGTCCATTATCCACGAACTCTTTCGCACCGGCCGCCTCGATCTCGACTATCTGCGCCGGTACACCAACGCCCCCTGGCTCGTGATCGACGATCCGGGTCATGAGGATCATGGGCTCTTTCTGCGCGATGATCTCGGCAAGGCGCTGCTGCGCGACCGCGCGACCGGAGCACTCGTTCGATTTGACGAGCCCGGGCATCTCGCGGATCTCAACGCGGATTTCATGACTGCCGACAATCGCAAGGTGCGCAGCGTCCTTCGCCTGATGGCCGAAAAATATCTCGATCCGAAATATGCGCCGGAGGCAGCGGCGGCCGAAACCGGGATCGACGCAAAAACCATTCGCGGCCTTGCCTCCGAGATCGCGCGGGTCGCCTTCGAGGAAGAGATCGTCATTGCGCAGCCGTGGACGGACATGAAGGGCGAGCAGCACGAGGTGATGATCGGGCGCCCGGTCAGCTTTCACGCCATGCGCGGAATTTCCGCCCATTCCAACGGGTTCCAGTCTGCCCGTGCTTTGCACGTCCTGCAGACCATCATCGGCTCGATCGACTGCCCCGGCGGTTATCGCTACAAGCCGCCATATCCGAAACCCGCCACGGCTCATCCTCGCCCGCACGGTAAACCTGAGCATGTGAGGCCGGGCCAACCGCTGGCAGGACCCCATCTCGGCTATCCGCTGGGGCCGGAGGACCTACTGGTCGACGCAGACGGCAAGCCGCAACGGATCGACAAGGCCTTTTCATGGGAGGCGCCGCTTTCGGCCCATGGCATGATGCATATGGTGATCGCCAATGCCTCGGCCGGCGATCCTTATCCAGTCGACGTGCTCTTTCTCTACATGGCCAACATGGCCTGGAACTCTTCGATGAACACGCGCGGCACGATCAGGATGCTCGAGGAGCGCGATCCTGCGACAGGCGAGTACAGGATACCCAAGATCATCTATTCCGACGCCTATTCGTCGGAAATGGTGGCCTATGCCGATCTTGTCCTGCCGGATACGACCTATCTCGAACGCCATGACTGCATTTCGCTGCTCGATCGTCCGATCTCGGAGCCGGAAGCGGCTTGCGACGCCATCAGGTGGCCGGTGCTGAAACCCGACCGTGACGTGCGCGGTTTCCAGTCGGTGCTGATCGATCTTGGTGCGCGCCTGAAATTGCCCGGCTTCGTCGATGCGGATGGCAAAGCTCTCTACAAGGATTACGCCGATTACATCGTCAATCACCAGCGCAAGCCCGGCATCGGACCGCTTTCCGGCTTTCGCGGCGAGGCCGGCGAGGATGAGGGCAGGGGCGCGCCAAACAAGGACCAGCTCAAGCAATATATCGAACACGGCGCCTTCTGGGTGAAACACATTCCGGAGGAAGCGCTCTACTTCAAGCATCATAACGCGGCCTACCAGCAATTTGCCATCGACATGGGCTTCTTCGACGCCCCGCAGCCGGTCACGATCCAGCTTTATGTCGAGACGCTGCAGAAATTCCGCCTGTCCGCCGAGGGCGTGCGCCAGCCGGTTGCGCCGCAAGCGTACAGGCAACGCCTCATCGATTGCTTCGATCCGCTGCCGGACTGGTACCGGCCGTTCGAGGAACAGGGGATTGACACGCACGCCTTTCCCTATCACGCGCTGACGCAGCGTCCGATGGCGATGTACCATTCCTGGGGGTCGCAAAATGCCTGGCTCCGGCAAATCCATACGCGCAACCCGCTCTATGTTCCCGGTGGGATCTGCGACGAGCTTGGGCTCAAGGACGGCGATTGGGCGTGGGTTATCTCGCATCATGGTCGCATCAAGTGCGAGATTGCGCGGACAGAGGCGGTAAACGGGCGCACCATGTGGACATGGAACGCCATCGGCAAGCGCAAGGGGGCCTGGGCACTCGCGCCCGATGCGCCGGAGGCGACGAAGGGCTTCCTGCTCAACCACCTTATCCATGAACTCCTGCCGCCCAAGGCCGACGGCATGCGCTGGTCGAATTCCGACCCGATCACCGGACAGGCGGCCTGGTATGATTTGCGCGTCCGCATCGAAAAGGCCGAGGAAGGCGATGCGATGAGCGAGCCGCAATTTGGTGCGATTGAACGGCCCGGCAGCCAGGAGCCTGGCGCAGATGAGATTCGCTACGGTCAGGAGTGGGCGCGCAAATGACCAGCCTGCCGCAAAACCGCACCTCCACGAAGCTCGGCCTTGTCATCGATCTCGATGTCTGCGTCGGCTGCCATGCCTGTGTCATCAGCTGCAAGGAATGGAACACGGGCGGCTACGGCAATGCACTCTCGGACCAGCATCCTTACGGCGACGACGTGTCGGGCACGTTTCTCAACCGCATTCACAGTTTGGAAGTGGTGCCGGAGGGTGGTGAAGTCATCGGGGAAGCAGGCGATGCGCGCATCGTTCATTTTCCGAAATCCTGCCTGCATTGCGAGGATGCGCCCTGCGTCACGGTCTGCCCGACCGGCGCTTCCTACAAGCGCGCTGAAGATGGGATTGTGCTTGTCGACGAGGACAAATGCATCGGCTGCGGGCTCTGCGCCTGGGCCTGCGCCTATGGCGCACGCGAGATGGATCTCGCCGCCGGCGTCATGAAGAAATGCACTCTGTGCGTCGATCGCATCTACAACGAGACGTTGCAGCAGGAGGACCGGATACCATCCTGCGTTCGCACATGTCCCGCCAACGCGCGCCACTTCGGCGATCTAGGCGATCCGACATCCGAGGTGTCGATCATGGTGGCGGAGCGCGGTGGTTTCGATCTGATGCCGGAGCAGGGGACGCGGCCGACCAACAAATATTTGCCGCCACGCCCGCGAAAGGCTCTGAGCGAGAGTGCGCCATTGGTACCGCTTGCCGAGAACAGCGAAGGTGCGACCGGTTTCTTTGCCTGGCTCGACAGAGCGCTCGATCGGATGTGAGTTAGCATGTCAGGGTTGCATTCCTACGATACCCCCCTCTGTCCTGTCGGACATCTCCCCCACAAGGGGGGAGATCGATCGGCAGCGGACCGTCTCCCAAATCAACAAAGCCTTGGGCTCGGCGGATTCCGTGCTTCCCTCCCCCTTGTGGGGAGGGTCGGACCGAAAGTCCGGGGCGGGGTCCTTGCGACGGCAAAGCGATTTGTTTCCTATCAAGAAGGCCCCTCCCGGCTGCTGCGCAGCCACCCTCCCCGCAAGGGGGTGGGAAAGGCGGCGCCCTGCATTCGAAAGAAATTGACCGATGATCCACTCACCTCCCTCTGTCCTGCCGGGCATCTCCCCCACAAGGGGGGAGATCAGCCTGCTTCACGGGTTTGCCTAACTACCGCCGTACCAATTGGAACACAGGCTTGCGGCCATCCGATCTCCCCCCTTGTGGGGGAGATATCCGGCAGGACAGAGGGGGGTGAAGCTTATCACCTCCGCGTCCCCGCAATGTCGAGGCCGCAATAAATGCATCCAGCCTATTCGATCATCGTCTTCACGACCCTGTCCGGCCTTGGCTACGGTCTTGCCGTCGTCCTCGGGCTTGGCTTTCTCGATCCCGCCTCGCTCTCGACGAAGATCGCGTATGTCGTTTCGATTGGGCTGATCGGCATCGGGCTGTCATCGTCGCTTCTCCATCTCGGCAATCCGCAGCGCGCGTGGAGGGCGCTCAGCCAATGGCGATCGAGCTGGCTGTCGCGCGAAGGGGTGATGGCGATCGCAACCTTCGTGCCGCTGACCTTGAGCGCCGCACTGGCTGTCTTCCATGATCGCCACGATGTGATGCTTGGCCTGATCACCGTCGCCGGCGCGCTGATCACCGTCTATTGCACATCGATGATCTACGCGTCGCTCAAGACCGTCGGCAACTGGAATACCCCGCTGACGCCGCTTTGCTTCCTGCTGTTTTCGCTGGCCGGCGGGTTTCTGCTTGCGGCGAGTTTTACCGGAGGCGCGCTCGGTCTCGAGCTTCTGGCGCTGTTATTCATTCTGCTTGCCCTTGTCGCCAAGATGATCTGGCGCAAGCGGGCAATGACGCTCGTACCCCTGTCGACGCCGGAGACGGCAACCGGGCTCGGACATATCGGCAAGGTGCGGTTGTTCGAGCGTCCGCACGCGCTGGAGAATTACTTGACACGCGAAATGGGCTTTCGCGTTGCCCGCAAGCATGCGGCCAAGCTCTGGATGATAGCGTTTCTAAGCGGCATCGTGCTGCCGGTCGTTGCCTTGCTTGCTGCCATGGCGATTGGCGGCGGCCTCTTGGCACAATTCGTCCTTGCCGCGGGCGTCCTCACGCACCTTCTCGGCCTTTTTACCGAGCGATGGCTCTTCTTCGCCGAGGCCCGGCATGCGGTGATGAACTATTACTAGGTGATCAGTTCCAGCGCTTGTGGAACCACATCCACTGGCCGGGATATTCGCGCACCCAGCTTTCAACCTTGTCATTCAAAGCTTGCACGGTGGCGGAAAGGTCTACCGCACCCTTTTCATCGCGCGGCAGTTCCATCTTTTCCTCGAGCTCGAGGCGGAAGCGGCCGCCGGGCAGGCGGATGCAACGGGCCGGATAGACATCGCAATCATATTGACGCGCGAGCTTGGCCAGAAGCGGGTTGGTCTTGCAGGGGCGGTTGAAGAAGGTCGAGGGGATGCCGCGGCGGAATTTCTGGTCGACCAGCATGCCGACATTGCCGTTGGCATTAAGAACAGTCGCGAGCGACCATGCCGCCCCGGCCTTCGATGGAACGAGGTGCCCCATATTGGTGCGGCGGGCGCCCAGGATGCGCTTGGCGACATAGGGATTGTTCGGCGGGCGAAACAGCGCTGTGACATTCAAGTCGAATGTCGCGGCGCAGATCGGCAAGAGTTCGAAATTGCCCGTATGCCCGGTGAAGAATATGTGTGGCCGGTCATTTTCCCCGAGCAGGCGCTCGAAGATTTCCCGGCCATGCACTTCAATGATCCCGGTCTTGTCGCTGTGCGGATCGTAGTCAAAGATGGCGTCGAGGAAGACATATTCGGCTGTGAGGCGCGCCATGTTGCCCCACATGTCGCGCGCGATATCCTGCAGTTCTTGCTCGGACTTTTCCGGATAGGCCTTGCGCAGGTTGTTCATGGCGACGCGATGGCGTCCCATCAGCGGACCGATCTTACGCGCCGCGGCGTCCATGAAATCCATTGCTGCCTGTGCGGGCAGGCGGCGCAACAGCCACAAAATGCCGAAGACGACATTCGCCGTCAGCCAGTAGTTGAACGACTTGAGCCTCTGGCTCCACCGGAACAGAGCAAGTTTCGTATTGAGCTTCATCGGAAATCAGTTGATGCGCAGGATGATCTTGCCGAAAACGTCCCGGCCTTCCATCCGTTTCAGCGCCGTGTCGATTTCATCGAAACCGACTTGCGTATCGATGACTGGATGAACGAGGCCGCGCGCCATCTTCTGCATCGCATCCGCCATGTTCTCCATGCGGCAGCCGAAGGAGCCAAGCAGCTTCAACTGCTGCTGGAACAGCATCATCAGGTTCATGTTCGTCGATACGCCGGATGTCGAGCCGCACGTGACAAGACGCCCGCCGCGCCGCAGCGACAGCATGGAGCCCGCCCAGGTGTCCGCGCCGACATGTTCAAAGACAACGTCCACGCCCTTCTTCTTCGTCAGCTTGCGCACGACACCTTCGAAGCGATCTTCGCGGTAGTTGATGACATGGTCGGCGCCAAGCGCCTTCGCCTTCTCGATCTTGTTGTCGGAACCGACAGTCGTGATGACCGTGCAGCCGATCTTCTTGGCAAGCTGGATCGCGGCCGAGCCAATGCCCGACCCTCCGGCGTGCACGAGGATCGTCTCGCCGGGCTCGAGCTTGGCGTTGTCAAAAAGCATGTGCTCGACCGTACCGAAGGTAACGGGCGCCACCGCAGCGCCGATCTCGTCGACGCCGGGAGGCGCCGGGACAAGGAGGCGCGCCGGCAGGTTGACTTTTTCCTGGGCAAAGCCGTCAAGGTGAAACCCATGGACCCCGGATACGTGTTCGCAGAGATTGTCGCGGCCTTCGCGGCAGGGCCGGCAAAGGCCGCAGGTCTGCGCACCGTAAATCGAGACAAGCTGGCCGGGCAGCACCGAACTGACGCCGGGGCCGATCGCATCGACAACGCCGGATGCTTCCGCGCCTATCGTCAGCGGCATCTTGCGCTTGGCGAAGGCCATGCCGCGCCAGCCCCAGACGTCAATGTGATTGAGCGCAACGGCCCTGATATTCACCGTGACCTCGCCGACTCCAGGCGGGGGCGGAGGGGCAATATCGACCAATTCGAGCTTGCGGTCGTCGATCAGCTGTAGTGCGCGCATATCCGTTTCCTTGTTCAGGCCACGGATTAGTTCGGTTCTGCGGTCATGACAAGACAGGTATTTTGTCCACCGAACCCGAATGAGCTGGAAAGCACCGATGAAACGTTCGCCTCACGCTTCACATTGGGCACCACGTCGAGATCGATGGCCGGATCGGGATTGTCGTAGTTGATCGTCGGCGGGATAGTGCCGGTCTGGATCGTCAGCATCGAGAATACCGCCTCGATGGCACCGGCCGCCGTCAATGTGTGGCCGATCATCGACTTGTTGGACGACGTCGGCAGCTTCGAGATGCGCTCCCCGAACACGGTCGACAGGGCGAGATATTCCATCTTGTCATTCTCCGGCGTGGAGGTGCCGTGGGCGTTGATATAGTCGATCGCATCCTCTGCGATGCCGGCATCGTCGAGCGCTGCACGGACCGCTCCGATGGCGGGCGATCCATCCGGCTTCGAACGGGTGCGGTGGAAGTCGTCGGCTTTTTCGCCGCAGCCGCGCATGATCCCGAGAATGTTGGCGCCGCGGGCGACGGCTGCTTCCAGCGATTCCATCACCATCGCCCCGGAACCCTCGGCCATGACGAAGCCATCGCGATCCTTGGAGAATGGTTTTGCAGCCTTGTGAGCGGGCTCGTTCTGGGTGGAGAGGGCAGAGAGCAGCGAGAAGCGGATCAGTGCTTCAGCGGAAACCGAACCATCGGTGCCGATTGACAGCACCTTGTCGCTTTCGCCGCGGCGGATCGCCTCGACGCCGAGCTGGATCGCTGTCGCGCCAGACGCGCAGGCCGTCGACAGCGTCACCGGCAGGCCGCGCGTTCCGAACTTCTCGGCGAGCTGTTCGGCGATGTAGCCGAACTCAACAGTATTGAACATGTCGACCTGCGGCGCGCGGCGGCAGGCCGCGAGAAGGAGATCGTAGCCCGGCTCGCCTTCATTGCGGACCAGCGCATCGAGCGCGAAGCGGTTGCGCCAGTCGAGTTCGACCGGTGGCGCTGCCAGAAACAGTGGACCGCCGAAATCATCGACGGAGAGGCCGGCCTGTTTGATCGCTTCCTCGCCGGCGAGAGAACCGAGCTTCTGCGACAGCGCGACAGCGCCCTTGTTGCTTTCTTCGAGGAAATCAACGGTGCCGGCGATCTGCGTGCGCAGTCCATCGACGGGAAAACGGGTGATCCTGTGGATGCCGGACGTACCGGATGTCAGCGCTGCCCAGTTTTCCTCCTTGCCCTGACCGAGCGAGGAAACAACGCCGAGGCCGGTAATCGCAACAAGCGGGCGGCCCTGATGATCAGTATATTTGGACATGCGGCATATCCTTAAACTTTGACGAGACGGGCAACGCCTTCGCCGCGCGAGCCGCCGATCGAGGTAGCCAGCGCCGTGTCGACACGCTCGGGGCCGGCCTTTTCATTGTCGGGATCGATGGGGGGAAAAGCGGTGCCGTGATAGATGCTGAGCGCGGCAAGGCCAACGACCAGGGGGAACTGCGCCTCGCGGAAATGACCGAGCTTGCCGGCGATACCGCGTATGGACGAACTCGAGAATGCGTCGAGTGCCGCCTTCTCGGCAGCGGTGATGCGCTTGGCGCCGGATGCCCCGGAAATGATGACGTCAGCCGGCGAGTCGGCCGTTGCCGCGCCGAGAAGCTTGGCGATCGTTTCTTTCAGGTCGTCGCGGCTGCGGCGGATCTGCGTGCTGTAAACGCCGTCGATCGCCGCATATGCGCGGGCGCCGCGCTTCTTCGCGTGTTCCTCGCTTTCGAGGACCAGGAATGCGCCGCCCGAACCGGTGACGATGCCGCCGCCGGCCGCGTCTTCACGTTGCCACAGCGGCGCCCAGCCATTCTGCAGCAGCATGTTGTTCAGTTCATAACCGAGCAGCATGTCCGGGTGTTCAGCGTTATATGCGCCGCCGACGAGAGCGTGGGTGCTCTGGCCCGAGCGGATGCGCGCAACTGTTGTATCGATCGCAGAAATGCCGGAGCCCTCTTCACCCATGAAAGTGCGCGAGGAACCGGTGACCTTGTGGACGATCGAAATATTGCCGGCAAGGAGATTGGAAAGCTGGGCGAGGAACAGCGTCGGGCGCAGTTCCGTCGATAGTTTTTCGTTGAGCATCGTGCCGAGGTCATTGCGCACGCGCGCTTCGGCAAGGATCTGCAGATCAACCGCAACATCGCGTTCGCCGCCGCCGGCACCAACGACCATATCCATGGTGGCGCAAAGTGCCTCGTCATCCTTGATGCCCGCATCCTGCAGCGCAAGGCCGGCGGTATAGGTGCCGATGCGCTGCCAGGTTTCCATCTGCCGCTGGTCGCCGCGCTTCGGTATCTGATTGTTCCAGTCAACCTCGCCGAGCGGATGGACCGTATATGGCTGGAAGGTTTCACTGTCGGTGCGCGGTTCAGCCTTGCCGCTGAACGCCTGCCAATGGGCATCGGCGCCTTCGCCCAGCGATGAGATCAGTCCAATCCCAGTGATGACGACGGTGTTGTTCTGCATTGTCTCGCAACACCGTCCACGCGGTGCACCCCGTTAGGTGGAAGTTGACCAGGTCCGAATCGTTGCTCGGAAATCAGGCCTTTTTGGCGGCGACGAGTTCGTCGATCTTGGCGCACAGGTTCTTCAACACGAAGTATTCTTCGGTCGGGACCTTGCCGTCATTGACTTCCTGCGTCCACTGTTCGAGCGGGATCTTGATACCGAAGGCCTTGTCGATTGCAAAAACAATATCAAGGAAATCAAGGCTATCGATGCCGAGATCGTCAATCGTATGGCTTTCCGGCGTAATGGAGTCGCGATCGATCTCACTGGTTTCGGCAATGATATCGGCAACCTTGTCGAATGTTTCGGACAATTGATTTTCCTTTTTTCTTCCGGTGCCCCTCGAAGGCACTGATGTCTGATGAGCCGGTATCTAACGTTTTTCAAGGTCTATGGAAAGACCCAAGGTTGTGCGCCGTCTAGTCGAATATAATTCGTCCAGCCACATGAACAGCTTCACCCTCTTCATTGGCGATAACCACTACGGCTTCCGTGGGCCGCGGAGTTACGCCCGTCAGAGCCGTTATATTGGCGCGATCGGTCAGCATTACCAGATTTCCGGACCCCTTGAAGCCTGTGATCAGAACGCGGATCTTTTCGAGTTCAGCGGCCTTGGCGGCGTCATCGGCGGGGAGCGGATCGAGCGGCTTGAAAATCTCGGCGGGAATGGAGCCGAACGACAGGCGCGCCGTCTCACGCGCATTGCAGGTGGAACTGGTCAGGATGCGATCGATACGCACGCCGCGCGCCGCAAACCGCGCGCCCAATTTCTGCGCAAGCTGGCGGCCGCGATCAGAAAGCGTCTGCGTCGCCGAGCAGTCGACGGAGTGATCGACGGTTGGACTTAGCGTTCCCGAAACATCGGCGCCCTGCATGAGGATCGTATATCCACCCCGCTGGACGCGCGCCCATGCCGCATCCGTCGCTTCGGCGGTAGAAAGAAATGCGAGCGCGCTCAACGCAAACGCGAGCATATGGACACGCAAGGGATGGATAAGCAGCCTCGACATCTGGCCTCCTTATCAGGCGAAATGGTGATTTGGCGAAGAAAAATAAAGTGAAGTCCTGGAACTGCTTGCGCGGCATGGCCCGCCCGCCTATTGCGGAATGTGATGGGTCTCGTTGAAACAATCCTTGTCGTCTTCGGTGTGATTGCCATCGCCTACGCTGCAGCCCAGTTCAAGCTGCTTGATGAGCGGGTGGGCGACGGATTGTCGGACTTCGTCTTTGTCGTCGCTGCGCCGCTTCTCTTGTTCCGGACCATGGTGACGGCCGATTTCCACGGGGCTGCCCCTTGGCAATTGTGGATCAGCTACTTCATTGGTGTGGTCGTTGCCTGGATTGCATCCGATCTGGCAATCAAGGTGCTGTTTGGCCGCGACAATCGCGCCGGCGTCGTCGCCGGGGTTTCGGGTGCCTTTTCCAATCTCGTATTCCTGGGCATGCCACTGATGCTCGGTGTCTTTGGGCAGGAGGGGTTCGCCATCCTGTCGCTGATTGTCGCCGTTCACATGCCGATCATGATGGCCGCGTCCATAACGCTGCACGAGTTTGCCTTGCGCCGCGACGGGGTGTTCGATGGCGAGAGTCATTTATCCGCGGTGGTTGCCTCATTCTTCAAAAGCCTGCTGCGCAATCCCTTTGTCATCGGTATCCTCGCCGGCTGGCTATGGCGCCAGACTGGCTTGCGCATGCCCGTCGTCGCCGATTCGCTTATTCAGACGTTGGCAAGCGTCGCTGGTCCGGTCGCGCTTTTCGCAATGGGCATGGGGCTCAAGAAATTCGGTGTGTCCGGCCACATCGCCGCTTCGCTTGTCATGTCGGCAATCAAGCTCCTCTTGATGCCGGCTGTTGTCCTTGCAGCGGCTTTGCTGATCGGCCTGCCGCCCTTTACCGCCAAGATTGCCGTCACCGCTGCCGCACTCCCTGCCGGCGTCAACTCCTATCTGATTGCGACGCGCTTCGGCACCGGGCAGGCGCTCGCCTCGAATTCCATGGTCATGGCAACGGCGCTGTCGGCCCTCACGCTCGCGTTCTGGGTTTCCGTCGTCACGCATATTTTCGGCTAGGCAAGGCAGTTGCAGCTTTTGGCAAAAAGGAGCAGGGTAGCCGCATCGTCTTCACGAGACGCACATTGCCAAAGGCGATGCAGGGTTATCCTTCACGGAACTCACGGACAACAATAACCCTTCGAACACAGGGAGAAATATGATGTTGCAGAAATCCAGCCCGTTCATGAAGCAGGCAAACCTGATCAATGGTGAGTGGGTGGGCGCCGATTCCGGCAAGACGATCGACGTCATCAACCCTGCAACCGGCCTGAAGATTGGCACGGTTCCGAATTCCGGCAAGGCCGAAACGCGGCGCGCCATCGACGCTGCCGCCGAGGCCTTCAAGACTTGGCGCAAGACATCGGTGCTCGAGCGCGCCAAGATGATGCGCAAGCTGCACGACGCCATCCTCGACAACCAGGACGCCCTGGCCGAACTCCTCACATTGGAGCAGGGGAAGTCGCTGTTCGAGTCCAGGGGCGAGGTCGGCATGTCGGCGGCCTATATTCTCTGGTACGCCGAAGAGGCGCGGCGGACCTATGGCGATATCGTTCCATCGCCCTGGGCCGATCGCCGCATCCTCGTGACGAAGGAGCCAGTTGGCGTCATCGGCGCCATCACGCCGTGGAATTTCCCGTCCTCGATGCTAGCACGCAAGATCGGTCCGGCGCTCGCTGCAGGCTGCACGGCGGTCGTCAAGCCAGCCACGCAGACACCCTATTCCGGGCTTGTATGGGGTGCGCTTTGCGAGGAGGCCGGCATTCCGAAGGGCGTCGTCAACATCCTCACCGGTTCTGCCTCTGAGATCGGCGGCGAAATCACCAGCAATCCCCTCGTGCGCAAGATCACTTTCACCGGCTCGACCGAGATCGGCAAGATCCTGATCAAGCAGGCGGCGGACACCGTAAAGAAGGTGTCCATGGAGCTTGGCGGCAATGCCCCCTTCATCGTGTTCGACGATGCGGATGTCGATCGCGCCGTCCAGGGTGCGATGATCGCGAAATTCCGCAATTCCGGCCAGACCTGCGTGTGTACAAACCGCTTCCTGGTTCAATCGGGTATCTACGACACGTTCATTGAGAAGTTCGCTGCGGCGACCCAGAAACTCAAGGTCGGCGACGGTCTCGAAACCGGTACAGAACAGGGTCCGCTGATCGACGAGAAGGCAGTCGCCAAGGTTGAGGAATTCGTCGCCGATGCCAAGCAGAAGGGCGGCAAGGTCGTGACCGGCGGCAAGCGCCATGCGCTCGGCGGCAGCTTCTACGAGCCGACGATCATAAGCGACGCCAAGGAAGACATGCTTTTCACCAAGGAAGAGATTTTCGGCCCCGTGGCGCCGGTCTACAAATTCGAGACCGAGCAGGAAGCGATCGACCTTGCGAACAACACCGAGTTCGGCCTTGCGAGCTATTTCTATACGCGGGACCTTGGCCGCGTGTTCCGCGTTTCCGAGGGGCTCAAATACGGCATGGTGGGCGTCAACGAAGGCATGATCACCACGGTCGAGGCACCCTTTGGCGGCGTCAAGGAATCGGGGCTCGGCAAGGAGGGCGGACATCAGGGCATTGAAGACTATCTCGATACGAAATATGTCTGCGTCGGAGGTCTCGGCCTCTAAATGAACACTGAGTTATTCGGCCACACGCCTGAGGGCGAAGCAGTCCACCGCATCACGATCTCCGGCGGGGGGCTGACCGCCAAGGTTCTGACCTGGGGCGCAGTCATCCAGGACCTGCGCCTCAAGGGCCACGAACCGCCGCTGGTCCTGGGCTACCAGGACTTCGCCGACTATCCGGCACACTCGCCCTATCTCGGCGCGACGGTCGGCCGTTCGATCAACCGCATTCGTGGCGGCGAACTCACGATCGACGGCGAGACCTATGCGCTGGAGCGGAATTTTCACGATCGGCACAATATTCACGGTGGAAGCCGGGGTGCCGGCAAGCGTAACTGGGACGTCGTCGCCGTCGGCTCGGATTATGTGACGCTGACCATCCAGCTTGGTGATGGCGAAATGGGATTTCCCGGCAATCTCAACATCACCTGCACCTATATGCTGGAATCAAAGGGCACACTCGCAATCCGAATGGATGCCGTGACCGACAAACCCACCATCTGCAATCTTGCCCATCACAGCTACTTCAATCTCGATGATGGCGGTGCAACCGATGCGCTTGACCATCAAGTGCGCATCGATGCGGCGGCCTATCTGCCGGTCGATGCCGATCTCATTCCCGACGGGCGGGTTCTCCCGGTGGCGGGCACGACGCATGATTTTCGGGATTACCGGTCGATCCGCCGCGAAGAACGTGGCGCCCAGGTGGTCTATGACAACAATTTCTGCCTGTCGAGCCAGCGCCAGCCCCTGCGGCGGGTCGCATCGGCCAAGGGCGCGAAGTCGGGCGTCGAGATGAACGTTCTGACCACGGAACCCGGCGTGCAGTTCTATGCCGGCAATACGCTGGGCGGGCGTCCACCGATCGGGCTGACAGGAAACACCTACGATAATTATGCGGGCATCTGTTTTGAGGCGCAGGTCTGGCCGGACTCAACCCATTTCCCGTATTTCCCGCAGGCAATCCTTCGGCCGCAGGAGACCTACAGCCAGATGACCAAGTACAGCTTCAACAAGGCAAAGCAGGCTTAAGCATCAAAGGCCTTGCGCGCTTCGCCCATCGGGGCAAGCGCGCCGTGAAATTCGACGACGCGCGCCGCCACCTTATGCGCCCGTTTTGCGGCCGCAACCGGATCGAGGTCGGCGAGGCGGGCAGCAATATAGCCGCCATTGAAGCTGTCGCCAGCGCCGGTCGTGTCGATGGCATTGGCTTTGGCGGCCTGTACGTTGGTGCTGACTCCTCCCGAAACGACCAGCGCCGGTTCCGTTCCATCCTTGACGACGATTTCCTTGACGCCATAGCTCGCAAGGCGGGCAGCCGTATCGGCCGGCGTGACGTCGCCGAAGAGCGCGTTTTCATCCGGGAATGTCGGCAAGGCGATATCGCTGACATGGAACGCGTTGCTCAATACCTGCTTCGCCGTCTCGGCATTTTCCCACAGACGCGGACGATAGTTGGCATCGAATACGATGAGCGAACCGTGACGCCGCGCATTGCTGACGGCGTTGAGCACAGTCTGGCGGCTCTTTGGGCTCAAAATGCCCATGGTGATGCCGGAGAAATAGATGATACGGCGGCCTTCAAGACTCCTGGCGAGCGCATCAGCGTCATCGGCCAACTGCCGCGCAGCGGCGTCATTACGCCAATAGGTGAAGGACCGCTCGGCACCGGTCAGGGTAATTGCGTAAAGCCCGGGCCGGGCGCCGACAATCGTCGGGCTGTGGGCCGTGTTTATCCCATTGTCGCGCAAGAATGCCTTTTGCTTGACGGAAAAGGGATCGTCGCCAAAGGCAGTCACGTAGTCGACGGCGAGGTCTGGATCGGCGAGGGCCCGAACATACCAGGTGGTGTTCAGCGTATCGCCGGCAAAGCCCATGCGCCACTGGTCGCCATTGGCGCCCGAGAGTTCGATCATGCACTCGCCGATAGCCGCAAATCCGTTCATGAATTCCTCCGCAATTCCGGTCGGTTGCGACTGATATACGAGTGGACGGCCGCTGTCATGGGAAAGTTCCGGGGCCAGGGGCTGTCATATTTGCTTAATAATGCAATGGTAGCCGCGCCATATTTGCACGGAGAATCGAATGTCGCGCATCACGTCGATCGAACAACTCGAGGCGATTTACAGCGGTGTTGCCGAGGCATCGACGGCCAAGGTCACCGACCGAATCACGCCGGAATATCGTCGCCTGATCGAAGGCTCGCCGTTCGTGGCCCTGGCGACATCCGGCCCGGAGGGGCTCGATTGCTCGCCGCGCGGCGATCTGGCGGGATTTGTCCGCATCCATGACCATCGCACCTTGATGATCCCCGACCGCCGCGGTAACAACCGGGTCGACTCGCTGCGCAATATCGTCCGCGACCCGCGCGTCGCGCTGCTCTTCCTGATCCCGGGCGTCAACACGACGTTCCGCGTCAATGGCCGCGCCTTCCTCGATACGGACAGGGCATTGCTCGACAGTTTCGCCGTCGAAGAAAAAACGCCGCGATCGGTGATGGTCGTCGAGGTGGAGGAGGCCTATTTCCAGTGCGCCCGCGCCTTGATCCGCTCCGAACTTTGGAATCCGAATAATCATCGCTCGCCGAAGGAGTTTCCGACGCCCGGCCAGGTTCTCGCTGCCCTCAGCGAAGACCGTGTCGGCGGCGAGGCCTATGACCACGAATGGCCGCAGCGTGCAGCCAAGACCATGTGGTAGATCAAAGCGCCTTGTTGTCGATCGCAATTTCCATGCGGTCGGCGGCGAAGCGGGTCTTGGCATATTCGACCGGACGGCCATCCATATCGACATTGATCGCAGTGGCAACGAGCACGATCGCCCCTGGCGACAGTTGGAGGTGGCGCAGGTCGTCGGCATCGGCATGTCTTGCTGCGATAATCGTGGACTTGCGCAGATAATCGTCTATTCCCGCGGCCTTGAGCGCGAATGTTATAGAACCAGATGAACGATAATCCTCGGCGGCGTTGGGCACGCGCGCCGCATCGAACCAGGCCGTCGAGCAGGTGACAGGGTTGCCATCCGCCGTGTGCAGCGTGTCGATGCGGATTACGTCTCCTGCCGGCATACCAAGCGCCGCGGCAATTTCGGGCGTCGCCGCTTCGGTGCGGTAGGAGAGCAATACGCCCTTGGTCTCGCGCACCTGCGTTGCGAGTATTTGCGAGAACCGCGTGCGCTCGCCGATGCGGTAGATCAGCTTGCGGCTGTTGGCGACAAATGTGCCTCGCCCTTGCTCGGCGCGCAGTACGCCTTCCTTCGTAAGCGCGGCAATTGCGCTTCGGATGGTGTGGCGATTGACGGAAAATCGCGCGGCCAGTTCGATTTCGGGCGGCATGCGTGCGCCACTCGCCATTCTCCCCGCCGTGATGTCGCCGCGGATCTGGTCGGCAATCTGCCGCCAGATGGCGACACCGCTGTTTCGCGTAATGAATCGCGCTGAAGTCACGCTTTGTCATGCTCCTGTCATTGACCATCCCTATAGATGGACTTATTGTCTAGTTGTATAGATGAATAGACAAGTTTGAGCGAGGTGTCAATGACCAAAGATTTTCAGGAAATGCCGGCGACCGTCGATGCCGGGCGCAAGGCCGCCATGGCATTGCTCGCCCAGGCGACCGCCGATGAGATGACCCGCTTCTGGTCTGTCTGGACCGACAAGCCGGCAGTCGAAACCTTGCGCGGGCCCGAAACGGGCCTCGTCATGGTTCGCGGACGCATCGGGGGGTCGGGAGCACCGTTCAATCTCGGGGAAGCGACTGTGACCCGCGCGACCGTGCGGCTCGGCAGCGGCGCCGTCGGTCACGCTTATGCGCTCGGTCGCCAGGGCGAAAAGGTTCGCCTTGCCGCCGTCTTTGATGCGCTTTGGCAGGACGATGCCAATCGCGACGTGGTCGAAACAACCGTCCTTGCGCCAATCGCGCAGCGGCTCGACGAGGAACTGAGGACCAAGCGCGCCGAGACGGCAGCAACCAAGGTCGATTTCTTCACAATGGTGCGAGGGGAAGACTGATGAGCACGAACACTCAGGTTTTTGAGGGCGGCTTCACCAATCCGGTCATGGGATCGCAGCAGATTTTCCGGGCTCTGATGGATGCCCTGGCCAATCCCGGCCGCGTCTTTGACGTGCCGGAACTCGTCGTAGCGCCGGCCCCGTTGACGCCAGTGATGGCGGCGATCGCCGCCACGCTGTTCGATCACGATGCCACGGTCTGGTGCGACAAGTCGATCAGCGTCTCGAAAGAAGCCATCGGCTGGCTGAAATTTCATACCGGCCTCGAACTCGTCTCCGATCCGGCGGCTGCGCAATTCGCCCTGGTGAAAGACGTCGCCGCAATGCCGTCCTTCGAAGCCTTTGCCAAGGGAACGTCGGAATATCCCGACCGCTCGACGACGGTCATCTTGCAGCTCGATGGATTTGAGGGCGAGAACGTCCTCACCCTCCGTGGACCCGGTATCAAGGATACGCAGGACTTCGCGCCGAGCCAGCTGCCGAAAATGTTCATCGATCAATGGACGGGCAATCGCGCCGCCTTTCCGCGCGGCATCGATCTGATCTTTGCCGGACGGGAAGCGCTCGCCGCCCTGCCGCGCACGACACGCGTTGCGAAGAAGGAGGCGTAAGTCCATGTATGTTGCAGTCAAAGGCGGCGAAACCGCCATCCGCAATGCCCACAAGCTTCTTGCCGACAAGCGCAGGGGTGATCGCTCCGTGCCGTCGATCCGGCTCGACCAGATCGTCGAACAACTGGCACTCGGCGTCGACCGCGTCATGGCCGAGGGATCTCTTTACGATCTCGAGCTTGCGGCCCTCGCCATCAAGCAGGCGCGGGGCGACATGATCGAGGCGATCTTCCTTGTCCGCGCCTATCGCACGACGCTGCCGCGTTTTGGCTATACGCTCCCCGTCGAAACCGCGGCAATGGCGATAGAACGGCGCATTTCCGCAACGTTCAAGGATCTGCCGGGTGGACAGTTGCTCGGGCCGACATTCGATTATACGCACCGCCTGCTCGATCCTGAACTCGCCGCCGATGCCGCGGTGGAAGCGCCGGACGAGCGGGTGGAGGAAACGCACGAGCCTGCGCCGCGCGTCACCGATATTCTCGGCCATCATGGCATGATCGAGACGGATGGCGAGTTGCCGGAAGGGGCAGCGCCTGGCGATCTGACCCGCGAGCCGCTCGCCTTTCCGCTTGAGCGCGATCTGCGTCTACAAGCGCTTGCCCGCGGCGACGAGGGTTTTCTCCTCGGTCTCGCCTATTCCACACAGCGGGGCTATGCCCGCAGCCATCCCTTCGTTGGCGAGATCCGCATCGGGGAAGTCGAGGTTGAACTTGAAGTCGCGGAACTCGATTTCCCGCTGACGCTCGGGCGCATCCGCCTGACCGAGTGCCAGATGGTCAACCAGTTCAAGGGTTCGGCGAAGCAGCCGCCGCAGTTTACCCGCGGCTATGGCCTGGTGTTCGGCCAGAGCGAGCGCAAGGCGATGTCGATGTCGCTCTGCGATCGCGCATTGCGGGCGAGGGAGCTCGGCGAGGATATTACCGCCGCCGCCCAGGACGAGGAATTCGTCATTTCCCACAGCGATAATGTCCAGTCGACCGGCTTTGTCGAGCATTTGAAGCTGCCGCATTACGTGGATTTCCAGGCCGAACTCGACCTGGTGCGCCGTATGCGGGCCGAACACGAACGCCGCGACGTCCAGGAGGCAGCAGAATGACCGAACTCGCAACATACAACTTTGCCTATCTCGACGAGCAAACGAAGCGGATGATCCGCCGCGCCATCCTGAAAGCCATTGCCATTCCGGGCTACCAGGTGCCTTTCGCCTCGCGCGAAATGCCGATGCCCTATGGCTGGGGCACGGGCGGCGTGCAGGTGACGGCGGCGCTCATCGGACCGGATGACAGGCTGAAGGTTATCGACCAGGGCGCCGACGACACCACCAACGCCGTATCGATCCGCGCCTTTTTCCAGAAGACCGCAAATGTCCGTGTCACCACCAGCACAACGGAAGCAACGATCATCCAGACGCGGCACCGCATCCCGGAAACACCGCTCACCGCCGGCCAAATCCTCGTCTATCAAGTGCCGATTCCTGAGCCCCTGCGCTTCCTCGAGCCGCGCGAGACGGAAACCCGGAAAATGCATGCGCTCGAAGAATACGGCCTGATGCATGTGAAGCTCTACGAGGACATCGCCCGCCACGGCCACATCGCGACGACCTATGCCTACCCGGTAAAGGTCGAAGGGCGCTATGTCATGGACCCGTCGCCGACGCCGAAGTTCGACAATCCAAAGATGCATCGCTCGCCGGCGCTGCAGCTATTCGGTGCGGGACGCGAAAAGCGCATCTATGCGGTTCCGCCGTACACGGAAGTCGTCAGCCTCGACTTTGAAGATCATCCATTTGAAATCCAGAGCTTTTCCGAGCCCTGCGCGCTGTGCGGCGCCAGGGGTACCTACCTCGACGAGGTTATCCTCGACGACAAGGGCGGCAGCATGTTCGTGTGCTCGGATACGGATTTTTGTGAAGACCGGCAGGCGCATGGCCATCGCGGCCATCTTTCGACCAATCCGGCGGAGGCAGCAGAATGAGCGATACACCACTTCTCAAAGTCAATGCAGTCTCGAAATTCTATGGAAGCCGGATCGGTTGCCAGAACGTCTCGTTCGAACTGTGGGCGGGCGAAGTGCTGGCCATCGTCGGCGAATCCGGTTCAGGCAAGACCACGCTTCTGAACTGTCTGGCGACCCGGCTTGCGCCTTCGGCAGGTTCCGTCGAATACCGCATGCGGGACGGCCAGTTTCGCGATCTCTATCGCCTCAGCGAAGCCGAGCGGCGGTTGTTGATGCGCACCGACTGGGGCTTCGTGCACCAGAACCCGGCCGATGGCTTGCGCATGACCGTCTCGGCCGGCGCCAATGTCGGTGAGCGGCTGATGGCGGTCGGCGACCGGCACTATGGCCGCATCCGCTCCACGGCGACCGATTGGCTCGGGCGGGTGGAAATCGCCGCCGACCGCATCGATGACGAGCCGCGCGCCTTCTCCGGCGGTATGCGCCAGCGCCTGCAGATCGCGCGCAACCTCGTAACCAACCCGCGCCTGATCTTCATGGACGAGCCGACCGGTGGGCTGGACGTGTCGGTGCAGGCGAGATTGCTCGACCTTTTGCGGGGCCTCGTCAGCGACCTTGGCCTTGCGGCTATCGTCGTCACCCATGATCTTGCCGTCGCGCGGCTGCTTTCGCACCGCATGATGGTGATGAAGGACGGCCATATCGTCGAAACCGGCCTTACCGACCGGGTCCTCGACGATCCGCAGGCGCCTTACACCCAGCTTCTCGTTTCATCCATCCTGCAGGTCTAGGAGAAGATTATGCCAACGCCTCTCGTTGTCTCCGATGTCGCCAAGAGCTTCACCATGCACCTGCGTGACGGCATCCGCTTGCCGGTGGTCACCAACGTGTCATTCTCGATCAAGACCGGCGAGTGCGCCGTTCTTGGCGGCCCTTCCGGCGCCGGGAAGAGTTCGATCCTGAAAATGATCTACGGCAATTATGCCGTGGATCAGGGCCAGATCATCGTTCCCTACCGCGACCGCCTTGTTGACATTGCCTCGGCCGATCCGCGAACCATGCTCGGTATCCGCCGCGAAATGGTCGGCTATGTCAGCCAGTTCCTGCGTACCGTGCCACGCGTTTCGGCGCTTGACGTTGTCGCCGAGCCGCTCGTTGCCCGCGGCGTCGATCGGGGCGAAGCCCGCGACAAGGCGGTGGTGCTGCTCTCAGGTCTCAACCTTCCCGAACGGCTGTGGGCGCTGCCGCCCGCCACCTTCTCCGGCGGCGAGCAGCAACGCGTCAACATTGCGCGGGGCTTTATTACCGATCACCCGGTCCTGCTGCTCGACGAGCCGACAGCATCGCTCGACGCCAGGAACCGCAGCGTCGTTGTGTCTATGATCGAGGCCAAGAAGGCCGCGGGCGTCGCGATGCTCGGCATCTTTCACGACGAGGACGTGCGCGAAGCCGTTGCCGACCGGATCATCGACGTCACGGCGTTTTCGACCGCAGGCGGAGTTGCGGCATGACGAAACTCTCGGAAACGCCACTGATCCATCCGACGGCGAGCGTCGAAGCCTGCGCGTTCGGCCGTTATACGGAAGTTGCCGAGCGCTGCCGCCTCAGTGAATCGAGCTTCGGCGACTATTCCTACATCATGCAGGATGGATCTGCCTGGTGCGCCAAGGTCGGCAAATTCGCCAATATAGCTTCCAGCGTTCGCCTTAACGCTCCCAACCATCCGACGTGGCGGCCGACGCTGCACCATTTCACCTATCGTTCGGGCGACTATTGGGACGATGGCACGGTTGACGAGCAATTTTTCGACTGGCGGCGCACCAATACGGTCACGATCGGCCATGATGTCTGGATCGGCCATGGCGCGACCGTGCTGCCGGGCGTCACCGTTGGCGACGGCGCGGTAATCGGGGCAGGGGCGGTGGTCACGAAGGACGTCGACCCCTACACGATCGTTGGCGGCGTTCCTACACACAAAATTCGTGATCGTTTCGACCGAAAAACGGCTGAACAACTGCAGGTCGTTGCCTGGTGGGATTGGGACCACGCTAAGTTGCGCTCTGCGCTCGATGATTTTCGCTCGCTCTCCATCGAGGCGTTCCTTGAGAAACACGCGGTCTGAATCGAACGAGCGATAGGGTTAACGGACTGACATCAAGTTGTCATTCGGCTGCAACAAAAACGACATCGCACGTTCACATCCGTGTCCTAGGACAGTGCAGCGCCAATAGGGACCTGCTTATGCTGAAGATTGAAAACGTGACGCGCCGCTTTGGCAAGTTTACTGCCATCGACGGTGTCAGCCTGGAGATTCCCCAGGGTCAGATGGTAGGCATCATCGGGCGTTCCGGCGCCGGCAAGTCGACGTTGCTTCGCATGATCAACCGTCTCGTTGATCCCTCGGAAGGCGCGATCCTCTTTGAAGGCACCAATGTGGCGCAGTTGAAGGGCGCCGCCTTGCGTAATTGGCAGCGCGATTGCGCCATGATCTTCCAGCAGTTCAATCTGGTGCCGCGTCTCGACGTTCTGACCAATGTTCTGCTCGGTCGCCTCAATCATCGCTCGACGATCAAGAGCCTGCTCGGCATGTTTTCGCGCGAGGAGCGTGCGATGGCGATTGCGGCGCTGGAGCGCCTCGACATCGCGAAGACCGCGTTACAGCGGGCCGGAACGCTCTCCGGGGGCCAGCAGCAGCGCGTCGCGATAGCCCGTGCTCTAATGCAGAATCCCAAAGTTGTTCTTGCCGACGAGCCGATCGCCTCGCTCGACCCGCGCAATGCTCAGGTGGTGATGGAGTCGTTGCGCGACATCAATGAGCGCGAGGGCCTGACGGTCATCACCAATTTGCACACGCTCGATACGGCCCGCCATTTCTGCCAGCGTATCATCGGCATGCAGGGAGGCAAGGTTGTCTTTGACGGCGGACCCGACGATCTCACCGAACTTGCCGCGCGCCGCATCTATGGCGCGGACGGCATGAAGGATGCTTTTTCGGAGGCAATCACTTCCACAAGTATCAGCCGCGGCACACCCAAGCCGATTTCAGAGCTGGAGGCCGTTCTGGCCGCGCGTTGAGCGCACCGAGATCGGCTCGCCCACGATACGGGCCACTAATGAAACTGATCGCAAACTCATATCGACGTTTGACAGGAGAGAACTATGTTCAAGAAAGCCCTTCTTAGTGCAATCGCAATCGGCGCCATGCTGGCCGGTTCGATGGCACGTGCCGAAAACCTCGAAACATTCCGCATCGGTCTGATCGGCGGCGAAAACGAAGCAGACCGCCTGCGCAACTACCAGTGCGTGGTCGACCAGTTGCCCAAGGTCCTCGGTGTCAAGGAAGTCAAGCTCTTCCCGGCAACCGACTATGATGGCGTCATCCAGGGTCTCCTCGGCGGCACGCTCGATGCTGCAGAACTCGGTGCATCCGGATATGCCAAGATCTATCTGACCAATCCGAAGGCAGTCGAACCGATCCTGACCGACGTCCAGACCGACGGTTCGACCGGCTATTATTCGATCATGATTGCCCGCAAGGACAGTGGCATCAAGACTCTTGCCGACATGAAAGGCAAGAAGCTCGGCTTTGCCGATCCGGATTCCACTTCTGGCTACCTCATCCCCGTTACCTCCCTGCCGAAGGACATCAACGCCTCGGTCAAGGATTACTTCGGTGAAACCGGCTTCGGCGGCGGTCATGAAAACCTCGTTCTCGCTGTCAAGGACGGCAAGTTCGACGCCGGCACGACCTTTGGCTCGGGCGTCGGCAAGTTCGAAGAGGGATATTCTTCCGGCAATCTGCGCAAGATGGTCGACAAGGGCCTGATCGACATGAAGGATTTTGTCGAACTGTGGAAGTCGCCGCTTATTCCGAACGGTCCGACCGTTGTTCGTTCATCAATGAACAAGGACACGATCGCCAAGTACAAGGAATATCTGATGAACCTTCCGAAGACCGATCCGGCCTGCTTCGCCGCGGCTTCTTCGACCGGTGGCGACCGCAAGGGCTACACGGAAGTTAACGCGCAGTTCTACCAGCCGATCATCGACGCCCGCAAGGCGCAGATCGGCGGCTGATAGCCATCCAACGATCACGGCCAGTTCCCTCAAGGTTCTGGCCGTGAATTTTTGTGCTCACTAAGGATCGGTTGATGAGCCAGGCTACGACCACCACCCTGTCGCCCGACGGTATCGAGATAGAACGCCACTGGCTGGAGCTTGCGACGCGCCGGCGTGCCTATTCATGGCTGATCGGCATTGGTCTGCTCGTGGCGGTCGCCGGGTCCCTGTGGTTCGCCAACGACTCAAACGCCGGCAAGTTCTTCGACCGTCTGCCGCACTTCTTCGAGTTTGCGGGCGATCTCGTTCCGCGCGACGGCTGGGAAGTGTGGCGGGCCTTGTTCGATCTGCCGTCACCATATTACGACGGCAGCCTTAAATACGATTATCCGGAAGGCCGGGTCTATCTGTTCGGCGGGTTCTACTTCCCGGAATATTTCTACAAGATGCTGCAGACCCTCAATATCGCGATCCTTTCGACGCTTGTCGGCTTCATCTTCGGCTTCCTGCTCTGCTTCCTTGCCGCCAAGAACCTCGTCAAGAACCGGCTCATCCGCGGCGTCGTGCGCCGGACGATGGAGATCCTGCGCGCGTTCCCAGAGATCGTTATCGCCGGCTTCTTCGCCGCAATCCTCTCGCTCGGCGCCATACCCGCCATGTTCGCCGTGGCCATCCATACGATCGGCGCGCTCGGCAAGCTTTTCTTCGAAGTCGTCGAGAATGCCGACATGAAACCGGATGAGGGTTTGCGCGCCGCCGGCGCCAACTGGTTCGAACGGGTCGGTTTCGGCATCGTGCCGCAAGTGATGCCCAATTTCATGTCCTATGCGCTGCTTCGCCTTGAAATCAATGTGCGTGCCTCGACGATCATCGGCGCGGTCGGCGGCGGCGGCATCGGCGAGGAACTGCGCCTGTCGATCGGCCGCGGCCACCAGGCAAAGACGCTTGCCATCGTCCTTCTGCTGCTGGTGACGATCATCGCCGTCGATCAGTTTTCCGCCTGGCTGCGCCGCCGTCTCGTCGGCAAGCAGGCCTTCGCCTTTGGAGGCAAACAGTCATGACCGCCCTGTCCGCTGCCGCCATTGCCGATTACGAAAGCCGTCACCCGGAGGTCTTCAACCCGCCCGTGTGGAAGCGCTTCCTGCCGCTGTTCATCGCTTCCGGCATCGTTCTTTACGTCGTCTACTGCTGGTGGTTCTTTTCGATCGGCACCGTGCTCGCGAGCGGGCAGTGGCAGCGCGCCGAAATTTATGCGCGCGACTGGGTCTCCTACGCGGTCAGGGCGACCGTCAAGATGAGCCCGGAGGCGACAACAGTTTCCTATCCGCGTTTTTCCGAGCTTGGCAACAATCCCAATCCGGATTGGGTGATCAAGAACGGCAATGACGTGTCGATCCGCTTCGGCTCCAGCAAGTCGCTCGATATCAACGCCCAGCGTGTGATTGCGACGCGGGGAAGCGAAAGCCTGACGATCCTGCTCGAACCGAACGGCGCCAAGCCGCAAGGGACCTTGCCGAAATGGGCACAGCTGAAGGAGGACCAGGTTACGGTGAATTTCGGCTTTGCCGGGCAGGCGGATATCATTCCCGAGCGTGTCGTGGTGAGCCGGCGCTTCCTCGGATGGGCCAATTTCGTCTTCGATACCGCCTCGCCATTCTGGGGCAAGTCGTTCGGCGAAGTGATGTCGATGATCACCAGCGGCGAGCGCATCAAGCCTGAGATGTCGAATGCAGCGCTTGCCTTCGATAACATCTGGTACAATTCATCGTGGCAGCATGGCGACGTTTGGACCAAGCTCCTGCAGACAATCGTCATGGCCTTCATCGGCACCTTGCTTGCAACGATCATCGCGTTTCCGCTCGCGTTTGTTGCGGCTCGCAACATCATGCCGAATTTCTTCGCCAACCAGATTACCAAGCGCTTCTTCGATTTCCTGCGCTCGGTGGACATGCTGATCTGGGCACTTTTCTTCACCCGCGCCTTCGGTCCGGGGCCGCTTGCCGGTATCGCCGCGATCTTCTTCACCGATACGGGCACGCTCGGCAAGGTCTATTCGGAGACGCTGGAAAACATCGATGACAAGCAGCGCGAGGGTGTCAAATCCGTGGGTGCATCGCCGGTGAACGTGCAACGCTATGGCGTCGTGCCGCAGGTCCTGCCGGTATTCGCCAGCCAGGCGCTCTACTTCTGGGAATCGAACACGCGCTCGGCGACGATCATCGGCGCCGTCGGTGCGGGCGGCATCGGCCTCAAGCTGTGGGAGGCGATGCGCACCAACACCAACTGGCATAATGTCGCCTATATGGTCGTGCTCATTCTCATCGTCATCTTCATCTTCGACAATATTTCCAACGCACTGCGCTCGCGCCTGACTGGAAAGCAGCACTAGATTGTCGATCCGCAGATCCCAAGTGATACAAAGCTTGTCATAATTGGAGTGTAACGCGAGACTGTTTTTAGGGAATCACACTGACATGCGCTATGCGATCTACTTCACGCCGCCGGCCAGCGACCCGCTTCTCAAAGTCGCGGCGAATTGGCTCGGCCGCAATGCCTTCAGCGGGCAAGCGGTGAAGGTCCCGCATATTCGCGGGCTCGATCCGGCGGACTTCGCGCAGCTTACCGACTCGCCACGCCGCTACGGTTTCCATGCGACGCTGAAAGCGCCTTTCCGTCTGGCGGAGGGGCTTGAAGAGCGCGAACTGCTTTCCGCCATGATGCATTTTGCCTCCTCGGTCGATCCGGTCGAAATTCCAAAACTTGAAATTCGCTGCCTTGGCGGTTTCTTCGCGCTTGTTCCGAGCGAGCCGCTTGACCGCCTCAACCAGTTGGCAAACGATATTGTCGTCGCCTTCGATCGCTTCCGCGCCGCTCCAAGCGAGCAGGAGATCAAGCGGCGCAATCCCGATGCGCTTTCGGTATCAGAGCAACGCAATCTCGAACAGTGGGGCTATCCCTACGTGTTCGAGGATTTCCGTTTTCACATGACCCTGACCGGTCCTGTACCGGAGGCCGACCAGCCAAGGATTGAACGCATCCTCAGTGAATTCCTTGAGCCGGTTCTCGAAGAGCCGGTCGAGATCAACAATCTTGCTCTATTTACCGAGGCCCATCCTGGATCTCCCTTTGAAATCAACTCACTGCACCCGCTTGCTGGAACGAACCGTAGAAAGTCTGCCTGAAATGTCCGCCGAACTGATCTTGAACAATGCGAAAATCGTCCTCGAAAACGAAGTCATCACCGGTTCCGTCCTGGTGCGTGACGGCAAGATAGCCGACATTGCGGAAGGAACGGCATCCGGCAGCGAGGATTTCGGCGGCGACTATCTCATACCCGGCCTCGTGGAACTCCATACCGATCACCTCGAGGGGCATTATCTCCCGCGCCCGCGGGTACGCTGGAACCCGATCGCGGCTGTCCTTGCCCACGATGCGCAGATCGCCACCTCCGGCATTACGACTGTTCTCGATGCGCTGCGCGTCGGCATGGATGAGGATGCGGACCTTTCGGCGCCGGAAATGCGCAAGCTCGGCGACGCAATAGAGAACAGCGTTCATGAGGGCCGGTTGAGAGCCGATCACTATCTGCATCTGCGCTGTGAAGTCTCGGCGCCGGATTGCCTTGAGAGCTTTCAACTGTTCGAGAATGACAGCCGTGTGCGGCTCGCATCGTTGATGGACCATGCGCCGGGACAGCGCCAGTTCGTCGATCTCGAAACCTACGCCTACTATTACCAGCGCAAGCTGAAGCTCAGCGACCGCGATTTCCAATTGTATTGCGAGAAACGCATGGGCGAGTCCGCGCAGTATTCGGGCCCGCAGCGCGAGGCGCTGGCGGAAAAATGCCGCGCGCGTGGCATCGTTCTCGCTAGCCACGACGATGCGACGCAAGCGCACGTGGACGAGGCCATAGAGCAGGGCATCCACGTTGCCGAGTTTCCAACGACGCTCCAGGCGGCGGCTGCGTCCAAACGCGCCGGCCTTGCCGTCCTGATGGGTGCGCCCAATGTCGTGCGCGGCGGCTCGCATTCCGGCAACGTCTCGGCGCGCGAACTCGTGGAGCACGGTTATCTCGACATTCTGTCGTCCGACTACATTCCGTTCAGCCTGATCCAGTCGACCTTCATGCTGAGCGAGACCGCGGACAGCATATCGCTGCCGGATTCGGTGCGCCTCGTCACCAAGAACCCGGCTGAGGCGGTTGGTTTCGACGACCGCGGCGTCATCGAGATCGGCAAGCGCGCCGACCTCGTACGCGTTCGCGTCGATGAGCACATTCCCGTGGTCCGCACTGTCTGGCGCGAAGGCCGCCGGGTCGTATGATGGCCGCCGCAATGATCGAACGCGCACTCGAGTTGGGGTCCGCGCCGTTGCGCAACGGCGCCTTCGTTGCGGTTGTCGGGCCGAGCGGGGCCGGCAAGGATACGATTATCGACTATGCCCGCGCTGCGCTCGCCAATGAGCCGGGATTCCATTTCGTCCGCCGCGTGGTCACCCGGCCTTCGGCGGTCGATGCGGAGGACCACGATACACTGAGCGAGGACGCGTTTTTGACGGCCAAGCGCGAAGGAGCGTTCTGCCACGACTGGTTCGCCCATGGGCTTTACTACGGCTTGCCGAAATCAGTCGATCACGAGATCGAACGGGGCGGGGTCGCGATCGCCAATGTATCGCGCGGCATTCTCCCCGATCTGAAATCGGCCTACGCCAATTTCCTGGTGGTCCATATTACGGCTTCGCCTGAGGTTCTGGCGCATCGCCTTGCGGCGCGCGGGCGCGAAAGCGCCGAGGAGATCGAGCGTCGCCTGATGCGGGCCGCGCCCAATCCATGCGATCCGGAAAATGCCGTTATGATCGACAATTCAGGTCCGGTCGCCGACGCGGGCGATGAACTCGTGGCGCTTTTGCGAAAATCGGCAGCAGTCGCTGCGGTTTCGGACCAGATTTGATTGCAGCTTTGTCGTAGAGGTATCCGGAGGCGTTTGCCTCCGGATTTTTTGTGTCAGGCGATCAGAAATTCCGCTGGAAGCGGACGATGCCACCGAGGGCATCGTCGTTGACGAGTGTGCCGTCGCCCTGACGGAAGTCCTCGAACTTGGTGTAGTTGATTTCCGGCGTGATCGTGAAACCAGGTACAAGTTCGTAGGCAACATTGAGGGCAAAGGCGTAGGTCCCCTCAGATGCGTACGCACCCTGACCGTTGACCGTCGCCTTGTCGGAAAGCTTTGCAGCAAAACCGGCCCAGGCGGCCCAGTCGCCCTGCCACGGCGTCAGGAAGTTGCGTTCCTCGCGCGTGGAGTCGTAGTCGGACTGGTAGGCCCCCATGCCCCAGACCTTGAACGTATCGGTGATGTTAACATCGAGGCGCGCCTTGGCGGCAAAGGCCTCGACGTTGGAATCGTAGCCGACGATACCGGACAGCGTTCCCCAACCCTGCTCGTACTTGGCGCCGGCCATGACATGCGGCATGTAGTTGTCGATGACGTAGTCGGGATAATCGTCGTGCACCGAGCCCTGTTCAGCGGCGACGATGGCCGAGAAACCGTCTGCCCCTGTGAACGTGTAGCTCACCTGGTTGCTCTGCCAGCTGTTGTAGTTGATCACGTCGTCATTGATGATATCGCCGGCATAGCCGTTCCAGGCGCCGAAGATTTCATCGGCAACGCCGACACGGAAGCCACCGAGCTCGATGAACGCCTGCGGGAGGCTGGCGCCGTCATCCGAACCATCGGTAAAGTCGAAGCGCGACTGGATGTAGGAACGCAAAGTGCCGAGTTCGGTCTCGGAACGGGCGTCGAAGCGAACCTCGGCGCGCGTGTGCTTGGCCCAAGTGTCGAGCGGGCCGCCATTATAGACGTCGTCACCCCCCTGTGCGTCGTAGCGGACATAGCCGCTTACCTTGAGGCAGGTTTCCGTTCCCGGAATATAGAAGAAGCCCGTGCCATAAGCATCGCAAACCCGCACATATTCGACGGGTTCAGGTTCCGCCACGACAACCGCGTCGGCGGCGCGTGCTCCTGAAACTGCAACCAGCGCTGCAGCGGAACCAAGGAGGAAGCTCTTTATTCGCATTATCGGTTCTCCGATCAAGTTGATACCAAAGCTCGTGTCCCCGCAGCAGGGATATTCCTGTTCGTTTGATCACGCAAAATCGATATGCAATCGAACCGCCGGTTCGGAAATCGCTGTTGCGGTTTTGACACGCGGGGTAATGACTTGGTTTCGTCGGGGCGCAATTGCCCAAACAATAGGGCTTTGCGTAACACGATAAAGAATTAGGCAAAATTAGACTTTAGTCTCTGAATTGGATGTCCCGGAGTGCATTAACGGCTAAATCCGCCTGGTTTTCATACATGTTCATTGTATATCGATGTATTAAGACGATCAGTCTTAACGAATTCAGGCTGATTCAACCGAGGGAAAAACTTTGCTGTTTCATGGTCTATCCGCATTTCCGATTACGCCTGCAGATGAGAGCGGGCACGTTAACGTCGAATCGCTCTGCCGGCTGCTGGAGCGGCTGGAGCGCGCCGGCGTCGATTCGGTCGGCCTTCTCGGCAGCACCGGTTCCTACATGTATCTTTCGCGTGCTGAAAGACGCCGGACGATCGAGGCGGCGAGGGAATGTCTCGGCGGGCGGGTGCCCATCATCGTCAGCGCCGGCGCCTTGAGGACGGGCGACGCCGAGGATCTCGCGCGCGACGCCAAGCGTGCGGGTGCAGACGGCCTTCTTCTCGCCCCGGTCTCCTATACCCCGCTAACCGATGACGAAGTGCTTCAGCATTATAGTGGCGTCGCCGGCGCCACCGATCTTCCCCTGTGCGTCTACAACAATCCGGGCACCACGCATTTTACGATCAGCAATGCGCTGCTCGCACGCATGGCCGCGGTACCGAATATCGTGGCAGTGAAAAATCCCGCGCAGCCTTTACCGGAGATGCGAGCGGTGCACCAAGCGCTTGAGGCCCAACTCCCTGCCGGGTTTGCCATTGGCTATAGCGGCGACTGGAATGCGCCGGGGGCGCTGCTTGCCGGCGGGGCCGCGTGGTACAGCGTGGTTGCCGGGCTGCTGCCGGTACCATCGCTGAAAGTGGCGCGTGCCGCAAAGGTCGGTAATGTCGCCGAGGTCGAGCGCATCGATGGCCTATTCGCGCCCCTCTTTGCCTTGTTCAAGGAGCTTTCGAGCTATCGGGTGGTTCATGCCGCGGCAAATGCCATGGGGCTTGCGACCACAAAGCCGCCGTTGCCCATCTTGCCGCTTTCCACCGCCGATCAGGACCGCATCATGACGGCAATCAGCGCATTGGATGCGGTTTGAGCCTTGTCCAGCGCTGATCCTGCGCTAAATAGCCGGTGATGGACCTTGCGCTGCAGGGCGTGGTAAAGAGCCGCGAAGGCGCAAGGCCCTAAAAGGCGTGCGCTGAGCTTAACGACCTGGATGAATTTGATGGCAAACCTCTATGCCAACGGAGAAAATATCTTCGCCGTGGCCCCGATGATCGACTGGACCGATCGGCATTGCAGAATGCTGCATCGCCAGTTCACGCGCCGCGCGCTGCTCTATACCGAAATGGTCGTCGCTGATGCTGCCATCCACGGCAAGCGCGAAAAAATTCTTGGTTTTGATCCTGAAGAGCATCCTGTTGCGCTGCAGCTTGGCGGATCGGATCCGTCGAAGCTGGCGCAGGCGTCAGCGATCGGCGAGGCCATGGGATACAAGGAAATCAACCTCAATGTCGGTTGCCCGTCGGACCGCGTGCAGTCGGGTGCGTTCGGCGCCTGCCTGATGCAAACGCCCGATATCGTCGCGGCTTGCATCGACGCGATGAAACAGGCCGTTGCAATACCAGTAACCGTCAAGTGCCGGATCGGCGTCGATGACCAGGACACGCAAGCCGCCCTCGACGATCTGACGGGCCGTGTCTTTGCGGCAGGGGCGGATGCCTTGTGGGTGCATGCGCGCAAAGCCTGGCTCAAGGGCCTTTCGCCAAAGGAAAATCGCGAAATTCCGCCGCTCGACTACGACCGCGTCTATCGCCTGAAGCAGGACAATCCTTCGAAATTCATTGGCATTAATGGCGGTATCCAGTCGCTCGCAGAAGCTGAACGGCACTTGCGGAACGTCGATGGCGTGATGGTGGGGCGCGCGGCCTATCAGGATCCGCTGCTTCTTCTCGATGTCGACCGCAGGATCTATGGCGAGCCAGTGGTTTCGCCGACGATCGAGGGCATCATCGACCACATGTGCGCCTATTCCGATGCGCATATTGCCCGTGGTGGACGGCTCTCGCACGTCACACGGCACATGGTCGGCATGTTCCATGGCGCTCCCGGCGCGCGCCGGTGGCGTCAAATGCTTTCCACGGAGGCCAATCGCGTTGATGCCGACAGCTCGGTGATCCGCCGCGCCTATGCGGGCATCGGGGCCGCCGCCGAGGCGGCGTGACCGGAGGATTGGCAATTCTTACAGAAGGCGTGAACTGGGCAATCTCTCGGTCGTGAGCAAGCCGTCGAACGACCTTATCTCGGCTCAATCATGCGCCGAGCAAATCCATCTATGCAGTCTATTTCGGTTCACTGCTGTAGCCGGGAATCTGTCGGCGAGACAATGAGGAAGCCCCAGCCTACCCTTGAAAAACTCGCCGCCTATGTCGAAAAGAGAGAATAATTCGGAAGCGACAGCCGGTCACCGCGCGTCAAAACGGCTCGTCCATCTACAATTCAAGGTTGAATAAATGGGGTGAGCGGTGGTATCTAAACCCTATGTCATTCATAGAAAAAGTTGCGCGGTACGTTCGTCGCACTCAGAAACGACGCGTCGTCTATACCTGTATGTTTGGTTTCTCGGAACGGTTCAACGATTTCAAGTATGACCGCGACAAGAACATCGATTTCGTCTGCTTTACCGACGATCCGTCGCTGACGTCGGACTTCTGGCAAATTGTTCAGGCAACTCCGTCGACACTCGACCCCCATCGCAGATCAAAGAGCCTGAAGCATAGACCGCACGCACTTTTTCCGGATTACTCAGAGAGCCTTTACGTTGACAATACGATTCGACTGAAGCGATCTCCCTCCGCGATCTTCGATGAGTTTTCCCATAAAGAGAGCCTCCTCGTGGCTTTTCAGCACCCGTGGCGTGATTGCCTTTATGAGGAAGCGGAAATTGTCGCGGCCCTGGGCTATGACGATCACGATTTGATCGAGAAGCAGATGTGCTTTTACCGCGCGAAAGGCTATCCCAAGCACAATGGGCTGAACGCGACGGGCGTATTGCTCCGGCGCCATAATGATCCGCAGGTTATAAAGGCGATGGAGGCATGGGACGCCGAAATGATGCGGTTTTCCAGGCGGGACCAATTGTCGTTCAACTATGCGGTTCGCCAACATGGATTGCGAATTGCGGCATTCTCAGGCTCGCTCCTCGATAATGAAACCATCGAATGGATAACTGATCTGCGACGTTTGCCGAGAGATTTTGATGACGATACATACCTTGAGCTTCATGAGGATGTAGCTCGGGCGAAGCTTAATCCGCGATATCATTATTTGCATCATGGGATGGATGAAGGCCGTAACTACAAGTAGCAATCAGCCCGCTTTCGCAGAAAGAATCATATCATTGCGATAGTAAGTGGGATGGCTGGCGGTCGAGAGTATCATTTCTTCTACGACGGACTTTTGTACGGTGACGAATGTGTCCGTAGACAGGTCGTACACCTGCACCGAGAAATTGTCGAAAATCCACGTCAGATCATCTGGCGTAAGGAATAGAATCTCCATCAGAATCTCGAAGCAGTCCATTTGGTTCAAGGTAGGTAGCGCCGATTTCAAGACAGGCAGTTCATAGCCCTCAATATCGATCTTAATCGCCGCGCGCACGTGGCGGAGATCGTTGATATTAAGCAGACTGTCGAAGGTGATTGTGGGGACCCGCAAGGAATCGTAACGATCCGAAGGTTCGCCGCGTTGAAGACTGGCGAACCGGGTTGTGCCCGACCATTGACGATCCACCAACAGAATTGCCGTGCCGATGGTATCGGATATAGCCTTTCGAACGATCCGGACATTCTGGCCCGCCTCGCGCAGCGTACGGTCAAGATAAATCGCTATTTGAGGATTTGCCTCGACAGCAGTTATCCTGACATGCGGCGATAATCGTAATCCGACCAGCATTTCACCGTAATTCGCTCCGATGTCAATGACATCAGTCCAGTCAGTGCGCGCGACCAACTGCTGCCACATCGTCAAGGTTGGCGGGTTCAGACTGCCATTTTTTTCAATCATCTGCCTGCCGCGTTCATCTTGGGGATTGACGTAGATGGCGTGGCCATTTTGGTTCGCAACGGCGATCGGCAAATTATGCCGCCATTGTTGATAGGCTTGCGGGAGACGTCTGTGAGCTTGAAATGTGAAGATCCACCATGACAATCGGAGGCACCGCCAAGCAAGTCGCCCAAAGTATGGATATCGATCGGAGTAGCTGCGCAAACGCGAAGCAGCCTTATCATAGTAACTCGTCAATCGATTCTCACTCGTTTGATAGGGGTTCCGCACACTACCCAATGCGGACATGAGCAGCAATCGTGCAATTGGTTCTCTATCGCCGTAACTGTGGAGGCAGTTGAAAAATTGACATTAATCCGAAAGTACCAGCCGGTCGCCGCGCATCGAAAAGCCGCTGAGTGAGTTGAGAAAGTTCATCCCGAGCAGGCTGCCGTCCATGCGGCCGTCCTGAATCACCATGGCGCGGACGTTGCGCCGCTCGATAGCGCCGATCTTGACCTCGTCCAGGGTGACGTTGGCGGCCTTGGCCATGCCGTTCGCGGTCAGCACGGACGTGGCATAGGCAAGCTTGTCGGGATCGAGCCCGGCCCGGCGTGCATCGCCGGCCGAAAGGACGATGGAGGAAGCGCCGGTATCGACCATGAACGGCACCGTCGCGCCGTTGACCTCGCCGCGCACCTCGAAATGTCCGCTTTCCGATTTCGCCAGCGTCACCGTGATCAAACCATCGGCATCACGGTTGGAGATCGGGCTGCCGGGAATAAGGCCGGCGGTAATGCGGTGGCCGACATCCTGCAATTCATAGCGATATTGATAACCGGCAACGAGGGCGAGGATGATGACGATCCAGATTGCCATGCTGCGCAGGAAATGGCCGAGCCGGATGCCTGAGCCGAGAAGCGCAGAGGCGAGCACGATGCCCCAGATGCCCATATAGGCAAAGCGGGCAAAATCGTCATTGGCCATGCCGAAGGTCGAGCCGGCGTCACTGTTGGCCATCAGAAGGAGCAAGGCTGCGCCGACCAGTGCAATGATAATCCAGAATAGCCGGCCCATGCTGGTCAGGCCTCCTCTTCGCGCTCGCGCGCCATGCGGCTGCGGCGGGTTTCGCGGCGGGGACGCCGCTCGACTGTTTCGAGGCGGGACGGGAGGACCGCCATGATCGCGCGCCGGGCTTCAGGCGAAAAGTTCGACCATGTCCCGATTTCCTCGCGCGTGCGACCGCAACCGAAGCAGTACCCGGTCTTCATGTCGATGGCGCAAACGAGGATGCACGGTGACTCGATGATGCTCATGTTTCAACAATTGGTATGATCAGAGGACAATGACAAGCCCAAGCAGCAGCGAAATAGAGACGAACTGCTGCAGGGCTCCCAGCGTATCGCCCGTCTGCCCGCCGATCTTTGCGCGGCAGAGCGCGGCAAAGCCGAAAAACGCAAGGGTGGCCAGGGCGACGGCGGCGATGACTGCGAGGATGCCGGCGGCAAAGCCATAGCCTACCGCAAGCACGACGCCACCTATGGCGAGGGCAGAATTGGCGGCATTTGTGGTCGGAACGCCGGCCTGGTCGGCAACGCCGCCAGGACGGGCCGAGGGCAGGATTTGCCAGAACTTTGCAAGTGCAGCGCGGCTCGCGGCCTCGGTTCCAATAAGAACGGCGAGCGCCTGCAAAGAACCGACTTCGCCGATGACCGTTGCAAGCAATGCAGTACGCAGGAGCACACTGAAGATAAGGGCGAGGGTGCCATAGGAGCCGATTGCCGAATCCTTCATGATTTCCAGCCGGCGCTGCGGCGAGCTTCCGCCATAAAAGCCGTCGGCCACGTCGGCGAGGCCGTCTTCATGCAAAGCGCCTGTCGTCACGACCAAGACACCGGTGACGAGCAGCGCGCTTGCAACGGCCGACAGCGACCATGTCACCAACAACACAAGCGCCGCGGGCAGGGCGATAATCATCCCGGCGAGGGGAAAGCCGCGCACCGAACTTGCCAGCGCGCCGTCATAATCGCGGAACCAGCGCGACGAAACCGGCAGTCGCGAGAGGAAAGCGAGCGCCCGCATCGTCTCGTTGAGCAAATCCATGCCGCACACCTCTCAATATGGAAGCCGCGACACTCTGTGGCGCGTGTTGACCTTTGCCTTTTTCGATCCAGCGCTTATAGGACGTGGACTTCTAATTTGCCATGAAGACTTGACCGCAAGGGACCATCATGACCACTGGCCTGCCGTTTGACGATTTTCGCACGCTTATCGAGACATTGCCCGGACCCGACGAAGCCGCCGTCGCGGCTGTGCGCAAGCGCGATGCGACGCTGACGAAACCGCCGGGCGCGCTGGGCCGCATGGAACAGATCGTGGAGTGGCTCGCAGCATGGACCGGCCGTTCGCGCCCGCAGGTCACGCGTCCGCTGGTCGCGGTTTTTGCCGGCAATCATGGCGTCACCGCCAAGGGGGTTTCGCCATATCCGTCGTCGGTCACCGCACAGATGGTCGAGAATTTTGCCGCGGGCGGCGCTGCAATCAACCAGATTTGCATCGCCTACGATCTCGGCCTGAAGGTCTTCGACCTCGCACTCGAATATCCGACCGCGGACATCACCGAGGAAGCGGCAATGGATGAGAAGACCTGCGCGGCGACGATGGCGTTCGGCATGGAGTCGATTGCCGGCGGCACCGATCTTCTTTGCATCGGTGAGATGGGCATTGGCAATACGACCATTGCCGCCGCGATCTTCCACGGCCTCTATGGCGGCACGGCTGAAGAATGGGTCGGCCCGGGCACGGGCGCCGATGGTGAGGGCCTGCGTCGCAAGATCGAAGCTGTCCGCACGGCAGTTGCCTTGCATGCCTCACATCTCAAGGATCCGCTCGAACTCCTGCGCCGGCTCGGCGGGCGCGAGATTGCTGCCATGGTCGGCGCCATCCTCGCAGCGCGCGTCGAGAAAATCCCCGTTATCATCGACGGCTATGTTGCGACTGCCGCCGCTGCGATCCTCCACCGCGCCAATCCGCAGGCGATCGATCATTGCCTTTTCGGGCATGTCTCGGCGGAGCCGGGCCATCGCAAGGTTCTCGAACAACTCGGCAAGAAGCCGCTGCTCGACCTCGGGATGCGGCTCGGCGAAGGCACCGGCGCGGCGCTTGCCGCCGGCATCGTCAAGGCCGCAGCGCTTTGCCACTCCGGCATGGCGACCTTCGACCAGGCGGGCGTCAGCAACCGCGAATGACATAGGCTCGCGCAAGCGGGCCTTCGTTTTTTAGAATTCCTTGCCAATCCTCGCGTCGAGCGAGTGACGGCTTGCGCCCCGGATGACGAAGAAAAACAGGATAGCCGTCCAGAGGATCGACTTTTCCGAACCGCCCCAACCCTGTCCCTGCACGATCCAGTGGTAGTAGATGGTGACGAGAAGTACGATCGTCGTTGCGAAGGCGGCGGGGCGCGTCAGTAGCCCGAGCACGAGCAGAATGCCCCCGAAGAACTCTGTGGCAGCCAGGAGAGGCGACCAGAAGACGCCGGGGTAGAAGCCGAGCCCCTCGACCATGCCGACTGCGCCGAGGGGATTGGCGATCTTGCCCGATCCATGGACAATGAGTGCCGCACCGGCGACGACACGCAGGATCGTCTCGGAAAGGTCACCGAGCGACTGGTAGATGCGGCCGAGCGCCGGGATGATGAGAGGGCGGTCATTGCCGTTGGCGTTCATTGGTTACCCGTTGATTTCGTTGCGTTAACGCCAGCAATGCAGACGCGCCACGCGAGGGCAAATGACAATAAATTGAAGTGGAGTGTTTTAAGCAGCTTTTCGGTGCAGGGCACCCCGGCGCCTGGCCTCGTCAGCAATGACACGGCTGCGCGGGAATGTTGCAAGCGCCTCAGTGCCCTCCCGCAGTTTCGAAAACAGGTGGAACTGGCCGTCATGCAGGTTGACGAGGGCCTGCACGATCGGAAGGCCGAGGCCGGTTCCCTGTTCGGCATTCTTGATGGCGATCGAGCCCTGACCGAACGTCGAGAGGACGACGGGAATTTCCTCCGGCGGAATGCCCGGACCATTGTCGCGGATCGTCAGATATTGACCGCCGCCCGCTGTCCAGCCAACCTTGATGTGGACGCGCCCGCCGGTCGGGGTGAACTTGATCGCATTGGCCATGAGATTGAGCACGATCTGGCGGATCGAACGTTCGTCGGCCTTGATGCGCAGCATGCCTTTCTCGAACTGCGGAACGATAGTGATATCCTTGTTGCGCGCCTTGAGCTTCATCATGTGGATGCATTCATTGGCGATATCGGCGAGAAGCAAAGGCTCCTCGTTGATCGTGTACCGGCCAGCCTCGATGCGGCTCAGATCGAGAATCTCGTTGATCAAATTGAGGAGATGCTCACCGGATGCATGAATGTCGCTTGCATATTCGCGGTAGGTGCCGTTCTCGATCGGCCCAAGCACTTCCTTGGCCATCACTTCGGAAAAACCGAGAATGGCATTGAGCGGCGTGCGCAGTTCGTGGCTCATCGAGGCGAGGAAGCGTGATTTCGCAAGGTTGGCTTCTTCGGCGCGCCTGCGCCCTTCGTCGGACATGGCATTGGCTGTTTCAAGTTCAGCGATCAGCGCGTCCTTTTCCGCCTGGAGAGCCAGCGTTATGGCGACGGACTGGTTAAGCCGGAGCGCTACAAGGTAGAAGAAGATGAGGCCGGCAAACAGCATGACCACCATGATGGCCGAAAGCGGACTGCCGAGTTGCTTGGCCGCAAGCAGCGTATAGGCGACGACAGGCAGTGTGAAAGCGGCAAGGATCGAGGCGCGCAAGGCGGAGGTGACGATGGCCGTAATCGCCATTGCGAGGATGATCACCACGGCCTTGACGACAGGGTAGTAGCTGATGCCGCATGGCGCGCAATCGAGTACGGCGAAATAGGCCCAGCCAATGCTGGTCATGAAGTGACCGCCGAGAAAAATCATCTGCCATTTGTGGACGTGGCGATTGGCGATGCCGCGCTTTGCCAGCCTGCGCGCCAGCAAGCCGAGAAGCATGTAAAGGCCCATGGTGACCAGGGCCCAGACGATGATGCTGCCACCAAAACCCGAGAAGACGCCGACACCGGCGATCATGACGATCAGGAGCGGGAAGGTTGCCGTGTTCACGATCAGGGCGCGCGTGTGCATGAAGAGCAATTCGCGCTCGAGATGGTTGCCGCCGGCGCGTTCCATCAACTGGTCACGGGCGCCGCGCATGACGGCCGACAGGTCCTTGTTGCGCGGCAGCTTGCGCCGGTCAACAATGTTCTTGTCTGCTGAGATTGCGTCGAGCGATGCCATATGCCTCGTTCCAGATGGCCCAAATCTGCACTTGTCGGCAGCATTGCATCGCAACCCTATTCAGAAATGATTAATAGAGAATCAAACCCATTGCTGCGATTCGAATGATTGAAGCCAGGCACGAGCGCCAGATGCCGAAAACTCTTACGGTTCGCCAATGAGCAGCTATCGCAGGTATCGCCGCCGATGGCCGCGGCCTGCTGAGGCGCAGCGCCCGCCTTTGCGCCGTGCGTTCGATTTTGCGCTGATGATTGTCTTCTTTGCGCTTGTGGCACTGCTTGCTGCGCGGCTGAACGTGCGTCCGCCGCCGGAATTGTTAGCCGGGCGGGCCTATGTCATCGATGGTGACACGGTCTCGATTTCCGGCAATCGAATCCGTCTCAAGGGGATCGACGCGCCGGAGCTTGCGCAGGATTGCGGGAATCGGCAGGCTGCGACGGGCTGCGGGCATGCTTCGCGTCAGGCGCTGATAGGCTTCGTCGGTGGACGGGATGTCCGCTGTGAGGCATCCGGGAAAGATAAATACGACCGGGCGCTCGCCACCTGTTATTCAGGTGACATCAATCTCAATCGCGCTATGGTCGAGGCTGGACAGGCAGTCGCCTATGGCGATTATCATGACGTTGAAGCGAAAGCGGTGCGGGCGAAGCGGGGTCTTTGGGCCATTGAATTCGAGACTCCGCAGGATTGGCGCAGGGAACATGAGGCGGCTGCCAACGAACAAGCGCCGAAATCCTTGCCAGGTCCCGTCGATCAGCTTTTTGCCTGGCTCGGCCGGCTATTGGGAGGACTGTGGTGAAACTCTATGATGGAGGGCGAGCGCCCAACCCGCGCCGATTGCGGATTTTCCTTGCCGAGAAGGGCATCGAGGTGCCGCTGGTTCCAATCGATATGGGAGCGATGGAGCACAAGTCCGCCAGGATCACAGCGCTCAATCCGCTGCAGCGCCTGCCGATCCTCGAACTCGATGACGGCACGATCCTGACCGAGTCAGTGGCGATTTCCCGCTATTTCGAGGAGATGCACCCGGAGCCTCCGCTCTTCGGCGTCGGGGCACTTGGCAAGGCCATGGTGGAAATGTGGAACCGGCGTGTCGAGCTCTATCTCATGGCGGCGATCACCGCCGCCTTCCGCCATACCCACCCCGCCATGATCGAATGGGAGGTGCCACAGGTTCCCGCGTGGGGCGAAGCAAACCGGCCCAAGGCCTTGCAATATATGAAGATCATGGATGACCAACTGGGACGGAACGAGTTCATTGCCGGGAGCCGATTCTCCATTGCCGACATCACCTTGCTCGTTGCAACAGACTTCCTGAAGCCGGCCAAGTTGCAGATACCAGAGGAGTTGGAGCATTTGCGCCGTTGGCATGTTGCGGTATCCGGCCGGCCAAGCGCCAAGGCGTGACAATGTCCGCCGTAGACCTTGGCGCGCTTTCGGCCGAGATCAAGACGTGCCGGATTTGCCGGGATGCTCCGCGCTACGGCCCGGCGCTGCCGCATGAGCCAAACCCGGTCTGCATTCTTTCATCCACGGCGCGCATTGCCATTTGCGGGCAGGCGCCCGGCATTCGCGTGCACAATTCTGGAATCCCGTTCAATGACCCTTCGGGTGACCGGCTGCGCGAGTGGCTGGGTGTCGACCGGACGACTTTCTATGATCCCGGCAAATTCGCCATCGTGCCGATGGGCTTTTGCTTTCCCGGCTATGATGCGCATGGCAGCGACCTGCCGCCAAGGCGCGAGTGCAGGGAAACCTGGCACGAGCGCGTTTTCCGCTCGATGCCGCAACTCGAACTGATCTTGACGATCGGCCAATATGCTCAGGCCTATCACCTTCGTGACCGGCGCCGGCGCGGCATGACGGCGACGGTTCTGAACTGGCAGGATTACTTCGTCGCAAGCACCAGTCCGGCAATTTTGCCGCTGCCGCATCCATCCTGGCGCAATAGCGGGTGGCTGAAGAAAAACCCATGGTTCGCAGATAACGTTCTTCCGGCGCTGCGGGAGAAGGTCAGGATTCTAACTTAGTGAATATATGCACGAAATTTTTTTGAGAATTGCAAAGATTGGAATAATTTTCTTGTACGCTGGATGATTATCAGACCATAAAGTATCTCATTCCAGAGCATGAGCCAAAACCGAACGGTTTGTGCGCAAATTCAAACAATACTGCGTTGTTTGTGCGGCCAGCGGGCAGCGCGCAGTAAGGGGAACACGCAATGGACAGACTCGACCGGAAGATCCTTCGCCTTTTGCAGGAAGACGCAACGCTCGCGGTGGCGGATGTCGCCAAGAAGGTGGGGCTTTCGACGACGCCGTGCTGGCGGCGCATCCAGAAGCTCGAGGAAGACGGCGTGATCCAGCGCCGCGTCGCCATCCTCGATCCCGTGCGCGTCAATACGCGGGTGACTGTTTTCGTCTCGATTCGGACCGGCTCGCACTCGAACGAGTGGCTGAAACGCTTTTCGGAGGTGGTGCAGGACTTCCCCGAAGTCGTTGAATTTTATCGCATGAGCGGCGACGTCGATTATCTCCTGCGCGTGGTCGTGCCGGATATTGCCGCCTATGACGCCGTTTATAAGCGCCTGATCACCAAGATCGACATTCGCGACGTTTCCTCGGCTTTCGCCATGGAGCAGATCAAATACACGACGGAATTGCCGCTCGACTATATGAGCATCGAGAAGGAGCCGGCCTGAGTTCAGGCCGGGTTCTCGCCTATTTCTCGAGCCGCGCCAGGAGCGATGACGTATCCCAGCGGCTGCCTCCGATTTCCTGCACGTCCTTGTAGAACTGGTCGACCAGCGCAGTAACCGGCAGCTTGGCCTTGTTGCGTTCGGCTTCCGCCAGGCAGATGCCAAGATCCTTGCGCATCCAGTCCACGGCGAAGCCGAAATCATACGTGCCGGCATTCATGGTCTTGTGGCGGTTTTCCATCTGCCAGGATCCGGCCGCGCCCTTGGAAATGACCTCGATCACCTTTTCGATGTCGAGACCGGCCTTCTTGCCGAAGTGAATTCCCTCGGCGAGGCCCTGGACGAGGCCGGCGATGCAGATTTGGTTGATCATCTTGGTGAGTTGCCCCGCACCGGCAGAACCCATGAGGCCGACCATCTTTGCAAATGATTCAATGACCGGCTTTGCCTGCTCGAAGGCGTCCGCTTCGCCGCCGACCATCACCGTCAGAGCACCGTTTTCCGCGCCTGCCTGTCCGCCCGAAACCGGCGCATCGAGAAAGTGGAAGCCTCGCTTGCGCGCTTCCGCATCGAGTTCACGGGCGACTTCAGCTGAGGCCGTCGTATTGTCGATAAAGATTGCGCCCTGCTTCATCCCATGAAAGGCGCCGTTTTCGCCGATTGTCACGGAGCGCAAATCGTCATCATTACCGACGCAGGAGAAGACGAAATCCTTGCCTTCTGCGGCTGCCGCAGGCGTCGGCGCGTGACTGCCGCCAAATGCGTCGGCCCATTTCTCCGCCTTCGCATTGTTGCGGTTGAAGACAGTAACATCATGGCCGCCGCGTGATTTCAGGTGACCGGCCATCGGGTAGCCCATGACGCCGAGGCCAATAAAAGCGACTGTTGCCATTGCGTAAATTCCTCTGTCAGATAGGTCGTTGTGTAAGTGTGCTTCGGGGGACGTTAGGACAATGCGGCGTATCATCAAAGGCCTATTGTGGATTGTCTTCTCGCTCATCCCCATAGCATTGCTTGCTTCAGTCCTCGCCTATGTCTGGTTTGCCCGCTCGGTTACGCCGGCCGCAGGCGAAGCGACACTTGCGGGCCTGTCAGCGCCCGTCAGCGTTACCCGCGACAGGAATGCCGTTCCGCACATAAGCGGCAGCTCGGTCGAGGATGTGCTGATGGCGCTCGGTTTCGTCCATGCCCAGGAGCGCATGTGGCAGATGGAAATGAACCGCATGGCGGGGCAGGGCCGGCTTTCCGAGACATTCGGCGACAAGACCATTTTCACTGATCGCTTCATCCGGTCGATTGGTCTTTACGAATCGGCTAAAAGCTCGGTCGCATCTCTGGACGCGGCGGATCGTGGCAAGATCGACGCCTATGTGCACGGAATCAATGCGTTTATCGATAGCGCGCCGCCGACGTTCGGCTCCAAATACTCACCGGAATTCGTAATCCTTGGTCACAAGCCGGAGAAATGGACGGCTGCGGACGTCATCGTAATCCTGAAGCTGATGTCGGTGTCGCTCGGCGCCAATATCGATGACGAAGTCCTGCGCCTGAAATTCGCCCGGCTCGGGATGAGCGATGCGGAGATCACCGATCTCGAGCCGCCGGTCGAGGGCGATACGCCGCCGCCGCTCCCGGATCTGCGGCAGATACTCGGCCTTCAAACCGGAACGTTGAAAGCCGGAGCATCGGAAGCCGAACGCCGCTACGCCGCGCTCAACGACGTCGTCTCCACTGGAGCATCGAACAACTGGGTCGTCGGCGGTGCACGCACCGAAACCGGCAAGCCGATTCTCGCCAATGATCCGCATCTTGGCTTGAGCGCGCCCGCCATCTGGTATCTCGCTCATCTGCAGGTGAAAGCGGGCGACGGCACGGTAAAGAACCTCGTCGGCGTTACATTGCCCGGCGCGCCGCTTGTCCTGCTTGGGCGCAATGACAAGCTGGCATGGGGTTTCACCAATGCCGGCGCCGACGTACAGGACCTCTTCGTTGAAAAGATCAATCCAGCCAATCCGGACGAGTATCAGACACCGCAGGGTTTTCAGGCCTTCGACAAGAAAAGGGTCGACATCAAGGTGAAGGGCGGAGAGAGCGTCAGCTTCGACCGTCTCGCGACGCGCCACGGCCCCGTCCTCCCCGCCGATTATCGCGGCCTCGACCATTACATGCCGGAAGGCACGGTCGCGGCCCTGTCATGGACCGCGCTATCGGGCGACGACAAGACGATCGCGGCGGGCTTCAAGCTGTGGGATTTTGCAACGGTCAGCGACTTCCAGAATGGCATGCAGGATTTCATCACACCGATGCAATCGATCGTTATCGCCGATGTCGACGGCAATATCGGGATGATTGCGCCCGGAAGGGTGCCGGTGCGCGATCCCGCCAACCAGATCATGGGGCGAACTCCATCGCCGGGCTGGGATGCTACCTACGATTGGAAGGGCTTCATTCCCTATGGCGAACTGCCACGCATCGACAGTCCAGCCGATAATGTGCTCGCCACCGCCAACACCAAGATCGTCGATTCGAGCTATCCGCATTTCCTCACCTTCGACTGGGATGAGCCCTGGCGGCTCAATCGCATCAAGACCCTGGTGTATGGCGCAGACGGACAAACGCTGGAGAGCAATCGCAAGGTGCAGGGCGACGCCCGCAGCGATGGCTTTGCAGTGCTCCTGCCGGTGATGCTAAAGGCCCTGGAAGGCCGCAGCGACGTTGATCAGGATGCTTTGGCAAGGCTCAAGGGTTGGGACTTCGTCGAGGATCGCGCCAAAATAGAACCGTTGCTCTTCAATGTCTGGCTGCGCATTGCGATCAAGCGCATTCTCGAGGACGATCTCGGCGATGCGCTGCCCTCCTATTGGCAGGCCCATGTCACCGCCATGCTGCGCTGGCTTGGACCAGGGGCGGCACGCGACTGGTGCGATGACCGGCGGACCCCGGAGAAGGAAAGCTGCGGCGACATTCTGGCGCTGTCGCTCAAGGATGCGCTCAAGGATCTCGAAACGCGGCTCGGATCGGATCGCAAGGCGTGGACCTATGGCGCGCTGCATTATGCCTATGGGGCGCATCGGCCGTTTTCGCAGGTCAGCCCGCTCGACCGGATATTCAATGTGACCGTCCCCGTATCCGGCGGGGCCTTCACGCTCGACCGCGGCAAGTTTGCCTACACCGACGAGAGCAATCCCTACCGGGTGACCCACGGCACGAGTTACCGTGGATTGTTCGATCTAGCCGATCTTGACCGCTCGACCTACATCCAGACGACAGGTCAGTCGGGTAACGTGTTCTCGTCAAACTATCGCGACTTTGCCGAGACATGGGCAAACACCGGAGCAATCACCATCCCGACCGACGAGACCGCCTATCAGGATGGTTTGCTGGGCGTGTGGAGGCTGAAGCCGGGGAAGTGAGAACGGTTCAAGTCAGAGGCGTCATCACGGACTTCTGATAGGCCGGGCGCTGTTTCAGCCGTTCATACCAGGCGGCAAGGTTGGGATGGTCGGGCCTTTCGATCGGCATTTCGAACCAGGCATAGGCAACGCAACCGAGCGGAATATCGCCGACGCCGAGCGTCTCGCCTGACAGGTAGGGGCTGCGCGCCAGCGCTGCGTCGACAATGGCGAAGAGCCGTGAGCACTCTTCAACGCCCTTGGCTTTTGCCGCGTGATCCTGTTCCTCGGGCCGCAGGCGAACCGTGTTCCAGAAAACGGGCCGGAATGGTCCGGCCAGCGTCGATATCTGCCAGTCCATCCAGCGCTCGGCAAGCGCCCTTGCCGCTGGATCGGCCGTTAAGAGCGACGATTGACCGTACTTGGCGGCAAGATAGCGCACGATGCTATTGCTTTCCCAAAGCACGAGGTCGTCATCCTCAAGCGTCGGCACGAGGCTGTTGGGGTTCTTGGCCCGATACTCGGGATCGGCGACGATTCCATAGGCGCCGCCGGCGGGGATGTTCTCATAGGCGACGCCGACTTCTTCGGCGGCCCATAGCGCTTTCTTGACATTGGTCGAATTGATGCGACCCCAAATCTTCAACATGGCCGGAAATCACTTCTGCACGGGAGTTTATCGGATGAGATGGCGCGTGATGCGTCGCTCCATCCAATCCCATACGTGGCGCAGGATTTCCACCAAAATAAGATAGATGATGGCTGCCCAGAGATAGGCCTGAAAGTCGAAGGTGCGGGAATAGGCAAGGCGGGTATAGCCCATCAGGTCGTAGACCGTGATCAGCGCGACGATAGCCGAGCCCTTGATCATCAGGATCACTTCATTGCCATAGGGACGCAAGGCGACGATCAGTGCTTGCGGCAGGATCACCTTGCGGAAGGTGACGAACTTCGAGACGCCGAGTGATGCGGCACCTTCCCATTGGCCAAGTGGGACGCTTCTGATGGCGCCGCGCAGGATTTCCGCCTGGTAGGCTGCAGTGTTCAGCGAGAAGGCGAGCAAAGCGCAGTACCAGGCCTCACGCAGGAAGACCCAGAGGCCGATCGCCTCCAGAAACGGCTTGAATGAACCGAGGCCGTAATAGATCAAAAACACCTGCGCTATCAGCGGCGTGCCACGGAAGAAATAAACATAGCCATAGGCAATCGACGCGATAATGCGGTTTTTGCTCAACCGGCCTAGGACAACCGGTACCGACAGAATCGCGCCAAGGATGATCGACGCCGTGACAAGGCCGATCGTTGTTTTCAGACCGGCCCAGTAGCTCGGCGCATATTTCCCGATGACCTCCGGATCCCAGGCGGTATAAAGGTAAAATACAAGGCCGAGGATCAGAGCGGCCCACAGCGCCACCAGCGCGTTACCGATGATGCGTGGTTTCGTCCAGCGCCGGGGTGGGGCAGGCGGGCGCATCGTTGTCGTTGTCGGCGCCGGCGCGTTGATAAAGGTCTGGGTCATCGCTTCACCCCGCTCTTGGCAGCCCAGCGCTCAATGCCGTCAATGAAGAAGGAAGAGACGACAGCGAGGACAAGATAGATCATGCAGGCTGTGCCGAAGAACAGGAAAGCATGCTTGGTTACCCGGGCCGCAACGCCAGTCTGGCGCAATATGTCGGCAAGGCCGATGGCGGAAACGAGCGCTGTATCCTTGAGAAGGATCATCCAGAGGTTGGCAAGGCCAGGCAGCGCGATACGGATCAACTGCGGCAGGATGACCTTGCGCATCGTCTGGCCGTTTGAAAGGCCGATGGCATAGCCGCCCTCATATTGGCCTTTCGGGATTGCCCGAAACGACGAGAGGAACACCTCACTGGCATAGGAAGAAAACACCACGCCAAGCGCGAACATGCCGGCGATAAACGAATTGATTTCAACGGTACCGGTATAGCCGACAAGCACCGCGAGTTTCTGGATACCGATCTGCGCACCGAAATAGACGACGAACAGCGTGAGCAGTTCGGGCAGGCCGCGGAATATTGTCGTGTACATGTTGGAGGCAAGCCTGACCGACGGTTCGGGCGATTGCTTACCAAGGGCAACAAAGAAACCGATCACCAGCCCCACGGGCAGTGTCGCCAGCGCCAAACTTACCGTCACGAGGACACCGCTGGCAATGCTCGGGCCCCATCCGCCCTCGCCAAAACCGAGTAATGCTATTGAGCCTTCCATAGGCGACTTTCTTTTTCGCGGGCAATTCCCCAAGGCCCTTTAGTCCGGCCTGCCCGTCATTCTTGGAAGATCGGTGAATGGCGGCTGACCGCCATTCACCTTTTTATGTCAGGTCAAACGGCTCAGTTCTCGCCGCCGTAAACGTCGATCTTGAAGTACTTGTCGTTGATTTCCTTGTACTTGCCATTCGCGCGAATGGCTGCGATCGCGGCAGTGAACTTGTCGGCGAGGGCGGTGTTGCCCTTCTTGACGGTTACGCCGGCACCTGGGCCGTGGATCGCCGGGTCAGGCGTGACCGTGCCAAGGAGCTTGCAGCATGCGCCCGCATCGCTATCGAGCCACTGGCCGAGAACGACCACGTCATCCATGACCGCATCGACGCGGCCGTTGGAAATGTCGAGCTTGTACTCATCGGCAGTCGGATACATCTTCACCTCCGAACCGGCATATTTGGACTGCGCATAGTTTGAATGGCTGGTCGAAGCCTGAACGCCGAGGGTCTTGCCCTTCAGTGCTTCCGGAGTGATGTCCTTGACGTCGGAATCCTTCGGAACTGCAATGCCGGGGGGCGTATTGTAGTACTTCTTGGAGAAATCTACCTTCTGGAGGCGTTCGGGCGTGATCGACATGGACGCGATGATCGCATCGAACTTGCCGGCCTGCAGAGCCGGGATCATGCCGTCCCAGTCCTGTGATACCCAGGTGCACTGCGCCTTCATTTCTTCGCACAGCGCATTGCCGATATCGATGTCGAAGCCTACGAGCTTGCCATCTGGGGTGAGGTTGTTGAAGGGCGGATAAGCGCCTTCGGAAGCAATCGTCAGTTTCAGGGCGTCCTCTGCGTGGGCCGCACCCATTGTGAAAGCAATGGCTGCAGCGGAAAACGCAAGTGCCAGACGCTTGGTGATACGCATATATTTGAACCTCTCTATTATGGCCCGGCTGTTCCCCTGTTTCTTTTTGAACAGCCTTCCGGGCAAGTCGCAGCTGTTACTGCTCCTGGCGCGATATTCCCACTAGTTTTTGAAGAATTGCAACCGGGAATCGTTCGCTGGCGCGCAAATCCGGCGAGCCCAATCGCATTAAAATTGGCATCTGATACTTTTGTTGCGCGCGTTTCGGTTGAAACGGCATTTTCTAACTCGGATCGCGCGAAAGTTGCATTTCACGTTCGATCATATCGGCAAGGCCGGCAATGTCATCGAGATCAAAAACGGGGATCGTCTCGCCGCTGATCGCATGATCGCTGGCAATTGCGACGATGGTCGGGTCGTCGGTCGACAAGGGATCCGTCGATCGGGCATCCAGCCTTCTCGCTTCGATTTTCTTGTGGTGCTCACGCTTGTACCCTTCAACAAGGACGAGATCGCAGGGGGCGAAGCGGGCGATGATTTCAGCGAGGGTGGGTTCCGCTTCTTCCGACAATTCATGCATCAGCGCCCAGCGCCGGTCGGAAACGATGGCGACCTCTCCGGCGCCCGCTTTCCGGTGGCGCCATGAGTCGGTGCCCTCCTTGTCGATATCGAAATCATGGTGAGCATGTTTTACCGTCGACACTTTCCAGCCGCGCCTGACAAGTTCGCTGACGAGCTTGACCGCCAACGTCGTCTTGCCGGAATTCTTCCAGCCGGTAATGCCGAAAATGCGGTGATCGCTAGGGTTCATTCCGCTGTCTTCCAATGCTGTCGCGCAGCCGCGATATCTGCTGGCGTATTGATATTGAAGAACGGGTCGAATGGATCGCCTGTCCGCGCCCTGACGAGCGGAAATTCCACAACCCGGTGCGGATGCCGTTGCAGCCAAGCGGTAACCCTGCGATTGGCAGGATCGTCGAGCCAGTGCTTCAGATCGGATCGCAGCGACACCGGCCAAAGGCCAAAGGTAGGGTGAACCCGGCCGCCCGAGGCTGCAATGCCTATGTGGCGGTCTGCATCAAGGATCGTCTGACTGATCCTGGCCAAAAGCTCATCGGGGAAGAAGGGCGTATCGGTGGCGACGGAAAGAATGTGCGAGAACGGGAGCGGCTGTGCTGCCGCCCATTCCATGCCCGCATGGATGCCGGCGAGAGGGCCGGCGAACCCGTGAATGTCGTCGGCAATCACCGGAACATTGAGGTCGGCGAAGCCCGCGGTATCGGCGTTGCTGTTGAGGGCGATCGTTTCGACCTGGCGCGACAAGCGCTCGTGAACATGGTCGATGAGCCGGCGATCGCCGAATGGCAGCATGGCCTTATCCCGGCCATTCATGCGGCGCGACTGGCCCCCGGCGAGAATGATGCCTGCAATGCGCACCGCTAAACTCCATCCGGCGATGTTCTTGCCGCGGCCGCCGCAATTTCGACTGGCTTCATACGGCCGACGATCTGCTCACGGTAGAGCGTGTAGAGTCCGCTGCCAATGACAATGAGCGACCCGACAATCATCGGGACATCGGGCAGGTCGTCAAAGAACAGGAAGCCGAGGAGGATCGCCCAGAGCAGGCTGGTATATCGAAACGGGGCGATGAACGAGATCTCGCCTTCACGCATGGCGAGGATGAGAAAATGATAGGCGACGATGACACAGCAGGCCGCAAGCGTCAGCAGCATCGTATTCATCAATGACATCGGCTTCCAGCCGCCGAGCGGCCCGATCATGGCAACGCCGGCAAGCGATACGCCGATGGATGTCAGCGCCGAAATCATGAGCACCGGGATGGTCTTCGGCACCTTGCGCGTGGCAAGGTCGCGCAGCGCCGCGAAAATGACGGTGACGACGATGAGCAGGATATAGGGGCTGACGCCTTCGCCGCCTGGACGCACAATGATCAGCACCCCACAGAAACCGACAGCGATGGCGACCCAGCGGCGCCAGCCCACCGGCTCGCCGAAGAAAATCGCCGCGCCCATGGTAACGGCAAGCGGCAGCGCCTGCAGGATTGCGGAGGTCAGCGCCAGCGGAACATGAACAAGCGCGACGAGGAAGCTCACGGTTCCAACGACTTCGCCGATCACCCTGACAATGGTCATCCTGTGCAGCGCCTCGCGGAGCGGAATGAGCATGCCCTTGTGCCATGCGAGCGCCAGGATGAGCACGGTGGCGATCGAGCCGCGCACCAGCATGACCTGGCCCATATTCATATGTTCGCCGACATATTTCACCGTCGCGTCGTTGAAGGTGAAGCTGGCCATGCCGATGGCCATGTAAATCGCGCCGCGCAGATTGGGAGATAATGCCAAGACTTCTATCCGAAATTGCAGCGATCCTCCTCCGGAATCGCAAGGATTGATATATCAGCCTATATCAATCCGCGCATTCGGAATTATCAGCCGCCGGTAACGCTCATATGGCGGGAGACAGCAGGGCGGTTGTGGCGGCGATCGATGATGAAGTCGTGACCCTTGGGCTTGCGGCCGATGGCCTCGTCGATGACATCGTCGAGAAGGCCGTTGCCTTCGGATGCCCGCAGCGGCGCACGCAAATCCGCGGCGTCTTCCTGTCCGAGGCACATATAGAGCGTGCCGGTACAGGTGAGGCGGACACGATTGCAGCTCTCGCAGAAATTGTGGGTCATCGGCGTGATGAAGCCTATGCGGCCGCCGGTTTCCTCGACCTGCGCATAGCGCGCCGGACCGCCGGTCTTGTAGGCGATGTCATGCAGCGTGAATTCTTCGGCAAGTTTCGAACGCACCAGCGACAGTGGCAGATATTGGTCCGTTCGGTCGAGATCGATCTCGCCCATAGGCATCGTCTCGATCAATGTCAGATCCATGCCGCGGCCATGGGCCCAGCGGATCATCTCAGGTATTTCGTGATCGTTGAAACCTTTGAGTGCAACCGCGTTCAGCTTGATCTTGATGCCGGCAGCCTGTGCCGCATCGATACCCTCCATGACGCGGCCCAAATCGCCCCAGCGGGTGATTTGACGAAACTTGTCCGGATGGAGTGTATCGAGCGATACGTTGATGCGCCTGACGCCGTGATCGGCGAGCTCGGCGGCAAAGCGTGCCAGCTGCGAGCCGTTCGTCGTCAGGGTTAACTCCTCCAGCGCGCCGGAGCGAAGGTGGCGCGACAATTCGCCGATCAAATGCATGATGTTCTTGCGGACAAGCGGCTCGCCGCCGGTCAGCCGCAGCTTCCTGACGCCGCGCTCGATGAAGGCCGTGCACAAGCGATCGAGTTCCTCGAGCGTCAGCAGATCCCGCTTCGGCAGGAATGTCATGTGCTCGGACATGCAATAAGTGCAGCGAAAATCGCAGCGGTCCGTCACCGAAACCCGCAAATAGCTGATCGTTCGACCGAATGGGTCGACCATTGGTGCCTGAATGCCGGGTCTTTCGAGCAGTGAAACGTGATCCACGAGCTTCCTCCTGAAGGAGAGATAAGGTGCGGCCGCTTGCTTGTCCAGTCATCGCCGCTAGCATGCTGTTTCAATGAAAACTATACGCCGACTTGCAGGCCGCCTTGCGCATGCTACACAAGGGTGGCGAATGTTGAGGATTATACACCATGACGAGTGCCTGGCCGAAAGAATTGCGTGTTGCCAAGGACCGCCGGTCGCTGACGGTCAGCTTCGACAATGGCGAGACTTACATTCTTTCCGCCGAATTTCTGCGGGTTGCTTCGCCGTCGGCCGAAGTGCAGGGGCACTCGGCTGAGCAGCGCGTTACGGTGCCCGGCAAGATCAATGTCGCGATCATGAAAATGGAGCCCGTCGGCAATTATGCCGTCCGAATCATTTTCGATGACATGCATGACACAGGTTTATTTAGCTGGGATTACCTGATTGAACTCGGGCGCAACAAGGACGACCGCTGGCAGTCCTATCTAGACGAACTTGCTGAAAAGGGCTTGAGGCGCGAGCCGGCAATTCGGCCGCACTGACACCACCATACGCCGTGTCGGCGGGTTATTTCTGCTTCGCCACCGTGAAAAATCGCCTGTGTCGAAATCGGCACACGGGGCAAAATTGTGCCGTCCAAGAATAATCAAACGATCGATGGGCATTGTTAAAAGATTCTAAATAGGATGCGATGAAACTGGCCGAACACCAAATCAGAGGCCGGCCCATGATACACCCGTGGGCAAGTACCATCCGGGCGGACATCATGAATTCCTATTCCAAAAAACGTGCGATCTTTTTGGCTGCGATGCTTTCGGCAACAACCATTCCGCTGTCGCCGGCATCTGCCGCAAACAATCTGATGGAGCTGTTGTTCGGCCAGCGCCGCGTCGAGTCGCAGCCAGTCGTCCAGCCACGCGCGCTTCGGCCGGGCGAGGCGCCAGGAGAGGCAAGGCGCCCATCCGTACCGATCAAGCGCGTGACTGTCACCGCACCGACAAATTACGATTATAAGCCGGAGCAGGTAACTCAGATCGACTTCTCTAAGGTTGATCCGCAACTGACGGCGTCCGCGGATCACGGCATTGTGTCGCCACCGCAGATGGAGCGTTTCGGGCTAAAGCTCGACCACTTCAAGGAAGCGCATGTCCTGGCGGAAAAGAACATTGCTGATGCTGTCGTCTCCTATTATTCCGCCAAGCAGCAGCCGATCTGGACCGCTTCCTATGATGTCAGCCCCAAGGCAAAGGCCGTCATGGCGCTGTTTGCCAAGGCGGGCGAAGAGGGGCTCGATCCGGCCGACTATGCCGTCAAGATGCCCTCAGACGACTATGACCGCAGCGATATCCCGGCCCGGCTGAAAGAACTCGCGGATTTCGAGCTGACGCTGTCGGCGCGCGCACTTCGCTATGCGATGGATCAGGGCGACGGCCGCATCAATCCGAACCGCCTCAGCGGCTTTCATGATTTTGCTGTGGACCGCGTGCAACCCCGCGACGTGATGAATCAGCTTGCCACCGCCAGCGATCCGGCCGTGGTGCTCGCCGGCTTTGCACCACAGAGCAAATGGTACGCCGAACTGAAACAGAGCCTCGCCGCGCTTGGCGATGCGTCGGAGCCGACCGTCCGCGTCGCACCCGGCACCAAGATCCGTCCGGGCGACGACAATCCGGAATTGCGCAATGTGGTGACGTTGATCAAGGCGAAGGCGCCGAAATCTTATCTTCTCACGCACGAGGCCGTCCTCGATGCCCACGAGAATGCCAGCGTCTACGACGAGAGCCTCGTCGAGGCCATCAAGGATTTCCAGCGTGATCAGGGACGCAAGCCGGATGGCGTGATCGGCACCAGCACGATCGGAGCGCTTCAGGCTGAATCGAACACGTCGAAGCGCGACCGCATCGTCTATTCCATGGAGAGGTTGCGCTGGCTGCCGCATGATTTCGGCCACCGTTATGTATTCGTCAATCAGCCGGCCTTTCGCGCCCAGTATTTCGATGGCGGCACCGAGAAGCTGGCGATGAATATCGTCGTCGGATCGCCGACCAACCAGACCTACTTCTTCAACGACACCATCGAAACCGTTGTTTTCAATCCTTCCTGGGGCGTGCCGCGCTCGATCATCCTCAACGAGATGATGCCGAAAATCCTCAACAATCCGTCCTATCTCGAAAGCAGCGGCTACGAGGTCTACGACAAGTCGGGACGCGTCATTCCGTCAAGTGCGGTGAACTGGTCGCAGGTTGCCGCCAACGGTGGCGGCGTCGGCATTCGCCAGAAGCCGAGCCTCGACAATGCTCTCGGCGAACTCAAGATCCTGTTCCCCAATAGCCACGATATCTACATGCACGACACGCCGGCGAAGTCCTATTTCAAGCGGGACATGCGCGCGCTCAGCCATGGCTGCATCCGTCTTGAACACCCGCGCGACATGGCTGCAGCCGTGCTTGGCATGTCGGTCGCGGACCTGACGCCGTATTTCGGCAAGAACGAGCGCAGCGTAAAGGTCGCCAACCCGCTGCCGGTCTATGTCTCGTACTTCACCGCCTGGCCGGATGCGGCAACGGGCGAAATCAAGTTTTACGACGATGTCTATGAGCGCGACGCCTATCTACAGAAGGCGATCGACAAGACGCGGGCGGTGCGTGAGTCAAGTCCGGTCACCGCGCAGACGGCGAAGCTCTGACCTAATGTCCCCTGGGCTCGATTTCGAAGGGCGGCAGGCTTTGCAGCGCAAGCTTCAAGGCCTGCGACCAGCCATCTGAAATCATTTCATAATAGGGATCGTGACGTTCCACGCGTCGTTCGAAACCAAGCCTGAAACTGTCGGCCTGGTAGAATTGCAGATCGAGCGGCAGGCCAACGGAAAGATTGGATTTCAGCGTGGAATCGAATGAAACCAAAAGCAGCTTGGTCGCTTCCTCGAAGGTCATGGCCGGATCATAGGAGCGGACGATGATCGGCTTGCCGTATTTGTGCTCGCCGATCTGGAAAAATGGCGTATCCGGCGTCGATTCGATGAAGTTTCCTTCGGGGTAGATCAGAAACAGGCGCGGATCGCCGCCCTTGATCTGGCCGCCGAGGATAATCGAGGCGCCGAACGAATCGGCGCGCTGCCCACTGGCGCCCACCTCGTCGATGACGTGGCGGATTGTATCGCCGACGAGGCGGGCGGTCTGGAACATTGACGGCATGTCGTAGATGCTGGGCGCCCGTTCGGACGGCATCTTGGTACGTTCGTTGAGAATGCTGATGACGGCCTGCGTGGTGGCAAGATTGCCGGCCGATAGCAAGGTGATGACCCGATCGCCAGTCTTGGCCCAGGTGTACATTTTCTTGAATGTCGAAATATTGTCGACACCCGCATTGGTTCTCGTGTCGGACATGAACACGAGGCCGCGGTCTAGTTTGAGCCCCACGCAATAGGTCATAATCAATCCCAGATTCTAAAAGCCAGAGCCGATTACTGCTCCACATTAACCTCGACGGCAAGTGATTCAATGCCGGGCCCCATGCGTATACCTGAAATCGGCGCCGCCTCGCGATAATCCAGCCCGCAGGCGATGCGCACATAGGTCTCATTCGGGCACAGATCGTTGGCGGCGTCGAAACCGACCCAGCCAAGCCCGTCGATATGCACCTCCGCCCAAGCGTGGCTCGCCGTCTGTTCAATCGTGTGATTGAGCATCAGGTAGCCAGAGACGTAGCGGGCGGGGATGCCGAGCAGGCGCGCCGTCGCAAGAAAGATGTGCGTATGATCCTGGCATACGCCCTTGCCGTTAAGCAGCGCCTCTTCTGCCGTCGTCGTGATCGTCGTCGAACCCGGCGTGTAGGCGACCCGTTGGTTCAGCACACCCATGAGTTGATGCATGAGAGGCAGCCGCTCGAGGCTGCTGTCGAGATCGGCGGCGAGAGCGCGGATCGCATCTCCGGCCTTGGTCAGAGCGGTATCGCGTTCGTAGAGCCAGATCGGCATGAAGTTATAGACCTTGCCGAGCACGCCAGCTTTATCTTCGGTCTCGACCTGGCCCATGGCACGGATGACGAGGCGTTCTGTATCGCGCTGCAGGCGGATCAGCATGGTGCGGTTGCCGTAACCGTCGCGGTAATTTGCCTCTTGTGTCGCTCCCTCCACTTGCACAGACCAGTCGATGACTTTCTGGCCCGGTCCGCTTTGTGGATGCATGCGCAGCCGCAGAACCGAATAATGTACGGGAGCGTCATAATGATAGCTGGAAATGTGCTGGATGTTGAGAAGCATGATCTTCAATCGAAGTTGTAGGCTTCAGCAATTTTCGTGCTCAAGCTGTTCGTTTGATAGATGAGGTCGCTCAGGAACTCGTGCAGGCCGCTGTCGAATATGGTCCGGATATCATTGTCCTGCAACAGGGTCATGATGCCTTCCGCCATGTCATGGCAGGCGTGGCGGCGGCCGTAGTCGTTGGCCAGAAATCTCAGATTGTCGACGATGTTTGAATAGCAGAAGTTGAGCGAGCGCGGCATGCGCGAGTTGAGGATCAGGTAATCGGCAATGTTCACGGGGTTGTATTCGACATCATAGACCCAGCGGTAGGAACGGTGCGCCGAGACCGAGCGCAGGATCGATTCCCACTGAAAATTGTCGAGGGTCGTGCCGACATAGGAGATCGAAGGCAGGAGCACGTAATATTTGACGTCAAGGATGCGGGCGGTGTTGTCGCCGCGCTCTATGAACGTTCCGATACGGGCGAAATTGAAGATTTCGTTGCGCAGCATCGTCCCATGAAACGCGCCGCGGATGATCGCTGTCTCGCGCTTGATCTGGTCGAGGACGCGCGGCAGGTCGGTTTCCGGTATCGGGTTGGCGAGCGTGGATTTCAGGATCATCCACGTCTCGTTGACGCTCTCCCAGGCTTCGCGCGTCAGGGCGGTGCGCACCATGCGGGCATTAAGCCGCGCCGTCTCCACGCAAGACATCACGCTCGACGGGTTGTTGAGGTCACGCAGCAGGAAGTCCGACACCTGGCCGGCATTGTATTCGGTGTACTTGCTGTCGTAGCCGATCTTGACGCCAGCGCTCATCAGTACGGAGGACCATTCTTCAGGGGCATCGGAGGTCTTGGTCAGGGCCATGCGCAAACCGGCGTCGATCAGCCGAGCCATGTTTTCCGCCCGCTCGATATAGCGGAACATCCAGTAAAGACCATTTGCGGTTCGGCCGAGCAGCATTTTCCAGTATCATCCCTCGTTCTTGTGGAACCGTCTTCGGCGGCTCTTGATCAAAATGCTAGTCGTCGAGCACCCATGTGTCTTTCGTGCCCCCGCCCTGGCTGGAGTTGACGACGAGCGAACCTTCCTTGAGCGCGACCCGTGTCAAGCCTCCGGGTGTGATCCTTATGCGGTCGGAGACCAGGACGAAGGGGCGCAAATCCACGTGGCGCGGGGCGAGGCCCTTTTCGGTCATGATCGGCGTCGTCGAAAGCGCCAGCGTCGGCTGGGCGATGTAGTTCTTCGGATTGGCGCTGAGCTTGGCGGCGAAGACCTCACGTTCCTTCTTCGTGGAAGCCGGACCGACCAGCATGCCGTAACCGCCCGAACCGTGCACTTCCTTGACGACGAGATCGGCAAGATTCTCGAGCACATATTTAAGGGTGTCGGGCTCGGAGCACCGATGCGTCGGCACGTTTTCGAGAATTGCCTTGCGGCCCGTATAAAACTCGACGATCTCCGGCATATAGGAATAGAGCGCCTTGTCGTCAGCGATCCCGGTGCCGGGCGCGTTTGCAATCGTGATGTTTCCCGAACGGTAGACATCCATGATGCCGGGCACGCCAAGCGCGGAATCCCTGCGGAAGGTGAGGGGATCGAGGAAGGAATCGTCCACCCGCCGGTAAAGCACGTCGATGGCGCGATTGCCTTCGGTGGTCCGCATGACAACCTTGCCGTCTTCCACCTTGAGATCGCTGCCTTCGACGAGTTCAACACCCATCTGATCGGCTAGGAATGCATGTTCGAAATAGGCGGAATTAAAAATACCAGGAGTGAGGACTGCGATCGTGGGCGGGCCCTTGCATCCGGGCGGCGCTACTGCGGCCAGCGATTGCCTGAGCAGCTTTGGGTAGGTTTCGACGGGGCGAACCTTGATTTGCTGGAAGAGCTCCGGGAAGAGCTGCATCATGGTTTCGCGGTTTTCCAGCATGTAGGAAACGCCGGAAGGCGTGCGGGCATTGTCTTCGAGAACGTAGAACTGGTTCTCCTGTGTCCTGACGATGTCAACGCCGATAATGTGCGTGTAGACGTTGCCAGGCGGACGAAATCCGACCATTTCCGGAAGGTAGGCATCGTTGTGCGTGAAGAGTTCGCGCGGGATGCGTCCGGCACGGATAATCTCCTGGCGATGATAAATATCGTCGAGGAAGGCGTTGAGCGCCATCACACGCTGTTCGATGCCCTGCGACAGGCGACGCCATTCATTGCCGGTGATGATGCGCGGGATGATATCGAAGGGTATGATGCGCTCGGCTGCCTCTTCGTCGCCGTAGACGGCGAATGTGATACCCGTTTTGCGGAAAACGTTTTCAGCATCAAGGGCTTTTTGCGCCAACCGCTCGGGGTTCTGGGTGTCGAGCCAGCATTTCAGTTGTTCATAGGGCGGTCGAACGTCGCCGCCTATTTTGATCATCTCGTCAAATGGCTTCACTCAAAATCCCCTTCATATAAGGGACATTCAAGCGGGTTCATCGAAAAAAGCAAGCACAATCCATCGTTTAAGGCTGTGGCCGGGCGGCCGGATTAAAAATTAGGCAACTGCATCACGGCAGAGGCAAGCGCAAGACTACTTTCGTCTAATCCATGGGCTGCAGATGGGATAACCGAAAGAAAGCCCGGGATTTTGGTCCCGGGCTCTGATGAATCACCCCGATTCCTTTGATCAGTAAGGCGAATGATCAGTAAGGCGAAACACACTGGCGGCGCGGCCCGGAATAGGGCTGAAAACTATTGTCGTAGGCGCGATATGAGCGGTAGCGGTCATAGCACCACCGCACGTGAGATCCGCCAGTCCTATAGACAGGTCCACCGTAGCGATAGACAGGCGGCGCGCTGAAAGCATTGCCTATGATCAGGCCGGTTCCAAAGGCTGCAAGCGGGAACCATGCCCCGTTATAATATCTGTAGCCCGGGCGATAGTAGTCGTAGCCGCGATAGCCGCCCCAATAGCCGCCGCCACCGCGCCAATATGGGCGTCCGCTCCAGCCGCGGTCACGATACCAACCACGGTTGCCGTTCCAGCCACCGCCGCGCCAATGGCGCCGGTACTGGACCTGATCGATGTTGGCGTTGCCGGTTTCAATCGTCACCGGCGCAAGTGGTGCAGAGTAGGCAGGAACGTTTGTGGCAGTCGCCATGCCCCCAACCATTGCCAAGGCAGAAAGTACTGAGGTCAGTTTCTTCAATTTCTCCTCCTTGCGAGACGCAGTGCCTCGCACACGTTTCATAGAAGTAAGAAATACGCAGATTTCGGCCAAAACGGCCTTTTATCTCGGAAACTTAAACGTGCCTGGTCTTCATTTGTTCCGGCAGGCTGCTTGCGTCATGCATCCACCGACCCGATCAACTCATTTGCGAGTTCCACCTTCAATTCGCGAAAATGCGAAATGATGCGGCTAGGATCATAAGCAGAAACTGGCAAGTCCGAATAGCCGAAGTCGACGGCAACGACAGGAATGCCTGCCGCCTTGGCCGTATCGATGTCGGTGCGGCTGTCGCCGATCATGACGGCGCGCTCCGGATCGCCGCCCGCCTTGCGGATGGTCTCGATAAGATGACGCGGATCAGGCTTGCGGAAGGAGAATGAATCCCCGCCGCAGATAGCGCCGAAGCGCGAGGTCTGGCCAAGCCCATCCAGAAGCTTGACCGACAACCCCTCGAACTTGTTGGTGCAGACGGCGAGGAGATAGCCGGCTTCGGCCAACTGTTCCATCGCCTGTTCGGCACCTTCATAAAGCGCGGAACGACCCGGCATGTGCATACCGTAGTGCTCGATGAAGATATCGACCAGCCGGTCGAGTTCTTCCGTGCTTAAATGCTTCTGCTGCGCCTCGAAGGCGCGCTCGATCATGACGCGGCCGCCATGGCCGACATAGCGGCGCAGCGCGACGGGATCGATTTTCTCCATATCCTTGGCTTCAAGGCAATGATTGAGGCTGTCGAGTAGATCAGGGGCCGTATCCACCAGGGTTCCGTCTAGGTCGAAAACAACGATTGGCTGAGGCATATTTTTTCCTGTGGCATTCGCGGTTCGGAGCGAAGGTTGCGATAAATTGTGTGTTCGGTGCCCTGATGCATGCATGTACGATAATCAGGCCGGGATAAATCCGGCAATGAGCCTTGACCCGATCGTCTGACGTGTTAGGGAGCCCAGTGTCAAGGCAAAGCCATATCAAGTCAAAGCTACAAGAAGGCGCACCACCGATGGATGCCAAAACATTGAAGATCAAGGCCGCGGCCGAGGCGCTGACCTATGTCGAGGACGGCATGCGGCTCGGCATCGGCACGGGCTCGACCGCGGAGGAATTCGTGCGGCTGCTCGCGGTGCGGGTCAAGGACGGTCTTGATGTCATTGGCGTGCCGACGTCGGAGCGCACGGCCGCGCTTTGCCGCGAACTTGGCGTCAGGCTCACGACGCTCGAAGAGACGCCAGAACTTGACCTGACGATAGACGGCGCGGACGAGGTTGATCCCGAGCTGACCCTCATCAAGGGCGGCGGCGGGGCCCTGCTGCGTGAGAAGATCGTTGCTGCCGCCTCCAAGCGGATGGTGGTTATTGCCGACGAAACCAAGCTTGTCGAAGCACTCGGCGCGTTTCCTCTGCCTGTCGAGGTCAATCGTTTCGGGCTAGCGGCGACGAAGATTGCCATCGAGCGCGCTGCATCCTCACTCGATCTGTCGGGGCCACTTACATTGAGGATGACGGGAGCCGAACCATTTGTTACAGACGGCGGGCATTTGATCCTGGATGCATCTTTTGGCCGCATTCCGGATACAAGAGCCTTATCACTCGCTTTGCACGCCATTCCCGGCGTGGTGGAGCATGGACTTTTTCTGGATCTGGCGCGCGTGGCCATTCTAGCTGGCGCTGACGGCATCCGCACACTGACAACGAAAACGGAGCGATAAACTCATGAACCTTGCATCTGGCTTTCGCCGCTTGATTGCACCCTTGTCTGTTGCGATCGTGCTGGGCGGTCTCTGCTCGGCACAAGCTCAGGAAATCACCCCTTCGCATCTCGCAGCTGCCCGTGCAGCGGTGGCCGCCATCAAGGCGACTGACATGTTCGACTCGATCCTTCCCGATGCCGCGCGCGGCCTCAAGGCCGAGCTTATCCAGAAAGATCCCAATCTCGAATCGGTGATCAGTTCTGCCGTCGACGAGCAGGCGATCAAGCTCGCAGCGCGCCGTGCCGACCTTGAGAACGAAGCCGCCCGTGCCTATGCGGTCTCCTTCACTGAAGAGGAACTTAACGCCATCACCGGTTTCTACACGTCCCCGGCCGGCCTCAAGCTCCTTTCGGAAGGGCCGATCGTGACGCGTGAGGTGAACAAGGCCGCCTCGATCTGGCAGCGCGGCGTCGCCCGCGACCTCGCGCAGGCTGTCGCCGAGAAGATTGCGGCAACCGCTGCGACGATGGCGCCAGCCAATGCGCCGGCGCCTGCCAAGGCCGAGACGCCGGCAAAGCCGAAGCAGTAACGGCGTCGCCCCGTTTGAAACTTTCCACAGAGCCCGGCCCCAGCGCCGGGCTTTGTTCTTTCAAGACACCGCGATAGAACCCATATGCAATGAACCTCAGCAGATTCGGAGTGCCTTGCCATGACAGGCTTTGATTATGACCTCTTCGTTATCGGAGGCGGATCGGGCGGCGTGCGCGCCGGTAGGCTTGCGGGCGCCATGGGCAAAAAAGTCGGCCTTGCCGAAGAATACCGGATGGGCGGCACCTGCGTCATCCGCGGCTGCGTGCCGAAAAAGCTCTTCGTCTACGCGTCACAATTTCCGGAACATTTCGAGGCGTCGGCCGGCTATGGCTGGAGCGTCGGGGAGGCGAGCTTCGACTGGCCGACGTTCATTGCCAATAAGGACCGCGAAATTGCCCGCCTCGAAGGCCTTTACCGGCTGGGGCTCGACAATTCCAACGTCGAGATCCATGACAGCCGGGCTGTACTGATCGATGACCACACGATCGAGATCCTCAAGACCGGCAAGCGGGTGACAGCGGATCAAATTCTTGTGGCCACGGGCGGTCATCCCAATCCGCATGCGGCGTTGCCGGGACATGATCTCTGCATCAATTCCAACGAGGCGTTCCATCTTGCCGAACTGCCGAAAGCCATCGTCATCGAAGGCGGCGGCTATATTGCCGTCGAGTTTGCCAATATTTTCCATGGCCTCGGCGTTGAAACGACCCTCATCTACCGCGGCAAGGAAATCCTTTCGCGCTTCGACCATGATTTGCGGCAATTGCTGCATGCATCGATGACCGAGAAGGGTATTCGCATTCGCTGCGTCGAGATGATCAAGGAGGTCAGGCGTTCGGGTGACGGAAGGCTCGCCGTGCAGCTCGGCTCGGGCGACAGCATCGAAGCCGACCAGGTGATGCTCGCCATCGGGCGCGTGCCGAACACAAAGTCGCTTGGCCTTGAAGCAGCCGGCGTCGAGGTCGACGAACTCGGCGCGATCAAGGTCGATGCCTATTCGCGCACGACCAAAGACAATATCTGGGCGGTGGGCGACGTGACCAACCGCGTGCAGCTTACGCCGGTCGCCATTCACGAGGCGATGTGCTTCCTCGAAACGGCCTTCAAGAACAATCCAACCAAACCTGACCATAAATACATTGCGACTGCCGTCTTCTCGCAGCCCGAGATCGGCACGGTCGGGCTTTGCGAAGCGGACGCTGCAAGGGAATACAAAGAGCTCGAAGTCTATCGCGCCCTGTTCCGCCCGATGCGCAACACGCTATCCGGCGCCAAGGACAAGATGCTGACCAAGCTGATCGTCGATGCAGCGACACGCCGGGTTATCGGCGCGCACATACTCGGGCCGGACGCCGGTGAAATGGCGCAGCTCCTCGCCATTCCGATCAAGGCAGGCTGCACCAAGGATGATTTCGACAGGACGATGGCGGTGCATCCGACAGCTTCCGAAGAACTGGTGACGATGTACAGGCCGAGCTACCGCGTGGTCGATGGGAAACGTGTCGATTGACCGCACTCGGGCTGCGGCGGCTCGCGTCAAAAGGCAGGCCTAGGCGGCGCGCATTTCCGGCCGCAACGCCGCCCCATCCGGAACCTTGGCGTTAAGCAGCCAATCCGTCACGGCCGGCCACAGTTTATTGGCCTGGTGTTTGCGGAAGAAACCGAGATGACCGATCGGCGCGCCGTCCGAACTTGCCGGGGAATACCACATCTCGTGCAGAACGGAGGCATTGTCGAAGCGGCGCAGCAGGCTTTCGACCGCGCGGGGCGTTCCCCAGACATCGTCGGTGATGCCAACCGAGAGGAGGGGGATCGTCACCTTCTGAAAGTTTTGCGCTTCTGGAACCGCAGGGTCGGAGAACAGGAAGTTCGGATTGCGGCACCAGCGGGCCCAGTCACGGAATATCGTGCCCGGCACGGCTTCGCCGAGCCCGCCCCATTTGGGCAATTTGCCGAAGGGAATTGTAAGCGGCACTCCGACAAGGTTCATCTTGGCGTACATGGCGCAGGGCTGCGCCGTATTGCGATAGTAGCCGGACAAGGACGCCAGCAGTGCATATCGCTCGAAGCTCGCAGACCGGTTGCTGAGACCGAGGGCAACGCCGCCATAGGAATGGCCGATACCGACCATGGGGCGCGATCCCGAGAGGCGCCTGAGTTCATCAACAGCGGCGGGAAAGTCGAGAACGCCCCAATCCTTGAGGTTGAGGCGCGATTTCCAGCGGCTGGGAGCCTCGGAGCGGGCGACGCCGCGGTAGTCGTAGGTAAGAACCTTGGATGCGCCGAGATCGATGAGATGGGCGGCAAAATGCCGGTAGATTGCGTCAGGGACGGCGGCTGCAGACGAAATCAGGACGGCCGGCTCTTCGCCGCCGCCTTCATACAGATGACCGTGCAGCGGAAAGCCGTCCGCCGCCAGAAAACGTATATCCTTCATCGATCCTCCCAGATCTTACCTTGACGTTAACGTAAATCAAAACGGCGCTGCCGACAATGGTGATTTTCGCAACTGGCAACACGCGAACTTAAAAACTAATGTCTCTCGGCTCTAGAGCCACGCCGCACTCATTGATGTAAAAGCGAAAATCAAACGGTACGCTGACGTTGGTACACTCAAGACCTGTTTGACCTTGAAACCGGCTGGCTAAGGGCAGCAGCACGATGAAATCGCTGCCGTAAATGGATGGAATATTATGGATAACAGAACAGACGCGGTTAGACTTTCTGGCTTCCTGCGATGCGCATCGATGCACGATGTTGCGCTTGTCATCGATTATCTTCCCGACCACCTTCGACTTACCAGGGCCGAGCCAGGCTGCATCTCTTTTGATGTGTTGCAGACCGATGATGCTCTGGTGTGGCGGGTGGAGGAGCTTTTTGTAGATCGCGCTGCCTTTGATTTTCATCAGCAACGAACCCGCGCGTCGGAGTGGTTTACTGCGACGTCCACCATTCCCCGAGAATACACAATCGAGGTACTTGAGTAGAGATTGCAGGAACCGCTTCATCGTGTAATCGATCGCGTCTTCCCTTGCCCATAGGCCATAATCAACACGTTATGGCAGACGCTATAATGACCCTCCGAACGCTCAAATGTCGGTTCCTGAGAGGGGCGTCCCGTATGTCCATGGGCATGTTCGCTTGATATTGTCCGCTGTTGCCGACGGGACTGGTATATCTGCAGCAATTGGACTATATGAGCGCCTCCGGCAAAGCCCGGGAAAACACAATCAATTACAACCGATATCGAAGGTCATAACAGGGTGCAATAATGACGAAGAACTGGACACCGACTTCCTGGAGAGGCAAACCGGTAAAGCAGATGCCTTTTTATCCGGACGCTCAGGCTTTGAGCGATGTCGAGGCCCGTCTTCGTACCTATCCGCCGCTCGTTTTTGCAGGTGAAGCGCGCAAGCTGAAAAAGCAGCTGGCCGCAGTCTCGCGCGGAGAGGGATTTTTGCTCCAGGGCGGCGATTGCGCCGAAAGCTTTGCCGAGCATGGCGCCGACAATATTCGCGACTTCTTCCGCGTCTTCCTGCAGATGGCCGTTGTCCTGACCTTCGGAGCGTCGCAGCCGGTGGTGAAGATCGGCCGTATCGCCGGCCAGTTCGCCAAGCCGCGCTCGGCCGACACGGAGACGAAGGATGGCATTGAGCTGCCCGTTTACCGCGGCGATATCATCAACGGCACCGAATTCACCGAGCAGGCCCGTATCCCGGACCCGGCGCGTCAGGAGATGGCTTATCGCCAGTCTGCCGCTACGCTGAACCTGCTGCGCGCTTTCGCGCAGGGCGGCTATGCCAATCTCGAAAACGTCAACCAGTGGATGCTCGGCTTCGTTTCCGACAGCCCGCAGGGCGAGCGTTATGGCAAGCTGGCCCGCCGCATTGCCGATACGATGGACTTCATGCGCGCCGTCGGGATCACCTCGGAAACCAACGCCCAACTGCGCGAGACGGATTTCTATACCAGCCACGAGGCCTTGCTGCTCGGCTATGAAGAAGCGCTGACCCGCGTCGATTCCACCTCCGGTGACTGGTACGGCACGTCCGGCCACATGATCTGGATCGGTGATCGCACACGTCAGGCAGACCACGCGCATGTCGAGTACTGCCGGGGCATCAAGAACCCGCTTGGCCTGAAATGCGGCCCGACGCTTGAGCCAGACGATCTGATCCGCCTGATCGACCTGCTCAATCCGGCCAACGAAGCAGGGCGCCTTACCCTCATCGCCCGGTTCGGCCATGACAAGGTAGGCGACCATCTGCCCAAGCTGATCCGCGCGGTACAAAAGGAAGGTCGCAATGTCGTCTGGTCCTGCGATCCGATGCATGGCAACACGATCACCGCCAATGGCTACAAGACGCGGCCCTTCGACCGTATCCTCAAGGAAGTCGAGAGCTTTTTTGCAGTTCATCATGCCGAAGGGACCTATCCCGGAGGCATCCATATCGAGATGACCGGCAAGAACGTCACGGAGTGCACTGGCGGCGCCCGCGCCATATCGGCGGACGACCTCTCGGATCGGTACCACACGCACTGCGATCCGCGTCTCAATGCCGACCAGGCATTGGAACTGGCATTCCTCGTCGCCGAGCTTCTGAAGAAGGAGCGCGACAGCCACCCGCAGAAGCTGGCAGTCAACGCCTGAGCGACGCACTGTCTGCCACTATTCCCGAAGGGGCGGTCTTTATGGCCGCCCTTTGTTTATATAACGTACGTCACGGCAGGCTGACGATTTTGGCTTGGCCAATACTGACGATTTCAATTTGAAATATTTCCAGAAAAGGAATTCAGCCATGAACAACTATATTGTTGTTGCCTTCGCTGCATTGACGATCGGACTGCCAGCTCAAGCATATGCAGAAGATCCCGCAAAGGCTGCGGAAAAGGCTCTTCCCGCCCTCATGGAAGAACTCGCCAAATATCAGAATGCCGAGAAGACGACGGACACCAATCTGAAAACATTCGATACGCTCGACTTCGATGTCTATACGAACCAGAAATGGGATCGCCTGGGCGAAAGCCACGCTGCCGATATTCTCGTCCACTATCCCGATGGTCACACGACGAAGGGGCTTCACGATCACGTCGAGGAATTGAAGGCGATATTCGTCTATGCGCCGGATACGCATATCAATGTGCACCCGGTGCGGTTCGGCCAAGGCCAGTGGACCGGCGTGATTGGAGTGATGGAAGGCACGTTCACCAAACCGATGCCGACACCCGATGGCAAGTCCATCGCGCCCACCGGCAAGCCGTTCAAGCTGACGATGGCGACGCTTGGCCATTGGACGCCCGCCGCCGTGATGGACGAGGAATATCTTTTCTGGGACAATTTGAGTTTCATGAAGCAGATCGGGCTGGCGCAGTAGCCCGCCACGCAACCAACGCGGGAAAGGCGGATTTCGGGACTGGAGTTTTCCGTTTCAGGATTCTATCAAGTCTGCATGGACATAAAACCCACGCGCCGAATCCGCCTGACTGCGTCGTTCCGTTCGTTCATGGAGAATGAGGCTGCTGGCGGCATCATTCTGATGGCGGTTGCGGCTCTTGCCCTGATCATCGCCAATTCACCGCTCAGCGAAGATTATTTCGGTTTTCTCAAGACTTACGTCGGCGGGCTCAGCATCCTCCATTGGATCAATGACGCCCTGATGGCGATTTTCTTCCTGCTTGTCGGGCTTGAAATAAAGCGCGAAATGATCAGCGGACAATTGTCCACCTGGTCGCGGCGCGCTTTGCCAGGCTTTGCGGCAGTCGGCGGGATGATGGTCCCCGCGCTGATCTTTCTGTTCTTCAATGAGGGCGCCACCATTCGCGGCTGGGCAATTCCTTCGGCGACGGATATCGCCTTTTCGCTCGGCGTTCTCTCGCTGCTCGGCGCGCGCGTGCCGCTCTCGCTCAAGGTTTTCCTGACCGCCCTTGCCATCATCGATGATCTCGGTGCGGTCATCATCATCGCGCTGTTCTACTCCGAAGGCCTGAATGTTCCGGCGCTCGCCGGCATGGCGGCGGTATTCGCCATTCTCGTCGCCATGAATTATCTCGGCATGGTGCGGCTCTGGGCCTATCTCGTTCTCGGCGTCATCCTCTGGATTCTGGTGTTCAAGTCCGGCATCCACGCAACGATCGCCGGTGTTCTCCTCGCGCTGACAATTCCGATGAAAGGCAAGCGCGGCGAGGCTGATTCGCCGCTCGTCGAACTCGAACATGCCATCCAGCCCTGGGTAGGCTTCATCATCGTGCCGATCTTCGGTTTCGCCAATGCCGGTGTGTCCTTCAGCGGTGTATCGCTGTCAAACCTTGCCGATCCCGTGCCGATCGGCGTTGCGGCTGGCCTCTTCATCGGCAAGCAGCTTGGCGTCTTCGCCTTTGCCTGGCTGGCGATCAAGCTTCGTCTTGCCGAACGCCCGCCTGGAGCGACATGGGTGCAGATCTATGGCGTCGCGATCCTGTGCGGCATCGGCTTCACCATGAGCCTGTTCATCGGCCTTCTCGCCTATGACAAGTCGCCGCTGCTGCAGGACGAGACGAAGCTCGGCGTGCTCCTTGGCTCGCTCTTGTCGGCGGTGTTCGGCGCCTTCGTACTTGCTGTGGCGGCTGCCCGCTCAAAGAAGCCCGAGCCGAAAAAATAACTGGAATCCGCCAATCATTGGGAGGTATGGGCATGAGGGAAACGCATAAAGGATCGTGCCTTTGCGGCAGGGTCCATTTTGAGGCGAGGGGGGAACTGCGCGGGGTCGTCTATTGCCATTGCTCGCAATGCCGCAAGCAGTCGGGACATTTTTATGCTGCGACCAATGTTGAGAACGATGCGATCAGCATTTCGGGCGAAGAGAACGTCAGCTGGTACGAGGCGAGCGCTTTCGCGCGGCGGGGCTTTTGCAGGAATTGCGGTTCGGCGCTGTTCTGGAAGCATCGCGATCTCGATCATATTTCCGTCATGGCCGGCGCATTCGAGGAGCCAACCAGTCTGCGAGGCGCATGCCATATCTTCGTCGCCGATAAGGGCGATTACTATGCCATCGAGGATCATCTGCCCCAATACGAGAAGAGCGGCGGGGGCGTTGTCGTAGCCGTCAATGAAACGCCCGGGGATTGACCTTAGCCGAACTCGCTCTAAAGCTTGTGCAGACAAATGAGGGTGGGCATGCATCGGCTGGTACTGGCATTCATCAATTCCATGCGGGCTTTGAAACATTTGGCCATGCATGAAAAGGCGGTTCAACAGGAACTCGCTCTCTTCTTCATCTCGATACCGGTTGCCGCCTTCATTGCGCCTTCGGGACTTGCCTTTCTGCTATTGACCGGATCGGTGCTGTTCCTGATCCTGATCGAGGTGCTCAATACCGGCATCGAGGCTGCCTGCGATGCCGTTTCGCTTGATTTTCACAGGGAGATCCAGATCGCCAAGGATTGTGGATCGCTCGCCGTGCTCATCTCGGTTATCCTTGTGGCCGCCGTCTGGCTCTATACGCTCTGGAGCGTGTTTTTTGCCTAGGAAGAGCGCGCTCGCCTTGTTTTGCCTGCAACGAAACGATATATGTTCACTATGAGCAAAAATACTGACGTTCTCCGCATCGCTATCGCTCAGCTCAACCCCGTGCTCGGCGATATCAAAGGGAATCTTGCCAAAGCCCGTGAGGCGCGGGCCGATGCAGCGCGGCAGAGCGCCGATCTGATCCTCTTCACCGAGCTATTTATCTCAGGCTATCCGCCGGAAGACCTTGTTCTGAAGCGTTCGTTCATTGATGCCTGCGAGAAGGCGGTGAACGAATTTGCCGCCGATACGGCGGATGGCGGTCCGGGTGTGATTATGGGGATTCCGTTGAAACGACCATCGGGCCTGCACAATGCCGTCATGGTGCTGGATGAGGGCAGGGTCATCGCCGAGCGTTTCAAGGTGGACCTGCCGAATTATGGCGAGTTCGACGAGAAGCGCGTGTTCCAGGCCGGTCCGATGCCGGGGCCGGTGAACTTCCGCGGCGTGCGGATCGGCGTTCCGATCTGCGAGGATATCTGGGGTGATCTCGGTGTCTGCGAAACGCTGGCGGAGAGCGGCGCGGAGATACTCTGCGTTCCCAATGGCTCGCCCTATTATCGCGGCAAGGTCGACGTTCGCTATCAGGTGGCGCTGCGCCAGGTGATCGAGACGGGGTTGCCCCTTATCTTCGCCAATCAGCTCGGCGGCCAGGATGATCTCATTTTCGACGGCGCCTCCTTTGCCTTCAATTCCGACAAGAATCTGGCCTTCCAGATGTCGCAGTTCGAAGAGCAACTGATGGTGACGACCTGGAAGCGTGGCGCAGATGGCTGGTCGTGCGGCGAAGGTCCGATGTCGCGTATCCCAGAAGGCGAGGAGGCCAATTACCGCGCCTGCATGCTTGGCCTGCGCGACTACGTCAACAAGAACGGTTTCAAGGATGTCGTGCTCGGGCTTTCCGGCGGCATCGATTCGGCGATCTGCGCCGCGCTTGCCGTCGATGCCTTGGGCGAAGAACGCTTGCGCGCGGTGATGATGCCTTATGCCTATACGTCGAAGGATTCGCTGAAGGATGCCGAGGATTGCGCCCGCATGCTCGGCTGCCGCTACGACATTGTGCCGATCTTCGAGCCGGTAGAAGGGTTTCTCAAAGCGCTGGGCCCGATTTTCGCAGGCACCAAGGAAGGGATCACCGAGGAAAACCTGCAAAGCCGCGCCCGCGGTACAATCCTGATGGCGATCTCCAACAAGTTCGGTTCGATGGTAGTGACGACGGGCAACAAGTCGGAGATGTCGGTCGGCTATGCCACACTCTATGGCGACATGAACGGCGGGTATAATCCAATCAAGGACCTCTACAAGATGCAGGTCTACGCCATGTCCGAGTGGCGCAACAAGAACGTTCCGGCCGGTGGACTCGGGCCATCGGGCGAGGTCATTCCGGTCAACATCATCAGCAAGGCGCCGTCGGCCGAACTGCGTGAAAACCAGACCGACCAGGACTCGCTGCCGCCCTATCCGGTTCTCGACGATATTCTGGAATCCCTCGTGGAGAACGAGATGAGCGTCGATGAAATCGTGGAGCGCGGTCACGATCGGGCGACAGTCGAGCGGATCGAGCACCTTCTCTACATCGCCGAATACAAGCGCCGGCAATCGGCTCCGGGTGTGAAGGTCACCAGGAAGAATTTCGGCCGGGACCGCCGCTATCCGATCACCAATCGATTCCGGGATCGCTGAGGCAACTGTTGCAGGCGCGCCTCACCCATGTCGCAAACACGCGAAGTTGAAAAAATTGGTGCTTGGCGCGCGAAAGCGATTCACCTATAAGCCCAAGTCCGGCAATGAAGACCGGGAGGTTTTCGAATGACAGTTTTCCATATGTCCCCGCGGGGCGGCGTTCGTTCCTGACACGTGATGCGGAAAAGCCCACGAGGCTTTTCAATTACCTTCACATGTCAAGGTAACCCATCGCCGACATTGGCCTTTCCCGTATTCGGGCAAGTCGCCAAATCACTTCTGCCGTACTGATTCCTATCCACAACACGGCAAGCTCGTTCCTGATTATCTGTGAGGCCGGTGCAATTGGGCGCCGGACATTGTCATGAAATTTTTGCGTTTCAACCTGCGCGGGGGAGCATTCCGCGCCGTTCTCGGATTCACCTTGCGCCACTGGCAGAAGCAGCCGGTGCGCGTGGGCATTATCGCCGGGGCGGTCATGCTTTCGACCCTTGCCGACGTATTGACGCCGCTCTATTCTGGCCGGCTCGTCGATGCCGTCGTCAATGGGCACGCCCGTGAGGAAATTGTCTGGAATGCCGCAATGGCGGCGTTCGGGGCGCTTCTTGCCCTGTCGCTCGGCGCGATCATTCTCAGGCATGTCACCTTCGTTGCCGTGACGCACCTGACCTTGAAGATGATGACCGACATCGCTTCCGGCGCATTCTTTCGCATCCAGCGTTTCTCGACCGACTGGCACGCGAACAGCTTTGCCGGATCGACCGTGCGCAAGGTAACGCGCGGCATGTGGGCGCTCGACCTGCTTAACGATACGCTACTGCTGGCCTTGTTCCCATCGATCATAATGCTCGCAGGATCGACGATCCTGATGGCCTGGTACTGGCCGCTGATGGGCGTCATTATCGGCATAGGTTCGCTGGTTTTCGTCACTGTTACGGTGATGATGTCGCTCGGCTTCGTCGCGCCAATGGCAAGCCTTGCCAATCGCTGGGATACGAAGCTCGGCGGTTCGCTTGCGGACGCCGTCAGCTGCAACATGGTGGTGAAGGGCTTTGGCGCGGAAAGCCGCGAGGATGCGCGTCTCGTCAAGGTTCTGGACAAGTGGAAGGACCGGACGGCGCGCACCTGGATCAGGGGGACGTGGAACGGCACGACACAAGGAACGATGCTGCTCTTCCTGCGGGCGGCGGTGATCGGTTTTGCGCTTATCCTCTGGGCAGACGGAAATGCCAGCGCCGGTGACATCACTTTCGTGCTGACGTCGTTCTTCATCCTGCAGGGATATTTGCGCGAAGTCGGGATGCACATCCGCAACTTGCAGCGCTCGATCAACGACATGGAGGAACTGGTTGATATTCAGAGTCAACGCCTCGGCATCGAGGATCGTCCAGGTGCAAAGCCGATTGTCATCACCGAAGGCAGGATTGAATTCGACAACGTCACCTTCCTCTACGGTGCGCACCGCCTGCCGCTCTATGACCGGTTCTCGGTGACGATCCGGGCGGGCGAGCGGGTGGGACTCGTCGGTCATTCGGGGTCAGGCAAGACGACATTCGTCAAGCTGATCCAGCGGCTGCACGACGTGAAGGCGGGCCGGATTCTGATCGACGGTCAGGATATCGCCGAGGTGCGGCAGGCGTCGCTGCGCCAGCAGATCGCCATCGTGCAGCAGGAGCCGATCCTGTTTCACCGGACGCTGGCGGAGAACATCGCCTATGCCCGTCCCGGCGCCTCACAGGAGGAGATCGAGGAAGCGGCGCGGCAGGCAAGCGCGCACGAGTTCATCTCGGCGTTGCCCAAGGGCTACAGCACGCTCGTCGGCGAACGTGGTGTCAAGCTTTCGGGCGGTGAGCGGCAACGTGTGGCGATCGCCAGGGCGTTCCTTGCGGATGCACCGATCCTCATTCTGGACGAGGCGACATCGAGCCTCGATTCAGAATCCGAAGTGCTGATCCAGCAGGCGATGGAGCGGCTGATGCAAGGACGGACGACGCTCGTGATTGCGCATCGTCTTTCCACGGTGCGCTCGCTTGACCGGCTGCTGGTCTTCGACCACGGCAAGATCGTCGAGGAGGGCAACCATGAGGCGCTGATCCGGCTCGGGGGCGGTATTTACCGCAGTCTGTTCGAACGGCAGGCGCTGGAGTTGACGAAGGGCCTCGTCCTCAACGACGACTAAAGAAATATGGGCCGCGCGCAATCGCGGCCCATATTGCCATTGCAGGCGCCATCCGATATGCCCCACCAATGACCACCATCGTCCGTTTTGCACCGTCTCCGACCGGCTTCATCCATATCGGCAACACACGCATAGCCTTGTTCAACTGGCTGTTCGCGCTGCAGAACAAGGGGCAGTTCATCCTGCGCTTCGACGATACGGATACCGTGCGTTCGAAGACGGAATATGCCGAGGCAACGATCGCCGATCTTGATTGGCTCGGCATCGAGCCAGTGCGCATCGAATATCAGTCGAAGCGCATTCCGCTCTATGACGCTGCTGCCGAAAAACTCAAGGCCGCGGGCGTCCTTTATCCGTGCTACGAGACCGCCGAGGAACTCGAGCGCAAGCGCAAGCTGCGCCTGGCGCGCCGGCTGCCGCCGATCTATGGCCGCGAGGCGTTGAAGCTGACCGCGGCCGATCGGGAGAAGCTCGAGGCCGAGGGTCGCCGGCCGCACTGGCGCTTTCTGCTGCCGAATTTCAAGGACGATCCATTTGCGATAGCGCGCACTGAGGTTCATTGGGACGATCTGGTGCGCGGCCGCGAAACCGTCGATCTCTCCTCGCTGTCCGATCCGGTCCTGGTGCGCGAAGACGGGACCTATCTTTATACCTTCACTTCAGTGGTCGACGATATCGACATGGACATTACCCATATCATCCGCGGCAATGACCACATCACCAATAGCGGCGTCCAGATCTCGATTATCGAGGCGCTGGGCGCGAAGGTTCCGGCGCTCGGCCATATCAATCTCCTGACGACGGCATCTGGCGAAGGAATTTCCAAGCGCACCGGCGCATTGTCGATCGGCAGCCTGCGCGGCGATGGCTACGAGCCGATGGCGGTGGCGAGCCTTGCCATGCTGATCGGCACATCGGAAAATGTTACCGCAGTGCCGGACATGGCTTCGCTGGCCGCCATATTCGATCCGGCCGCGACATCGAAATCGGCGTCGAAATTCGATCCTGCCGATCTCGATGCGCTCAACCGTGCCCTGATCCATGCGATGCCTTTCGAGGAAGTCAGTGACCGGCTCGCAGCGCTTGGTGTTAAGGGCGTCCGGGCGGGAGCCTTTTGGCTCGCCGTGCGCGGCAACCTTTCGAAGGTTTCAGATGCCGCCGCCTGGTGGACGATCGTGAACGAGGGGCCCGCAACGGATGTGGCTGTGGCCGCGGAGGATATTGATTTCGTGCGCGCCGCTTTCGACCTGCTGCCGGCCGAGCCCTGGAGCCGGGAGACCTGGAAACAGTGGACCGATGCGGTCAAGGATCAGAGCGGGCGCAAGGGCAAGAGCCTGTTCATGCCGCTGCGCATCGCGCTTACCGGGCTGACTTCTGGTCCGGAGCTTGCGGATCTGCTGCCCCTTCTTGGTCGGGAAGGAACGTTGGCCCGACGACCCTGACCTTGCGGTTGGGATCGATCGGCTTGTCTTCGGTAAGCGGCTTCGGCTTCTCCACCTCGGCCTTCTTCGCCTCTGGTTCTCCGAGTTGAATGATCGAGGAGGCCTGCGTCGCAGGCTGGCCGGCAGGAACGGCAGGCTCGGTCTTCGCCTCTTGTGGTTGGGCTGATGGCTTTGCAGCCTCGGCAGGCGTCGCGGTCTCGATCGTTGGTGCGGCCGGTTTGGTTGGCTCGGCTATAGCGGGTTTGGGCGTTGGCGCTGCCACTTTCCTCGGATCGCCGAGTGCCTTGAAGTCGCCGGCCGTCTTTTGACAGCTGCATTGCGGCGTTCCATTGGCGCCGACCTTGCGGAATTTGAAGGCGTTCGGCGTGTTCCGGTAGGCATCGCCGCGCAGCGAAATCATCGCGGCGGGGTCCTGATTCTCGGTCGGCCGATAAAACAGTTTCGCGCCGGTACATTGAGACTGGCATTGCGCTTGATCGCGCGCGAAATTCTCCGCACCCGTATCGTAGGAGATCGGGAAATAATAGCCGTCGCAGCTGCGCACGCACAGCGTCTGGTAACGTCCGCCGGAAACGGGAGCCGTGCTCATTTCCGGCTCGACAGGTTCCGGCTCGGTTCCATAAATCTCATAGGAAGGCGCGGCAGTCGCACGCCGCGGCGTGTCACGCAGCGGGTAATCGCGCTGGGGTGCCTCGTGTACCGGATAGTCGGGTATTGGTTGATCGCGCAGCGGCACGTCGTAATGCGGCTCATCGTGAATGGGCGAGTCAACGATGGGGCAGTCATTGGCATCGAGCGCAGCCACCACGCGGTCGCGGCGGAGTTGCAACTCGTAGTCGTCGACATCGGCATTGCTGTTCAATTGGTCGAGACGTTCCTGCATCCGCACGCAATTGTCGGAATTGGCATAAGCAAGCGGGGCCGTCGCGAGAATTGCGGCCGCGGCGATGATGGCAGATTGGAGTGTCCGATGCATGAGGCGGTCCGGAAAGTTCAGGGGCATTCGACGGGTGCGAATGCGCCTGAACCATCCACGGCCATGCGGCAGCAATAAGACGGTCCCTGTCTCAATCAACGCGCTGTGATGCCTCCACCACGGCAAGCGCAGTCATGTTGACGATGCCGCGCGATGTCACGGAAGGCGTCAGGATATGGGCCGGCTTGGCAGCGCCGAGCAGGATCGGCCCGACATGGAGCGCGTCGGTAACGCTCTTGACCACATTGAGCGTGATGTTCGCAGCATCGAGATTGGGGAAGACGAGGAGATTGGCCTCGCCGTTCAGCCGCGAATGCGGCAGCACGCGTTCGCGAAGCACCTGCGACAGCGCCGAATCGCCATGCATTTCGCCGTCCTGCTCGAGATGCGGTGCCTTGGCACGGAGCAGTTCGGATGCATGGCGCATCTTTGCTGCGCTTTCGGAATCGCGCGATCCGAAATTCGAATGCGACAGCAAGGCCGCCTTGGGCTCGATGCCGAAGCGACTGATTTCGCTCGCCGCGAGCACAGTCTTTTCGGCGATCTCCTCGGCGGTCGGATCGATGCTCACATAGGTGTCGGTGAGGAAGAGAACGCCGCGCTGCGAAATAAGCAGGCTGAGCGCCGAGAAATTGCGGATGCCTTCAAGCTTGCCGATGATCTGGTCGACATTGCGCAAATGCCGCTCGAAACGTCCTTCAAGCCCGCAGATCATGGCGTCGGCCTCGCCGCGCACGATGGCGAGCGCCGCAATGACGGTGCTGCTGGCGCGAACCATGGTGCGCGCCACTTCCGGGGTGGTGCCGCGCCGCCCGGTGAGCTTGACAAGAAGATCGACGTAATCGCGGTAGCGCGGATCGTCCTCGGGATTGATGATATCGAAGTCCTTGCCGACCTTGATCTTCAGGCCGTAGCGCTTGAGGCGCGTCTCGATAACCTGCGGGCGTCCGATCAGCGTCGGAAGCGCAATCCCTTCCTCGAGCACGACCTGCGCGGCGCGCAGGACGCGTTCGTCCTCGCCATCGGCATAGATCACGCGCTTCTTCTCAGCCGTTTTCGCCGTCGTGAAGATCGGCTTCATGATCAGCCCGGAACGGAAGACGAAGCGGTTCAAGCGGTCAAGATAGGCATCGAAGTCGTCGATCGGACGCTCGGCGACGCCGGTATCCATGGCTGCCTTGGCAACAGCCGGGGCGATGCGCAAGATGAGGCGGGGGTCGAAGGGCGAGGGAATGAGATAGTTCGGCCCGAAGGTCGGGGTCTCGCCTGAATAGGCGCGGGCAGCAACATCTGATGGTTCTTCACGGGCGAGCGCCGCGATGGCCTGAACGGCGGCCATCTTCATCTCTTCGTTGATCGCTCTCGCGCCGCAATCGAGCGCGCCGCGGAAGATATAGGGGAAGCAAAGGACGTTGTTGACCTGGTTGGGGAAATCGGAGCGGCCGGTGCAAATCATAGCGTCGGCGCGCGCGGCGCGGGCTTCCTCCGGCATGATCTCCGGTGTCGGATTGGCGAGCGCCATGATCAGCGGGTTCGGCGCCATCTGCTTGAGAAGCTCTGGCTTGAGCACGCCGGCGGCAGAAAGGCCGAGGAAGACGTCGGCCCCGCCAATGACGTCGGCAAGGACGCGCGCATCGGTTTTCTGCACATAGACCGATTTCCAGCGGTCCATCAGCGTATTGCGGCCCTCGTAAACAACGCCGTCAATGTCGCAGACCCAGATGTTGTTGCGGTCCGCACCAAGCTTGACGAGAAGATTGAGGCACGCGAGGGCGGCAGCGCCGGCGCCAGAGGCAACGATCTTGATCTTGGAAAGGTCCTTGCCGGCAAGCTCCATGCCGTTGAGGATTGCAGCGGCGACGATGATGGCGGTGCCGTGCTGGTCGTCATGGAAGACGGGGATGTTCATCTTGGCGCGCAGCTGTTCCTCGACCTCGAAACATTCCGGCGCCTTGATGTCTTCGAGATTGATGCCGCCGAAGGTCGGTTCGAGCGCGGAGACGACGTCGACAATGCGGGTGATTTCCTTGGCGTCGATCTCGATGTCGAAGACGTCGATATTGGCGAACTTCTTGAAGAGCACCGCCTTGCCTTCCATGACCGGCTTGGAGGCGAGGGGGCCGATATTGCCAAGGCCAAGCACTGCCGTTCCGTTGGAAACCACGGCTACGAGGTTGGCGCGGCTCGTATAGTCAGCGGCGGTCGCCGGGTCTTCGTGAATGGCAAGGCACGGGGCGGCAACACCGGGGGAATAGGCTAGCGCGAGATCGCGCTGGTTGCCGAGCGTCTTTGTGGCCTGGATTTCCAGCTTACCCGGCTGAGGAAAGCGGTGGTAGAACAGCGCGCTTTCATCGAGGTCAGAGCTGCTGGGCGTTTTGTCGTTGGCCATGGAGCGGGTCCTTCCGGAAAATTGGTGCGGCGCGTTCACAAATCATCAGTTCAGGCATTTCTAGCATGCTTGAATAACATCCAGACGCATAAATGAAGTCCATTTTGTTACAAGTGTTTATCATCCGAAAACATGCAGTTTTCCGCACCGTCATATGATTGTGACATGAATCGGGTTTGTGTCAGCGCAACCGGACGCCCCCGCGTCAGCGCTGAACGGAGATCAGCATCATGGTCGAGAACGAGGCCCGCAAATTCCGCACACTTTTTCTTTCCGATGTCCATCTCGGTTCGAAAGGTGCGAAAGCCAGTTTTCTTCTGGATTTCCTGAAGTATCACGATGCCGATACGATCTATCTCGTCGGGGATATCGTCGATGGCTGGCGCCTGCGCCGCAGCTGGCACTGGCCGCAGGAGCACAATGATATCGTGCAGAAGCTGCTGCGCAAGAGCCGCAAGGGCGCGCGCATCCTCTACATCGCCGGCAACCATGACGAGTTCCTGCGCGATTTCCAGGGCACCCATTTCGGTGGCATCGAGGTCATGGACCGGACGATGCACGAGACCGCGGATGGACGAAAGTTCCTCGTCATTCATGGCGACCAGTTCGATGTAGTGGTGCGCAACGCCCGCCACATCGCCTATCTCGGCGACTGGGCCTATGACGCGGCCCTCGCGATCAACACCATCATGAACAAGGTGCGGCGCATGCTCGGCCTGCGCTACTGGTCGTTCTCGGCCTGGGCGAAATTCCGGGTCAAGAAGGCGGTCAATTTCATCGGCTCGTTCCAGACCGTCGTTTCCGATGAAGCGCGCCGCATTGGCGCCGATGGTGTCATCTGCGGGCACATTCACCACGCAACGATCGAGCAGATCGACGGCATCGAATATATCAATACCGGCGACTGGGTGGAAAGCTGCACGGCCATCGTCGAGCATTTTGACGGCCGCATGGAACTCCTGTCGTGGACGCACCTGATCGGTGAACAGGCTGGATTTGCACCGGTCATCCGCCTCGATGACAAGCGCCCCAAGGCGGCGAATGCGGCCTGAGCCAAGCGTTCAGCCCAAACGGCTCGTTATCGTTTCGGACGCCTGGCATCCCCAGGTCAATGGGGTCGTACGTACCCTGACCAAGCTGCGCGAGCAAATGGAGGCGCGCGACTTCGACGTAACGATCATCTCGCCGGCCGACTATCGTTCGGCTCCGTGCCCGACCTACCCGGAAATTCGCCTGGCGCTGACGCTTCCGCATGCCGTGAAAGCGCGCATCGAGGCGCTGCAGCCGGCTTTCGTCCATATCGCGACCGAAGGTCCACTGGGCATCATGGCGCGACGTGCCTGCCTCAGGAATAATTGGCGGTTCACGACCAGCTTCCACACGCGCTTTCCCGAATATCTGCGCGAGCGCCTGCCGGTGCCGCTGGCCTGGACCTATGCCTTCCTGCGCCGCTTTCACAATGCTGCCGAAACCTGTCTCGTGCCGACGCAATCGATCAACGACGAACTTTCCGCGCGCGGTTTCAAGACGCTGAAGGTCTGGACCCGCGGCGTCGATCGCAAGCTCTTCCGTCCCCAGCCGGTCGATCTCAAACTTAACCGGCCGATCTTCCTGTGCGTCGGGCGGGTCGCGCCGGAGAAGAACCTCGAAGCCTTTCTGACGCTCGAACTGCCAGGGACGAAGCTCGTCGTCGGTGACGGGCCGAGTTTGCCGGAGCTCAAACGCAAATATCCGGATGCGGTTTTTGCCGGCAAGAAGGAGGGTGAGGAACTGGCGCGCTACTATGCGGGTTCGGACGTGTTCGTCTTCCCGAGCCGCACTGACACGTTCGGGCTCGTGCTGCTCGAAGCGATCGCCTGTGGCGTGCCCGTGGCCGGCTATCCCGTCCCAGGTCCGAAGGATGTGATTGGCGTCTCGGGCGCAGGCGTCCTTTCCGATGATCTCAACGAAGCCGCGCTTGGCGCGCTGGCGATGGGCAAGGTCGATCCCGATGCCAGGCTCAGGAGCTTCCGTTGGGAAGCTTGCGCCGATATCTTCGAAAGCGCGCTGACGGAGATCGTTCCTTCGCGCGAAACAGTCGCGAGGTGGATTAGCCGCAAGCGCGCGGTCCCGGCGCGGCAACCGTCGGACCTATAGAACTCCCACAATTATCGCGAGCATTTCTAGGCGGGTGCAGTATTTCGTGATAGGTGCGTGGCGCGGGCGGATCATGATTGCGATTCTCCCCGGCCGTCTTCGTTCTTCCGAAAGTCCTGCAATGATCACCGCCTCTGCGGATCCGGGTCTCGACAAGCCGCCTCGCTTCGAGCTGCGGGTAGCTCTCGCCTATTTCGCCATCTTCGCCTCAAGCGGTTTGCACCTGCCGTATTTTCCCTTGTGGCTCGAGTACCGGGCGCTGACCCCGACCGAGATTTCGATCGTGCTTTCCATGCCGCTTTTCGTGCGCGTCATCGCCGCGCCGCTTGTTTCAATGCTCGCCGACCGGTCCAACGACCGGGCGCATATCCTGACGACAGCAACCGTCCTTGCGGTCATCGTCGCCGCCTTCTATTTCGTTCCCTTCGGCTTTGCCGGCATATTGATCGTATCGCTGATGCTGGCGCCGCCATGGACATCGCAAGTGCCGCTCGCTGATACGATTGCGCTCTCCGGCGTGCGCCGTTATGGAGCGGATTTTGCGAAAATGCGGGTTTGGGGATCGATTTCCTTTCTGCTTGCCTCCTTCGCCGGCGGCGTCTTCATCCAGTATTTCGGCGAGTGGATCATCCCATCGGCTCTGCTGGCCACACTCGTTGCCGCATGCGCCATGAGCTTCGTCGTCCCGCGCATCGGCAAGCCGCGCCGGCTCTCGCCGCTTTCGGATGTCGATATTGCCGATGCGGGTAGGGCGCTGCGTCGTCCCGCCTTCGTTACCTTCTTGATCGCAACCGGTATCACGCAGGCGAGCCATGCCTATGGCTACAGTTTTTCGGCAATCTACTGGAAGTCGATCGGAATAGGCGAAACGGTGATCGGCGCATTATGGTCGATCTCGGTTGTTGCCGAAGTGATCATGTTCACGATGTTTCGACGCCTTTTCGGAAAGCTTCACCCTGCGCGGGTGCTGATGGTCGGCTCGGCCTTTGCCATGTTTCGATGGGCCGCGTTTCCGCTGGTCGCCCCTTCGGGATTGGGTGTCGCGGGCTTCTTTCTCATCCAGAGCCTCCACGCTTTCTCATTCGCGCTCTCATTTCTCGGCATGCAGAAGATGATTGCGCTGACGATCCCCGAGGAACGCGGCGGCACCGCCCAAGGCCTTTCGACATTCTTCATCGGAACCTCGCTGGCCATCGCCACGATGGTTTCGGGGCCGCTCTATGCCAGGACGGAAATTTACGGCTTCTATGTGATGGTTGCGCTTGCCGCCTGCGGCCTTGTGCTTGCGGGCGTGTCGCTACGGCTGGAACAGAGGCAAAATTAGCCCCAGAGATTACGGCTCGGCGGAAAAATCCGGCTGCCCTCGAACACCAGGCCCGGCGCTCGATCCTCCTTGAGAATCAATGGACCGTCCAGATCGACAAAATCCGCATCCTGGGCGACCAGGATCGCTGGTGCCATTGCGAGCGAGGTTCCGACCATGCAGCCGACCATGACGCCAAATCCAAGCGCGCGGGCGGACCTTTGCATGTGCAGCGCTTCCGTCAGGCCGCCGGTCTTGTCGAGCTTGATGTTGATGCTGTCATAACGGCCGATCAGGGCCGGAAGATCGTCGGTGCCGTGCGCGCTTTCATCGGCGCAGATCGGAACCGGGTGCGGTATCCTGGAAAGGATCGCATCCTTTCCAGCGGGCAGCGGTTGCTCGATCAGCACGGCGCCGGCCTTCGCCGCCGCCAGCATGTTTTCGATGATATTTGCATCGGTCCAGCCCTCGTTGGCGTCGAGGATAATGCGGCTTGCCGGCGCTGCCGCCGCCACCGCCGCAATGCGCGCCGCATCGTTCTCGCCGCCGACTTTGACCTTGATCACGGGCCTGTCGGCGAAATTCCTGGCCGAGGCTGCCATCGCCTCGGCTTCGCCGAACGACACCGTAACCGCCGTGGTCAATTCGCGGAGAGGAGCGAGACCGGCAAGGGCCACAACGGAGGTTCCGCTACGCTTGGCTTCGAGGTCCCACAATGCGCAATCGACCGCGTTGCGGGCGGCGCCGGCCTTGAGCAGGGCCGGCAGGTCATCGCGTGTCGCGCCGTTTGTCAGTGCGCCGCGCAGGGCCTCGATCTCGGCGCAAACCGATTCGAGGCTCTCGCCATAGCGCGCATAGGGCACGCATTCGCCTCTTCCAATGAATGGGCCATCGATCAATGTGCAGATGACCACGGCTGCCTCGGTCTTCGATCCACGCGAGATCGTGAAGGTTCCGGCAATGGGCCAGCGTTCAACCGAAATCGAAATTTCCAGCGCCATTGTTTGGGCCCTATCCGAAACTATTGTTCAAGTGACATCGGTCGAGAGACTCGATATGTGTGTGTGATGTTGACCGATAGAGCAAACAATTCAAGTGCTTCTACCGCCGCGCCGCCCCACGTCGAATTCCAGAAGGAAGGCGACGGCGCGACTGTTGCGCTATCGGGTGCTTGGACAACCCGCAATGTCAGGCGTGTTGACGAGCGCATGCGCGAAATCGAGCGCGATACCAGCATTTCCAAGCTTGTGATCGACCTTTCCGGCATTGAACTCCTCGATACGGCAGGAACGTGGCTGATCGAGCGCCTGCGCACGACGCTGCAGGAGGCCGGCAAGGACGTCAAGATCGAGGGTCAATCGGAAAGCTGGGGCGCGCTCTTCGATGCTGTCGGCGAAGTTGCGACCACGCCTGATGATTCGCCGCCGCCCGAGCATGTATCCCTTACGGTGCGTTTCTTTGCCGCAATCGGACGCAACGTCTACGCGTTTGGCGACGACTTCGTCAAATCCATGCACATACTCGGCGCTACCGTTCGCGGCGCGCAGATGAAGGGCAGCCGCCGGGGCAGCATTCGCCCTGCGGCGATCGTGCACCAGATCGACAGCATGGGCATTGGGGCCATTCCGGTGGTCGTGCTGATGTCGACGATCATCGGGGCGATCATCGCACAGCAGGGTGCATTCCAGCTCCGCTATTTCGGCGCGGAGATTTTCGTCGTCGATCTCGTCGGCATCCTGGTTTTGCGCGAGATCGGCGTGCTTCTGACCGCGATCATGATCGCCGGCCGCTCCGGCAGCGCGATCACCGCCGAAATCGGCTCGATGAAAATGCGCGAGGAGACCGATGCGCTGACGGTTATCGGCCTCAATCCGGTCGGGGTGCTGGTATTTCCCCGCTTGGTCGCGCTCGTCATTTCGCTGCCGCTTTTGACCATCATCGCCGATTTTGCAGCGCTTGGCGGCGCCATGACCATTACCTGGGCCTATTCGGGAATTCCGCCGGATGCCTTTATTCAGCGTCTGCGCGATGCCATTGATATTTCGAGCTATCTTGCGGGCTTGATCAAGGCGCCGTTCATGGCCATGATCATCGGCGTCATGGCCTCTGTCGAGGGCATGAAGGTCGGTGGCAGCGCCGAGTCGCTCGGCCAGCGCGTGACCGCATCTGTTGTTAAATCCATTTTCGTCGTGATCGTGGTCGATGGCATTTTTGCCGTATTCTACGCATCGATCAATTTTTAAAGCCGGAGATTTAAGAAGACCCAATGACGCCGACAGCGCAGCAGGAAAACGGCAGCACCGAAGAACGAGACATCATCCTGTCGGTCAAGGATGTGAGCGTTTCCTTTGGTCGGTCCAAAGTGCTCGATAATCTCTCGCTCGATGTCTATCGCGGCGAAATTCTGGGCTTCGTCGGCGCGTCCGGCACGGGGAAGTCCGTGCTCATGCGCACGATCCTGGGGCTCAACCAGAAGCAATCGGGCACGATCAGCATTTTCGGCCACGACATCGACAGCGCAAATGATCAGGAGAAACTCAGCGTTGACATGCGCATGGGCGTCCTGTTCCAGCACGGCGCGTTGTTCTCGTCCCTGACTGTGCTTGAAAACATCCAGGTGCCCATGCGCGAATATCTCGATATTCCCGAAAGGCTGATGGACGAACTCGCGCGGCTCAAGATCGAACTCGTCGGGTTGAAGCCCGATACAGCCGAGAAATTTCCATCCGAACTTTCCGGCGGCATGATCAAGCGCGCGGCGCTGGCTCGGGCGCTGTCGCTCGACCCCGAGATCGTCTTCCTCGACGAACCGACGTCTGGCCTTGATCCCATCGGCGCTGCCGATTTCGACGAACTCATCGCCAACCTGCGCGATACGATGGGTCTTACCGTCTACATGGTGACCCACGATCTCGACAGCCTGTTCGCGGTGTGCGACCGAATCGCTGTATTGGGAAAGAAGAAGGTTCTTGTCGAAGGAACCATCGAAGACATGTTGGCGTTTGACGATCCGTGGGTTCAGGAATATTTCCGCGGCAAGCGTGCGCGCCAGATCGTCAATGACGGCAAGACAAAGCGCAGATCAGAAGGCGTCCGTGCGGCGGCGGTATCTGAGCAAGGGCAAAAGGGTCAGGTAAGCTAACGCATGGAAACGAAAGCCAACTATGTTCTGGTCGGTGTTTTCACGCTTGTGATCTGCGCCCTTGCGTTCGCGTTCGTATACTGGATTGCGCGCTATGGCGATCGCAGCGAGACAGCGACGCTCGAAATCCGTATTCTCGGCTCGGTTACCGGTCTTTCCGAGGGCAGCCAGGTGCTGTTCAACGGCATCAAGGTCGGTACGGTCAAGAAGCTCTCGATCGACGACAATAATCCCGACGCCGTGATTGCGCAGACGGAAGTCAATGCGACAACGCCGATAACACGGTCCACGCAGGCGACGCTCGGCTTTGCCGGCTTGACCGGCCAGGCCTTCATCGAACTCAAGGGCGGCAAGCTCAACGAGCCGAACCTCCTCGAGGAGGCGGCCAAGGACGAGCAGATTGCCCGCATGGACGCCGACCCCTCCGTGGTCAACAACCTTCTGCAAAAGGCGCAAACCATTCTCGAGCGCGTAGACGGGGCGGTCAGTTCGATCGAAAGCTTCATCACCGAGGTCAAGGGGCCGCTGGTCGACACGGTCAACAACACCAAGAAGTTCACCGATGCGCTCGCCAAGAATTCCGAGGTCATCGACAAGTTCAGCCAGAGCGCCGAGGATGTGCAGGCGGTCGTCAAGGAAGCGCGCGAGATGATGGCCAAGCTCAACACCGCTTCGACGCGCGTCGATGGCGTGCTTGCCAAGCTCGACACGCAATTGTCCGATCAGGATGGCAGCGTGGTCCGCGAGGCGCGTGAAACGATGAAGTCATATCGCGCGGTTGCCGACAATTTGAATGCCCGGCTCGGACCGATCACCGACAATATCAACCGCTTTTCGGGGCAGGGCCTGCGTGACGTTCAGTCCCTCGTCAATGAGAGCCGCCAGTCGGTGCAGCGTATCGAGCGGGCGATCACCGATCTTGAGAAAAATCCGCAGCGGGTCATTTTCGGCGGCAGCGGTAGTGTTCCTGAGTATGACGGACGCACACGCCGTTGACTTTGGTCGATTCGCAAAGCATGAAGGTTAATAGATATTTACAGTTCGTTTTGCTTCGTTGGGGGGCATTGGTGAGTTTCAGGACCGTTCCCGCGTTACTTATTGCCTTGTCCGTTTCTGGCTGCGCCAGCAGCAAGAAACTTGACACGTTCGATCTCTCCAGCCCGTCGCCTGCCGTATCGGCCTCGCGCAAGCAAGGCAGGCAGATTCTCATCGCTGCGCCATCGGCGCTGAAAGCGCTTGATGGCGAAAACGTCGTCGTGCGCTCAGGTCCGCATTCGATTTCCTATTTGAAGGGTGCGCAATGGGCGGACCGACTCCCGAGCATCGTCCAGTCGCGCTTTGTCCAGGCTTTTGAAAGCACGCACCGTCTAGGCGGCGTCGGGCGTCCGGGCGATGGCCTTGCCATCGACTATCAGGTGCTCAGCGAAGTCCGCACCTTCGATATCGATGTCGAGCGCGGCAACAATGCCGTGGTCGAAATCGCCATCAGAATCCTGAACGACAAGAACGGCACTGTGCGCGCATCACGGGTTTTCCGATCGTCCTCGCCCGTCAGCGGACCGGGCAACGATGCCTACATTTCTGCCCTCGACCGCGCCTTTGATAATGTGACGTCCGATGTTGTCTCATGGACGCTGTCGGTCATTTAATTTTTCGAACTTACGAATGCATTTGAGCCCAGCAGTGTTTTTAAATTGGATTGCCGATGTATCGCCAGCAATCGTTTTTACAAATTGTCAGGCATCTATCCGTAACGCAGATGGTATTTCTGGCGGTTGCGGGATCGACGGCGATAACCTGCTCGTTCTTCGCGGGCCGTACCGCCGGCAAGACAAAATACACGCCGAAAGCCGCGAACTGATTGCCGGCTTTGAACGGAAGGTTGCCGACCTGCAGCACAGTCTCGATAGCGAGCGAGAGCGGGTGGGGCGGTTCTCCGATGCGAACCGCAGGCTCTCGGGCGACGCAGATGCCTTGCGCGAAAAGCTTGGTTCAGTAGTGCAGAAATTGCAGAATAAAGATCGGACGATCCAATAAAAACGCGGCCCGAGAGCCGCGTTTTTATTGTTTCCACTTTATCCGCCACTTTAGCGCAGGCGGTTACTCGCATGCGCCAGCATCGTATAGACCTTGCCGGTATCGGACGTCAGGTAATTCTGCGTCGTGACATTGTCGCGGTCGTTGCGGCTGACATCTTCGAGCAGGCGCTCGAAATCGTCCATGTAACGATCGACGGCACGGCGGAACTCGCTGTCGGCCTGATACTTGCGCTTGATCTCGTCAAAGGTCTGCTGGCCCTTCAGCGTATAGAGACGGCGGGTAAAGACGTTGCGCTCGCCAGCACGGTAACGCTGCCAGAGTTCAACGGACGCCTCGTGGTCGATGGCGCGGGTGATATCGATGGACAACGAGTTCAGCGATTCCACGACCTGGCCGGGGGAACGCGTTTCCGTTGCCTTGGCCTTTGGCTCGGACGGGCCTTCATCGCTCGAAGCGCGGCGAAGGAGATCCGAAACCCAGCCATTGCCGGCAGGGCGGGGAGCAGCAGCGCGCGCGTCGAGGCTGCCGCGCAGAGGCGGTGCAGCAGGAGCAGGTGCCGCCGGCTGGGCCGCCGGTGCCGGAGGCGTACGCTGCGGCTGCGGGGCGACGGTTGCCGTTGTCCGGCCAGCGGTGGCCGTGCGTGCGGCGCGGCCTTCACCAACATCGGTCAGGCGACCCGACTTCTGAACGATTTCAGAGAGTTCCTTGAGCGCGTTGATCTGTTCGGAAACGGCCTTGCGCATCTGGGCGGTCGATTGCTTGGCCTCTTCCGGCATATCCATGACGCCGCGCTGCAGTTCGGAGCGGGTCTCTTCGAGTTCCGCGCGGATTGCCGCGGAGGAGCGGCGGATTTCGTCCGTTGCAGTCGCAAACTTCTGCGATGCCTGTTCCACCACTTCGGAAATCGAATTGCGGATTTGCTCGGTGGTCTGCGAGGCGCGGCCTTCGGCGCGGTCGAAGGCCGAGGAGACGAGCGTTTCGAACGAACGCATGGTCTTCTCGATGCTTTCCGACTTGGAGATGAGGCCGGCGGCAAGCTTCTGCAATGCGTCCTGGCGCTCGTCGAAGGTCGAGGCGAGGTTTGACTGCGACGCATTGATCAAGTCGGAAGCCGAGTTCAGCATCTTGCCATGTTCGTCAAAGCGCTTGGCGATCGAGGCGATGTCGGTGAGCGTCGACTCCGAAAGGTTCGAGAGCTTGCCGAGATTTCCGTCGATAAGGCGCGTGGACGTCTGGAAGGACTCTGCCGCCTTGGTCGCATTTTCGGCAAAGGCCGTGGTCGTGTCGAGCAAGCGGCCATCGATATCGCCCAGGTTCTTGGTGGCCATGTCGATGAGTTCGCCAAGCTTCGCATTGGAAGCGGATAGACGGTCGATGAGGTTGCTTACGTCGTCGGTAAGGCCGGCCTTGGCGGCCTGTACCGCCGTGATCGTTTCGGCCGTGCGGCTGGCGATCGCATTGATAAGCGCGGCATTCTCGACGCGCAGGCGTTCCGTTGCCGCAGTTGTCGCTTCGACAAGCTGCGAGGCAAGGGTGCGGCCATTGTCGGCAAGGCTGTCGACGAGCGGCTGAGCCGTATTGTCGAGGATGCCAAGGATCTCCTGCGAACGGGCGGCGAGAACCTCGTTGAGTTCGCGGGTGCTTTCGGCGAGCTTCGACGCGGTCGAATCCGTTGCTGCCGAGAAGCGGGCTTCCAGAGCTTCAAGATTGGCCGCAGCTTCGCGGGCCCGCTCACCCAGACGACGCTCGGTTTCTGCAAGGCTCTCGTTCATGCGCTGGCTGAAGGCCTCGCCATGACCGTCGAGAGCCTCTCCAGCCTTCTGGGCCTCGCCGGTGAGCGATGCAGCGGCGTCGGTGATCTTGTCACGCAGCGTGCGTGCCACGACCGAGGCACTCTGTTCGAGCGACTTGCGAACGTTCTCCACACCCATGGAAAGTGCGTTCTCCATGGTGTTGGTGCGCTCGTCGATGGTTCCGCCGTGCGTTTCGAAGGCCTTGGCGAGAACGTCCGCGCTGTCCTGCAAGACAGCCTGCAGCGCAACCGTGCGGTCACTGATCGTGCTCGCCTTATCGTCCAGGGTCTGGCCGAGCAGCGAATTGCCCTGTTCCATGGCTGCCCGGATTGAGGCGATGCGGTCATCGAGCATGCCTGCATGTGCATTCAACGTATCGCCAATGCGCGAGTCGCTGTCGGCGAGAAGCGCGCGGATCGCTGCCGCCCGCTCTTCAAGCGCGCCGACATGCGAAGCAAGCGTTTCGTTGATCTGGCCGTTGCTGCCATCGAGCACGGAACGGATATCGGCCGTACGTGCCTCGAGGGCGCCGATATGCGACGAGAGCGTGTTGCCGATTGCGTTGTTGCTGTTGTCCAGCACCGAGCGGATATCGGAGGTACGCGCCTCGAGAGCGCCGATATGCGAGGCAAGCGTATCGCCGATCGCATTGTTGCTGTTGTCGAGGAGCGAGCGGATATCCGATGCACGTTCTTCGAGCGAGGCGATGTGCGAGGAGAGGGTGTTGCCGATGGCATTGTTGCTGCCGTCGAGCACCGAACGGATACGGACGGTACGCTCTTCGATATCGCTGGCATGATTGGCAAGCGTATCGCCAATGCGCGAATGCGTGCTGTCCAGCGCGGCCTGGATGTCCGCGGCGCGGGCATCGAGGGACGAGGCGTGGGAGGCAAGCGTGCGGTTGATGCGCTCGTCGCTATGGCTCAGAGCCTGCTCGATACCGGACGTGCGGTCCTCGATCGCGCTCGCATGGGTATTGAGCACATCGCTGATCCGCGCATCGCTGTTGACGAGGGCAGATTCGATACGATTGGTGCGATCGTCGACAGAGTCGATGAAGCCGCCGAGCGTATCGTCGATGCGTGCACCGCTATTGAGCAGGGTGGTCTGGATCTCGGCATTGCGTGCATCGATCGCCTGGGTATGCGCTGCCAGCGTATCGCCGAGCTTGATATCGCTGCTCGATAGGGCGATCTGGATTTCCCGGTTGCGCTCATCGAGGCTCTTGGCGTGATGGTCGAGGGTCTGCGCGATCTTCGAATGCGTGTCGACGAAGGCAGCGCGCATGCCGGATGTGCGATCGTCGATGATCTTGGCATGGGCGTCGAGCGTCTGGCCGATACGGGAATCGTTGGCGTTGATCGCGGCCTCGATGGTTGAACTGCGCAGGTCGATGGTGCGTGCGTGTTCTTCGAGGGTCTCCCGGATCTTGGCATCCGTATCCGAGAAGGCGGCATGCATGCCAGACGTGCGGTCCTCGATCGCCTTGGCGTGCTGTTCGAGCGTTGCGCCGATACGGGCGTCATTGTCGTCGAGGGCCGCGCGCAGGCCGGAGGTGCGCTCTTCGAGGGAGCCAGCGTGACTGTCGATGATCTGGCCGATGGCGGCGGTGCTCGTTTCGAGGATCGAACGTAGATTGGACGTGTGGTCGCCGATCTGGCCCGCCTGTTCGCGGATGATCGAAGCTGCGCGTTCGGTTTCGCCCGAAAGCGTGGCAGCGAGCGCTTCGCGATTTTCCGCGAGGCGGTCCGCAAAGGCATTTGCATTGGTCGAGAGCAGGCTGCCGACCGATTCCGAAAGGCTCGACAGGTCGTTGCCGATCTTCGCCTTGGTTTCGTCGACGATGCCGTCGATGGAGGCGCGCCCATCCGTGAAGGTCTTGGCGATGTCGCGCGTGCGCTCGATCAATTGTTCGTTGATCTGGCGGGCACGCGCCTCGAGCGCGGAATTGAGGCGTTCGGTGCTCGTATCGAGCGACTGGGCGCGGGTTTCGAACTCAGCCAACAGCGAGCGGCCGCGTTCGTTGATGGTCGCGTCGAGACCGGCAAGGCGATTGTCGAATTCGCCGACCAGCGTCTGCGTTGCGTCGCCGAGCAGCGACAACATGCTGCTGGTCCGTCCATCCAGGGTGTCGGCGAGCTTGAGACTTACCGCGTCGGTCTGCTCCGAAAGCGCAGCGATGCGCATTTCCAGAAGATTCGCAAAGGCTTCGCCCGATGTGCTAATCTTGTGCGAGATATCGTCGGAGCGCGAAACGATGGACTCCGTGATCGCCTGGCCGCTCTGGGTAAGCCGATCGATAAGGCCTTCGCCGGACTGGCTGATCGACATTGTGAGGTTTGTCGAAGCATTGGCGATGTTGTCGCGCAGCGCATCGCCGGCCAGCGACAATTCTTCCTTGAGCTGTTCGTGCGCGCTCGAAATCGAGGCGCGTACGCGCTCGGCATGGCCGATGACGGATTCGCGTTCGCCGCCGAGACGGTCGACGAGGGTGCGGATGCGATATTCATTGTCCGTATAGACGCGTTCGAGCTGGTTAACCTCGGTCTGGACCAGCGTCTCAAGTTCGACGGCGCGTGCCAAGGTGCGCTCGACGCCTTCGCTCATCGCGGCAACTTCGCGGCGTACAGCCTGACCGAGTGACGCGACGCGATCGGATGAGAGCATTTCCGGCTCTGACAGGCGCATGGCGGCTTCTGCCATCGAGCGCGCTGCATACTGCATCTCCTGCGCGCGGCGCACCATGAGGGCAAAGGCCCAGAACAGCATGATCGGTACGATGATCGCGACGGCAAGGCCGATTGCATATGGAGCAGCGGCAAAGTCGGACAATGAGCGGATCGAGCGCAGCCCCGGGAAGAACGCATTGCCTACGGCGAGCACGCCTGCAGCCCACAATACGCTGACGATTGTGGTTGGCAGCGCATAGGAGCGCGGCATCTGTGCGGCGGGCGTGGAAGCGCGGGCAGCTGTTGCCTTTTGCAACAGGTCGTCGTTTGCCGGCTTGAAAGTCTGCGACGGCACGGCAGGCGCCTTGGGCGGGGCCGGCGGCGCTGCGGGAATGGGGTTCGCGGCCTTGATCTGCGGCTTTGGTGCAGGAAGCGGTGCAACATTTGCGGCAGGGGCAACGGGAGCAGGGGCAGGTTTGGTTTCAGCCACCAGCACGGGTTCGGCTTCCGGCGTCAAATTGTGCTTTTCAGCCGCCAATTCCTGCGCCGCCTGCGAAATCTGGGCTTCGAGGTCGCTCAAGGACAAAAGATCATCGTCGATCGGCGACAGATCCATATCCATGCCGAGCGTCGATTCGTCGAAATCGATTTCTAGCGCCTTTTCAAGAGCTTGGCCGAGTTCGTCTTCGGTCTTGGCTGCTTTGCTTCTAGGGGCTGTGGCCATGTTTACCTCACAATATTGGGCGGTTGACCACATGCGAAGTCCCCCGCGCCATACTCATTACGCCGCTACTTTATCGTACTGACACATGGATTGGAAAGAAACAACGGATTCGGCAAATGCTTAAAAGTTTAAACACAAGGTTAACGGGAGGCGGCATCGCCAAAATTTATGGTGCAGGTGCTCCCGGCGGAGCCAGTCCGCCTCTCTGTGTCATGCCTTTGTTTCGATAGACTCGAGAAGGCGCAACACGGGTTGATTTATCGTTGCAAGCGTTCGTCCCAATTAAAAACGGCGCGCCCCGTTCTGGCACGAAAATTGCTGACTATGGATACACGGAAAAGAGTCTGCTGCCGGATGCTTTATCGGCAAACTACGTGTTTTGAGTCATTTTTAAGCGCAAACGCCACATATTGGGTGAAACTGGATGATTTATAGAACAAAGCATATTGCACACAGAACATGCATGGCTGGCATGATGATGATATTTTTATCGGCGTGCGATCAAAGTTATACGGAAGGGCGGGTAACGGCGGCGCCAACGGTCGAACCCGCAGCGGTGGCTTCAACATTCGAAACACTGAACGATTTGAAGGAAACGGCGCCTGCAAATCCCAGCCCGACGGAAGGACCTGTTGTAGGAACGGTCACCGTCGTTCCCGGAACAGGGTCGCCTGATCCACAACTGGGCGGCGGCGAGGCGATCCCGCTCACCGGGCCCACCGACACACAAATCGTAATGCCCGCTGCGGAAGAAAAAGTGGTGCGATTCACCGAAATCGCCCCCGACACGGTCGGCGGCGCAACATTTAAACCTTCGCCCGCCCTTGACTACGACCTGGGCAACCTCGTGGCATCGACGGCCGGACAGTACGGCATTTATGAGACCGCTACACCCAGCGACGATGAGGTTTTCATCACTCCTATCAGGGGCCAAATACGCTATCCCCAACCTTTGAAATCAGCCGCAACGGCAGAACGGTTTCCAATTATCATCTTTCTGCACGGGAATCATTGGAACACTGATCCGAGCTATAGAGGGTATGATTATATTGCTCAGGATCTGGCGGCGCATGGCTATGTCGTGGCCTCGATCGACGCCAACGGGATCAATAGCGGCAGCGCGATTGATGGAGACGAGTCCAGCCAGTCGCGGGCGCAACTCATATTGGGCACGCTGGATCGGCTGCGCCAGGTCGATGCATCCGGCCAGGTTAATTCAGACAATGAACCCGGGCCGCTCGACGTACTGAACGACAAGCTCGATTTCGACCGTATCGGCATCATGGGTCATTCGCGCGGCGGACAGGGCGTCTCCTATGCCATCAAATTCAACCAGACACGGCTCGGGGTGACCGAGGAAAATCTGCGGGCGTCATTGAAAGCAAATCCCTATTTCTTCGAGGAGGATTATCCTGACTTGCTTGAGGCGGTCAAACCGGGAATCGAATCCATCCCGGGGACTTCGAGAAGCCCTGCGGTCGCCGCGGCCCCGGCCAGTATTGACGACGATAAATTTGCGGAAGCCGCCAAGGGATATAATCTCTTCTACGCCGCCGGGCGCGAGAGCGTGAAGCCCTATGACTTCAAGGGCGCTTTCATGCTGGCCCCGACTGATTTCGATGGCAATCTCGGTATCAACAATGTGCCGCTTGCCGTCCTGCTGCCCGACTGCGATGGAGATATGTTCAATCTTCAAGGAGCGGTTGCCTATGATCACAATCGCTTCGGCCCGATAAGCGATATGGCGCCGCGCTATCAGATCATGGTCAAGGGCGCCAACCATAATTACTACAACACGGAATGGGGACGCGACGACTTCGGCCCCAAACCGGATGAATATTGCGGTGCAGCCAGGCTGGACGGCATCCGGCTAGGCGAGAGCGATCAGCGCCGCAGCGGCAATTTCCTTATCAGCTCGTTCATGCGTTACCATGTCGGCGGCGAGCAGAAGTTTGCTCCCTACTGGAATGCGGCCGCGCATTTGCCGAATGCCGCCTGCCCCTCCACCGACGGTCCGTGCGACGAATGGGTTGCCCTGAGCGTGCAGAAGGGCGCCGACAAGCGCAAGCTCATCCAGCGTTTCGAGAACAGCAGCATGGAGCGCAACGAACTTGGCGGCAGCTTCAGCATGAGCGGTTTTGACGCGGCTGCCTTTTGCCCAATGGAGTTGGGCGGCTGGGGGCCCAAGAGCTGCACGTCAAACCGGCTGCAGGGCTTTGAATATTCCACCTGGCAAGGGCTGCTTTCAATTGCCGATCATCTCGAGCTTGCCTGGACAAAGCCCGATGCTTCGATCGTGACGGAGCTGAAGGGTCTTTCCGCCAAACCGTACGATACGCTGACATTCCGCATTGGGGTCGTGCGTCCCACAGGACAGGAAGTCAACGTGACGCTGACCGACAAGAGCGGCAAGTCGGCCACCATTGCCGCAAGCGCCTTTACCGATGCGCTTTACAATGCCCCGCGCAAAATGGAAAACGGGCTGCCAATGACCGACGATCCCCGCGATACGCGGTTCGCCAATGGCCAGATGAAAGTGCTGCTCAACATGGTTGCAATCCCGCTCAAGGCGTTCGGCGGCATTGATATGACCGGGCTGAAGGAGCTGAAGCTCAGCTTCCCCAGCGGCAAGGTGGCGGTCACCGGTATCGAGTTGCAAAACTTCAGCCGGGAAGCACCGCTCTCAACCGTTGCCCGCAAGTAGCGCATATTAAAATCCCGCATCCCGCTTCAGCATAGTCCGAGGCGGGATGCGCATCTTCAATCGCATATCTATAAGACTAGGCGCGGGCAGCCGCATCAAGCCGAAGAACTAAAGCGGCCCAAATTTCAGCAAAAACTCAAAATTTACCGAACGTTCACCATAATCCTTAAAACGCCCGGCGATTGCCAAGTTTTAACCTTGAATCAGCGCAATTTGATGAAACTTGTTCGTTCATTCGTAAACGTGTTCTGGAGAGTAGCAATGGCACAACAGGCGGCATCGATGGCATTCGCATTGCCGGGCGGAGAGCAATCGCTCCCTTCGCGCAAACGACCGATCGACCTCGTTCACCTGACCCGCGAGACTTTCGGCGACCGCACGCTCGAAACTGAAATTCTCGGCCTCTTTTCCCGCCAGACCAGCAGCATTGTCGATCGGCTCGCCCATGCGACACCGGACGAGCGTGCACGGCTTGCAAAGTCGCTCAAGGGTTCGGCCCGCATCATCGGCGCTTTCGGCGTTGCCGACGTGGCTGAAGCCATCGAATATGCGCCGGCCGACCTAAGCAAGCTCAAGGAATTGCGGCCCATCATCGACGACGTGCGCGACTATATCGCTGCCATTACCCGTTGAGGCGTAGCTTCCGACATAACGTTGCCCGGTGCCGCGCGTGCTCGGGCTGCGTCAGGGAGTGCAATTGACTTCCCGCCCCAAATCCCTATGTCAGCGATAAAATTTCCTGCTTGGGGCATGCTATGGCGAAAATCACGTTTGTCACTTTTGATGGCGCACGGTTCGAAACGGACGCAGAAAACGGCTCGACCGTGATGGAGAATGCGATCCGCAATGCGGTGCCGGGCATCGATGCGGAATGCGGTGGCGCCTGTGCCTGCGCCACGTGCCACGTCTATGTCGATGAAGAGTGGACGGCCGTTGTGGGCGAACCGGAAGCCATGGAAGAAGACATGCTCGACTTCGCCTATGACGTGCGTCCCAATTCGCGCCTGTCCTGCCAGATCCGCGTATCCGACGATCTCGACGGTCTCGTGGTGCATGTTCCCGAGCGGCAGGCCTGATATTTTCTCATCGATGGATTAAAATCGCCGATCGGCGCGCCATTTTACGGGTGGGCGAGGATGCACTCACTTGACCTTGGTGAATGCAGTCGCTACGCGCTGTGCAGCCCGTGCGTCCCGTATGCACCAGCCAAGATCCCAATTTCGTCTGCACGGCATACAGACCTTCTGGCATGAGGAATTTTCGATGAGCGAAGTTATCAAAACCGATATTGTCATCATTGGCGCCGGCCCCGTCGGTCTTTTCGCGGTGTTCGAGCTTGGCCTTTATGACCTGAAATGCCACCTCATCGACATTCTCGATCGTCCGGGCGGCCAGTGCGCCGAGCTCTATCCGGAAAAGCCGATCTATGACATCCCGGCCTGGCCTGTCATCAGCGGCCATGATCTCACCGAAAAGCTCATGGAGCAGATCAAGCCCTTCTCGCCGCAATTCCATTTCAACCGGATGGTTACGAAGCTGGAGCGTCAGGCCGACGGCGGTTTTCATGTCGAAACCGACGAGGGCGAGGTCTTCGAGGCCAAGGTGGTCGTGATCGCGGCCGGTGGTGGCTCATTCCAGCCCAAGCGCCCGCCAGTTCCCGGTATCGAAGCCTATGAGGGCAAGAGCGTGTTCTATTCGGTGCGCCGGATGGAGGAGTTCCGCGACCAGGATATCCTGATCGTCGGCGGCGGCGACTCCGCGCTCGACTGGGCGCTCAACCTGCAGCCGATCGCGCGCAGCCTGACCGTCGTGCATCGCCGCGCGGAATTTCGCGCAGCGCCCGACAGCGTCAAGAAGATGTTCGAACTCGTCGAAAGCGGCAGCGTCCGCTTTGAGCTTGGGCAGGTATCAGGGCTCAAAGGCGAGGACGGGCAACTCAGTCATGCGACGATCAAGGGCAGCGAAGGCGAAATCGACATTCCGGTCACGCGCATGCTGCCGTTCTTCGGACTGACGATGAAACTCGGACCGATTGCCGACTGGGGGCTTAATCTGCATGAGAACCTCATTCCGGTGAATGTCGAGAACTTTGAGACGTCGGAACCCGGCATCTTCGCCATCGGCGATATCAACTGGTATCCGGGCAAGCTGAAGCTCATCCTGTCCGGCTTCCACGAAGCCGCCCTGATGACACAGGCGGCAAAGCACATCGTCAGCCCGGGCGAGCGGATCGTCTTCCAGTACACGACATCATCGACAAGTCTGCAAAAGAAACTCGGCGTCGCCAACTAGGCCCGGTTACGGCGTCTTGCCGAACTCGCGGATCAGGCGGTAGCTTAATAGCCGCCCGAAGCGGTCCTCGAAATTGAGGGCCTCGACCTTGTCGAACTGCACCTGGGCAAGGTCGTGCTGCTTCATAAGTTTCGCGGTCAGCGTGCTGATATCATTCTTCAATGTCGCGCAGTCGCTGCGCCAGGGCAGCGCTTCGATCTGGCGTTCCATATTGCCTGCCGCGGTGCGGGCAATGGAGATGTGGCTTTCCTCGTGCCGCTTGATATCGGCTGACAGTGTGTCCCAGATCATCGCAAGATCGGCCGGCGCGGTGCGCCGCTGCGCCCAGCGGGGCAGGTAGACATGCGCGTGGACGATGATCGTCGCATCGACCACACGACAGGTCTTGCCATTGGAGCCGTACTTGATGCGGCTTTCGAAGCGCATCTTGGTCATGCCCGGATGGCGCTGCCCGGTTTTCTGCAGGACCGGCCCGCGGCGGTATAACTCGCGGTCGAGATCCGCCGCCGTCTTGCCGTTTAGGTTGAAGTATTCATAGCTGCGCAGGACGGTCGCTGCGTTGGCAGGCTGTGCTGCAAGGACGATCGCTGTGGCAAACGCTGCAGCTTTAGCAAAAATACGCATGATCTGTTCCTGTGTTCCGGCCAAGTCTGCCCGATCCAGACCCTATCGTCAAAAACATTGCGGATGAATTGACGCCGTGCGCGTTCTGTTCAAAAACAGGGGAATGTGAAGGGAGTAAGGCGATGGATTGGAATTGGAAGCTCGGGCATGGCCGCACGTTAACGCTTGGGAACCGCGCGCTGATCATGGGCGTCCTCAACGTTACGCCGGATTCCTTTTCCGATGGCGGCCAGCACTATTCCCTGGACCAGGCGCTGGCCGGAGCCCGGCAGATGATTGCCGAAGGCGCCGATATCATCGATGTCGGCGGCGAATCGACCCGCCCGGGCGCAACGCGAGTAGAACCTCACGTGGAACAGTCGCGGGTTCTGCCCGTCATCGAGGCCCTCGTGAAGGAGAGCGAAGTCATCATCTCCGTCGATACCTATCGCGAAGAGACGGCGCGGCTTGCCGTTCGCGCCGGCGCCCATATTGTCAACGATGTATGGGGCGTCCAGCGGGAGCCTGCCATCGCCGACCTTGCCGCCGAGACGGGCGCGGGTCTCGTCATCATGCATACAGGGCGCGAACGCGAGCGCGATCCGGACGTCATCGTCGACCAGTTCGCGTTTCTCAACCGCTCGCTCGAAATCGCCAAGCTTGCCGGCGTTGCCCGCGAGCAGATCGTCCTTGATCCCGGTTTCGGCTTTGCCAAGGACACCGCGGAAAACATCGCGCTTATGGACCGGTTCGCCGAACTTGCGGCATTCGGCTATCCGTTCCTTGCCGGAACGTCGCGCAAGCGTTTCCTCGGCGCAACGTCCGGCGGCGAGGGGGAGCAGCGCGACGTCGCGACGGCCGCATCTTCGGCTCTGCTTCGCCTCGCCGGCGCCGATATTTTCCGCGTGCACAATGTGGCAATGAATCGTAGCGCCCTCGCGCTTGCCGATGCGATGCTTGCTGCCCGGCGGGAACGCCGATGAAGCAACCCATGCACAAGGCCTGGCTTGGCCTCGGCGGCAATATCGGCGACCCTGTGGCTGCCATGGTGCAGGCACTGCGTGCGCTTGATGGACGCGAGGATACGAATGTCGTCGCTGTTTCGCCGGTTTACAAAACCCCGCCCTGGGGCAAGACCGACCAGGCCTGGTTCCATAATGCCTGCGCCGAGGTTTTGACCGCGCTGGAGCCCGAGGCGCTGCTTGCGACCTGCCTCGACATCGAGAAAGAGATGAAGCGCGAACGCATAGAACGCTGGGGACCGCGTATCATCGATATCGACGTGCTTGCCTATGCCGGATTCGAGACTTTCGCGAGTCCGACCCTGGTTCTGCCGCATCCGCGCATGACCGAGCGGGCCTTCGTGCTTGTCCCGCTCGCCGAAATTGCACCGGATCTGGTGGTTGACGGCAAGCCCGTGTCGCATTGGCTAGCCTGTTGCGACAAGGCCGGGGTGGAGGAAGCGCTGGGCGATTCCGGCTGGTGGCGGGAAGGAGCTTGAGGCACCACCGTTGATTCCGGGCCACTCCGGCAAACGCGAGGTGATGGAGAAGGGAAGGTACTGCGTACGCGAAAGAGAGCCGAAGGCTCAGTTCTTTGCGATACTTCCGACAGCCACCGAATCGACGCGCTTCAAGGAAACCCCGACAACGGGGATAAGCTGGTCTTCAAGGCGAACGGATATCGTCACGTTCATCGTGTTGTCGCTGGTGAATTTTGCCTGCATCGCGCCGGTGAGCTGCTTTCGGCTGATCGAAAGGACGACGCGGTCGCCGGCGACATTGCCGCCGGTGATATCGAGGCCTTTGCCGGCGGAGCCGTCAAGGAAGGTGCCCTTATAGCTATTGCCGGAGCGGATGACCGTCGCCTTCATCGGCTGGTTGAAGATGCCGACGCGGCAGCTGCCGTCGAGCGTCATGCCCGGCTTCTCTGCCGGCGTTGTTCCGTCAAGGGTGCAGGTGAATTTCGTGCCCTTGTATTTACCGGCGACGATCTCGCCCGGTCCGGTCCATTGACCCTCGACCGTGCGGAAGAACTCGGCATCGTTGTCCCTTGCATGCGCCGGCGGCGCGAGAAGCGCGCAGGCGAACAGGGACAGGGCAGCGGCTGTTGCGCTTCTCTTCATCGGCGGGACTCAACACAAATCATTGGAATAGGTACGTGGGGCGATCATGGTCCGGAATGGTTAACGGAAAGTTGCCGTCCACAGAAAACGTGTCGCGACGAAGATTGCAACCAATAATTGGCGAACGCGGCACTATTCCTTTTTCGTTCCGCTGATACGGGCCAAATCTCCGATAAAATCGCCTATATTCGGGCGCCGTTCGGCATTGAAAGGAAACGGCCGTACCAGATCCATTGCCGAAATGCCGATGCGCGCCGTCATCAACCCGTTGATCACACCTTCGCCGAGGCGTGCGGAAAGTTTAGCGGCAAGCCCATGGCCGACCAATTGCTGGATGATCGAATCGCCCATGGCAACGGTACCGGTGACGGCAAGATGCGCGATCACATTGCGCGTCAGTCGCAGAAAGCCGAGCGTGCCGGGCCTGCCGCCATAAAGTTCCGACAGGCGCCGGATCAACCTCGCGGATTCGAACACGACGTAGCCGATATCGACCAGAGCGCGCGGACTGACCGCGGTGACGATGGAGACGCGCTTGGCGGCAGCAAGGATCATGTCACGTGCCTGGCGGTCGAGCGGGCGCAGCAACTCGGTTTCGCTGAGGCGGATCAGGTCGCGACCATCGATGACCTCGTCGCGCAGATCGTGGAGCAGCGCGCGGCCCTTGGCCGTGGGCGGCAATGTCTCGGCGATCGCGACGAGCTTGCCGACGACGGCCTTTGCTGCGCGCCTATCATTGCCCTCGGCGGCTTTCGCTGCCTCTTCGCGCAAATGCTGCACGGACGCCAGCCGGCGCAGGGCGAGACCTTCGCGCAGGACGATTGCCACAAGTGCAAATGCCGCAAGGAAAGCAACGGCAAGCGCCAGCCAGCCGAGCCAGGGCGCCCGTTCAAACAAGGTGCGGATAAGATTGTCGGCCCATAACCCCAGAGCAAGCGATACCAGGATGCCGAGTGCGCCGGTGAAGAGCGATGCGAAAGAAAAGCGTGACTTGCGGGCAAGGGCGGGCGGCGGCGTCAGCGCGTCGAGCTCATTGGCAACGGCGTCATCGGCGTCGAAGACGTCGACGGCAGCCGGCGTAATTACCGCAACATCCTTGATCGCTGTCGGGCGGCGCACCTGTGATTTCGGCGCACTGGCAGCGTGCCGTGTTTCCGCTGCAGGTGCTGGGTCGAGGCGAAAGGCTGCGGGCTTGCGCGAGTTCTGGTCCGTCATGCGAGGCGATCTCCGATGAGGAACTGTAGGGCGCGATCGAGCCGGATATGCGGCAGTGATAGTGTTATACCCTCGGCGGTGCGCTCGAGCTTGGGTGGCCGGAAGCGAACGAAGCGAATGGCCGGATCGTCGGTGGGGCGGTCCGGAGCTTCAAAGATTGAATCCGGTTTTGCCGGCAAGTCACCGGGAAATATGGCAGTTTCAGTCTTGCCGTCGAATGTCTCGCCATTGATCGTCTCGCCCTTCAAGGGCGTACCAACGATCACGGGCAATACCTCCCTGCCTTGCGTCACGGTTGCCTCGCGCGTCGTGCGAACGGCGGCCATGGCGAGCACATCGACGCTTGCACCCGAAAAATCGGCCCGGCTCACCGCGCGGTCGACGAGGCGGCGCACGATGGCCTGAAGCCGGTCGTGGCTTTCATGGTGGAGATGGTCGGCCTTGGTTGCGGCAACCAGGATGCGGCTGATGCGCCGCTGCACCAGTCCCGTCAGGAAGTTTGTGCTGCCAGGGCGAAAGCATGAGAGAATTTCCGTCAACGCCCTTTCGAGATCCGCGACCGCGGCCGCACCGGCATTCATGGCCTGCATGGCATCGACGAGAACGATCTGGCGGTCGAGGCGGGCGATATGCTCGCGGAAGAACGGCTTGACGACATGGGTCTTGTAGGCCTCGTAGCGGCGCTCCATCATGGCGGCGAGTGTCCCGGGTCGATGCTTGCCATCGGAAAGGCCGAGAAGCGGCGCGAAGGTAAGTGCAGGCGAACCGTCGAGATCGCCCGGCATCAGGAAACGGCCGGGCGGCAGGGTCGAAAGCGCCCGTTCGTCCGCCTTGCCGGCCTTTAGATAGGCGGTGAAGCTTTTCGCCAGCTTCTGCGCCAGCATTTCGTCGGCCGGGCCATCGGTCTCGGCGCCGGCTGCCTCCTGAAGCCAGTCGGTCGCGACATCGCGGTGGCTGGCGAGCTGAGCCAACTCAAAGGAGTCCCTCGAAAACTCGCTGTAGGACTTGCCGAGAAGCGGCAGGTCAAGCAGCCACTCGCCCGGGTAGTCGACGATATCAACGGAGAGCTTGCCGCCGGAAAACATGCGATTCCACATCGAGGCGGATTCATATTCAATCGTCAAACGGAGTTCAGAAATGGCTCGCGTCGATTCCGGCCAGATGCGGTCGTCGATCAGCGCCTTCAAGTGTTCTTCATATTGGAAGCGCGGCACGGCATCATCCGGCTGCTCCTCGAGATAGGCGCGGGCGATGCGGCCGGATTTCTGCGCTTCGAACAGCGGCAACCGGCCGCCATGGACAAGATTGTGGACGAGGGCGGTGATGAACACTGTCTTGCCGGCACGCGAAAGGCCGGTCACGCCGAGGCGCAGCGACGGCGAAACGAGCCCACTGGTCCGGTCGGCCAATGTATCAAGCGCAATTTTGGCTTCGTCGGTAAATGTCGTCAATGTTCCCAATTCTATCGTCCCATGGCGCGGTCACAGTTTCAGCCATATGGGACGAAGCCCGGTCGATGGCAAGGAATTGACGTCTCAGAGGTGATGTTCGGCGGGTGAGAAGAACGCCTGAAGCATACCGGTTCCCGGGTTAATTTCGGCGAGAGGGGCCTCGAAACTGATGACGGCGAGGCCGGCGGTGGGGAAACCCGATACGAGGTCAGGGTGTGCCGGTGACTTTGCCTGGTCTATGAGCGCGATCGCAAGCTCCTCCATCATGGGATTGTGGCCGACAAGCATGACGGAATTGGCGGTTTCGTGTTCGAGGCCGGCCATGCGCACGCTCAAAAGGTAGCCATCGGCGCCGCCCGAGTAGAGCTTTTCGGCGTCTTCAACGATAAAGGGTGGTTCGAGAGCGATATATTCCAGGGTTTGCCGTGCCCGGATTGCAGGTGAACACAGGACGATTTCGGGCCGAAATCCAGACCTCTTCAGCTCCTCGCCGACGACCTTGGCAGCTTCGATGCCGGCAATATCGAGGGCACGGTCAAAATCCTTCTGACCGGCCGAAGGCCAGAGCGCTTTTGCATGCCGCAACAAAAAGACCTGACTCATCTATCGATTTCCCAGCGCTATGATGCCCTTTAGAAGTGGTTGCACGCTTCTTCAAAAGACGCAATTGCTGGATTCAGCTGTGGCGCAAATGTCAAAATAATCAAATAATTGTGCAAAAGGCGCCTGCGGAAATTCTGTGCTGCATGCGTTCTGGGAGTGCAAGCTACAACTCCCAGTAGAGTGTAAGAGCTATAAAAGGCCGCGTTTGGCCCCGAAAACCAATCATTTCGGTGCAGAAAATTCGAACATCCTGCCAATTTTGCCAATAAATTGAGCAAATTCCTGCCATTTGTTTCTGCGATTTACATGTCTTTTTGTAGTTGTGTGCCCATGTGACACGACCTATATAGGCCTCCTCGCGTCTCATAGGTGCAGGGTGATTCAAAGATGAATGAACTGATCGATCTTGACTACAAGCCCACGGATGACGAGCCCTTCATGAGTGATCGGCAGAAATCCTATTTTCGTGAAAAACTCATCAACTGGAAAAACGACATTCTGCGGGAGGCGCGCGAAACGCTTGAGATCCTGCAGCAGGAAAACGCCAACCTGCCGGACATAGCCGATCGCGCCTCGTCCGAAACTGACCGCGCCATCGAGTTGCGCGCCCGTGACCGCCAGCGCAAACTCATCTCGAAGATCGACGCCGCTTTGCAGCGTATCGACGACGGAACCTACGGCTTTTGCGAGGAGACCGGGGATCCGATCAGCCTGAAGCGTCTTGATGCACGGCCGATCGCAACGCTTTCTATCGAAGCCCAGGAACGTCACGAACGACGCGAGAAAGTTTACCGCGACGACTGAGCGGAGAAGATCAAAGCACCAGAGAAAGGCCCGGTTTTCCGGGCCTTTCGTTTTTTTACGGTCTATCGTTTTTCGGGCTTCGAGAGTTCGCCCAGAAGGCGCTCCATCTCGTCCTCGATATTGTCGGCTTTCCTGGGCGCCTCGTCCTTGCCGGGTGCAATGTTGAGCTCGCTTTCAAGATCCGCCTCGAAGGCCTCGGAGAAGTCGATCTCGCCGAGGGTCACGTCGGGCTCCACCGTCTCGGCAGGGACGACGTTTTCGAGCGTCGGTTCCTTATAGGCCGAAGGTGCAGGCGCAGCCGAGGCGGGTTCATTGCGCACGGCAAAGGGAAAAGCTGCGGCGGTGGTCGTGCGCGGTTCCGAAGGGCGCTCGCTTGCGGGTGCGGGCGAAGGCGATTCCATCTTCGGCGCTGGCGGTTGCGGGGCGGATGCCTGCCGCATGACGCGGGGCCAGACACCGTTTTCGGCCGCAGGCTCACTAACGACTGGCGTCTCGACGGCTGGTGCGCCGAAGGAAGGGGCCTCTACGGCCGTCGCAACCGTTGCGACGCGAGCGGCTCCAGCTGCTGCGGGCAGCGGAGGAACGGGAACGGCGGCCGGCGCATGCTTCGGTGGTTCGGCGAGACGCAAATCCCGCTGCGGCGCGACCGGACGCTGTTGGGGCGGTGCCGGGCGCAAGGGGATCTGCGGCGCGGCCTGGGCGGTTTGCGCAGGACGTGACGGGGCGGGTGCCGCGACGGGCGCGACCGGTTCCGGGGCGGCGATCGGAGCAATCGGCTCCGGCTGCGGTTCATCCACCGCCGCTGGGCGCTTAACCTCGGCCGCGGGCGCGGAAACCGGCGGTGCTATTGTTTCGTTGCGCGAGGGCTGCTTTGCGAACTGGCGGATATTCTGCTCGATGACAACGTCGCTCGGGCCGCCGATCAGGATGAGATGTTCCACATCGTCGCGCCGTACGAGCACGAGACGCCGGCGATTGTCGACGGCTGCTGCGTCAGTGACGGAGAGGCGCACCTGCCTGTTGCGGCCGCCGGCGACGAAGGTTCCGCCGGTTGCGCGCCGCAAGATGGCGAAAACGATCAGCAACAGCAGGATCACCAGGAGGAACAGCAGAACAAAACCGACAATGGGGGCGGCTGTGTCACCGACGATAGGGGCGAGCCAAGCGTTCATGACGAACTCTCCTTTAAGGTCTCCGAGCCCAAAACCTGTTCCCCGACATGGGCTTCCACGCAATACTTTGCGTGACACTAGTGCGAGCCAATGCCCGCCGCAACCCTGATGCCGTCAGTCTACCCTGGGATAAATCATTAGCCGGAAGCATTCGCCCGGCGACGATATGGAATCGGCAGTCAGCCAACGAGTAGTGGACGAACGCCCTGCATTTGAAAGATAGGGTTTATAGCGCCGAAAAGATATGATCCAAACGATTCGAAGCGAGACAGCGCAGCCAGGGTTGTGGCGGCGATTGTGAGGTAAAAAGGGGTTTGAGACGCATGTCTCAAGAAACGAACAGCGATCTTTATCCAGAACCGATCATTGCGAATACCAAGTCGAACAAGGCGGGTCTGCGCCTCGTCATCCTCGGTGTGCTGCTCGTCGGCGTTTCGATCCTCTACTTCATTTACCGGGACCAGTTGGGGCAACAGTTCCTTCTTGGACTGCTCGGCACGCTGGCCATGACCGGCGTATTCTATCTTTTCGGCTCGGCGATCAACGTCATCCAGTTTACCCCGCGTGGCACGAGCGACGAGCTGACACGCGCCTTTGTCGATACGCTGCCCGAAGGCACCGTCGTTTGCGACCAGAAGGGGCGCATCGTCTACGCAAACCGCGCCTATGCGCAATTGACGGGTGTCACCAACTCCAATGATGTTCGCCCCATCGAGCATATTCTTTCCGGTGAAGCTGCCGCCTCAGATCCCATCTACCGTCTCGCCAATGCCGTGCGCGACGGGATTTCCGGGCAGGAAGAACTCAGGCTGTCGCGTCCGCTCGATCCGTCGCGCGAACCGGTCCCGACCTGGTACCGCATCAAGGCGCGCCCCGTCGCCGGCATTCCTGACCAGACCGCTCCGGTCTATGCCTGGCAGATCGCCGATATTTCGGCCGAGCGCGCCGAGCAGGAACGCTATTTCCAGGACATTCAGGAAGCGATCGACCATCTCGATCATGCGCCTGCCGGTTTCTTCTCGGCCGATCCTGACGGGCGCATCATCTACATCAACGCGACGCTCGCCGAATGGCTCGGCGTCGATCTGACGCGGTTCACACCGGGATCGATGATGGTTCGCGAGATCGTCGCCGGCAATGGCATGGCGCTGATCAATGCGGTCAAGACCGAGCCCGGCACCAGCCGCAATACAGTGATCGACCTAGACCTTGCCAAGGCCAACGGCCAGAGTCTCGCCGTGCGTTTTTACCATCGCGTGCAGGTGCAGCGCGACGGAAGGCGGGGCCCGAGCCGCACAATCGTTCTCAATCGCGCCGAGGGCGAGGACAACTCGGCCGCGTTGCGCGCAGCGGAAGTGAGGTTCACGCGCTTCTTCAATTCCGCCTCGATGGCAATTGCCGCCGTCGATGCCACAGGCAAGATCCTGCGTACCAATGCGCGGTTCCTCGGTCTTTTCGCGCCCATCGTCGACCGTGACGACATCGACCGGCGCATCCCGCTGGAAACTGTGGTGCACGAGCGCGACCGCGAAGCCTTTGACCGGGCACTTGCGGCTGCATTTGCCGGTCAGGCCGAGATTTCGCCTGTCGATACGGTCGTTCCAGGCAATGAGGAACGCCATTTGCGTTTCTACATCAGCCCGGTGTTCGATGCGGGATCGGAGGACGGCGCCGAGGAAGCCGCTATCGTTTCGGTGGTGGAGACGACGGAACAAAAGGCACTCGAGGCCACGATGGCCCAGAGCCAGAAAATGCAGGCCGTGGGCCAGTTGGCAGGCGGCATCGCCCACGATTTCAACAATGTGCTGACCGCCATCATCATGTCGTCGGACCTGCTCCTGTCCAATCACCGCGCGTCCGATCCGTCCTTCGCCGACATCATGAACATCAAGCAGAATGCCAACCGTGCCGCATCGCTGGTGCGCCAGCTTCTCGCTTTCTCGCGCCGTCAGACCCTGCGGCCGGAGGTTCTCAACCTTACCGACGTGATTGCCGATGTGCGCATGCTGCTGACGCGGCTTGCCGGCACGCAAGTAAACCTCAAGATCGAGCATGGCCGCGACCTTTGGCCGGTAAGGGCCGATCTCGGCCAGTTCGAGCAGGTGGTCGTCAACCTGACGGTCAATGCACGCGATGCGATGCCGGATGGCGGCGACCTCATCATCCGCACCCGCAATGTCGGCGAGGCCGAATCTACCGAGCTCAATTACCGTGATCTCATTCCTGGGGACTACGTGCTGGTCGAGGTTGCCGACAGCGGCACCGGCATGCCGCCGGAGGTGATCGCCAAGATCTTCGAGCCGTTTTTCACGACAAAAGAGGTGGGCAAGGGGACGGGCCTCGGCCTTTCCATGGTCTACGGCATCATCAAGCAGACCGGCGGTTCGATCCACTGCGAATCCGAACCCGGCAAGGGCACGATCTTCCGCATATTCCTGCCGCGCTATGTGGAGGAGAAGCAGGCGGCGACCGTCAATGCCGATGGCGAGGTGATCGCCGCCGAAGCGCCGAAGCGCGAGAAGAAGGCGGAGAAGGCGACCGACCTTTCAGGCTCTGCCACGGTTCTCCTCGTCGAGGACGAGGATGCGGTGCGCATGGGCGGGCTGCGTGCGCTGCAGTCGCGCGGCTATACGGTGCACGAGGCTTCCAGCGGCGTCGAGGCGCTGGAGGTAATGAAGGAACTGGGCGGCAAGGTCGATATTATCGTGTCGGACGTGGTGATGCCGGAAATGGACGGGCCGACGCTGCTGCGCGAGTTGCGCAAGGAATATGGCGACATAAAATTCATCTTCGTCTCGGGATATGCCGAGGACGCCTTTGCCCGCAATCTGCCCGAGGACGCAAAGTTTGGATTCCTGCCGAAGCCGTTCTCATTGAAACAGCTCGCGACGGCCGTCAAGGAGATGCTGGAGGGCGAGTAGGGAAGTAGGGAAGTAGGGAAGTAGGGAAGTAGGGAAGTAGGGAAGTAGGGAAGTAGGGAAGTAGGGCCCCCCTTCCTGGTCAGTCGACAGCGGGGCTTAAACCACGCACCAACGTTATTCTGCCCGCCTTATTCTCGCATCATTACCGACATCCTGGGGTCACCACCGCCATCCTCCCATTACTACGTCATCCTCCGGCCACTACGGCCAGCCGCCTACGGCCATAATTCGCCCACCGCCTGCGTGATCCTTGCCTACAGCTTTTATAGTCGCGTGACGATCCGACCTCACGCCACCAATGTCGGGCAATTACGCATCCTTCCCACCCCTGCCATCATCCTCGCAGCACTGCCGTTATCGTCGACCTACCACCACCGTCATCCTCGGGCCCTTGTCTTGAGGACCCACCTTCCGGCCGGATAATGGATCCTCGGGACGAGCCAAAGTACACAGTCGCGCGGATGCGCGAATCCTAGCTATCGAGCCCGTCGAACAGTGCCGTCGAAAGATAACGTTCGGCGAAGGACGGGATTATCACAACGATGTTCTTGCCCGCATTTTCCGGGCGTTTGCCAATCTCGATCGCTGCCGTCAGCGCGGCGCCGGAGGAGATACCGACCGGAACGCCCTCAAGCCGGGCCACGAGACGCGCATTGGCAAAGGAATCCTCGTTCGAGACCTGGATCACCTCGTCGTAGATATGCGTATCAAGCACGGCGGGGGCGAACCCAGCGCCGATGCCCTGGATCTTGTGCGGACCGGGATTGCCGCCGGAAAGCACCGGCGAATCCTTTGGCTCCACCGCAACGATCCGAACTTCCGGCCTGCGCTGCTTCAGCACCTGGCCGACGCCCGTGATCGTGCCGCCCGTGCCGATGCCGGCGACGAAGATATCGACCTTGCCCTCGGTATCGTTCCAGATTTCTTCGGCGGTGGTGCGACGATGGATTTCAGGGTTGGCCGGATTGTCGAACTGCCCCGGAATAATCGCATCGGGCGTCGTTTCGACGAGCTCATTGGCCTTGGCAATCGCGCCCTTCATCCCCTTGGCACCTTCGGTAAGCACAAGCTCGGCGCCAAGCAGCTTCAACATCTTGCGCCGCTCCACCGACATGGTTTCCGGCATGGTCAGGATCAGGCGGTACCCCTTCGCGGCGGCGGCAAAGGCAAGCGCAATGCCGGTATTGCCGGATGTAGGCTCGACGAATGTCGTCTTGCCCGGCGTCGCTTTGCCTTGCGCCTCAAGCGCTTCAATGAGCGCGACGCCGATACGATCCTTGACGCTGGCGATGGGGTTGAAGAATTCGAGCTTGGCGAGAAGATTGGCGCCCACGCCCTTTTCCTTGGCGAGCTTGTCGAGCCGGATGATGGGTGTATCGCCAATCGTATCCACGATCGAATTGTAGATGCGGCCACGGCCCGGCTTGCGCGCGTCATTGTTGCTCATTGATGAACTCCCATCCTGGATTGCGTCGTTGGGCCGATCTTATGGGGCAGCGGCGGAATTTCCTAGTCGAAGCCGTTCGGTCGACGCATCCTCATTGGAAAATCCTGCCATTATCGCGCGAAAACTGGAAAATCATTCCAGTCAGGAAGCGCGCCCGGCGATCGCAAGCGCTGCTCCGGCCATGAAGGCGGCGGCAGTCCGGTTTAGCCGCTTCAACGCACGGGGCGATGCAAGGAGGCCGCGCGCCCTTGCTGCAAGGGCGAGGTAAGGAATCAGCACGACCAGCAACACCAGGACGGTAATCGTCGCCAATATCGAATAATCGGCGAGGGTGACAGCGTGAAGATCAACCAGCGTCGGCGTCAGGGCGATATAGAACAGCATCGTCTTTGGATTGCCGAGCGTGACGGTAAGTCCCGAAAGAACGCTTGCAGCCGGCCCGCCGCGGCTTTTCTTCGCCTCGATCTTTTCTGCGGAAATACCTGCGGACCAGAGACCCCAAGCAAGATAGGCGAGGTAGGCAACGCCGGCCCATTTGATGATGAGGAAGACTGTTCCAAAAGTCTGCGCCACCACGGCGAGGCCTAGGACGACTGCGGTAAGGTAGGTGAGGTCGCCGATAATGAGCCCGATCGACATGAACAGCGCGGAGCGAAAGCCGGAACCGAGCGCCCGTGCGATCAGTGCGGTGAGGCCCGGGCCGGGTATGGCCGCGGCGATGGCAAGAGCGCCCGAATAGGCGACAAAACCGGCAAACGTCATGTTAAGTTCCTGGGTGATTGCGACCGAACGGACCATATCCGTGTGGTTTCTTTCTGTCCATTGAAAGGCCCGCGCGGACTTGAACAATGATGCTGGAAACTATAGTTTAGAATTATTCTAAATTAGGATGTTGTCATGCTCAGCCGGTTCTTCTCCCATCGCCGCCATTCGCTCGAATCGCTCACCGAACAGGAGATTCTTGCGCTTGCCATTTCGTCAGAAGAGGACGATGCGCGAATTTACCTCGCCTATGCGGATGGGTTGCGCGAGAATTTTCCCGACAGCGCCAAAGTGTTTGAAGACATGGCCGAGGAAGAAAACCGTCACCGGCAAGTGCTGATCGAGCTGCATCAGGAGCGCTTCGGCAACCAGATCCCGCTCATTCGCCGGGAGCATGTGCGCGGTTATATCGAGCGCCGGCCCGATTGGCTGATGCGTCCGCTTGGCATCGACAAGGTGCGCGAGATGGCCGAGAAAATGGAGGAGCAAGCCTACAGATTTTATACCGCGGCGATCAAACTTGTCAGCGATGCCTCGACCCGCAAGCTGCTTGGCGATCTTGCCATTGCGGAAAAGGCCCATGAATCGCTGGCGCACCGGCTTGGTCTGAGACATACGCCCGACGCGGTTCAGGACGCGGAAAAGCAAACGGAGCGCCGCCAGTTCATACTGACCTATATCCAGCCCGGGCTTGCCGGTCTGATGGATGGTTCCGTTTCAACCCTGGCGCCGATCTTCGCGGCGGCCTTTGCCACGCAGGACACCTGGCAGACCTTTCTGGTCGGTCTCTCGGCCTCACTTGGCGCCGGCATTTCCATGGGGTTCACCGAGGCCGCCCATGATGACGGCAAGCTCTCCGGTCGCGGATCGCCGCTGAAACGCGGCCTTGCCAATGGGTTGATGACGGCGATCGGCGGTCTCGGTCATGCCTTGCCTTACCTGATCCCCGATTTCTGGACAGCCACCACTGTCGCTGCCCTTGTCGTCTTCGTTGAGCTTTGGGCCATTGCCTATATCCAGCATCGCTTCATGGAGACGCCCTTCTTCCGCGCGGCGATCCAGGTAGTCCTTGGAGGCAGCCTTGTGCTCGCGACGGGTATCTTGATCGGCAATGCGTGATCGAACGTAGGGACAAGCCCGAAGCGGTCGCAATGCTTTAAAAGGGGCATTCTCGCGGCAATATCCGTTGCAAAAACGTCTTTTTGCCCAAGTGGTTAAGGCTAATAATTGATGAATTTATCGGTCTTTAACCAATGGCATTCAGGAGCTGTTCATATTTATGAGTTAAATTTTAGCTAATTGATCGCTACCGGTTCGCCCGGCAGCCAAAATGCAAGAGACCAGACATGATGACCATGATTATCCAGCTGCGCGATACGCTTCGCGTCGTCCGCGAGTTCATTGTGCCGAGCTACCGGCCCGAACGCCACTATATGCGTGGTCCAGGACCGGCATGCGCCGAGCGCAATCACGGACAACGGGCCTAGGCATGATGGTAAGCCCGCGCATCAGACGGAGCCTCATCACGGGCTCTGAGGCCGTAGTCACGCACAACGGACGCAATCCGCAGCCGATAGTCGGCAAAGATCCCACCACGGCCGTCGCGTTGGGCAAGGCGATGTTCCTCGGTCTGGCGCCAAGCCGCCACTGACGCTTCGTCGCGCCAGAAGGAAAGGGAAAGGTAGCGGTTCGCGTTGGCAAGGCTGCGAAAACGTTCCACAGAGATGAACCCGTCCATCGTCTCCAGCAGCGGACGCAGATCCGCTGCCCGATCAAAATAATCCCCGGAGCGGCCCTCTGCCGGTTCGACCTCGAAAATCACTGCAATCATCGGATCAGTTCCTTCCCGTTCAATCCGGAAACGTGAGTGAGAAACGTGCGATCCTCGCGGCGGATGAATTTCCTCTCCATTGAGAACGCATAGTTCGCACGGCCGACCGGATCGTCCCGCAGCTTGGCACGGTAGGCCTCGTAGGCTGCGAGGCTTTCAATATTGTAGATACCGTAGGCCAGGGTAGCAGAACCTTCATGCGGGGCGAAATAACCGATCAGGTCGGCGCCGCAGCGCGGGATCGCCTCATTCCAGTTGCGGGCATATTCTTCGAATGCACCCCTTTGATAGGGATCGATTTCGTATTTGATAATGCAGGTGATCGCCATTTCTCTCGCTCCATCGCGTTTCTAACCGGCCATCAACATAGGCCGCGAAGGCGGCTTGATACTTCGGCCGTTTTCGAAGCATTGTCGTCAGGGGCAAAGCAAATTAGGGCAAGATGGCGTGAGGAAGATGCGATGTCGAACAACGCGAAATTTGCCGAAATTGCAGCGCTGGCGGGAGATCCCGGGCGCGCAAGCATGCTGAACGGCTTGATGGACGGACGCGCGCTGACGGCATCGGAACTCGCGCAACTCGCCGGGATCACCGCGCAGACCGCGAGCAGCCACCTGACACGCATGACCGACGCCGGATTGCTGGCGGTGGAAAAGCAGGGACGGCATCGCTACCACCGCCTGGCATCGCCCGCCGTGGCGCAGATGATCGAGAGCATCATGCGCATTGCGGCGCCGGGCGTCGCTGCCAAGCCCGTTCGAACAGGGCCGCGCGACGCAGCCTTGCGGGCAGGGCGAACGTGTTACGATCATCTGGCCGGCCATCTCGGCGTCGCAATCACCGACGCGCTGGTTGACGCGGGTCACCTCGAGCTCGGCCTCGACGCCGGCGAGGTGACGGAGAGCGGGCGCGCGCTGCTTGACCGCGCCGGTATCGACATTGCGGCCTTGACCGCAGCCCGTGGCCGTATTCTCTGCCGGCCCTGCCTCGACTGGAGCGAAAGACGCCCGCATCTAGCCGGGGCCATCGGCGCGGCTCTCTGCAGCCATTGCTTCGAACGCGGCTGGATCAGGCGCGTGGACGGGACGCGGGCCGTAACCGTCACGCCGAACGGGCAAAGGCAGCTGCGTGAGACGTTCGGCGTCAGCCTTTCCTAGATGTGACGCGTCATCCCGCCATCGACACGGATATTCTGCCCGGTGATATAGCCTGCATCGTCCGATAGCAGGAAAGCGGCCGTCTTGGCGATTTCGTTCATCGTGCCGACGCGCTTCATCGGGACCTTTTCGGCAGTCTCCGGCTTGTGGTCCAGACTGTCGATGAAGCCCGGGAGCAACGCGTTCATACGGATATTATCGGCCGCATAACGGTCCGAATAAAGCTTGGTATAGGCGCCTACCGCGGCGCGATAGGCGCAGGAAACCGGAAAGACCAGGCTCGGCTCGAAGGCCGCGAAAGTCGTGATGTTCACGAAGGCCCCCTTGCCTTGCTTGAGCATGTAGGGCGTCACCAGCCGCGCCATGCGCACGACGCTCATCACCATCAGGTCGTTGCCAATCGCCCATTTATCGTCGGTGATGTCGAGAAGATCGCCCTTCGGCGGATGTCCCGTGTGATTGACCACGGCATCGACACGGCCGTATGCCTCCACGGTTTGTGCGACCAGCGCCTCGAGATCGCTGGCTTCGCCAGCGGACCCTTTCAGACCGATCGCGCCAAGTTCGCCTGCAAGCTCGACGGCGCTGCCTGAGGGCGACATCAGGCCGAGGCGGTAGCCGCGGCCATGCAATTCGCGCGCGATGGCGGCGCCCATGCCGCGTCCTCCGCCGGTAATGATTGCAACAGGAGCTTCTTGTGATTGCGTCATGGTTCTCGCCCTTCTTCTCGAATGGCGGGGAGCATCATTGATTGTCCTGATGGACGCAAATGAATTCAGGATGCAAAGGCTGTCAAATTTTTTGAAGAACGTTGAGAAAATGAGTCAAAAGTCGAATTGAAACCTCTGATGTTGTTATGCGAATTTTTGGCAGTTCCAATGGGAAAAGACATGACGATGGCGATAGCATTTGATACGCTTGGATATTCAAAACGATTGCGTGCCGGTGGTATCGACCAGCAGCACGCAGAGACCCATGCCGAAGCAGCGAGGGATTACATCATGTCAGAACTCGTTACAAAGGCCGATCTCGCAGCGGCCGTCAACGCGATTAATCTGACGTTGACTTTGCGCCTCGGTGCAATGCTCGCCGTCGGCTTTGGCATACTCGCAACACTGATGAAGCTCATCTGACAAGCTTTCATTGAATTCGCCCGCTCAGTACGTTTTAATCGCCGCAATGACACTTCGTTCGACCACCATGATGCCGCGCGGAATCCCCGTCGGGGATGGTGGGATCCTGTTGCGCTGAATCGACCGCGATAAATCCACCAAACCCTGCCACCGAGATGAGCAGGGTTGGAACTCCGCTCTCTCAAACAAGATGGAGAGCTTCATGAGTGAACCCAAACCACAATCTGCTCCAGAATTCCTGATCCGCGCCACGCGGGCGGAAGATGTCGAGCAGATCACCGCGCTTTCGAATTTGCCCCACTACCGCGCCGGGACATTGCGCCTGCCTTATCAAAGCGTCGAGCAGACGCGATCGTGGCTCGCCGGCCATGGCACCGCAACGCTTAGCATCGTTGCCGAAATCAACAGCCAGATCGTCGGACTTGCGGGGCTCACGCGATTCCAGGGCAGACGCCAACATGCGGCGGGCCTTGGCATAGGTGTCCACGATGAGTTTACCGGCAGGGGCATCGGCAGGGCGCTCGTCGGTGCCTTGCTCGACGCGGCTGATAATTGGCTGGATATCAAGCGCGTTGAGCTGACGGTTTTCACCGACAATGAGGTTGCCATTCACCTCTATGAGACGTTCGGCTTTGAACGCGAGGGGCTACTCAAAGCCTATGCCTTCAAGGAAGGTCGGTATGCCGATTGTCTCGCGATGGCACGGATCAGAGCGTAGCCGTGATATCGGTGAACTGGTGGATGGCGACGCCACGGCTTTAAGCCCCACGCGCCGTCATACCGTGCCTTCACAAAATCAGTTCGACCTTAGTCTAACGGCCGCAAGCCAAGTCGCGAGGATGGCTGTATAGGTGCGTCCAGCACGCATTTTTGGCCTCCCATATTTTGCCCGAATCGCTTGTATAGTCCGCGCCACATCCAAACGGGGACTTGATTCGATGATGAAGAAATTTGCCATCAGCTGCCTGGCAGCGACCTTTCTGGCGGGCTGCACGACGACGGACCCCTATACGGGTGACCAGAAGATGTCGAACACCGCCGGCGGCGCCTTGATCGGGACGGCAGCAGGTGCGCTCGCTGGTTTTGCCATTGGCGGCGGCAGCGGCAAGTCGGGTCGCAATGGCGCGCTGATCGGTGCAGGCATCGGTGCGCTCAGTGGCGGCGCGATCGGCAACTACATGGACCGCCAGGAAGCGGAGTTGCGCGCGCAGCTTCAAGGGACCGGCGTCTCGGTGACCCGAAATGGCGACCGGATCATTCTGAACATGCCGTCAAACATTACCTTTAACACCGACCAAGATCAGGTGAAGCCGGAGTTCTACGCGACGCTCAGTTCCGTCGCTGTGGTCCTGCGTAAATTCAACCAGACCATCGTCGATGTCGCCGGCCATACGGATTCAACCGGCAGCCTGCAGCACAACGAGCTTCTGTCCGAGCGCCGGGCTCTTTCCGTATCCAACTACCTGACCCAGCAGGGCATCGACAACCGCCGCTTCGACGTACGCGGCTTCGGCCCCTCGCAGCCGGTGGCAACCAACGCGACCGAAGCCGGGCGCGCCCAGAACCGCCGCGTCGAAATCCAGATCGCGCCGCTTACCTGATAGCGAGCGCCACGGCGATCTTCGCTGCAAGGCGCGCATTGTTCTCGACGAGAGCGATGTTCGCCTTGAGGCTCTCGCCCTTGGTGATGTCGAGAATTTCGGAGAGCAGATATGGCGTCACGGCCTTGCCGGTGACGCCATTTTTCGTGGCGCGAACGATCGCCTCGCCGATATAGCCTGCCATTCTCTCCGCCGGAATTTCGTCCGCCGCCGGAATGGGATTGGCGATCAGCATGCCGCCGTTGACGCCGATGGCTTCGCGCGCCCGTTGAAACCCGGCGATTGCCTCGGCTGAGTCGAGCCGCAGCGGCGCCTTGATCGGCGATTGGCGCGACCAGAAGGCGGGAAGCACATCGGCGCCATGGACGACGACCGGAACGCCCTTGGTTTCAAGCACTTCCAGCGTCTTTTCGATATCGAGAATGGCCTTGGCCCCGGCCGATACGACGATGACCGAGGTTCGACCGAGCTCTTCAAGGTCAGCCGATATATCGAAACTCAGTTCTGCGCCCTTATGCACGCCGCCGATGCCGCCCGTGGCAAAAACCTTGATGCCTGCAAGGTGCGCGGCAAGCATGGTGGCTGCAACCGTCGTGCCGCCAGTGCAACCTTCGGCAAGTGCAAAGGCAAGGTCGGCGCGCGACAGCTTCATGGCGCCTTTCACCTGCGCGAGCGCTTCACGTTCATTGGCGGAGAGCCCGATCTTGAGCCGGCCGTCGACAATGGCAATCGTCGCTGGAACAGCGCCTTCTTCCGCAATGATGGCCTCGACATCCGCGGCCATGCGGCTGTTGTCGGGATAGGGCATGCCATGAGTGATGATTGTGCTTTCCAGCGCGACAACCGGCTTGCCCGCATCAAGTGCCTGCTTGACCTCGGGGGCAATATCGGTAAAGGGATTGAGGGTCATGTCGGCTCCTTTGATCAACGCAGCAGGGTCGCATCGGGTATCAAGGAAAGCGCTGCGTCGAATTCCTCGGGGGTAAAGATCGGGCTGGCGGAATGTGTCTTCAATGTCAGCATCGACGCGGTCATACCTTGACGGACTGCCTCGTGAAACGCGACACCTTGCATCAGCCCGGCAATCGTTCCGCCGGCAAGCGCGTCACCTGCGCCGGTCACATCAGCAATCCCGTCGACGCCAGGCGGTTCGAGTGTATAGGCTAGATCGTTATGGTAGGCGAGGGTGGGACCGGCGCCATTGCTGATGACGGCGACTTGAAGGCCCGCCGCGCGCAACGCTGCGCAGATTTCCTTTAGCTCCGCCGATTGGCCAAGGCCTGTCAGGGCCAATGCTTCACGGCGGTTCATGAAAAGGCAGTTGAGATTGCCAAGGATCGTGCGCAGGCGCACCGCCTTTGCCGGGGATATCGCCAGGGCATAGATCGGCCGATGTTCCGCAAGGCCCGCAAGCCTTTCCAGCGCATCGGCCGGAAGGTTGGCATCACAAAATATGGCGTCGGCCGCTGCCACGGCATCGCGCACCTTCCGCCGGCGCAGTTGCCGGGGGAGCGCGACTTCATAAAGCGCCATGTCGGCGATTGCGGCGACGACATCGCCATGTTCGTCGAGGATTGCCGTATAGCTCGGCGTCGCCCGATCCATGAAGACGACGGAGCTATCGATGATGCCGGCTGACTCGATCGCTGCGCTAATCGTCTCGCCGATACGGTCGCCGCCGCGTATGGACAGGAGTTCAGCTGCGATGCCGCGCTGCATCGCCAGCCTTAACGCATTGAAGACACCGCCGCCCGGCTCTTCGCGCATGATACCGGGGTTTGAAGCGCCGGGCACAAACGGTACGGTGCTTTGGCCGCGCCGGTCGAGATGGGCGCCGCCAACAGCAAAGAGCAGCGGTTTGTTGCCTGACGTCATGGGTGATTGCTTGTCCGATTTAAAACCACGGATTGAAGGGCTGGCGTTGCGCTACTTCTCTAAAGTGTCAGTCGGACAGGCGCAATAATCCGGCCGATTCGATTTTCGCAACTTCGGTTTGTCCGGCAACGCCTGGAAACAGCGGAAAGCTTGCCTGACAGCATGTCGCGCCCCTACAAGAACATTTTACGAACATTTTAAAGTTACGCATTTATTTCAATCACTTATGTCTATTGCAAAATGAGAACAAAACAGATACAAATAAGTTCATCAGAAGCGACATCCGGACTTCATGCACAACACAGGGGTAGTGTAACATGGCTCAAAATTCATTGCGGTTGGTTGAGGGTAATTCGGTGGATAAAACGAAAGCGCTGGATGCGGCATTGTCCCAGATCGAGAGGGCCTTTGGAAAGGGCTCGATCATGCGGCTTGGCCGCAACGAGCAGGTTGTGGAGATCGAAACGGTTCCGACCGGCTCGCTGTCGCTCGATATTGCCCTTGGCGTCGGCGGATTGCCGAAAGGCCGCATCGTCGAAATTTACGGGCCTGAAAGCTCAGGCAAGACCACGCTTGCCCTGCATACGATCGCCGAAGCCCAGAAGAAGGGCGGCATTTGCGCCTTTGTCGACGCCGAGCACGCGCTCGACCCCGTATATGCCCGCAAGCTTGGCGTTGATCTTGAGAACCTTCTGATCTCGCAGCCGGATACGGGCGAGCAGGCGCTTGAAATTACCGATACGCTGGTGCGATCCGGCGCCATCGACGTTCTCGTCGTCGATTCCGTTGCGGCGCTGACGCCGCGGGCGGAAATCGAGGGCGAGATGGGCGATTCCCTGCCGGGTCTGCAGGCCCGTCTGATGAGCCAGGCGCTGCGCAAGCTTACCGCATCGATTTCCCGTTCCAATTGCATGGTCATCTTCATCAACCAGATCCGCATGAAAATCGGTGTGATGTTTGGTTCGCCAGAAACGACGACGGGCGGCAATGCGCTGAAGTTCTATGCATCTGTTCGCCTCGATATCCGCCGCATCGGATCGCTGAAAGAGCGCGACGAGGTCGTTGGCAATCAAACCCGCGTCAAGGTCGTCAAGAACAAGCTGGCGCCGCCCTTCAAGCAGGTCGAGTTCGACATCATGTATGGCGAGGGCGTCTCCAAGACGGGCGAGTTGGTCGATCTTGGCGTCAAGGCCGGCATTGTCGAAAAATCTGGTTCATGGTTCTCCTATAATTCGCAGCGCCTCGGCCAGGGCCGCGACAACGCGAAACTGTTCCTGAAGGAGAATCCGGAAATAGCCAATGAGATCGAACTGGCGTTGCGTCAGAATGCCGGTCTCATTGCCGAGCAGATGCTCGACAAGAATGTTGGGGAAGTAGAGGATGACGAACCCGACGCCGCCGAAGGCTGAGCCGCCTCCAGAATTGACTGAGGATTTGAGACCCGCGGCCGGTGACGGCTGCGGGTCTTGGCATTTTGCCGTCGCCAATTCCCTGGCCGGTCGCGCTTTGGCTTGGCCAATTCCCTGGCCGGTCGCACCTCGCGGCAATAGGGATTTTCTGGACAGCACGCAGCCCTGTCGCTACAAGCGTTTCGTTCCGCTCCTTCGCACAGAATGGGGCTAATTCCATTTGGATATAAGAAGTCAGAAGGCAAGCAGCATGAGTGGCGTCAACGAGATCCGGTCGACATTTCTGAACTATTTCAAGAAGAACGGCCATGAGATCGTGGCGTCGAGCCCGCTCGTGCCGCGCAATGACCCGACGCTGATGTTCACCAATGCGGGCATGGTGCAGTTCAAGAATGTTTTCACCGGCATCGAGCACCGTCCCTATAATCGGGCGACGACATCGCAGAAATGCGTGCGCGCCGGCGGCAAGCACAATGACCTCGACAATGTCGGCTATACGGCGCGTCACCATACCTTCTTTGAAATGCTCGGCAATTTTTCCTTTGGCGATTACTTTAAGGAAGAGGCGATCTCGCTTGCGTGGAACCTTATCACCAGGGAGTTCGGGCTTCCAAAGGACAAGCTGACGGTAACCGTCTACCACACGGACGATGCAGCGGCAGGTTTCTGGAAGAAGATCGCCGGGCTTCCGGAAGAGAAAATCATCCGCATCGCCACGAGCGATAATTTCTGGGCGATGGGCGATACGGGTCCTTGCGGTCCGTGCTCGGAAATCTTCTACGATCACGGTGCTGAAATCTGGGGCGGCCCTCCCGGCAGCGCCGATGAGGACGGCGACCGTTTCATCGAAATCTGGAACCTCGTCTTCATGCAGTTCGAGCAGGTGGCGAAGGAGCAGCGCATCGATCTGCCGCGCCCGTCGATCGATACCGGAATGGGGCTCGAGCGCCTTGCCGCTGTGCTTCAGGGCAAGCACGACAATTACGACATCGATCTGTTCCAGACGCTGATCCACGCATCCGAGGAGGCAACGGGAGTAAAGGCCGAGGGCAAGTTCCGCGCCAGCCACCGGGTTATTGCCGATCACCTGCGCTCCTCAAGCTTCCTTATCGCTGATGGCGTGTTGCCGTCGAACGAGGGTCGTGGCTATGTGCTGCGCCGCATCATGCGCCGCGCCATGCGTCATGCGCAGCTCCTTGGCGCACGCGAGCCTCTGATGTGGCGGCTGCTGCCGGCGCTGGTGCGCGAAATGGGCCAGGCCTATCCCGAACTCGTGCGCGCCGAAGCGCTGATCTCGGAAACACTCAAGCTTGAAGAAAAGCGCTTCCGCAAGACCCTCGATCGCGGGCTGGGCCTCCTCGGCGAAGCGACCGAATCCCTCGGCGAGGGCGACAAGCTCGATGGCGAGACCGCGTTCAAGCTTTACGACACCTATGGTTTCCCGCTCGACCTGACGCAGGATGCGCTGCGCCAGCGCGGCATCGGCGTCGACACGGAAGCCTTCGACGCGGCCATGGAAAGGCAAAAAGCCGAGGCGCGCGCGAGCTGGGCGGGTTCCGGGGATGCGGCGACCGAGACCGTATGGTTCTCGGTTCGCGACAAGGTCGGTGCCACTGAATTTCTCGGTTATGAGACCGAGCAGGCTGAAGGCGTCATAACCGCGCTCGTTGAGAACGGTGCCAGCGTCGAAACGGCGGGCGAGGGCGATGCTGTGGCCGTCGTTGTCAACCAGACGCCTTTTTATGGCGAATCCGGCGGACAGCAGGGCGATACCGGAACGATCACCGGCGACGGCCTTGTCATCGAGATCAGCGATACGCAGAAGAAGAATGACGGCGTCTTCGTCCATATCGGCAAGGTGACAAAGGGAACGGCGAAGGTCGGTGCACCGGTCGAACTTATCGTCGACAAGGCGCGCCGCACCCGCATCCGCTCCAACCATTCGGCAACCCACCTGTTGCATGAGGCGCTGCGCGAAACGCTCGGAACCCATGTTGCCCAGAAGGGCTCGCTTGTTGCCCCGGACCGGCTGCGTTTCGATTTTTCGCACCCGAAGCCGATTTCCGACAAGGAACTTGCGGCAATCGAAGACATCGCCAATGAGATCGTGTTGCAGAACGCGCCGGTATCGACGCGCCTCATGGCGGTCGACGATGCGATTGCCGAAGGCGCTATGGCGCTCTTCGGTGAAAAATACGGCGATGAGGTTCGCGTCGTCTCGATGGGCACGGCAGTGCAGGGCGAGAAGGCCGGAAAAAGCTATTCTACCGAGCTTTGCGGCGGCACGCATGTACGTGCCACGGGTGATATCGGGCTTATTCGCGTGGTCTCTGAAGGCGCTGTCGCTGCTGGCGTGCGCCGCCTTGAGGCGCTGACCGGAGAAGCTGCGCGGCGCTATCTCGAGGAACAGGACGACCGCGTCAAGGCGATCGCTTCGGTTCTGAAGGCGACGCCGGCCGATGCGCTCGCCCGCGTAACGGCGCTGGTCGACGAACGCCGCAAGCTCGAACGCGAGCTTACCGAAGCCCGCAAGCAATTGGCTCTTGGCGGCGGTTCTTCCGGAGCCGCGGGCAGCGCGCCGGAGACGGTCAACGGTATCGGCTTCATCGGCAAGGTGGTGAGCGGCGTCAATCCGCGCGACCTGAAGCCGCTCGCCGATGATGCCAAGAAGAGCGTCGGCTCGGGGGTCGTGACCTTCGTCGGCGTCTCGGAAGATGGCAAGGCGAGCGCGGTTGTCGGGGTCACCGAGGATCTGATCGGCAAGTACAGCGCCGTCGATCTCGTCCGCATTGCGTCTGCCGCTCTCGGCGGCGCGGGCGGCGGCGGCCGGCCCGACATGGCCCAGGCCGGTGGCCCGGATGGCGCAAAAGCGGAAGACGCGATTTCGGCAGTGCGCCAGGCGCTCGGCGCCTAGGTTCGAATGCCCGGTCATGCTGCGGTATGACCGGGCCAACTCGCCGCTATGCGTATTATACTTATTGGCAATAGTACTGCGTTAAAATGCTCTTGCTCCTTCAAGCGATGCGTGATGTAATTCTTAAATAGTATTTGGGTTATTAAGTTTTTGGATTGGTATAAGCACTAAAACTACAGTGACTGTTACAGAAGCACCGATTGATATTGGCCGGTTAAAGTTTTATTATTTGTTGTTTGTACGAAGAATTTCCGGAGCGGGCACTTCCATTGCTGGAGCAAAAGAGCAGGTTCGCTGAGGTTGCTGCCGCTCCGACCTTTACTGCCGCTCTGACATGTGCCGCAGCGACAGCTACTCCACCTCGGCAAAACGCGGTCGGGGCCGGGGAAGCGGGTTCAGGCAACGAAAGCTGGCGCCGCGCTTACTCCTCGCGCGGAGCCTGTGCAGCCGCGATATGCATGGGCGCTATCGTATAGCTGTTGAGGCCAGCGAGTACGGTCGGGTCGTTGTCGCCGAAGCGGACCGCTTCCGCATGATCATTTACCTCAAGAAGAGCGAGCCCGAAGCTGCCGTCGGGCTCATGCACCGGGCCATAGGCGAGGACGAATCCCTCGTTGAAACATTCCTGCACATAGCTTGCGTGCTGGCGCATCAGCTCTTGCTCGTCATCGTCCATGTCGTCCGCAAAGGTCGGCCGTGGCGGGATCAGGCGGAAAAAGAACTGTTGCTTGCTCATCTTCGGTCCCCTCGGGTGATCATAGCATCACGCATAATACCCAAAACAGAGCTTTTTGGCGCGCCATTTTCGCATCGCTCATTCGCGAAGCGCACAAACAAAAAGAGCTCCGGTTTTCACCGGAGCTCTTAGCATTGATGCTCTCAGATGGCTCAGGCAGCCATCGCCTTCGACAGGTTTTCGTTGATCTTGTCGAGGAAGCCGGTGGTCGACAGCCAGGGCTGATCCGGGCCGATCAGGAGTGCGAGGTCCTTGGTCATGTAACCGGCTTCGACTGTGTCGACGCAGACCTTCTCCAGCGTGTGGCTGAAGCGCTCGAGTTCGGCATTGCCATCGAGCTTGGCGCGATGCGCAAGGCCGCGCGTCCAGGCAAAGATCGAAGCGATCGAGTTGGTCGATGTTTCTTCACCCTTCTGGTGCTGGCGATAGTGGCGGGTCACGGTGCCGTGGGCAGCTTCCGCTTCGACCGTCTTGCCATCCGGCGTCATCAGAACCGAGGTCATCAGGCCGAGCGAGCCGAAGCCCTGCGCGACGATATCGGACTGCACGTCGCCGTCATAGTTCTTGCAGGCCCAGACATAGCCCCCGGACCACTTCAGAGCGGAAGCAACCATGTCGTCGATCAGGCGATGCTCGTAGAAGATCTTCTTTTCAGCAAACTTCGCCTTGAACTCTGCCTCGTAAACTTCCTGAAAGATGTCCTTGAAGCGGCCGTCATAGGCCTTGAGGATGGTGTTCTTGGTCGACAGATAGCAGGGAACGCCGCGATTATAGGCATAGTTGAACGAAGCGTGGGCGAAATCACGGATCGATTCATCGAGATTGTACATCGCCATGGCAACACCGGCGCCGGGCGCGTCATAGACCTCGTGCTCGATCGTCTGGCCGTCATCGCCGACAAACTTGATCGTAAGCTTGCCCTTGCCCGGGAACTTGAAGTCGGTCGCGCGGTACTGGTCGCCGAAGGCATGGCGGCCGACGATGATCGGCTGCGTCCAGCCCGGAACGAGGCGGGGAACGTTCTTGGCGATGATGGGCTCGCGGAAGATGACGCCGCCAAGAATGTTGCGGATCGTGCCGTTGGGCGATTTCCACATCTTCTTCAGGCCGAATTCCTCGACTCGCTGCTCATCCGGCGTGATCGTCGCGCACTTGACGCCGACACCATACTCCTTGATGGCATTGGCCGCATCGACCGTCACCTGATCATTGGTGGCATCACGGTGCTCGATCCCGAGGTCGTAATATTTCAGATCGATATCCAGGTAAGGATGGATCAGCTTTTCCTTGATATATTGCCAGATGATGCGGGTCATCTCGTCGCCGTCAAGCTCGACGACCGGATTTGCAACCTTGATCTTTGCCATGGATAGTCAGCCTCTATTTTGCTGGGTGTGGGAATGTCAGCATCGGTTTTCAGTGAGGGTTCGCGCCCCTATAGCATCGGGATCGCCGAACGCAAAGCTGCCGACCAGCCATGCCGTTATTTTAAGGCAGGATTGCCCATCAAAAGATCGCGCGTTATGACGGCGGCAATATCAGCAGGAACAAGAGATGGCCGGTACAGATAGACAACGCACGCTTATTGCCGAAGGCCCGGCAATTATTCTCGTTGAACCGCAATTGCCCGAGAACATCGGCATGGTGGCGCGCGCCATGGCCAATTTTGGCCTGGCCGAACTGCGGCTCGTCAAGCCGCGCGAGGAATTTCCCAACGAGAAGGCGCGCTCCGCGGCGAGCAGGGCGGACCACATCATCGATGCGGCGCAGGTTTTCGAGGATCTGCCTTCTGCCATCAAGGATCTGAATTTCGTCTATGCAACGACGGCGCGCGAGCGTGATGCGTTCAAGCAGGTGCGGGGGCCGGTGGAAGCGGGCGTGGTGCTGCGCCAGCGCTTCAACCGCGGCGAGCGAACCGGAATTCTTTTCGGGCGCGAGCGCATCGGCCTCAATAATGACGAAGTCAGCCTTGCCGATGAGTTGGTGACGTTTCCGGTCAATCCGGCATTCTCGTCACTCAACATTGCCCAGGCGGTCCTGCTCATGTCCTATGAATGGATGAAATCCGGCCTCGAGAAACATACAGATACCGCCTTTCGCGGCCCCGAGCTTGCGCCGGCGTCAAAGGATCAATTGCAGGGCTTCTTCAACCATCTGGAAGAAGCGCTGCAGGCGAGGGGATATTTCCGGCCGATGGCCCGCAAGGAGATCATGGTTAATAATCTGCGCGGCGTCCTCACCCGGCCGGGTTTTTCGGATTCGGAGCTGAAGCTTCTGCGCGGCGTCCTTGTCTCTCTCGACTTCTTCAGCCCCGATACGCCGCGCGGCGCCGGAGCGCCGGAAGGGCGCAAGCGGGCAAAGCCAATCGATGAGCCGGCTAATGAAAGGCCGACAGACGATGAATGAGCGGGTCGCAGACCGACCGATCCTTGTCTTCGACAGCGGCATTGGCGGCCTCACCGTTCTGCGCGAGGCGAGGGTTCTGATGCCAGACCGGCGCTTCGTCTATATCGCGGATGATGCCGGCTTTCCCTACGGCGATTGGGAGGAGGCGGCCTTATGCGAGCGCATCGTTGAGCTCTTCGGTGGATTGATCGCGAAATACAACCCCGAAATCGCAATCATAGCCTGCAATACGGCATCGACGCTCGTGCTCGACGATCTGCGCAGAGCCTATCCGGGCGTCCCGTTTGTCGGCACGGTACCGGCCATCAAGCCAGCCGCCGAGCGGACTTCTTCGGGCCTCGTCAGCGTTCTTGCAACACCCGGAACGGTCCGGCGCGCCTATACACGCGACCTCATCCAGTCGTTTGCCTCGCAATGCCATGTGCGTCTTGTCGGCAGCCAGAGCCTCGCCCGCCTGGCCGAAGCCCATATTCGCGGGGAATTCGTCGACGATGCCGAAATCAGGCAGGAGATTGCCCCCTGCTTCTACGAACGGGACGGCAAGCGGACGGACATCGTCGTCCTCGCCTGCACCCATTATCCTTTCCTCGCCAATGTCTTTCGCCGGCTCGCTCCCTGGCCGGTTGACTGGCTCGATCCCGCCGAGGCCATTGCTCGCCGTGGTCTTTCATTGCTCAAGGTCAACGGTACCGGCGAAGAACCCGAACATGGCGACGATTTTGCCATGTTCACATCGGGCAATCCCGATTTCTCCACGCGCCGCCTGATGCAGGGGTTCGGTCTCGACACCAATCTTGGATTGCAGTTGGTTTCGGACGGCAACTCTCCCACTTTCGCCTAAAACATAGGCCATGTTGCGTGGCGTGGAAAAAACGGGCGTGTTGAACTTTCGAATAATTGACCCCACGCTACCGCGCTCCTAGGCTCGCATTTTATCGAGTTGCCATTGGTGATACCATTTGGGCGGTACAACATACCGCGCCCATCTATTACATTGGACTGGGAGTATTTTATGCGATTTGTCGAACTTCTATCGGGGATGATGTTGGCAATTGTCGCCAGCATCCTATTCTTCTCGCCTGCGAGTGCGGGCGAGAAGCTGGGCTTCCCACCGCCCGATCCGCCTGGCACGGTGCGTACGCCGATGACGCCGCAGAACATTCAGAAGGAACTCGATCAGCGGTTGAAGAGGCAGTTCGAGGCGGCGGCCGGCCCCTCGGGCCGCTTGACCGCACAACAGGCAAAGGATGCCGGTTGGGGCTTCATCGCCGACCACTTTGATGAAATCAGCCGAGGCAATGGCGATACGGTCGGTCTCAACGAAATCCAATCGTTCATGGATGCCCGCTCCCCCGTGGCGCGGACTGCAGAGCCGAGCGTTGCCCCGAAGAAAAAGGGGAAAACCACCGAGCCACCAAAACCGGTGGACAATTCGCCAATCCAGATCATCGAATAAACAGGGGCTGCCAATGAGGCAGCCCCTCTTCAATTGTCCCTCTGCCTGAAAGTGTGGCGATAAGAGTGGAAGTGGTGGCGATAGTCCGTGCCGGACGGCATGACCTCCGCGACACCTTCCAGTTCCATCGGTCACTGCGCGCCGATCCTTCATTTGCAATATTCACAGCACCTGCGTGCCGCCGGGTTTTGACAGCGCGCCGTGCCCCGCCGCCGAGACTGCCGATCAGATACAACGCTTTCCAATATCGCCGAGGGCTTTCGTGAGCATTATTCTGGGACTCGTCTTCTCTCGCCAAGAAAAGATCAAATCTTCAAAGCAGCGGCCAAGCGCCAAGGATCTCGCCCGCAAGTTTTGCCTGTTGGCGCGCAAGGAGCCGACTTTGGGACCGCTGGCTGTCATCACTGCCGAGGGTGATGACGGCAAGGCGAGGTCAAGCTGCTCGATCTTGCCGACGGACGAGGATGTGCATTTCTACCAAGACGGCGCGCAGGTTAATTTCTCGGCGGCGACGGTGGCAACCGGCCCGGGTTATCATGATTATCTCGTGGCCTTGCTGGACGAACTGGTCGAACAGGAAAAACTTGTGGTCACGCAGGATGAGGAATTCAGCGACGACACCCAGTATTGGACGGACCGAAATTACGATGTCCTCCAGACTCACATGAGCGTTTATTTCAACTCGGTCTCGAAAGTCGTCGTCGAGCGCAGCCGCGCCAGCAAGCATGGTCCGCTGTCGCTTTCGCTGTCAGCGCAGGAAGCACTTGATGTTTTCAAGGATCGGATCATGACAGTTCGCGGGCCCCGCGACGTGGATTTCTTTGGCTTCAAGGGCGAGGCTGCCAACTTTTTCCCGTGGTGGGATTTCGGCTTGCCTGCGCGGGCGGCATTTGGACTGGCGGAGGCGATGTTGTGGCGCTCGTTCCCCTGGCGTGGCCCGATCGACCAGTATGAAGCACTTTTCATTCAAGTGCTCTCGGAACTCATCAAGATCGCAAGGGAAGAACCACGCCTCGAGACAGACAAGAAGTTGAATGTCGCCGCATTTGAGGCTGCGAGCCGGTCGAAGACGTGGCCGAGGCCACCCGGCATGGGCTATCTGCGCTATCCACGGCCGCAACCCTTTGGCGATAATTGGTGGATCACGCTGCCCGGACATTTCATTCTGGGCTGGGACGATCGTTTCAAACAGAATGTATTCAAGAGTATCGGCTGCATCGTCGTGCCGGCCGCGACAACCATCGAACATGATGACCGCCGCCCGCCGGAGGGGTTTACCGGCAAGCTCGATGTTTCAGTCGTCAAGGACAAGCTCAGCTTTTACGGCATATGGAACTACAATAAACAAGAAGACGGCAAGACCGATCAATGGCTCGAGGGCTGCGCCGTTGCGAGGGACGGTGTGACCTACCTTTTTATCCTGATGGACGACCCCGGTTTAAAGCAATGGGCAGTTGATACGCTGCTGTCGATCGAGCATCGCTAAGGCGACCTCCTCAAGATGGCTTCGCGCCGCCAAGCTCTTTGCGGATGACCGGTGCGACTTCGGTCCCGTAGAGTTCGATGGCCTTCAGGGTGTTGGTGTGCGGCAGGCTGCCGAGATCGATCTGCAGCATGAAGCGGTCATGCCTGAAATAGGTATGCTGCAGCATAATCTTGTCGATCACTTCCTGAGGCGAGCCGACAAGCAAGGCACCGCGCATTGTGCGGCCGGCTTCATACTGGGCGCGATTGCTCGGCGGCCAGCCGCGTTCGCGGCCGATCTTGTTCATCACGACTTCATAGGACGGCCAGTACTCGTCGGAGGCAGCCTGCGATGTCGCGGCAACATAACCGTGCGAGTTGATGCTGACCTTGAGTTTGTCCGGGGAATGGCCGGCCTTGGCTCCCGCCTCGCGGTAGAGTTCGACCAGCGGCGCAAAACGATGCGGCTCCCCGCCGATGATAGCGACGGCAAGCGGGAGACCGAGCGTTCCCGCGCGGATCACCGATTGCGGCGTCCCACCCACGGCAATCCACACGGGCAGGGGATTTTGCAATGGGCGCGGATAGACGCCGAGATCGTTCAGGGAAGCGCGCAAATTGCCCTTCCACGTTATAAGGTCGCTGTCCCGCAGCTTGAGCAGAAGGTCGAGTTTCTCGGCAAAGAGTTCGTCGTAGTCATTAAGATCATAGCCGAAGAGCGGAAAGGATTCGATGAAGGAGCCCCGGCCAGCCATGATCTCGGCGCGCCCGGAGGAAATCAGATCAAGCGTCGCATACTCCTGAAATACCCGCACCGGGTCGTCGGAACTCAGCACCGTGACGGCACTCGTCAGGCGGATGTTCCGAGTGCGCGCCGCACCGGCTGCGAGAGCTACGGCCGGTGTCGAGATGACGAAGTCCGGCCGATGATGTTCGCCGATGCCAAAGACGTCGAGCCCTACCTGGTCGGCCAGTTCCATCTCCTCGAGGAGATTCTGCATGCGCTGGTGCGCGCTGATGGCGACGCCGGTTGCAGGATCCGGGCTCATCCCGGCAAATGTATAAATACCAAGTTCCATTTTTGACGCCCCGTTGAAACCTTGTCGAACAGGTAAGCACAGAAAGTGGTTCTGTGAAGAACGCACATCACGGTGTCCGAGGCACAAAAAGGATACTGGCGGGCCGCGTGGCGCCTGAAAGCAACGCCACGCACGCCGCGTGCGGTCAATAGCCGACGGTAAAGCGCTCCTGTGCGTGCGCCGGCTTTTCAGCCTCGTCGAGAATTGCCACCGCCAGGTCGCTGGTGCTGATCGTGCTCTTGCCGTCGGCACTAAAGACAGGCTCGTCCTTGCCTTGGCGGTATTTGCCGGTCCGCTCGCCGGGAACAAGCTCAAAGGGCGGCGAGACAAAGGTCCAGTCAAGTGCGGTTTCGCTGCGAAGATCCTCGAGTGCCTGGCGTGCACCCAAAGCGCCCTCCTTGTACTCTGCCGGGAACGCGGCGCCATCGACGAACTGGGAACCGTCTGGCGCACGCAGGCTACCGGCACCACCGACGACGATCAGGCGCTTGATACCGGCCTGTTTGGTCGCTTCGGTGATCGATTTGCTGCCAGCTATATGGACGGCCTTGATATCGGGATTGTCCCAGCCGGGATTATAGGCTGATATGACGATGTCGTTTCCCTTCAGCTTGGCTGCGAGATCGGCGGTGTTGAGCGCGTCCGCTTCCACAGCCTTGATGCCATCGCGCTTCTCTACCTTGTCGACGTTGCGTACCAGCGCCGTCACGACATGACCGCGCGACGAAGCCTCTTTCAGGATCTGCGTGCCGACGAAACCGGTGGCGCCAATCAATGCGATTTTCATGGGATGCTCCTTTGATGCGGGTACGCATCGTTTTGTAGTTACGATTGATAACTACCTATGCTAGGAAACATGCATTGGGAAGAACGCACTTTTTCCGTTTCAGGGCACATCCAGGTAACCGCCCGCCACAGCAAGGACATCGAGCGCATGAGCATTCACGCGAAAACCGAAGGCAAGACGCCGCTTCTCGCTTCCATGGCGGCAATGGAATCGGACGGCAGCGGTTCATGTCCGATGCGCGAGGTGCTGGATATTATCGGCGATTCGTGGAGCCTGCTAACAATCATCAATCTCCAGGCAGGACCGCGTCGCTTCAATGTGCTGCGGCGAATGATCGAGGGTATTTCGCAGCGCATGCTGACGGTAACGTTGCGTTCGCTCGAGCGCGAAGGGCTTGTGTTGCGGACGGTCAAGCCAACCTCGCCGCCGGAAGTTACCTACGCGCTGACGCCGATGGGCCATTCGATTGCGGTGCCGATCGGGGCGCTTGGCGAATGGGCGGTAAAAAACCGTGACAATCTCAGGGACGCGCGCAAGGTGTTCGACGCGGCGCCAATAGGCTGACACACGGCAATTGCTGCGCCAATTGCGAAATTGGTTGCACGGCCGCCGGAACCATCCAATCATGTGAACGTTTAAGGCAGCCCTCGGGATTTTCCGGGGAATGGTTCATTGAGGCGCGTCATGTGCCGATAGTGATTTCATTAAGATCAACGGAGAAAGACAATTATGGTACGATTCATTCCGGCGCTCATTGTGGCGGCGACCGCCCTTACCGGTGGCACGATGGTAGCAACTGCCAAGACGACGAAAGCCGAAACACCAGCGAAAGCAACCCATATCGGAATCCTGTCGTGCCAGGTCGATGGCGGCGTCGGGCTGGTTTTCGGGTCGAACAAGGCGATCAACTGTGCCTATAAGCATCGCGACGGTTCGGTTGAAAATTACAAGGGCCGCCTCGGTAAACTCGGCCTTGACCTGGGTATAACGCAAAAAACGTATCTGAGCTGGACCGTTGTGACGACAGCCGACAACAAGCCGGGCGCCAATGCGCTTGCGGGCAAGTATGTTGGCGTGTCGGCGGGTGCTTCCGTCGGGCTCGGCCTTGGCGCCAACGCCCTTATCGGCGGATCCAACAAGAATATCGGCCTGCAGCCGTTCAGCACCGAAGGCACGCAAGGTTTTAATGTCGCCGTCGGTGTCAGCAGTCTGTCGCTGGAGCCTGTAGAAGCGGCCAAGCCGGTTAAGAAGCATAAGCATCGCAGCTAACCGATTAGCCAGAGGTGAACGAAGGGGGCCAGCGTGCCCCCTTCATACTTTCCAAGTCAGCGGAAATGTGAACGTGGAACCGAGCCATAGCGCTTGCGTTTCTTTCCTTGTGCAACCACCCACAGGGAGAAATCCGATGCCCGCAAAATCCCAAGCCCAGCAAAAGGCCGCTGGTGCTGCACTTTCGGCCAAGCGCGGAGAAACCAAGAAGAGCGAACTCCAGGGTGCCTCGAAGAGCATGTATGACTCGATGAGCGAAAAGCAGCTGGAGGAATTTGCCGAAACCAAGCGCAAGGGCCTGCCGAAGAAGAAAACCAGCGAGTGATAGATCGAGGCGCGTTTCTTACTGACAGATACGCGCCTCGCACTTCTTTCCGTGACAGCCCTGATCGAGGTGCAGGTTGCCTTGGTGTGCGGCATCACCGTCGGGGCCGATGACGGTCATGAAGCGGTCGCAGCTTGCCTTGTGCAAGGCGCGCCAGAATGTCTGCTCCTCAGGCGAACCCTTCCAGCCTGAACCGAGCTCTGTCTTCTTCCCATTCTTGAATTTGAACGCGACGATATCGAGGGCGTTGGCAAAGGCATGCTCCGAAACACGGCCCTTATGCCCGTTGTTTACCTTACGGCACTGGTAGTCCGAGCCGGTGGTGATGCTTTCGATTTCCGCTCCGAAATCCTTCTGGGCTTCCGCCTGCACCTCGACGATCCAATTCGCCAGTGAACCCGCCATGCCGCAGTTGGTGGTGATGGCGGCCGCAAATTTCACCGGATTGTCCTTGCCGATCGCCGTAATCTTCAAAGGCGAACGTTCGCCGCAGATGCCCTCCGACAATGGCGGTATGAGTGAGCCCTCGACTTCCCCGTTCATCAACGCTGGACAGGCGTTCTGGTAGACACGGTCCGGCGAGATGGAGGGATCGACTTTGTCAACACTCTCTTCCTGATCACTCTTCTCGGTGTTTTTGCCGGTTTCTTCCGGTTTTGGCAGCGGATTGGGCCCCAGTTGCTCGCCAGCCTTCACGTCGGGCTTCGACGCTGGTTCGGGCTTGCTTTCCCCTGCAGCAGGTTTTTGCGAAGGAACCGGCGTTTCAGGATCCGCTTTCTGGATTTCCTCCTTGGGCTTCTCTTCCGGTTTGGGCGCTTCGGTCGATTGGGCCGCCCGGGGATTGGATTCAGGGATTGGCGGTACGACAGGCAGTGGCGCTGCCGTTGTGACCGCACGGGGCGGACGCCGGCGCCGTGCATCGGCGTCGTCGGACGTCGTGATGATCATTGTGCTTGCGATAAGGGCGGTGAAGGATAAAAGAAGTACGGACCTACGAGAATGCTGCGAGAATAGGGTCATTATCGGCTCTACTCCTGTTGAGCGTCTAACCTAACGCCTCAACCGGGCCATGGGTTTCAAATAATGTGAGCCGCTGAAACAGGCGCGCCCCCGCTTGACATCCCTGGCCCTTCCCACTAGAAGCCACCCCAGCGCAGGGCCCAACGGCTCTGCGTTTCATTTGACGTGTCCCGTGAGTGATTTCGCAATGCGTGCGTGAATCATTCTGTCAGTCTTCACACAAAGGAGGCAGAGGAGGGCGCGTTTCCTTGAACCGGCGCGTGAGCTCCGGTTCGTATTTGTTGAAAGGAAATGCGATGAGCAAGCGCGAATCGTCCAAGTATAAAATTGACCGCCGTCTTGGCGAAAACATCTGGGGCCGTCCGAAGTCCCCGGTAAACCGCCGCGAATACGGCCCGGGCCAGCATGGCCAGCGCCGCAAGAGCAAGCTTTCCGACTTCGGTGTGCAGCTGCGCGCCAAGCAGAAGCTCAAGGGTTTCTACGGCGACATTTCGGAAAAGCAGTTCCGCAAGACCTATGAGGAAGCTGCACGCCGCAAGGGTGACACCGGCGAACAGCTGATCGGTTTGCTCGAGTCGCGTCTCGACGCAATCGTTTATCGCGCCAAGTTCGTTCCGACCATCTTCGCCGCGCGCCAGTTCGTCAACCACGGCCACGTCAACGTCAACGGCCGCCGCACGAACATCCAGTCCTACATCTGCAAGGCTGGCGACGTTATCGAAGTTCGCGAAAAGTCGAAGCAGCTCGTGATCGTTCTGGAATCGGTTCAGCTCGCTGAACGCGATGTTCCCGAGTATCTCGAAGTCGATCACAACAAGATGGTTGCCAAGTACAGCCGCGTTCCGGCTTTCTCCGACGTGCCATACGCTGTACAGATGGAACCGAACCTGGTCGTCGAATTCTATTCGCGTTAATCAGTTCTGAATTTCAGAAAAAGCCGCCCGGAGAAATCTCGGCGGCTTTTTTTTCAACCGGAGTCCGGCCATGACCGACCTTCAGGCTATCGTCGACAGTGTCTACAGCGACCTTTCCGGCCGCATCGGTGAGGGCAAACTTGCCGATTACATTCCGGAACTCGCGACGGTGGACCCGAAACAGTTCGGCATCGCCATGATAACGGTTGACGGGAAAGTCCATGTCGCGGGCGATGCCGAAACCAATTTCTCGATACAGAGCATTTCCAAGGTTTTCACGTTAACGCTTGCGCTCGGCAAGATCGGCGACGGGCTGTGGAAGAGGGTTGGGCGTGAGCCTTCCGGCAATGCCTTCAACTCCATCGTCCAGCTGGAGCAGGAGAAGGGGAAGCCGCGCAATCCCTTTATCAATGCGGGCGCTATCGCGGTTGCGGACGTGGTTCTTGCCGGGCATCAACCGCGGGAGGCGATCGGCGAAATCGTGCAGTTCATTCGCCACGTCGCCGATGATGATACCATCGCCATCGACGAGAACGTTGCGCGTTCCGAAACGCAGACCGGCTACCGCAACATTGCGCTTGCCAATTTCATGCGCGCTTTCGGCAATCTCAATCATCCCGTCGAGCATGTCCTCGGGGTCTATTTCCACCATTGCGCTATCGCCATGTCGTGCCGCCAGCTGGCCCATGCCGGACTTTATCTCGCGTCGGCCGGCCGCAATCCGCTCAATGGCGGCAGCGTCGTTTCACCGGGCCGGGCGCGGCGCATCAACGCGCTGATGCTGATGTGCGGGCATTATGACGGCTCCGGCGATTTCGCCTATCGCGTCGGCCTGCCGGGCAAGAGCGGTGTTGGCGGCGGGATTCTTGCCGTGGCGCCGGGCAAAGCCTCGATTGCGGTCTGGTCGCCGGGATTGAACGAGAACGGCAACTCGCTGCTCGGGTCGGCCGCGCTCGAATTGCTCGCCCAGCGCACCGGCTGGTCCGTCTTCGGACAATGAAGGACTTGCCTTCGGCGATCCTGCGATGCAATTAAGGCGACGAACCGGATCGTAGCGGGATATTTCCATGACCATCCATGAGCTTGACCTCACCGACGCAAGCGGCTGCCATCCGATGTTTCTCGGCGTGCCGTCCTCCGTCGAGTTCAACAAGTTGCGCAAGCGGCTCCTGCGCCAAACGCGCCAGTCGCTCGAGGACTTCGCCATGGTCAAGCCCGGCGAGCGCTGGCTGATCGGACTTTCGGGCGGCAAGGACTCCTATGGTCTCCTGGCCTTGTTGCTCGACCTAAAATGGCGCGGTCTGCTCCCGGTCGAACTCCTCGCCTGCAATCTCGACCAGGGACAGCCGAATTTTCCCAAGCATATCCTGCCGGATTTCCTGAAGGCGAACGGTATCGAGCACCGCATCGAATATCAGGACACTTATTCAGTGGTCACGGATAAGATCGCCGAAAACCAGACCTATTGTTCGCTGTGCTCGCGCCTGCGTCGCGGACATCTCTACCGCGTCGCCCGGGAAGAGGGTTGCGCTGCGCTGGTACTCGGCCATCACCGCGAGGACATTCTCGAGACCTTCTTCATGAACCTCTTCCACGGCGGGCGGCTCGCAGCAATGCCGCCAAAGCTTCTCAACGACGAAGGCGACCTGATGGTGCTGCGGCCGTTGAGTTATTGCGCGGAAGATGATCTGGAAAAGTTTGCGGGCGCCATGCAGTTTCCGATTATTCCTTGCGATCTGTGCGGCAGCCAGGAGGGCCTGCAGCGCAACGCCATGAAGGCCATGCTGGCCGACATCGAAAGGCGCGTGCCGGGCCGCAAGGAAACGATGATCCGCGCCCTCGCCAACACCCGGCCGAGCCATCTGCTCGACCGCAAGATCTTCGATTTTGCCGGACTTGTGACGGGGTGAAGTTGGATCCTCGGGCTATGCCCAGAGGGATGACCGCCACAACACCGCCGTCATGCGCGGAAAGCACCCATCATTCGAAGGGCGAGGATTATACAGTCACGCACGCACCGACAGGTGTCCACCTACCTACCCAAAGACGCCCTCGCTTAACTACTCACTCGCTCACTACTCACTTCACGAATAGCTATCGTAGCTCGCGTTGTCGGACTCCATCAGGCGGCGCAACACCGACAGACCCTGGCCGAGCTCCTGTCGGGTCGTCGGGACGGTCAGGCCGACGCGAACACGGTGAAATACCTTTTCGCTGCGTCCGGCCTTGAACTCGTCCTCGTCGTCAATCATCACGCCCTCATTGAGCGCGGCATTCTTGAACGTGCCGGACAGCCATGGATCAGGCAGTTTCATCCACAGGAATGGAGAATGCGGCTGCGACGCGAATTCCATACCGGTGAAGACGGAGCGCGCCAAAGCCTCGCGTGCATTCACTTCGGCGCACACCTCGTTGCGGATGCTGTAAGCTTCGCCGGTATTGACCAGTTGGGCGCTGAGCTCCATCATCATGAAGGGAACGCCGCCGCTGACCATCTTGTGGGCCGTGAGGACGCGGGCCGAGAGGTGAGGCGGGCAGGCGACCCAGCCGCTGCGAATGCCGGCGGCCACGGATTTCGACAGCCCGCCGATGTGAAATGTCCGCTCCGGCGCGAGTTCGGTAAGTTTAACATGATCGTGGCGGGTGAGCGAACCGTAGATCTCGTCTTCGATGAGCCAGACATTGTAGCGCCGCGCAATATCAACAATTGCGCGCCGGTCGTCTTCCGGCATGGTGACGGCCGTTGGATTATGCAGCGAAGGCATCAGGAAGACGAGCTTCGGGTGCTGCTGGGCGCAATGCCGTTCGAAATCGCCAGGGGTGAGCGAGCCGTTCTCGGTCTGAATGATGATGCTTCGCCGTCCCATGAGGTTGGCGCTGCGGGCAGCCGAGCAATAGGTCAGTTCCTCGAAAGCGATGCGGTCGCCGGGAACCGTTACGGCGGCGATGATTGCGAGAATCGCGGAGTGAGCACCAAGGGTCGGAACAATCGAAGCGGGCTCCGGCACCCATCCCGCAGCTGATAGCCAGCGGCTGCCGGCTGCCTGCCAAGAGGCGGGCAGGGTGCGGCAGTAGCTCGCGACCTCCGAGGGATATTGCTTGGTGATGCCAGCCAGCAACCCTGCCATCGTTTCCGATTGGCCGACGTCGATGGCGGCCGTACTATCGAGCCGTATTCTGCCCGGTTCGACCGCCTGGTTGCGCGTACCGCCAAACGTCTCGGTGCGGGGGGAGGGCTGTTCAAGTGCCAGCTCCCTGCGCTCGGTGACGTATGTCCCACGACCGACTTCGCCGCTGACGAGGCCTCGCTCCCGAATGAGATTGTAAGCACGGCCGACGGTGCCAATCGTGACACCGATATCGAAGGCAAGGTTGCGCTGCGGCGGAAGCTTCGTGCCGGGGGCGAGCACGCCCTCGGCGATGTCGGATTCAATACGTTCGGCCAACTGCAAATAAAGCGGGCCTTTGCCAGGTTCAAGATTCGGAAGCCAATTTGTCATGGTGACAATTAATATATTGCGCTTTCAATTGAGTCAATACATAGAGACAATCATACAAAGTAAGAGTCAATGATCGGCTTAAAGGAGCCAATTATGAGCACAATAGAGACAATAGGCGCGGATCGCGCTGGCACGAGCGAAATTCGTCGGTCATCGACACCCTCGCGGACCGTGACAATTGTTGCGCTCGTCAGTTGGTTCGGTTGCGCAATGCTGAAGCGGCGCACGCGCATGCATCTAAGCGAGCTGAGCAACGATCTTCTCGAAGACATTGGCATTGCACCCGCCGAAGCGCGACGCGAGGTGAAGCGCTTCTTCTGGGATTGATGCAACGTGCGGGCGCCGTACGCTCTAGTGCGACGCAACACTTATGACGAGATATTACGCAAGTGATGACATATGGAGGCAGTAATGGGTACGACCTATATCGATCCCGCCAGGCCCGTTCATCCAGGCTTGGCAGTACATGCGCAGAGCAATCGTTTCGGCCGTCTATTCGGCTGGGTGGGAAATGCAATCGACCGGCGGCGGTCGCGGCTTGAGCTTGGCTCCCTCGGCGAAGACGGGCTTAAGGACCTCGGCCTAACGCGCGATCACATCGAAGCCGATCTCGGTAACTACTTCTCGGGATAATCCCGCTATCAGTCCTACCGACGTTATCTTCGGGCTGTAGGTCCGAGGATCCGCCTGGAAACCAATTTCCGCGGTATATTTTACCCCCCTTTGCGTCATCCTCGGGCGCTTGACCCGAGGATCCACGTGGAAGCTGTTGACCGTCGAAAGAAAAATGGGTCCTCGGGTCAAGGGCCCGAGGATGACGGTGGAGAGGGAGGCGCGTGCAACGCCGAGAGGATCGGTGGTGGAGAGCCTCTCGCCAGAATAGGGTTTTTCGGGACGAGACGCTCGTGGCGAATATTCACCCCCTTTCCGTCATCCTCGGGCCCTTGACCCGAGGATCCACCTGGAAACCATTGACCGTTTGAAGGAAAAATGGGTCCTCGGGACAAGAGCCCGAGGATGACGGTGGAGAGGGAGGCGTGCACGACGGTGGAGAGGAAGGCCCGGGCAACACCAACGATGACCGCGACTCTAGCCGCTCGTTGCGCAGGACGATTGTCCGCCCGCCCAGCGGCGAACGTCTGCTGCAATGCGATTGCCTAAAGAATGCATCATCAGCGGACCAAACGCCTCGACTTTTGCAGGGTTACCCTCGGCATGAACGACGAGCAAAGGCCGTCCTCCGGGATTGCTCGCCGGTACGACGAGGATGCGCGGCCTTCCCGAATAGGAATCGAGTTCGGGGGCGAGACGGTAGGGCTTGAATGTTGCATCGCCGGACTTGAACCAGCAGGCATTGGCGGCAAGCGCAACGCGTTCCATCGTTGGCAGCGCGGCCTTCTCAGAATTGAAGGCAAGGCTGCCCGGTCCAGGCTTGCTCTTGGATTGGCATCCGGCGAGTGCAGCGAGCGAAATCATCAGGGCAATACCGATCGTCGGCGTCTTCATGCGGCGTTCTCCACGACTGCGCCACTTCGCATGGGCGCAGAGGACATCTATGCATAAGCTATCCGGAGCCACTGTTCGGCACCGGGATTATGCGGGAAAGGGGATCAGGCGGTTTCGAGCTCCCCGAGGAATATTTTGAGGCCGTCCACCATCTCGTACCAGACGAGCGATAGCACCGGATCCTGAACAATCCGTTGCTCCAGCGCGTCGAACCTCGGGTAGGGAGCGAGCAGGTCAGGACGATTTGCCAATTGGCGGAAGGGGTTCATGACGAATCTGGTCGGCGTCAGCCATGCATCGGCCAGCGTCATCTCTTCACCGAGTGCATAAGGTCCATGGCCGAGCCGGTTTTCTACTTCCGCAAGACCGATCTCCATCTGCTTGAACAATTTGCTGATGCGCGCCTCGTCCTTGGATTTTCTAAACAGCAGTTCGAGGAGTTCCATGGTGGGCGCGAGCACCTCGAGCTCCGCCGCGCGCGCCAGCATCCGCACAATAGCGCGGTCGCGCGAGTCGGCCGGCAAAAGCGGCGGTTCGGGAAAATGCTCTTCCAGATATTCGGCGATGACGGTGGCTTCGATCACCGTAAGGCCAGAGCCGGTAATCAGGACAGGGATTCGGTTGAAGGGCGAAATCGCGCGAAATTCCTCCGGGATGGGCGAGCCGGGCGGCGGTGCAACGATCTTGATTGGCGCCTGCTTGTAATAGGCAATGCAACGGATGATGGAGGAATAGGGAGACAGCGGCCGGGAATATAGCTTCATTGAACTTTCCTCCAATTGAGCCGGCTATTTCTATGATTTGCCGGGCTCCTGCAGGAGCCTAACGAAATGGCGGGCGATATCAAGGACGACCAAACGGATTGCTGATTGTCAGGCGATCTATGGTCATTCCATCCCCCATATCTTCGGACCAGAGCACCGAACTGCCGCTGTTGATGGCGCAAGCGACAACGAGGGAATCGAAGAGCTGACGATTATAACGACGCGCAATCCTGATCGCAGCGTCGTGCGTGGCTAGGTCGAGTGTGACACGACGGTGGGGCACAGACTGCGTACAAGTGAAAGCGCCTCCTCGGTTTCTGTCCAATCCATGCGCAGCTTGCGGCGGGCGACATGCGTGAACTCGTTCAGAATCTGGACGCTGATGACTTTGTTCAGAAGTTCTTAGGCAGCCACTCCGAGGATACCGGCAAAAAGGGCGCGTCCGTCAGTGCCGCCATGCGCAGCTTCGATAAGGTTTTCCGGATGGGGCATGAGACCGAGCACATTGCCCGCTTCGTTGACGACCCCAGCAATATCGTTGATCGAGCCGTTGGGATTGGTGCCCTCGGCGTAGCGGAAGACCACCTGGCCGTTGCCTTCGAGACGGGCAAGCGTTTCCGCGTCGGCAAAATAGTTGCCATCATGATGGGCGACGGGGGTGCGGATGATCTGGCCCTGCGAATAGCCGCGCGTAAATGCGGTGTTGGCATTGGTGACTTCGAGCTTCACCTGGCGGCAGACGAATTTCAGTGACGCATTGCGCATCAGCGCGCCAGGCAGCAGGCCAGCCTCGACGAGAATCTGGAAGCCGTTGCAAACGCCGATGACCATGACGCCCTTGTTCGCCTTCTCGCGGATTGCCTGCATGACCGGCATACGCGCCGCGATAGCGCCGCAGCGCAGATAATCGCCATAGGAGAACCCGCCAGGAATGACGATAAGGTCGACATCGGGGATCTCGGTGTCCGTCTGCCACACCGTTTCGGGCGCGACTCCGGAGACGTCGGTCAAGGCCGCGATCATGTCGCGGTCACGATTGAGGCCGGGGAGAAGAACGACTGCTGATTTCATGGGTGTGGTTCAAACCTTGCTTGTGCTTCCGCGAGTTCCCGAAGTTCGAGACGGTTTTCGATGCGATCGAGACGGTCGTGAAGCGAGGACATCGACGCCCTGAGATTGTTCATCTCACCCTCGAGCAGGTGCAGATGACTGCGGACGCTAATACTATCCTGGCGCTGTTCGCGCCCGTTTTCCTTCAACGACGCAATGTCGCCCTGCATCTTCCGAAGAATTTCGTAAATCAGATCGGGCGATATACCGTCCATGGCGAATCCTCAAAAGTGATCAATCAATCGCCACACTATAATCTTCGATCACCGTATTTGCGAGGAGCTTCTCGCACATCGCCTTGAGATTGGCTTCGGCCGCGGCGCGGTCGGACGTGTTGAGTTCGACGTCGAACACCTTGCCCTGGCGCACGGAACCAACGCCATCAAAACCGAGACTGCCCAATGCGCCGACAATTGCCTTGCCCTGCGGATCGAGAACGCCATTCTTCAGGGTTACAGTGACACGTGCCTTCATCGACTTGTCTTCTCCGAGCTGATTGGATGAGTGCTTATTTGACCAGAACCGGTCCCGCGGGGCGGGTCGGCTCGTTTTCATTCATGATTCCGAGACGCCGCGCGACTTCCTGGTAGGCTTCGATAAGCCCGCCCATGTCGCGGCGGAAACGGTCCTTGTCGAGTTTCTCAGCGGTCTGGCTGTCCCACAGCCGTGCCGAATCCGGCGAGAATTCGTCGGCGAGAACGATCCGCATGAGATCGCCTTCGTAGAGACGGCCGCATTCGATCTTGAAATCGACGAGCTGGATGCCGACACCGAGGAAAAGGCCGCTCAGGAAATCATTGACGCGGATGGCAAGCGCCATGATGTCGTCGATCTCCTGCGGTGCAGCCCAGCCGAACGCCGTGATGTGCTCTTCCGAAACCATAGGATCGTCGAGCTCGTCATTCTTGTAGTAGAACTCGATGATCGACCGCGGAAGTACGGTGCCTTCCTCGATGCCGAGACGCTTGGCCAGCGAACCGGCGGCGATATTGCGCACGACGACCTGGAGCGGAATGATCTCGACTTCCTTGATCAGCTGTTCGCGCATGTTGAGCCGGCGGATGAAATGCGTCGGGATGCCCATGCGGTTGAGCTGGCTGAAGATATACTCGGAAATGCGGTTGTTGAGGACGCCCTTGCCGTCGATCACTTCCGATTTCTTAGGATGCAGCACGGTGGTGTCGTCTTTGAAGTGCTGGACGAGTGTGCCTGGCTCTGGTCCTTCATAAAGGATTTTGGCTTTGCCTTCGTAGACACGGCGGCGACGGTTCATTGCAAATCTCGGTATTGGAGTTATCGGTCGGCCCCGGTTCTTAGCAGCGCCGTCATGTTGGCGCGCTAACTATCGTAAAAGCAAGCATTCTACAATGATCCTTTGTTAAGGTGCGCTGATTTGTGGAATATAGGTGCTCCATGAACGATCTACGACAAATTGATTCCAGCGGTTCATTTCGGTCTTTCGATTTCGTGCAGAATGGCTATATGAACCCAAGAAGCGAAAACATTGGGGAACTGCCTGAAAAACGCCCGAGGCCCGGATGTAGTTTAAGCATTGAACCAACCGATCATATTGCGGGAGCAACTGAGGATGACAATGGAAGATCGCAAAAACGCTTTTGAAAACAAGTATGCGCATGACGCAGAACTGCGTTTCAGGGCGGAGGCCCGCCGCAACAAGCTCCTCGGTCAATGGGCGGCCGAAAAGCTTGGCAAGAGCGGTGACGAAGCGGATGCCTATGTAAAGGAAGTCATCAAGGCGGATTTCCAGGAAGCTGGTGACGACGATGTCTTCCGCAAGATCCGCGCTGATTTCGACACGGCGGGTATCGACACGTCCGACCATCGTATCCGCCGCACCATGGAAGAACTGATGGTCGAGGCGATCCGCCAGATCGAAGGTTCCTGATCCGAGCCTGATGAACCCAAAAGCCCGGCCACAGCGCCGGGCTTTTTCATGGCGGTGACTTGACCCGCCGTGGCGGCGTTTCCCATACTCCGCCGCGAAATCGAAGAAGGATAAGAAACATGTCATTTGCGTCGCGCCTGAGGGCTGGGGAGACACTCTATTCCGGCTGGTCGAGCGTGACCGATCCACTGGTCATGGAAGCCTTGTGCCGGACCCCGCTCGATGCGGTGCTTCTCGACATGCAGCACGGCGCCCACGACACGGCGAGCGTCGTTGCGCTGACCGGCGTCTTGCGCGCAAACCAGAAGCCGGCATTGGTGCGTATCCCGGTCGGACGTTTCGACATGGCGAGCCGCGCGCTCGACATCGGGGTCGATGCCGTGGTGGCGCCTATGATCAATAGCGTCAAGGATGCGCGGCTCTTTGCTGCTTCGATGAAATATCCGCCGCTGGGCGAACGGTCATGGGGACAATTGCGCGGTCGGCCCGCGAGCTATGGGGCGGGCGGCTCCGGCGCGTATCTGCGCGAGTCCAATGAGTCGACGCTGGCCTTTGCAATGATAGAAACCATCGCCGCCTACGAGGTATTGGACGACATTCTGGGCGTCGAAGGCATCGATGGCATTTTCGTCGGCCCGTCGGATTTTTCCATCGCCTGGAGCAAGGGCGCCGAGGTCAATGCAGCTTCAGACGCGATCATTGAGCCACTGACAAAAATTGCCGCCAAAACCAAGGCCGCTGGCAAGTTCGCCGCGATCTATGCGGCGAACGCCGACATGGCCAATCGCTTCAGTGCGCTCGGCTATACTTACCTGGCGCTTGCCGTTGATACGGGCTACCTGACACTCGGCGTGCAAAGCATCCTTGATGGGCTGAAGAAAGCCTAAAGCCGCGACAGGAACTGCGCGAAGACCATCGAGCCTTCCGGCCAGGGGCCATGGCCGGATTCGGCGTTGAGGTGGCCGGATTCGCCTGCATCGATGAAAAGCGATCCCCAGGCGGCGGCAAGGTCCTCGGCGACCGCATAGTCGCAATAGTGATCGTTGCGGCTGGCAACGACAATCGAAGGAAAGGTGAAAGGTTCGCGCGGGTAGGGGCCGAACGTCATCAGGTGCTTTGGTCTGATCTTCGGGTTCGAAACGTCCGGCGGGGTGACGAGAAACGCGCCCTTCACCTTGTCGCCGATCTCGGGAATTGCATGGACGAACGTCGGAACGCCAAGCGAATGGGCGACGATCACCACGGGTTTTGTCGCCGATTTGACCGCCTTGACGACCGCGGCCACCCAGTCCTCGCGCACCGGTTTCGTCCACTCCGCCTGCTCGACGCGGCGGGCCGTGGATAGCTTGGCTTCCCAGCGGGTCTGCCAGTGATCGGGGCCGGAATTGGTGTAACCGGGAACGATGAGAATATCGACGTCTTTGACTTTCATGCGGCGTATTTAGGAGAATCACTTCGGGATCGCAACATTCCAAAAGTGTAGCACGCGCAGGGAAGTGGCAGGAATGAGGGCGCCTTCACCGGGCTCGCATTGTTAGTAAACAATCATGCCTTTTAAGTTCATTATCTGTGAACAAGCTGTTCGCTGCTTTCGGCTTGTATCAAGCGCCAATAAATCCGACCTTACTGCGAACGAGATTTTTTCGAGGAAAGCATAGCGATCACACGCCGGGAACTGGTTGGTGGGTCTATTGCTTTCGTCGCAACAGTGGGAACTGCCCGCGCGGAGACGAGAATGGAAAACACATCTTTTGCGGCAACGGCGCCGGTCCACGTGTCGAAGGTCGGCATCAAGGCCAAGGACGCCGACACGCTGGCAAAATATTACCAGGAGGTCGTGGGCCTGCGCGAGATTTCGCGCAAAGGTCAATCGGTCACTCTCGGAGCGGGGGAGACGCCCTTGCTTGAGATCGAGCAGGCAGATGCGGTGCGCGCGGACGATCCGCACAGCGCCGGACTTTACCACACCGCATTCCTTCTACCGGCCCGCGCTGATCTTGCCCGCTGGGCCAAGCGCGCCATCGAAAAGCGCACGCCTATCGTCGGTGCTTCCGACCATCTCGTCAGCGAGGCGATCTACCTGACCGATCCCGAGGGCAACGGCATCGAGATTTATGCGGATCGCCCGCATGAAAGCTGGACCTGGAACGGTTCGTCGGTGGCAATGGGCACAGAGGCGCTCAATGTAGGCAGCCTGGTTGCGGAACCCGGCAGCGAGACGCCCTGGTCGTCGGCTCCCGACGGCACAATAGTCGGACACCTGCATTTGCGCGTCGGCAATGCCAAGGACGCGGAGGCATGGTGGCACAAGGAGCTTGGTCTTCAAACCGTGGCGGGCTTTGGCGGCAGCGCCGTGTTCATGTCGACGGGCGGCTACCACCACCACGTCGCGGCAAATTCATGGCAAAGCCGCGGCGCGGGCCTTCGGGACAATGACCGCTCCGGGCTTGCCTGGGCGGAATTCAGCTCGGCTATGGCCAATGACGAACGCGAAATCGTCGACCCCTGGGGCAATGTGATCCGCATCGTTCCCGCCAAACGCGGCTGATCGCCATTTGGCAAACGCTCGGCCTTTAAGGTCGAGCGTTTGCTGCATCAGTTTCCGAACACGCGCTTGAAGATCGTATCGACATGCTTGGTATGGTAGCCGAGGTCGAACTTCTCGCGGATTGTCTCTTCGGGCAGGGCGGCACGCACGTCCGCATCGGCGAGAAGTTCTTCGAGGAAATCCTTGCCCTGCTCCCACACCTTCATGGCGTTGCGCTGCACCAGACGGTAGGAATCCTCACGCGACACGCCGGCCTGGGTGAGGGCGAGCAGTACGCGCTGCGAGTGAATGAGGCCCCGGAACTTGTTCATGTTCTTGAGCATGTTGTCCGGGTAGACGAGAAGCTTCTCGATGACGCCGGTGAGACGGGCCAGTGCGAAGTCGAGGGTGATCGTCGCATCCGGACCGATCATGCGCTCGACGGATGAATGCGAGATGTCGCGTTCGTGCCAAAGCGCAACATTTTCCATCGCAGGCAGGGCGAAGGCGCGGACCATGCGAGCAAGGCCGGTCATGTTCTCGGTGAGGACGGGATTGCGCTTGTGCGGCATGGCCGAAGAACCCTTCTGGCCCGGAGAGAAATACTCTTCGGCTTCTAGGACTTCGGTGCGCTGCAGGTGGCGGATTTCAACGGACAGCCGTTCGATCGATGAAGCGATGACGCCAAGGGTGGCAAAGTACATGGCGTGGCGGTCGCGCGGAATGACCTGTGTCGAAACTGGTTCCGGCTGCATTCCCAATGCCTTGGCCACATGTTCTTCAACGTATGGATCGATATTGGCGAATGTCCCGACCGCACCGGATATGGCGCAGGTGGCGATCTCGGCCCGCGCCGCGACGAGGCGGCTGCGGCAGCGTTCGAACTCGGCATAGGCCTGGGCGAGCTTCACGCCGAAGGTGGTCGGCTCGGCATGGATGCCATGGCTGCGCCCGATGGTGACGGTATCCTTGTGCTCAAATGCGCGGGTCTTCAGCGCGGCGAGAAGCTTGTCGAGGTCGGCGAGAAGGATATCGCTTGCGCGCATGAGCTGCACGTTGAAGCAGGTGTCGAGAACGTCCGAGGACGTCATGCCCTGATGGACGAAGCGCGCATCCGGACCGACAATCTCGGCAAGGTGGGTCAGGAAGGCAATGACATCGTGCTTGGTCTCGCGCTCGATATCGTCGATGCGGTCGATGTCGAATGTTGCCTTGCCGCCCTTTTCCCAGATGGTTTTCGCCGCTTCCTTGGGGATAACGCCGAGTTCGGCAAGCGCATCGCAGGCATGCGCCTCGATTTCGAACCAGATGCGGAATTTCGTTTCCGGGGACCAGATGGCGACCATTTCCGGCCGCGAATAGCGCGGGATCATATGTGTTCCTGTCGGCGAAGAATTAAAAGTTGAGTGCGGTCTATCAGACCTTTGCCGATCGCTCAACGCAGGTTTTCGTCGTCGGCGCACCTAGCGGCGGGTGGTCACTGCCATCCAGCGGTGATCGGGACCTTCGAAGCCGAACGCCCTAATGGCGACAAGAACGGCAACAACCGGCGATGCGCCTTGAGGATAATAGGTTTGCACGGCGCCGATGCTGTAACCGAGCGGGCAGCCCCGGCTTGTCGGTACCGTTTCGTCGGCATGCAGTAATTGCGGCGCAGCGCCGGGCTTGTCATCGGCAAGTGTCAGGCGAAACCCCTTGATATCGCCCATGTTCTGGCACATCTCGCTTGCTGGCGCGGCGATTTCCTCGAGCGTGATGGCGAGGGCTGGATCAAGCGCCGGAAAAATCGGCCGGGGGTTCACCCTTACCTTAAAGGGATCGGCAGAAAGCTCGGTTACCGGATTCGAAGCTACGGTAAAGCCGATGTTTGCCCGCAACTCAACGTCGGTGAGCGATGTCAGGCCCTGCGCATCCCGCGCTGCCTTGTCGCGCGCCTCCTCCAGCGAAGAATGTTCATCATCGAGGCGGACGCGCACCGGCGTCTTCGGCAGGAACTTGTCGTTCGCGGTATCGACGTAGAACCGGTTGGCATAGGGAAAGCCGGAACCGTCCTGAATACCGTATTCCTCGAAGGCGAAAACGCCGCCATCCTTGGAGAAGCCGAGAATATTGAGCTTCGCCGCGTCGCCTGCATATGATGCAGTTGCCGCTGGAAACAGACCGAGCAGCAAACCGATGGCAAGTCGGCGATACCGGCTCACGCGCTGTTCACGCAGGCATTGCGAATGAGATCGATGTTATCGCGGTAAGATGCGCCCTTGAATACTGAGGATCCGGCAACCAGGGCATTTGCGCCGGCCGCCGTAGCAAGCGCTGCGGTTTCGGCGGTGACGCCGCCATCGACTTCAAGATCGATCGGCCGCTCACCGATCATCGCCTTGATTTTGCGTATCTTTTCCACCGTCTCGTGGATGAATTTCTGGCCGCCGAAGCCGGGGTTCACCGTCATGACCAGAATGAGGTCGATATCGTCCAGGACGTACTCAATGGCCGATTCCGGGGTTGCGGGGTTCAGCGCAACGCCAGCCTTCTTGCCAAGTGCGCGGATCGTCTGCAGCGAACGGTGCAGGTGCGGGCCGGCTTCGGCATGAACGGTGAGGATATCGGATCCGGCCTTGGCGAAGGCTTCAAGATATGGATCGCAGGGTGCAATCATCAGGTGCGTATCGAAAACCGCGTCGGTCAACGGGCGGATGGCCTTAACCACTTCCGGTCCAAATGTGATGTTCGGAACGAAGTGCCCGTCCATGACATCGATGTGCACCCAATCGGCGCCCGCGTCGAGGACGCTCGTTACTTCCGCGCCGAGCTTGGAAAAATCCGACGCGAGAATGGATGGGGCAATGACGAGCGGACGGCTCATGTTCAGTCTCCGGAGTTTAAAACTTGCGCGCCGTTACCATGCGCGTTCCGGTGGCACAACCGAAACCGGTCTAGATCAGCGATTTCCACACCGGATAGGGATCGTTCGGGGCTGGCGTCGCGGCATATATGCCGCGGGCAATCGCCCGTGACATGGTCGAAGCGGCTGCCGCGCAAAGATCGATGAATTCGCCAACCTCCGGCATGCGGCCGCTCGTGCCGGTCGCAAGTGTGAATATGAGGTCGCCGTCAAACGGCGTATGGGAAGGCCAGATGGCACGGGCAAATCCGTCATGGGCCGCGATGGCCAGGCGCTTGGCCTGCGCCTTGGTCAGCACAAGATCGGTCGCGATGACGCCGATAGTGGTGTTCGAGCCCGTTGCTTCGCTGAATTTGGTTTTTATTTCACTGGTGTCGGCGGGAAGCGGATGGGGCAGGCCATGACCCCCGAACTCTGCGCCGATTTCAAAAGGCGCGGCCCAGAAATGCTTACCTTTGCCAATCGTTACCGACCCAAGCGCGTTGACCGCAACGAGCGCGCCGATGGTCGCGCCGCTCGCCAGCATTGAAGAGGCTGAGCCGAGCCCGCCCTTCAATCCGGCCACCGTGGCACCAGTACCAGCTCCGGCGGTCCCGATTTCGAATGCGGGCGATGCCGACTGGACGGCGGCGTAGCCAAGTTCGCGATAGGGCGGGAAGCGCCCCCAATCCTTGTCGCCGCCATTCATCATGTCGAAGAGGATCGCAGCCGGAACGATCGGAATGCGGTGGCCACCGACCTCGAAGCCGACACCCTTTTCGCGCAGCGCCGCCTGAACACCCGAGGCTGCGTCGAGCCCGAAAGCAGAGCCACCCGACAGTACGAGCGCGTTGATCGATTCAACCGTGTTGTGCGGTTCGAGAAGGTCGGTTTCACGCGTGCCCGGAGCACCGCCGAGAACCTGCACGGCGGCGGTCGCCGGCGTGTCGCAGAGGATCACAGTCGTGCCGGACTTTACCTTCTCGTCGCTCGCATTGCCGACACGCAGGCCAGCCACATCGGTGATGAGGTTGCGGGGACCTGTGACGCTGGCCATCACTTCGCCTCCAGGACGAATTGTGTTCCGTCGAACTTCTGCACCCAGTAAGTATCCGCGATACGCTCGCCGAGGGCGTCAAACTGGACCGAGCCCAGCGCTGTCTCAAAAGCATTCTTGTGCAGGAGTTCGCTGAGGGAACCCGGCTGCGCCTGCGCACCGGCAAGAACCTGCAAGGCGATCTCGGTCGCGGCATAGGCCGGTATGACGTAGCCTTCCGGGACTTTCCCGGCAAGCTCGACAGCGTTTTTCGCGTTGCGGGCGCTGTCGAGCTTTTCCGTGTCGCGCGGTGCTATCATCAGGGTTCCGGCGGCAAGGTCGCTGCCGTTGCCGACAGTACCGAGCGCCTCGCCGCTGACGATGGTGAGCGGGTAGGACAGGGCGACGGCGCTGCGGCCGATGGCTGCAACGTCGTCGCGCTCGCCGCCGACGAAAACCTGCGTGGCGCCCGCGCGCTTGAGCCGGCCGACCAGTGCGTTCTGATTGTCGAGGCCAGGGCGATACGTATCGGCAAAAACCGGCTTCAGGCCCTTCTCCTCAAGCCGCGCGCGCACGCCGGAGGCAAGTTCACGGCCGAAGATGGTGCCATCGTCAATGATCGCGAAGGGTGTGGAATGCCATAGCTGCGCAAGAATATCGCCGGTTTCCGTTACCTCGCTCTGTTCGGACGGGGCGAGCCGGAAAACGGCATAGGGTTGCTCGGCTCGCCGCTCGGTCAGCGTTCGCGACCGCACCCCCGGACTTATGACCGGGATGCCCTTCTGGTTGAGGATCGGCAAGGCAGCCTCCAATGCGTCGGCGCAAAGGAAACCGACGACGATCATGACGTTGGCCTGTACCATCTGCCTCGCAGCGGCCTCGCCACCGGCTGCGTCGCACTTGTCGTCGGCGGTGGTGATCGATATCGCCTGGCCTTTTCCGGCAGTATTTAACGCCACGGTGCTGCCGTCGACCACTTGCATGCCGAGGCGCGCAAAGGGACCCGAAAGCGGCGCAATAACGCCAATCCTGTCCTCCGCATGTGCGACACTCGTGACCAGAAGGCCAAGGAATGTTGCGGCGCGTAGCAAGCGATTCATCAAGAGCGGGCCATTTCGTGTTGTATGGTAACCAGTTACATTATTTCGGTAACTGTTTCCTTCATTCCGCGCAATTGGGGTCTATATAATAATAGGATCGAACAAAAATTTGTCCGCACTCTTTGGTTGTGGCGATTGTTGCGATACTGATGCTGCAGATACGGAATTGAAAATTTGCTTATAGCCAAGGATCAGAAGATCGAGCCGCTCGCGTTCCGCAATGCGATGAGCCATTTCGCGGAAGCCGTGCATATTATCACGACCGATGGTCCGGCCGGACGTCGTGGCGTGACGGTTTCGGCTGTCTGTTCCGTTTCCGACAATCCTGCAACGATGCTCGTCTGCCTCAACCGCGAGCATGAACTCAATCATCTCTTCATCGAAAACCAGGTCTTTGCGCTGAACACCCTCTCGCTTGGCCAGCAGGCGTTGTCCGAAGCCTTTTCCGGCAGGGGCGATCTTGCGCAGCAGGACAGGTTCTCCCTCGGCCACTGGCACACGTTGCAGACAGGTGCGCCCGTTCTCGTCGATGCATTGGCAAGCTTTGACTGCCGCATCGTCGCCACGCACGAGGTCGCCACCCACTACGTGATCTATGGCAAGGTGACGGCGCTCAACATGGGTGATCCGGCCAAATCCCTGATCTATCTCAACCGATCGTACCACTCCGCCGGAGACTAGGACCAGCATGGGCAAGCAAGCCGTTTCGTCCCTGCCGCAATCGATCGAGGCCACCTTGGCCCTGCTCGAATCCGGCGGGTACGTTGCGGACCGGGCCTTGGCGACCGTCTTGTTCCTGAGCTTGCGCATGAAGCGCCCCCTGTTTCTTGAGGGCGAGGCGGGCGTCGGCAAGACCGAGATCGCCAAGGTGCTGGCGACGACCCTCGGCCGTCCGCTTATCCGGCTGCAGTGCTATGAGGGCCTCGACGTATCCTCGGCGGTCTACGAGTGGAACTATGCGGCACAGATGATCGAGATCCGGCTCGATGAGGCGAGCGGCGTCATCGACAAGAATGCGATCGAGCGGAACGTGTTTTCCGAAAAGTTCCTGATCAGGAGGCCGGTGCTGCAGGCGCTTTCAGGCGAGCAGGGCAAAGCGCCGGTCTTCCTGATTGATGAACTCGACCGCACGGACGAGGCGTTTGAAGCCTTCCTGCTTGAAGTTCTGTCGGATTATCAGGTGACGATCCCGGAGCTTGGCACCATTCGGGCGAACGAGCCGCCTCTTGTCATCATAACCACCAATCGTACACGTGAAATACATGACGCGCTGAAGCGGCGCTGCCTCTACCACTGGGTGGATTACCCCTCGGCGGAACGCGAGCTCGAAATCGTCCGCCGCAAGGTGCCGGCCGCCAATGAGCGCCTCTCGGACGAGATCGTCCGCTATGTCCAAAAGCTGCGCGAAGTCGACCTCTTCAAGTTGCCGGGCGTAGCCGAGACCATCGACTGGGCCGGAGCCCTGACGGAGATGGACAAGCTCGCCCTCGATCCTGAAGCCGTATCCGATACGATCGGCGTGCTCCTGAAATATCAGGACGACATTGCCCGCATCGCCGGCGGCGAGGGGCGCCGCATCCTTGACGAAGTCAAGTTGGAGATACGCCAAGCCAGCTTGAATGCCGTCTGACATGGCGGCGCTCGAACGATCACCGCAGGCGGCGGGTTCGGGCAGTCATCTTGCGGACAATATCGTCTATTTCGCCCGGACCCTGCGCAAGGCAGGCATGCGCGTCGGTCCAGCCTCGGTCCAGGATGCAATCCAGGCGGTGCTCTTCGGTGGCATCGGCTCGAGGGATGATTTCTACTGGACACTGCACAGTGTTTTCGTAACGCGCCGCGAGGACCACGCGACATTTGACGAGGCGTTCCGCCTTTATTGGCGCTCGCGCGAACTGATCGAAAAGATGCTGGCAATGTTCTCCCCGGTCGCGATGGCGCAGGACCGTGAACGGTCAAGGGCTGCCGAAGCGCGGGTCGCCGAGGCGTTGCTCAGGGGAAATGGTCAGCCAGAACCGGGTCAACGGCCGCCAGAGATCGATATCGACGCCCGCTTTACATTTTCCGGCAAGGAAGTCTTGCGGGCCAAGGATTTTGCGCAGATGAGCGCCGCTGAGCTCGTTGAGGCGCGACGCGCCATGAGCGAACTCACCCTGCCGCTCGACCAGGTCGAAACCAGGCGCTACCGCAGCGATCCGCGTGGGAGGCGCATCGACCCGCGGGCCATGATGCGGGCAAGTCTGCGCACGGGAGGCGATCTGATCCTGCCAAAGTTTCGATCGCGCCGCGTCGTGCACCCGCCGCTCGTCGTACTTGCGGATATATCCGGCTCGATGAGCCAGTACACGCGCATCTTTCTGCATTTCATGCATGCGATCATGGAGAGGCGACGGCGAGTCCATTGTTTCGTCTTCGGCACGCGTCTCAGCAACATTACGCGCCCATTGCGCTACCGCGATCCTGACGATGCCATTGCGCGGTGCACCGATGTTGTAAAAGACTGGTCCGGCGGCACGCGCATCGGTGAGACATTGCATGAATTCAACAGGCAATGGTCGCGCCGCGTCCTGACCCAGGGCGCCGTGGTCCTGCTCATTACCGATGGTCTTGAGCGGGAGGATACAAGCGAACTCGAAGCGGAGATGGAGCGGCTGTCGAAATCGTGCCGGCGTCTGATCTGGCTCAATCCCTTGCTGCGCTTTGAAGGCTTCGAGCCGCGCGCCCGGGGCGTTCGGGCAATGCTTCCCTATGTCGATGACTTTCGCGCCGTGCATAACCTTGAAGCCCTGGACGATCTGTGCAAGGCGCTCGGCCGGCCGCGCGAGCGCAACGACGATCCGAAACGCTGGCTTGCCCGGGCGACCCCTTTCCATGCGCCGGGATCGCACCCATATTGAGCCTGCTGGAGGGCACGATGATGCTGGAATCCAATCAACAAACACTTGATCCGCTGATGACGGCGCAGGATTGGATGTCCGATGGCCGTGATGTCGCCATCGCGACTGTCATCGAAACGTGGGGGTCGGCGCCAAGGCCGGTCGGCAGCCATCTCGTCATCGATCGCTCCGGCAATTTCGAAGGTTCGGTATCGGGCGGCTGCGTCGAAGGCGCGGTTATCGCTGAGGCCATGGAGGTGATCGAGAGCGGCCAGCCGCGCATGCTCGAGTTCGGGGTTGCCGATGAAACGGCATGGCAGGTCGGGCTTTCCTGTGGCGGACGCATCAGGGTTTATGTGGAGCGGCTGGGCTGATCGTGGATCCCTTTTGCCTCAAGAAACTCAACGAAGAGCGACGCGCACGCCGCGCCGCGATCCTCCTGACTGATATTGGGGATGGCCGGGACCGGGTGATCCGTCAGGGCGATCCTGTTGCCGGTGCGCTGGGCCACGCGGTTCGAACTGCATTCCTGTCGGGCCGGTCCGGAATTGCCGATGTGGATGGCCGGACCTTTTTTCTGAATGTGCATCTGCCGCCGCCACGCCTCGTTGTCATCGGAGCGGTCCACATCAGCCAGGCATTGGCGCCCATGGCGAAGGTTGCCGGCTATGACACGGAAATCATCGATCCGCGCACGGCCTTTGCGACACAGGAGCGCTTTCCGGATGTCGTGCTTCACGCCGAATGGCCGCAAGACGTGCTGAAAGCCCGCCCGCTCGACCCCTATACGGGCGTGGCCGCAGTGACACATGACCCGAAGATCGACGATCCGGCGCTCGCGGCTGCACTGACGTCCGGCTGTTTCTACGTCGGCGCGCTCGGCAGCCGTAAAACACATGCAAAGCGGGTGGAGCGGCTCAAGCTTCTGGGGCTTGCTGACGAACAGATCAGCCGGATCAGCGCGCCAATAGGACTTGATATCGGGGCCGCCAGTCCCGCGGAGATCGCCGTCGCGATTATCGCCGAGGTCGTCACGACATTCCGTGCGCGCGAACTGCAGCCATTGCAGCAATTGGACCGAACCGCATGATATTCGGTGAAATGCCACTCGACGGTGCGTTCGGCGCGATACTCGCCCATTCGACCCATGCGGGCGGGCTCAAGCTGAAAAAGGGGCATGTGCTTACAGCCGCGGATATCACGGGGCTACGGGCAGCAGGCGTCAGGCACGTCATTGCAGCGCGGCTGGAAAGCGGCGATCTCGAAGAGAATGCCGCCGCCGAAAAAATCACCAAATCGCTTGATGTATTCAATGTCCGGCTGGGGACCGCAACGACGGGCCGCGTCAACTGCTACGCCGAAAAAGCCGGGCTTTTTGCCGTCGATGCCGATCTTGTCAGTGCCATCAATGCGGTTGATCCGGCCGCAACAATTGCAACCTTGAAACCATTCGAGCGCGTTGAACTCGGCCAGATGGTTGCGACGATCAAGATCATTCCATTTGCAGTTCCGGGGCAAGTCATTGACCGCATCTCAATGCTGGCGCGCGGGCGCGGGGCGATTGGCGTCCATGCCTTTACCGGCGCGCGCGTCGGCCTGGCCCAGACGACCCTGCCATCGGTGAAGACGAGCGTTCTCGACAAAACCCGCCGCGTCATCGATGCGCGCATAGCCGGAAATCATGGTGAACTGACTGCCGAGCGGCGGACCACCCATTCCGAAAGCGCGCTTGCGGAGGCCATTCGCGAATTGCATCGATCGAACGACATCGTCATTGCATTCGGCGCGTCTGCAGTGGTCGATGCCGGCGATGTCGTGCCGGCGGCCATCAGGCAGGCCGGGGGCGTGGTGCATCATGTCGGTATGCCGGTCGACCCAGGCAATCTTCTGGTGCTTGGCGAACTCAGCGGCAAGCCGGTCATCGGTGCGCCGGGCTGTGCGCGCAGTCCAAAGGAAAATGGCTTCGACTGGGTGCTCGAGCGCCTCATGGCAAATGTGCCCGTCACGAAGGAAGATGTCATCGGCATGGGCGTAGGGGGCTTGCTTATGGAGATAACATCTCGGCCGCAGCCGCGCGATCCACGACCATCCGCGTCGCGCGCCGATGTGGCGATCGCGGTGCTTGCGGCGGGACAGTCGACACGCATGAACGGATCAAACAAGCTGCTCGCGACTTTCGCCGGCATGCCTTTGATCCGGCGCTCGACCCTGACTGCGATCGAAGCGGGCGGACGTCCGGTCATTGCCGTTCTCGGCCATATGGCCGAGCAATGTAGCGCGGCGCTCGAGGGCCTGAATGTCGTCATCGCGCTCAACAAGGATTACGCGAGCGGCCTTGCATCCTCGCTGCAAACCGCGATCCGGCATGTGCCCGCTTCGGCGGACGGTGTCCTGATGTTGCTTGCCGACATGCCGGCGCTTTCGAGCGAGCACGTTGAGACGATGATCAGGCGTTTCAGCGAGGCAGGGGGTCAGTCGATCGTGCGGGCGACCTTTGACGGTAAGCGCGGCAACCCCGTGCTTTTGCCACGCCAATTATTTGACGAAGTCTTCACGCTTGCCGGTGATGTCGGTGCCCGTCATCTGATCGAGCGGGGCGATTTTCCGCTGATCGATGTTGAACTTGGCGAGGCAGCGGCTATTGATGTCGACACGCCGGACATGCTCAATCGCGCCGGCGGCACGATCGCCCTGCCGAACCCTTAGGACTAACATTGCTGAAACCCATCCTCTTCGCCGCGTTCGCTCTGCTGTGCCTCACCGCGCCCGTTTCCGCCGTGCAGCTCGATCCGTACAAGGACGATCTGTTTGCCTATCCCGGTCTTCTCAAAAGCGCGGATGGCGGCGACTATGTGGTTGTGGATTATAATGAACTGCGGGATATCAATGGCCGCGACACGGTGCCGGAACGGCGGGTCAAGCCGAACTATGTGTCCTTGCAGCCGAAACGCTCGCAAAAGGATCTGGTGGTCACGACCGACAGCGGGTCGGTCAAGGTCATGGCAGTCGGCAATCTCGACAGCCCGGCCATCATCACGATCTACCTGCACGGGCAAGGCGGAAATCGGCAGCAGGGGATGAACGATTTCACGTTCGGCGGCAATTTCAATCGGCTGAAGAACCTCATGGAGCGGAACAACGGTCTATACCTCACGCCGGATTTCACCGATTTCGGCGAAAAGGGTGCAGCGCAGGTCGCTGGCTTGATTGCGCATTTCAAGGCGCAGTCGCCGCAAGCAAAACTGTTCGTCGCCTGCGGATCGATGGGCGGAATGTTATGCTGGCGGCTCGCGAACGATCCAAAGGCGGCAAAGGATATTTCCGGTTTGCTGATCCTCGGATCGCTTTGGGACGATCACTTCATCGGCTCTGCTTCGTTCAAGCGCCGCATACCAGTGTTCTTCGGCCACGGTAGCCGAGACCCTGTCTTTGCCATCGACAAGCAGGAAGCGTTCTACCAGCAGATCCGGGCTTCCGCCAAAGGCTATCCCGTGCGCTTTACCCGGTTTGAAAGCGGCAACCACGGCACGCCTATCCGAATGACGGACTGGCGCGGCGCGTTAAACTGGATGCTGTCGGTCGCACCCTGAGTGTCCTGGTGTTGTGGCAATAAAGTCCCATTGTGGCAGTTGTGCCACTAGACAAATGGCGAAAAGCGAATAGTTTCCGGCCTATATCCAATACTGCGATGAGACTTTGCGGAGAGACCCATGCGCCTGCCTGAAATACTGAGCCGAATTGCCCCTTTGGCGGTTCTTATTCCCCTGGCAGCATGCTCCACGACCGGCCAGCCTCCACTGGTTCCGATGATCCCCACTTTCGCGCCGGTTCGCCCGCCGGTGGATTCAGCACTGGCAGAACCCTGCATCCAGGCGGCGGCAGTCAAATACTTCCTCTCCGAAAGCAACATCAAGGCCGTTGAAGCGGAATCGATGGGCGGTGGCGTAAGCCAGGTGCGCCTCAAAGCGGATATTCGCGATGCCATGTGCACCGTAACCGACAAGGGCAAGGTCCGCTCGATCGTCGACACCATGCCGAAGAGCGCCGACCAGGCTGCAGCCGACGAGGCTGCGGCACGCAAGGCCACGAACCCGGCCCCAGCGGCAGCGCCCGCTGCGATGCCGGCAAAAAAGAACAAGAATACCAGCAGCTAAGCGGTCTTTCCCTTATAATTTCAGCAGCGCGGCCATCGCCGCGCTGTTTTCATTTCAGGGAAGCTTTGGCGCAAGCACTTTGAGTTCGCCGGCGCGAACGGCAATCTTGACGTCGCGTGGCAGCGGGATCAGCTCGCCATCGATCGTGGCCTTGGCGCCGCGCCGCAGGTGCGGGAAGTGCAGCTCGACCTTTCGGGCCACAACTTCATCGACATCCGGGTTGCTGCGCCACGAGCCGGTGAGCACCGTGAAGGCCAGCTTGAGAAGGGCGGCCGGCGTCAATTTTCCAGCAATATAAACGCCGAGTTCGCCACGGTTGACGACTTCGGGAACCGGCAGGACACCGTGGCCATAGGCATTGTTGGCGACCGAAATGGCAGAAACGGTTCGCTCGATGGTGGTTCCGTCGACGACCATGCGAACGAGAAATTTGGGCGGGCGGCCCATGGCTTTGGCAAAGGCACGCATGCTGGCGAGCCGCTTGCCCCAACGCGAGCGATATTCCAGCGTGTTGCGAACCTGAATCATCTGCGGCTGGAAGCCGATCGAGAACTGATGGACGAAACTCTCGTCATTGGCCGTGGAAATATCAACAGCTTCGATCGATCCGGTCGCGAGACTTTCAAGCGCAGCGCTGAGGTCGAGCGGGATCTTCAGCGCCCGGGCGAAAAGGTTCATCGTGCCGGCTGGCAGGACGGCGAGGGGTATTTGCGACTTCCATGCGAAATCCGCGGCCGCGGAGATCGTACCGTCACCGCCGCCGGCCATGAGCACGTGGTCGCCCGGCTCGGCGCAGACGCGTTCAAGCGCTTTGATTAGCTTCTTGCCCGGGATGATCTCGCTTTCGAACGTATGTCCATGGCTTTCGAAGATGGACTTTGCCGTCGCTGCGAACGCTTCCATGTCCATCGTGCGAAAGGTGCCGCCATCGCGGTTGAAAACGGCATGGACTTTCATGTCTGATCCTTGTTCAGAGGGAAGCGCGGCGAGGTGAGCGGAAGATGGTCAATTGCCCCACTAAAAACAATCCCTCAGGTGTGTTTTCGTTCCTCGACTTTCGTAGCGCATTAAGGGCCATAACGGGCCTACACCTGTGACACGTGCGGGCTGACAAACCCAAGCTTGCACAGCCCATCCCTGATTTCCGGCGCGCTCATGAAGAGTTCCCAAAGCAGCCCGCTGCGGTGGTTCTCGATCATGGCGACGATCGGCCCCTGATTGATCGCAAGATAAGTGCGGGCATACCAGTTGCGCGCCGGTGCAAAGGCATCGACGAACCCGAAACGTCCGGCAATCCGGCTTTGCGGCAAAGTCATGAAATGGCGCAGCGCCCGCATCGACTCGTAGGGCGTGTAGGGGAGGCTGCTTAGGGCCGCTGTCGGTGCAATCAGACCTCTGTCGGAAGCCGGTGAACTGACGGCGTAACCCTTGGGCGCGTGGCTCGCGGTTAGCCCCCAACAATCGTCGGATTGGGTTTTTTCCACGCTGTGCAGATAGTTGATACGCGTGTGATTGCAGTTCTGTTCCCAGTAGTCGGCGTAGCGATCCTTGAGACCGCGCGGGTCGAGGCCGCAGAAGGAGTAATGGGCAAAGAATAGGGGGCCGCCATAGTCCGGACCCAGCGGCAGCGTTACTCCATAGTACTCGCGCCCGTTGGCGATTGCGCCATTGCCAGCAAAGCCCTCGTGGTAAATCCGGGGTTCGATCGCGTAGTCGGGGGAGGCGGCGGCGAGAACATAGGTAATCAGCGCTTCGTTCCAGCCGCGGATCGGCACATTGCGCGCCCAGCCATGTTTCGGGCTGTGATGCCAGTAAAGCGCATTCGTTCCGGGCTTTACGTGCGCTCTCCAGTTGACCGCGCGCCAGAGACGATCGATCCGGGCCCTCAGGTCGAAGCTCCCCGCATGTTGCGAGGCGAGATACTGGCGGACGCAAATAAGCCCCTGAAACAGCAAGGATGTCTCGACGAGATCGCCGCCGTCGTCGAGGCGCGAGAAGGGGACGGTGGAGCCGTCGCGGCCGTTGATGAAATGCGGATAGACGCCCTGGTAGCGCGTCGCTTGCTCGAGGGTCGATACCATCGCATCGAAACGGGCAAATGCATCCCGGCGTTTGATCCACCCGCTTTCGAGAGCGACAATGATCGCCATGAATGCAAAGCCAGAGCCGCTTATCGAGACGAGGTCATTGTTCGGATCGGCCGTCCGGCCAGACCTGTCGCGGGCAAGGCCGCTATGGGGATGCGCGCCATCCCAGAAATAGCCGAAGCTGGCGCGCTGCACCCGCTCAAGCAGTGCTTCATCGCTGTCCTCGCCATGAAACGCTGGGGCCGAGTCAAATCGAAGATGCATGGGAGGCGCAATATCCTTGCCAAGGGCATTATGCCGCTGCATATGCCGGGTTGCATCAGGCGGGCGTCTCGACTCTATAGTACGCATGGCGCTGAGTGAGAAGGCGCAACCGGTAAAACCCGAAAGAGGCAAATAGATGTTTGAAGCCCGTTTTGTTTTTGACCCGCTTCCGCAACCGGCATTGCCCGTGGCCGGTCTGGACAAGCTTTTCCCGGTTCACCGGATATACTGTGTCGGACGCAACTATGCTGACCACGCCATCGAAATGGGACATGACCCGAGCCGCGAGCCGCCATTCTTCTTCCAGAAGAACCCTGATAGTGTCCTGACCGAGGGGCGCGATTTTCCGTATCCCACAGCGACCAACGATGTTCACTTCGAAATGGAGCTCGTTGTGGCGCTTGCCAAGGGCGGCTCCGACATCAGCGTCGAATATGCGCTGGATCATGTGTACGGCTATGCCGTCGGGCTCGACATGACGCGGCGTGACTTGCAAGGCGAGGCCAAGAAGCTCGGCCGCCCCTGGGAGGTCGGAAAGGCGTTCGAGGCATCGGCGCCATGCTCGCCGATTGTGCCGGCGACGGCGATCGGCCACCCGGTCGCCGGAGCCATTTGGTTGAAGGTCAACGGGACCGAACGCCAGCGCGGCGACCTCGACCAGATGATCTGGAAGGTTCCGGAGACGATTTCTTACCTCTCGACACTATTTACGCTGCAGCCGGGCGACCTGATCTTTACCGGCACGCCCTCCGGTGTCGGCGCCGTGCAACGCGGCGATGAGATGCATGGTGGCGTTGATGGAATCGGTGAAATTCAGGTTCGGGTCGTCTAGGACGGCCTGCAACCCAACACAATTTTGCCAGCGAACCGAACTTGTTTCTTCCGAGATCGATGGCGACGGCGAAAATAATTTTTTGCGCAATGTGGCGGGCCGTTGCGGGGATTTCCACGCTATTGGCGCAGCTTAGGCAAATATGTGCCGGCTAAGCGAAATCCCCTCGCATTTCCGTGAGGAGTCGCGGCCTTGTGTTTGAAAATAAATGAGGTATTTGAGATCCATCTTCTTCTATTTCGTATCTCAGAGCACCGATTTTGATGGAACACCGCATTCTGTTTGGCTCCTATCCCATCCCGCGATTCGGCGGGATCGCCAGCCACAACTTTGTGGTCTGGACAGATGAGGCCGGGCGTCCGTTGTTTGAAATCAACGGTGGCGCCGCAAATCCGGATGGAAGTTTCAACTATTGCGCGATTGGCGGCGCGCTGACTGCTGTCGTCACCGACTATGCCAAGCGCGATCTCGTCTATTTCCCGGAATTTTACGTGCGGCCCACTTCGCGCACGACGATGATGCTGGAGGGCAGCTACGCGACGATTGCTGCGCGCTGGCGGGCGGCACTCGATGTAGCCGAGCGTATCCGGCAATTGGATCTGCGCTACTCTTTCCTGATCCAAAACAGCAACTCGGTAGCAACCGCCATTGCCAAGGGAATGGGTCTCAACCCGCCGCGAAAGGCCGTCGGCCGCGTGCGTGCGCCGGGGAGCCATCGGCAACTATTGCTCGACGCGGCATGATCCAAGATTGATCTCCCAGTAAGACTGTAATAACTGATCGCATATCGTCATCCGGGCCACCGGAAGATGAAAGATTATTTAGCCTTTATTCTGGGCTCAATCCCGCCATTATTGCAGGGCTAATGCGCCAACCTTGAAACGGTGCAATTCGCTTCCTTCAGATCCATTCTGATTTTGGAATAACCCATGACGACGGCTGTGGCAGACCACGAAAAGCAGATGCAAAGGCTGGAAGCCCGCGCGAAGTCTCGCCTTCCCTGGTGGGGCAAGAAGGCCAGATCGGCGATGTTCGCCGCGCTGGGCATTGGCGTGGCCATCGTTAGCCTGCTCGTCCTCGCCCATTTTTCCAGCGAGATTTCGCTGCATGACGTGAAGCGGTCGCTGCATGCCATTCCGACAAGCACGCTACTGGTCGCGCTTGTTTTCACGATCGTCAGCTTTGCCGCCGTTGCACTTTACGACGTTGTTGCAGTTGAGACGATTGCGCCGAAACGCGTTCCGTATCACATTTCCGCCATGGCCGGCGGCGCCGGTTACGCCATTTCCAACGCACTCGGATTCTCGCTTCTGACCGGCGGAGCGTTGCGCTACAGGGTCTATGCCGCCGAGGGGATCGATATCGCCGATATCGGTCGCATCATCGGCACGTCGTGGCTGGCGATCTGGTTCGCATTCACGATTCTCATCGCCGTTGCCCTCGTTATCGACCCGACACGCATTCCCTGGGTGGTCTCGTTCGGCCCCATCGTCGATCAGGTGATTGGCACGGGAACTCTTATTGCCGTCGCGGTGCTCCTCTATTGGCTTTCGCGCCGCGAGCGTACGCTGCGGATCGGCCGCATGTCGGTGCGCCTCCCGTCGTCGCAGGGCGCGCTGCTGCAGATCATCGCCGGGCTTGTCGATGTCGCCGCCGCTGCTGCAACGCTCTACGTTCTCCTGCCTGCGGGCTCGGTTGGAAGCATTCCGGCCTTCGCGCTCGTATACGTGGTCGCAGTCGCGCTCGGCATCGTCAGCCATGCACCAGGCGGTATCGGCGCTTTCGAAGCGACGATTATTGCCGGCCTTGGCCTTGGCCAGAATCCCGACGCTATCGCCGCGCTGGTCGCCTACCGCCTGATTTATACGCTTATCCCTTTTCTGATCGCGATCGCCGGTTTCGTCGTTTCCGAGATTTTGCGCAAACGCCATCTGCTCGCCGCGCCGACGATGATGGCTGCGCGAATGTTCGAGCCGCTGATACCGCCGCTTTCAGCCGGCATCGCGTTCCTTGGCGGCATCGTTCTCCTGATTTCGGCCGTGATTCCGGGCCTGCACTCGCGCCTCGAAGTGCTGGCAGACATCCTGCCCATGCCGTTTCTCGAAATGTCGCATCTTGGCGCGAGCTTCGTTGGCCTCGCGCTGCTCATCGTTGCTCGCGGCCTGGCCCGGCGGCTCTGGCGCGCCTGGTTTCTCGCCCTCATTCTGTTCAGCCTTGGCGCGATCTTCGCGCTTACAAAGAGTCTCGCTTGGGAAGAAGCGCTCATATTGACCTTGATGGCGGGAACGCTGCTCCTGTTCCGCGATTCCTTCTATCGCAGGCCGCTCAATGAACGCTTCACGCTCACATGGGGTTGGCTCGCCAGCATCGGGACCACGGCCTTTGCGGTGATCTGGCTCGGATTCTTTGCCTATCACCATGTCGAATATGCCAACGAGCTCTGGTGGGAGTTCGCCTGGGATGCTCAGGCCTCGCGGTTCTTGCGGGCGACGGTGCTGGTCCTCACCATTCTTGCGGCCGTCACGATCAACACGGTCATCAATGGCGTCGGCCGCAGCAAGCTCAAGGCCCAGCCCATTCCCGATCAGGTGCCCGAGGTCGTCGCCACATCGCCGCGTGCCTCCGATGCGCTGGCACTGCTCGGTGACAAGCGGTTCCTGATGGATCCGCAGGGCAGGGGTTTTGTCATGTATGCCCGCTCTGGCGGCAGCCTCGTCTCGATGGGCGAGCCCGTGGGCAACGACGGGACCGTCATATCGGATCTCGCCTGGGCGTTCCGCGGTCTTGCCGACCGAACGGGATCGCGCACGGTGTTCTATGGCGTAGGTCCTGAAAGGCTGCCACTTTTCCTCGATATGGGCCTGACGGCGCTGAAGCTTGGCGAAGTTGCACGCGTAGACCTGACCGACTTTTCGCTTGAGGGCTCGAAGCGGCAGCCGCTGCGCTACGCGGCGCGCCGCCTCGAAAAAGAAGGCATAACATTCGACGTCATTGCGAGGGACAATACGCCGGACATCATGGACGAGCTGCGCGAGGTCTCGGACGCTTGGCTCGAGATGAAATCCGGTTCGGAGAAGCGGTTTTCGCTTGGATCGTTCGAAAACGCCTATCTTGCCAATTTCGATGTTGGTGTCCTGCGCAAGGAGGGCAAGATCGTCGCATTCGCCAATATGTGGCGCGGCGCCAACAAGGAAGAAATTGCCGTCGACCTGATGCGCCACGTACCGGATGCGTCCAGCGTCGTCATGGATGGGCTCTTTGCCAATCTGCTGATGGCGGCAAAGAACGAGGGCTATCATTGGTTCAATCTTGGCGCGGCGCCATTGTCGGGCTTATCCGACAGCCATCTTGCCTCGCGATGGAACCGAATCGGCTCCTTTATCTACCGGCGCGGCGCCGAGTTTTATCGATTTGACGGATTGCGCGCTTTCAAGGATAAGTTCGGCCCGAAATGGACACCCTACTACCTGATTTGCCCACCGGGCCTCGCGACGCCCCGCTCGCTCATTGATGCGACGAATCTGGTGAGCGGCAGCCCCTTTGAGGTCTTTAAACGATGAAATTCATGCGCAGGCGCACCCTGCTCGTCATTCTTGCATTGCTGATCGTCAGTATCGGTCTTTCTGCAGCACTTCACTACCTTCCGCGGTTCGGGTTTGGCGGCGGAGGCAAGCGCATTCTTGTTTCGTCCGAACGGCTCACGGACGTGCCGTTGCTGCAGCCGGATGGCAAGCCGTCGGGTATCGCTATCGTCGTTTCGCAAAAAGGTGGCTTGGCTGCCGACGACGAAGCGCTGAGCAAGCTCCTGCTCGACCGCAACTTTCTGGTCTTGACCGTCGATCTTGAGAAGTGGCGCAAGGAACTCGATCAGGATACCGGCGATTGCACTTATTTCGTCTCCGACCTCGAAGGCATTGCCAAGGAGGCGCAGCGCATGATCGCTGTCGATACCTATATGCATCCGGTGATCGTTGGCATCGGCGAGGGTGCCGTGATGGCCTATGCCTCGGTGGCCGATACGCCGGCGGCAACCCTGGCGGGCGCGGTCCTTGTCGATCCCTCGGTCGGACTCAAGACCAAGCTTCCGTCGTGCGAGGGCGCCGATTATGAGGCCGTGGGCAATGACGGCTTCAGCTACTCCTACGATGCCGATCTGCCCAATCCGGCAACGATCGTGCGCGAGAAGCCGGATGCCGACCCCAAGGGCCCACCCAGCACCGGCTTTTTCCTTGCGCAGGAAAAGCTCGGCGCAACGCGTCCCGAGCGGCTGCAGATCGCTGCGGACGCGGCGGTCGAAATCGCCAAGGAAGATGCTTCGGCTGAGTCGCTGCCGATCATCGACGTGCCGGCAACAAACGGCGATCCTAAATATCTCGCCGTCTTCTTCTCGGGCGATGGCGGCTGGCGCGATATCGACAAGTCGGTCGGCGACATCATTGCCAAGGAGGGCGTTCATGTCGTTGGCGTCGATTCGCTTCGCTATTTCTGGACGCTGCGCAAGCCCGAGGACATCGCCAAGGATATCGGCCGGATCGTCGCGAAAGCCGATCCATCCGGCAAGCTGCCGGTGGTTCTCCTCGGCTATTCATTTGGCGCCAACACCATCCCCTTCTCATGGCCATCCATGCCCCAGCAATTGCAGGACCGGGTGCGGATGATCGGCCTGATCGGCACGGAAGAGACGACGCCGTTTCAGGTGTCGGTCGGCGCATGGCTCGGGCTCGGCGGCGACAACGAGGTTGCGCCCGCGGTTGCCAAGCTGCCGCTCGACAAGGTTTTATGCGTTTACGGTTCCGAGGAAGACGATACGGCGTGCAACGATCCATCGCTTGCCTCAGTCGAGAAAATCGAACTTCAGGGCGACCACCACTATGACGAGAAGTACGACATGCTGGCCGCAAAGCTGATGCAGGCGATCGCGGCGCGCCAGCCCAAATAGTCTTGGATTTTCCGTCAGGTCTGCGCGGCGGGATGTGCTTCCTTCGCGCGGGCCCGCTTTCCGGCATCCGCATATTTCTGGGCAATGACAGCGCACACCATCAGCTGGATCTGATGAAACAGCATCAGCGGCAAGACTATGCTGCCGATGCTTTGCCCGGCAAAAATGACCGTTGCGATGGGAATGCCGCTGGCAAGGCTCTTCTTCGAGCCGCAGAAAGTTATTGCAATCTCGTCCTCGCGTGAAAATCCGGCCCAGCGGCTGCCGAACATGGTGACCGCAAGGACGATGGCAAGGATTGCAATGTCGAGCAGGATCACGACGGCAAGGTCACGAATCGAGATCGTATGCCACAGGCCCTCGGTCACGGATTCGCTGAACGCCAGGTAGACCACCATCAGGATCGACCCTCGATCGAACGGCATCAGCAGCTTGCGCTGGCTGCGAATGAAATTGCCGATGAATGGCTGGAGGATCTGCCCGAGAACAAAGGGCGCGAGCAATTGCAGGAGAATAGACTGCAGCGCATCAAGCGAAAATCCGCCATGGCCGCCCGCCGTCGAAAAGAGCAGGCCGACCAGAAATGGCGTCAGGAACATGCCGAAAATGTTCGAAGCAGAGGCGGAACAGATGGCTGCGGGCACGTTGCCGCCGGCGATCGAGGTGAATGCGATCGACGATTGCACCGTCGAGGGTAGCACGCACAGGAAAAGAATGCCGGAATAGAGCGCCGGCGGCAGTATCGCTGGCACCAGAATGCCGGCGCAAATACCAAGCAGCGGAAAGAGGACGAAGGTCGCTGCGAGAATCGTCAGGTGCAGTTTCCAGTGCAGGAAGCCGGCAATGACGACATCGCGTGAAAGGCGGGCGCCGTGCAGGAAGAACAGTATGCCTATCGCTATCTTGGTCGCGATGCCGAAATAATCCGCCGCTACGCCGCTGATCGGAAAGAACGAGGCCAGGATCACGGCCCCGACCAGCATCAGCGTGAAATTATCAGGCAAAAAGCGACGCATTGCGACTTCCATTCGTGAATTCAACGCGTCCGTCTAACATACGCAGGCCACTCCCGAAACGATGAGGACAATCATATTTGCACACGCATGAGAATTGAAAATATGAGTCGTTCGCTCACATAAATGTCACTGGTCTAAGTTGACGAGTTTTATCATAATTGTTTATCGAGTGAACGGACATCCGGGGGTCCGGATGCTTTTGACAGGGGAATTTTCCATGAAGAAGTCATTTTCGCAATTTGCCGGTACGCTGATCGTTGCTGCCGGGGTCGCAAGCGCGACCATGGTGGCGTCGGGGCGCGCCGAGGACGGGATCACCGTCTACAATGCCCAGCACGAGAGCCTTACGCAGGCCTGGGCCGATGGATTTACCAAGGAGACCGGCGTCAAGGTTACGATCCGCAACGGCAAGGACATGGAGTTCGCCAACCAGATCGTACAGGAAGGTGCAGCTTCGCCGGCGGATGTTTTCCTGACCGAGAATTCGCCGGCCATGGCGCTCGTCGACAATTCGAAGCTCTTTGCACCGCTCAACGCCGATATCCTCGCGCAGGTCCCGGACAACTACCGGCCGGCCAATGGAAATTGGATCGGCGTTGCTGCCCGTTCCACCGTTTTTGCCTATGACAAGAACAAGCTGACCGAAGACAAGCTGCCGAAATCGATGGTCGATCTTGCCGATGAAAGCTGGAAGGGTCGCTGGGGCGCAGCGCCCGCCGGCGCCGATTTCCAGGCCATTGTCAGCGCCTTGCTTGAACTCAAGGGCGAAAAGGTCACGGAAGACTGGCTCAAGGCCATGAAGGAAAACGCCAAGCCCTATAAGGGCAACAGCATTGCCATGAAGGGTGTCAATGCCGGCGAAGTCGATGGCGCGATTATCTACCACTACTATTATTACGGTGATCAGGCCAAGACCGGCGAAAACAGCAAGAACGTCGCCCTGCACTTCTTCAAGAACGAAGATCCCGGCGCGTTCGTCAGCATTTCCGGTGGCGGTGTTCTCGCATCGAGCAAGAACAAGGATCAGGCGCAGGCCTTCCTGAAGTGGGTCACAGGCAAGGGCGGCCAGGCCGTCTTGCGCGACGGCAATTCGTTCGAATACGCCGTGGGCAAGGATGAGGCATCGAATGCCGCTCTCGTGCCGCTGGCGGACCTGAATGCGCCCAAGGTTGAACCTTCGAAGCTGAACAGCAAGAAGGTGACGGATTTGATGACTGCGGCTGGCTTGCTCTAAACGTCAGTCACGTTCATAAGGCGTCGTCCTGGCACCCCGGCATCAATGTCGGGGTGCTGTTTCATTTCCGTGCGGGCGCGCAGGCGTCTGCGCCATAACGAAGAAAACAATGTCTCCATTGCCGCCAAGCCAGTCAGACCAGCCAGGCGCGTTGTTGCTGCAAGCCCCATTTCCCCTGGTGCGCCGCCGCGGACTGCCACGCATGTGGGTTTTTGCTGCGGCGGCGGCAGTTTCGGCGCTTTCGCTGCTACCGGTCGGGTTTGTCATCTGGATTGCCGTTCAGACCGGTTGGGAAGCCGTATCGGCATTGATTTTTCGGCCGCGCGTCGGCGAATTGTTGATCAATACGCTTCTGCTGCTCGCCTTCACCATTCCAATATCGATCGCTCTGTCGGTGACGCTCGCATGGCTTACCGAGCGGACGGACCTTCCCGGCGCCCGTTTCTGGTCCTGGCTGGCGGTTGCGCCGCTCGCCGTTCCCGCTTTCGTCCACAGCTACGCCTGGGTCAGTCTCGTCCCCGGGCTGCAAGGCCTCTTCGGCGGCGTACTCGTTTCGGTTCTCGCCTATTTTCCGTTCCTCTACCTTCCGGTTTCGGCGCAGATCAGACGCCTTGATCCGGCGATCGAGGATGCTGCGGCCTCGCTTGGCAATGGTCCGTGGCGCGTTTTCTTCTTTGCGGTGCTACCGCAACTGCGCCTTGCGATCTGCGGCGGTTCGCTGCTGATCGGCCTGCATCTTCTTGCCGAGTACGGCCTCTATGTGATGATCCGGTTTGATACCTTCACCACGGCGATCGTCGACCAGTTCCAATCGGCCTTCAACGGTCCCGCCGCGAACATACTGGCCGGCGTGCTGGTCATCTGCTGCTTCGGCCTTCTTGGCCTTGAAGCCCTCGCTCGCGGCAACGAGCGCTATGCCCGCGTCGGCTCCGGCGCAGCCCGCGTCCCCGTCAAGCGGACGCTCGGCTGGATGGCGGTGCCGGGAATGTTGCTTTGCGCGCTGACCGCAGCACTCGCAATCGGCGTTCCGTTCACGACGCTTGGCCGCTGGCTTATCCTTGGCGGCGCCGGCGTCTGGCGTCTCGACCTTATCGGCAACGCTCTTGGGCAAACGATCCTGTTCGCACTCGCGGGTGCAGCCCTGACGACGGCGGTGACCTTGCCGATGGCATGGCTCTCCGTCCGCGCGCCCGGCCGTATCCAGCGTATTCTTGAGTCGTGCCATTACTATGTGGGATCGCTTCCCGGCGTGGTTGTGGCCCTGGCATTGGTCACGATTACGGTCCGCGTCGCCCTGCCGCTCTACCAGACTCTGGCAACGCTGCTCCTCGCTTACGCCCTCCTGTTCCTGCCGCGATCCCTCGTCGGATTGCGCGCCAGCATCGCCCAGGTTCCCGTCGAACTCGAACAGGCGGCGATGGCGCTGGGGCGCACGCCGATCAACGCCGTGGCGCAGATCACCATGCGGCTCGCCGCGCCGGGTTTTGCCGCCAGCATGGCGCTCGTTGCATTGGGCATAACCAATGAACTGACCGCCACGTTGATGCTGTCGCCCAACGGGACGCGCACGCTCGCAACGCAATTCTGGTCCCTGACCAGTGAGATTGACTACGTTGCCGCTGCGCCTTACGCATTGTTGATGGTTCTGTTGTCACTGCCCATGACTTTGCTGCTCTACACACAATCCAAGCGAATGACCGGACAATGACTTTTCTTTCAGTAAAGACCGTCACCAAACGTTATGGGCGTGTCACAGCCCTCGAAAATGTCAGCATCGACGTCGTTGCCGGCAGTCGCACGGCCATCGTTGGACCGTCGGGGTCGGGCAAGACAACGCTGCTGCGCTTGATCGCTGGCTTCGAGGTACCGGATGCGGGCCAGCTTGTGCTGGATGGAGAGTTGCTGGCCGAGGGCAGGGCCGCCACACCCCCGTACAAGCGCAGCATCGGCATTGTCGCGCAGGATGGAGCGCTGTTTCCCCATCTGACGGTTTCGGACAATATCGGTTTCGGGCTGGACCGAAAGGCGCCCCACCGCGATCGGCGCATATTGGCGCTGATGGACATGGTGGAACTCGCGCGGGAAATGGGCGACCGGCGGCCGCACCAACTCTCTGGCGGCCAGCAACAGCGCGTCGCCCTGGCGCGTGCCCTGGCCCGCCAGCCCAAGCTGATGCTGCTCGACGAACCTTTTTCGGCGCTCGACACCGGCTTGCGCGAGGCCATCCGCACGTCCGTTGCCGAGTTGCTGCGGGCGGAGAAGATCACGGCCATTCTGGTTACGCATGATCAGGCGGAGGCGCTGTCATTTGCCGATCAGGTGGCGATTCTGCGCGAAGGGAAATTGCTCCAGTCGGGACCGCCGCGCGACCTCTACATGAAGCCGTCCGATCCCGGCATCGCCTCGTTCTTTGGCGATGCGATCATCCTGCCGGCGGAGATTGATGATGGATGGGCCGAGTGCGAACTCGGTCGCGTCGAGGTATCGAGTTCCTATCGCGGCAAGGGCCGCATCATGCTGCGTCCGGAACAGGTGGTCCTCTCCTTGTCCAACGGCGCGCAACCTTGCCAGGGGACCATTTTGTGGATCGATTTCAACGGTCCGTCCAGCTTGATCGCGCTGTCGCTCGGGAAAGACACAGCGCCGCTGATGGTCAAAAGTGCGCGGCTGGACTTGCCGCCTGTGGGCAGCCATGTTCAGATCAATTTGATCGGTCAGGCGCACGTCTTCGCCTGATCACCCGCGCGGAGAGACGAATGAGCAGGCAATTTACCTGGCTGAATGAACCCGCGGTGCATCGCGGCGATGCCGCAGAACTGCAACTTACCACCGATCTGCAGACCGATTTCTGGCAAGAGACATTCTATGGTTTCAAGCGAGACAACGGTCATGCTTACCTGACACCGGTGGCAGGCGATTTCACCGCGCGGGTCAGGTTCAAGGGCGACTACCGCAAACTTTATGATCAGGCCGGGCTGCTGCTGCGGATTGATCCGGAAAATTGGATCAAGACAGGCATCGAGTTTACGGACGGGCAGATGCATTTCAGCGTCGTCGTCACCAATCGCCAGTCGGACTGGTCGGTCTTTCCATTGCCCTATGCAGGTCCCGACGATGAGGTTGCGGTGCAATTGACCCGGCACGGTTCGGCGGTCCGCGTGCAATTCTGCCTCAACGATGCGCCTTGGCAGATGGCGCGCCTTGCCCCGTTTTCCGATGCCGACGCCTCGGTCGGAATGATGGCCTGTTCGCCGGAGCGGGCAGGATTTACGGCGCGTTTCCGTGGTTTCGAACTTGGTGCTGCCATCGACCGCAAGCTGCACGACTAGAGCCTGTCCTGTTTGAGCAGGACTTTTCTAGCTTTTGAACAATTCCGGTCGCTTGTCGCGCAGATGCAGCAACATGCGGCCCATCTGGGAAATATGTGTTTCCATGGTCTTTGCCGCCCGATCGGCATCCCTGTCGGCAATCGCCGCAATGATTGCCTCGTGTTCGACGAGCGTTTCCGCCATCCGCGCTTCGTAATGGAGAAGCAGACGTCGCACCCGGTCGATCTGGCTGCGCTCACGCGAAGCGATCTCGCGCAGGCCCACCAATCCAGCCGCATCGCTGACCATGTCGTGCAACGCCTCATCGAGTTCATAGAAGTGTTCGAATTCCCGGTGGGCCGCGGCGTGGCGCTGCTGCTCGAGGTTCTGCTGCATCCGCTCAAGCGTTTCCGGCGTCAGCTGCTCCGTTGCCCGGCGTATTGCGGCGGTTTCGAGTGCGACACGGACGAATTGCGCCGTTTCGATTTTCTCGAGCCACAGGCGCGCGACGAACGTGCCGGTCTGCGGATAAATCTCAACCAGTCCTTCATCGGCGAGCCGGTTGATCGCATCACTGACGGGGGTACGGGAGACGCCGAGCTGCGCTGCGATCACTTCCTTGCGGATAGCTTCTCCCGGCGCGAGCTGCGATGAAATGATCGCCTGCCGTAATATCGTATAGACCTGGTCCTTGCGTGTGACGGCGACGACCTTCTGTTGCTTGAAGTCCCTGCTCGCAGAGCGAATCTGCACGGTCGAAACTCCCCCCATTGTTCGCTGAAACCAGTGGTTCCAGCAATTGACTCCCGTGCCAACATCTAACATGTTACATACCAACGGGGAAGAATGTTTTGGGAGGAGCATTTGGACAGCCAGCCTCCAATTGTGTCGCTGCGCGGGATCAGCAAGACCTTCGCTCACGTGGTTGCCCTGCGCCGTATCGACCTCGATATCCATGCTGGAGAAATCCATGCAATCATGGGCGAGAACGGTGCGGGCAAGTCGACACTTGTCAAGATTTTGAGCGGCGTGCATCGGCGCAGCGGCGGACACATGGAAGTTCGCGGCGAGCCGGTCGATTTTGCAACGCCGAAGGAGGCGGAGCGCAACGGCATCGCCATCATCCATCAGGAACTCAACCTCATCCCCACTTTAAGCGTCTCGGAGAACATCTTCCTTGGCCGCGAACCTCTGAAAGCCGGCCTCTTCATCGACTATGCCGAGATTGAAAGACGCAGCGCCGAAATCCTGACGCGCTTCGGTATCGATATCGACCCGCGCGCCGATATCGAGAACCTGCGGGTGGGCGAGCAGCAATTGGTCGAGATAGCACGCGCCCTTTCGCTCAATGCCGATGTGCTGGTGCTGGACGAACCTACATCGGCCCTGTCGGAAGCCGAGGCACAAAGGCTTGCGAGTTTCGTGCGCGATCTTGCCCGGCAAGGCGTCGCCATCGTCTACATTTCGCACCGGATGAGCGAGGTCTTTGCACTTGCCGACAAGATCACGGTCCTGCGCGACGGCAATTTTATCGCAACCCGCCGCTCGGGCGAGATCAGCGAACGCGACGTTATTCGCATGATGGTGGGCCGGGACGTGAAGAAGCAGCTTGCTGCAGCTTCCGTATCGGAGCGGCCGATTGTACTTTCGGTGCGCAATCTCGGGCTCGAAAGACCGAACTCGCGCGGCCGGATACACAGCGTTGTCAATGATGTAGGCTTCGATCTTCACGAGGGCGAGATACTCGGGATAGGCGGGCTCCTGGGCTCGGGCCGTACCGAAGTGCTGGAACTCATTTTCGGCGCTGCCATCGGAAAACGGTCGGGTACGATAGAACGCGGCGGTACCAGGCAGGCGGCGCAGTCGCTAAACCCGCGCCGTTCCGTCGGCAACGGCATCGCCTTCCTGACCGAAGACCGCAAAGGGACGGGTCTGCTGCTTCACGCCGACATCCGCTCCAACGCGGTGCTCCCTTCGCTGCCCTGGCTTGCGCCGCTTGGCTGGATCAGCAAGGCCCGCGAAGACACGGTTGCGGGTCGCATCATCTCGGCCATGCGCGTGCGCTGTCAGGGGCCAGACCAGGGCATCGATGAACTCAGCGGCGGCAACCAGCAGAAGATCGTACTCGGCAAATGGCTGGAGACGCGACCGCGGGTCGTGCTGCTCGACGAGCCGACGCGTGGCATCGACGTCGGCGCGAAGGAGGAGATTTACGATCTTCTCAAAAAACTGGCGGAATCCGGGGTTGCCATCGTGATGGTAAGTTCGGAGCTTCCGGAACTGCTTTCGCTGTCGAATCGCATTCTTGTCATGTGCGAGGGCAGGGCGACAGGCGTCATCGACGCCCAGGAATTTTCAGAAGAACGGGTCATGGAGCTTGCAACGCCGCAGGGCAATGCCCTGACCGGAGCAGCGGCATGACCGATACAGGCGAGCGGGCAATGGCATCATCGAACACCATGGAATGGCTGAAGGGGATCGTAAAGGCGACGAAGCTCTATTGGGGCCTCGCATTGCTGTTTGCAGTCGGCGTTCTGTCCTCGCCCGTCTCATCGAAGGGACACAACATCTTCCTGTCCTTCGGCAACCTTTCCGACGTTTTCCGGCAAATTTCCGTGACCGGCATCACCGCTGTCGGCATGACGCTTGTGATCCTTATCGCCGGTATCGACCTTTCGGTCGGGTCGGTGCTTGCACTGGGCTCCGTGGTCTGCGCGATGCTCCTGACCAATGAGGGCTGGTCTTCCGCCTATCTGCTCGGTGTTCCCGCTGTGTTTCTCCTGGCGTTCCTTGTCGTCCTCGGCGTCGTATCGTTTGCTATCAAGGTGCAGCGGCGCGCAACACAAACCGGAGCGGTTCCCGGACTCTCCAAGATCGCACTGGTTGCTGCCTTGGCCGCCGCGTTTGTCGTCGCCGCCCTGGTCGCGTCCAGTTCCGCAAGCAAGGCCAGCGTCCTGCTTGTTCTGCTTGTCGTGCCCGCTGTTGGCCTGATGCTCGGGGCAATCAACGGTGTCGTGATCGTCGGCGGCAGGCTACAACCCTTCATCGTTACGCTCGCCATGATGGTCGCCGGCCTCGGCATTGCCCGCCTGACTGCTGGCCAGAACACGGCCGTTTGGCCGGTCTATACGGGAAGCAATGCCACCGAGGATTTCGAGGCGCTGCGGGCGCTCATCTTCGGCATCATTCCGGTACCCGGCGTCATTTTTGCGGGCGTCATACTGCTCTTCTGGATCATTCTCAGATTTACGAAGTTCGGCCGCTATGTCTATGCGATCGGCGGCAATGAGGAAGCGGCCCGGCTTGCCGGTGTCCCGGTCTGGCGCGTCAAGATCACCGTCTACGCGATTTCGGGCTATCTTGCAGCGCTGGCAGGCATCCTCTACGTCGCACAATACCGCCAGGGCAAACCCGATGCCGGCATGGGCCTCGAGCTCGATGCGATCGCTGCCGTTGTCATCGGCGGGACCAGCCTCATGGGCGGCCGCGGATCGATGATCGGCACGCTCGTTGGCGTACTCATTTTTGGTTTCCTTAGCAATATCCTCCAGCTCAACAATATCGACAGCAATACCCAGCTCGTCTTGAAGGGCATCATCATCATTGTCGCGGTCCTGCTGCAGGAACGCCGCTCAAGTGGTTGGATGTTCTTCCTTTCTCAGCTCAAGGTGCGCGACGCACCCGAGAGATCCGTGTCCAGCCAGCAGACGGAGACAGGCCGGCACGGCGAATAATACGCATAACCACAAAGGGAGAGAGAGAATGAAGATTACCCGCAGGCAGTTTGCCACCTGGGCCCTCGCGACGGCCCTGATCGCTCCAGTCGCCTTCCACGTATCCCTGGCTGAAGCCAAGGATAAATACGTCATCGGCTTCAGCCAGGTGACCACCGTCGAGCCATGGCGTGTCCAGTTCAACAAGGACCTCGAAGCAGAGGCCAAGAAACACGCCAATGTTGAGCTTCTGGTTGCCGACGGCCAGGACAAGACGGAAAAGCAGGTCGCTGACGTCGAAAACTTCATCCGCCAGGAGGTTGACGCCATCCTGATCTCGCCAAAGGAATCCGCCGGCCTTACCGGCGTCGTCGAAAAAGCGATGGACGCAGGCATTCCCGTCATCGTTCTCGATCGCAACGTCGATACCGAAAAATATACGCAATGGATCGGCGGCGACAATGTTGTGATCGGCGAGGCGGCCGGCAAACATGCCGTGGAACTCCTCGGCGGCAAGGGCAAGGCCAAGGGCACCGTCGTCGAAATCTGGGGCGGGCTGGGCACGCAGGCAAGCCATGATCGCAGCGACGGCTTCCACAAATATACGGATGCGGAACCCGGCATCAAATATTTGCTCGACAAGCAATCGGGCGACTGGAAACAGGATCAGGCCTACAACATCATGGCGACCGCCCTGCGCAACCATGAAGATATTACCATGGTCTACGGCCACAACGACCCAATGGCCTATGGCGCCTACCTTGCCGCCAAGGATGCGGGCCGCGAAAAGAATATCCTTTTCCTCGGAGTCGATGGGTTGCCCAATGAGGGCGTCCAATGGGTGAATAAGGGCGAACTGGCTGCGACATTCCTCTATCCGACGCCGGGTGCTGAAGGACTGCGCCAAGCCTTGAAGGTTCTCGCGGGTGAAAAGGTCGAGAAGAAGATCGTGCTTGGAACGGAAACGATCACCAAGGAAAACGCACCTGCGATCCTCAAGGCGAACGGGCTCTAACGCATTGCCCAAGGCGAGCCGCACTTCCACGTGCGGCTCGAATTTCTCCGACATCTTGTTGTTATCGCAGCCTTTTGCGCTATGATTTGGCCCGGCCGCACCTGTGCGCCGCATGTTGTTGGAGGTACCGTCATGAAAACGCAGGCCATTGCCGCGGCAATTTTCTTCGCCGCGGCTGCCATATCGACAAGCAAGGCCTCCGCCGAACCGCTGCAGACGATGGATGACGTCGGCCAGGCGATTGCCGCCTGCTGGAAGCCGGCCTCGGATTGGAAGGGCACGGTAACGCTCAGCTTCAGCTTCAAGCGTGATGGAACGTTGATTGGTCCGCCGAAGCCGACGAACATCGCTGTCGATGGCGATGACAAGGCGCGGCAAAAGTTCGTTGGTTCAGCAATCGAAGCGATCCAGGCCTGCATGCCATTGTCGTTTTCCACCGATCTTGCGGCCGGAATTGGCGGACAGGTGTTCACGATGCCTTTCACCGCACCAATAAGCGGGCAGGATCAGCCGACGGTCGATACGCAGTAGAATTTTTCAGACGACGACTGAATAGACGGCCGCAAAGTGGATGCCAGCCGCGGTGAGGACGAAGCCGTGCCATATCGCATTGTGAAACGGCAGGCGTTCGAGCACGTGAAAGATGACGCCGCAGGAATAGACAATGCCGCCAGCGAGGATCAGCCACAGCACTGATGCTGACAAGGCCCCTTCAAGCTGGTGATAAGCGGAAACCCCGCTCCATCCAAGCAAGAGATAGAGCCCGATGGCGAGGCGATCAAAGCGTCCTGGCATCACCAGCTTAAGGACGACACCGACCACGGCCGTGGCCCAGACGCCTGCGAGCAGCCACCATGTACCAGACTTCGCCATGAAGGGCGTATAAGTGCCGGCAATCAGGAGATAGATCGCCGAATGATCGAAACGGCGCAGCAAGTACTTGATCGGCGATTCCGGCCAGATGTTGTAGGTGGCTGACAGGACCATCGAAAGCACGAGTGTTCCGACATAGATGGCGGTCGCGGCCGAGGTGCCGATCGCCGACTGACCGAGCACGATCGTCAGGAGTATGATCGATCCGACAATGGCGAGAGTGGTGCCCAGAACGTGCACAACGCCATCTGCCCAAAGCTCCGCCACCGAATAGCGCCGGAAGATCGTCACGGGTAGGGCTCGTAGCTTTGGTCCGGTCAAAGGGGCTCCTGCAATCTTGATCATGGCATCCAGCGTATTTCATTCTTCGCTTTTGACAACCCGAAATCCCCTGACCCAGGCATTGCGCATGGCGATTAGGAGAATTCCCGATGCGTATGGCGGGAAAATGTGTAACAATGATGGGCAATTACATTCGTAATTACTTTCCTTTTTACTTGATAGAATTGCAGTATAACAGGGCGGATCCGCTGTGGCGGACGTGGTGACTGGGGACTGGTGTTGAGCATTCTGCGCAGAAGTGGTGATCGATGGGCGCTTGCGGGACTTCCTGCACTCCTGCGCCGCCTTGGCCTGATGGCGCCCGCCGGCAAAGCGCTGAGCGGCAGCGTCCGCTCGCATTCGCGTCCGCTGGAGCTGCTGCCTTACGGACTTCTCCTCTTCCTCAGCGTCGCCGCGATCATTCTCGTTTTCATTATCGGCGTCGGTGAGAGCAGGGACAGGATGATCACCGAATCGACGGTTCAGTTGCGCCAGAAGACGGCGCTGCTTGAAGCCTATGTCAGCAAGATCCTCGAAGCCAATGAAATGGTCTTGCGCAACATTTCTTCTGAAATCGATCCGATGCCCTGGAGCGACATCGTGGCGTCGCCGAAAGTGGCAAGCCTTCTCGCCGATCAAAAGCAATTCCTGAAGCATTCTGGCGTCATTGCCCTCGTCAACAGGGAAGGTTCGCTCGTCGCCTATAGTGAGGGCTTTCCGGCCAAGTCGTTCAGCGTCACCGATCGCGATTATTACCGCTACCTGCACGATAATCCCTTGAGCGAGACATTCATTGGCGAGCCGCTCATAGGCAGGGTCCATGGCAAACTCTCGCTGACCATGAGCAAGGCCCTGCACCGGCAGGATGGCTTGTTCGACGGCTTGATATTGATCACCATGCCGCTCGAGTATTTTTCCAACCTGTTCAACGGGGCGGCTTCGCCGTCCGATGTTGCCCAGCTCCTGCGGAACGATGGCAGGGTCATCGTCAATGTCCCCTTTGCCCAAGGCGGCAACCAGGCGCCCTTGTGGTTCGCGTCTGCCGTGGGAGCCAATCCGGCCGCAGGGGTGGTAAACAGCGTGTCTGCAAGTGACCAGACGAACCGGCTGGTGGCTTACCGAAAGGTTGAGGCGTTTCCGTTTTACGTGAGCTACGCCATCGATGAAGGCAAATTGCTGAACGGCTGGTGGCAATCGGTTTTCGTCTATGGCGCGGTTCTCGCGACCGCCCTTGCAGCATTCATGGCGACCGCATGGATGGCGCGGCGCAATTCGATAGCGCTGCTCCATTCCAACGAGTCGCTTCGTGAGGTGAGCGAGCGGGTGCTAGTCTCTCAGGATGAGGAGCGACGTTCGATTGCGCGCGATCTGCACGATTCAACCGGTCAGCATCTGATCGGCGCGGCGATGGAACTCGACAGCGCCCGTTCCCGCGTTTCGGAGACTGACGATGACACGTCGCGGGCACTGCACCGCGCCGCCGCATTGATCATGCAAAGCAATGAGGAATTGCGAACGCTGTCCTACCTGCTTCACCCGCCGATGCTTGACGAGTCCGGGCTGCCCAATGCTCTCGAACTGCTCGTCGTCGGTTTCGAGGAGCGGAGCGGTCTTGAGATCGAGCTGCGTGTGGCGCCCGAAATTGGCACGAAGCGGCCGCCCGCCGGCGTCGAGCTTGCGATATTTCGCATTGTCCAGGAGGCGCTAACAAATATCTACCGCCATGCACGCGCAAGCCACGCCACGATCAGGCTTGTGCGCCAGGGCAGCGATGCATACCCGATGCTGTCTTTGACCGTGAAGGATGACGGCATCGGCATAGAGCGCAGAAATCGCAATACGATCGGCGTCGGACTCTCCGGAATGGAGGCGCGACTGCGACCCTTCAACGGACTGCTCGATATATCCACCGGAAAGAAGGGAACCACGCTCTCCGTGCGCGTACGGGGTTGATCGCAGCTCATTACAGTCCTCGGGATTGGCCCCGAGGATGCTGATACAGGACCGGCTAGCTCAACCCTTCTTCTTGCCTTTATAATCCTCATAAATCTGGTCGGCCAATTTGCGCAAGGACCGCCCGATATTCGCGTATTCGAACTCGTTGAGATTGGCGAGCGAGGCGCGCCCCGAAGGATGCAGGGTACCGAAGCCGCTACCGGGCAGGAGTACAATCCCGGTGTCGCTGGCAATCCGGAACAGGAGCTCGGTCGGCGCCACATTTTTCTTCACCCAGTCGGCGAATGCATCTCCATAGAGCTTGCGGGCAATATGTTCTAGATCAAGCAGCGTATAGTAATCGACGGCATTGACGTCGTGTTCCGGCGGCAGCCCGAGTTCGCGGTAGAGCGCAGCCTCACGGCGGCGGATGAGCTTCTTCAACTCTGCCTTGTAGCCGTCGCTCTCGTCCATCAGGGCAAACAGCGAAAACAGCACCATCTGTACCTGCTGCGGTGTGGAAAGTCCGGCTGTGTGGTTGAGGGCAACCGCCCGGCTGTCCGCAACCACCCGGTCGAGGAATTTCAGCTTCGATACGTCCGGAACAAGCGTCGAATAACGCTCGTCCAGTTCCTTACGGTCTGACTTGGAGAGGCCCTTGAGCTTGGCGTCGAAGATATTTTCGCGCTGCGTTGCGATGACGCCTAGCCGCCATCCCGTTGCGCCGAAATACTTCGAGAAGGAATAGACAAGAAGCGTATTGGCGGGGCAGGTCGCAAACAGCGACTTGAAGTCGTCGGCGAAGGTCCCGTAGACGTCATCGGTAAGGATCATCAAGTCCGGCCGCTTCTCCGCGACCATCTTCGTGATGCGTTCGAGGCTGCGATCATCCATCTTCACCGAGGGGGGATTGCTCGGATTGATGCAGAAGAAGATCTTGATGTCCTTGTCGAGAAGCTTGTCGATCTCCTTATCGGGATATTGCCATTCCTGAGTAGGATCGGCGTTTATATGAACCTGCTTCAGGTCGTATTCTTTGAGCTCGGGAATTTCGATGTAGGGCGTGAAGGCGGGCATGCCGATTGCCACCTTGTCGCCGGCCGATATCAGCTTGTTCTGCTTCAGCGAGTTGAAGATATAGGTCATCGCCGCGGTGCCGCCCTCGACCGCGAAAAGGTCGATGTCGTCCGAACTGATGAAGCCGCCGATCATCTCCTTGACGATATAGTGCTTCACGATTTCCTCGCTGACGCGAAGCATGCGCGGCGGTACGGGATAATTGCAGCCGAGAATCCCCTCCACAGCTTCATGCAAAAAGTCCGATGCATTGAGCCCGAGCTGGTCGCGGACATAGCTCAAAGCCCGCCCAAGAAACACTACCCCGGGCTGATCGCGATGTTCGTCGACATAGCGGGCAAAGCGCCCCTCGATACCCGCGATTTTCGGCAGGCCGCCGACACCGTTCTCCATATACGAGAATGAGAGTTCGGCTTCGGCAACGGCAAAGAGCCCGAGGCGGAAAAAGGCGCGTCGCGGCAGGGTGGCGAGAAAGTTCGGGTTACCACGTCCTGCATTAAGAATGAGGCGGTTTTCCTTGCTGGAGGCAACCTGGATCAACGCATCCTTGAGTTCGAACGGGCTAAGCTTGGCATATTGGCTGTAGTCTGTGCGGGACATGGAACTCTCCTCAGGCAAATGCCACGACCAAAGGGCCGAGCAGGGTCAGGAATACATTGGCAAGGGCATAGGTGATGGCGAAGGGGGTCGTCGGTATCGTATTGCCTGCCTTGTCGAGGATTTCGCCGAAGGCAGGATTGGCACTGCGCGAGCCGGACAGCGCACCGGCAAAGATCGCCGTATTGTCATATTTGAGGACATAACGGCCAAAGACCATGGTGATCAGCAGCGGCAGGATGGTCACGACCACGCCGATGAGAAAAATTGAAAGACCGCTTGTGGCGATGGTTTGCACTGCCTGCAGGCCGGATTGAAGTCCGACCACCGCAACGAAGCCTGCCAGACCAAGGTCGCGCAGCAGAGTCGACGCCGCGGTCGGCATGTTACCGATGGCAAGGTTGCGGCTGCGATACCAGCCGAACAGAAGACCGGAGAGCAGGGCACCGCCGCCGCTTCCAAGCGTCAGAGGAATCGAGCCAATGCGGATCACGGCGAGGCCGATCAGCAGGCCGGCAACGATGCCAAGGCCGTGGAAGACGAAATCGGTCTTGTCGCTGGGGACGATGACCGTGCCGATGGATTTGGCCACTCTCTGCAAATCCTGGTCAGTGCCGTAAAGGCTGGCCACGTCGCCGGTTTCGATGCGCGTGTCAGGCAATAGCGGCAGCGGCTTGTCGGCGCGCTTGATCCCGGTGACATAGATGCCGTGACGCAGGTCATCGGCGGTTGCCGCCCTGATTTCCGCGACGGTCTTGCCGACCAGCGCCGGGCTGTTGATCGTTATATCGCGGGTCACGATGACAAGGTCCATGCCGTCCGACGATTGAAGCTCGGGACCGATGCCTTGTGCTGAAGACACCACGCCCGCACGCCGGCCGACGACCAGGATTACATCGCCGGATGCAAGCCGGAGGTCAGGCTGGACACCAATAAGCGCGCCGGCGCGCTTGACGCGTTCGATGGTCATCGGCGCGTCCTTGGTCGTCGGCCCTTCGATCTGGGCAATTGTCTTTCCAGCTGCCGTAGTCACCCGATAGATGCGGCCGACGAGATCGGGCGCGGCGGGTACTTCGCCCGGACCGAAGACCTGCGCGCCGGCGAGCAGTTCGGCCTCGGCCTTCATCGCATCATCACGAATACTGCGGCCCATGAACTTCGGCAGAATGTTGACGCAAACAATGATCGCGCCGAACGAACCGAAGATGTAGGTTACCGCGTAGCCGACGGCGACATTGCCTTGCAGGCGCTGGACTTCATCGGCGGCAAGGCCGAGCTTGCCGATGGCGGCGGAGGCCGTGCCGATGATGGCCGATTGCGTAAGGCCGCCCGCCGCGATACCGGCGGCGAGGCCTTTGTCGAGCCCAAACATCCGAGCCAGCACGATGACGGTCAGCAACCCGCTGAGAGCAAGCACCACGGCCATAGCGATTTCGCGCAGCGATTGCCGGCCGAGCGAGCGGAAGAATTGCGGGCCGCTTTCAAAGCCCACGGCATAGATGAACAGCGCGAAGAGCACGGATTTTACGCCATTGTCGACGGAGACGCCGACCTGGCTTATCAGCACCGCTACAAGCAGCGATCCGGCAACGCCGCCGAGCTGGAATTTGCCGAACTGAACCTTGCCGATGGCATAGCCACCGGCAAGCGACAGGAACAAGGCAATTTCGGGCGATTGACGAAAAATCTCATGAAGCCAGACCATCGAGATCCTCCAACGATTGTATCAGCGCGATTGTGGTGTTTGAGCGTCAGGTCGTAGTCGAGCGTTGATCCGGGCGCTTGACGCAGCGAAAACCAACGTGACTGGTTGAAGTGTCCTCGGGTTCGGCATGCCGCGCGGCCGGACGGTAACGCCGGCAATAATTCGGTGCGCAAAGATGCGAACCGCCCTTGAGGACGCGCCGGGGAATAAGGATTTGCGGCGTGTGCGGATCATAGCTCGCGTCGATCGGACCGCCGCGCGGGTTAAGCGGGATGCAGCAAGCCTTTGCTGCCGGCTCCTCATGACGTGTGGACCAGAAATCGCCCGTCCACTCCCAGACATTTCCGATCATGTCGTAAACGCCATAACCGTTCGGCGGGAATCTGTGGACGGGCGAGGTCCGGTCGTCGCCTTGGGAGCGAAGGTTGTGATGTGGAAATATGCCTTGCCAGGTATTGGCCATCTGCCGGCCCCCGGGGTTCAGTTCTTCACCCCAGGCAAACTCGGTTTCGTCGAGCCCACCGCGGGCTGCCAGTTCCCACTCGGCTTCCGTCGGCAGGTCCTTGCCGGTCCAATCCGCGTAGGCCTTGGCATCGTGCCATGCCACATGCACCACGGGATGGTCGAGTTTGCCGCGCAAGTCGCTGCGCCGGCCATAGGGGTGACGCCAATCAGCCCCGAATTTGTAAGTCCACCACTGGGAAATATCGGGGCTTGTGACTGGGCGGGTCGGCGGATCGAACATCAGCGAGCCCGGCTTCAACATATGTGGCAGCGCACCGGGATAATCCTTTGGATCGGGGGCCTTTTCGGCAACCGTTATATGGCCGGTCGCCTTGACGAATTCCATGAATTGACGGTTTGTGACCGGGGTGGCCTGGATCCAGAATCCGTCGACCTCGACCGGGTGCGCAGGGGACTCCTCCGGATAGTGCTTGTTCGAACCCATCATGAAGGTTCGTCCGGGGATCCAGATGAGGCCGTCCTCCGATTTCAACTGGTCGTTGAAGCCATCTCTTTGGGCTGCGGCGGGCATTCTACCTCTCCGAAAGTCAACTTGTGCGAGCATTGCCGCGAATTCGCTGCGACTGAAGTACGTTACAGTTACATAGTGTTGTTTCTGGCCGGACGCTGCCAGTTGTCGAACGGCGGATTAAGCGGAGGAAGCGCTGGCGTAACTATAAAGGATCGCCGGTCGCGGCGGCGATACTTCACACGCCAGGCCAGTATAGCGGACGCAAGAATTCGCGCACTGCCTTGTGTCGGTGGATGTGGTGGACCGAAGAGATCGCGTTCAAATCCTGCCAGAGCGTCCTGCACCGACCGGTCATTGCTTGCCTCAGCCCAATCCGTTGCGCTTCGAAATCCCATCGCTTTCGTCCAGAGGTTGAGCGCCGAATAGGCACGCTTCGCGTCGCCCGAGTTGAGCGCTGCCAGGAGTTCACGATAGCGCGTGGGCTCGGATTGGGCCCGAGCCTGCTTGCGCACATCAACCCAGCGTCTCATGCGGGGCCACAGGCGATGGAGGAGGAACGCCAGGACAAGGGCGGCGAGTATGGTGATGCCAATGCCAAGCATGGCGCGGATGGAAAGGCGGTCTGGTGCTTCCTTCGCCTGCGGAAGATCGGGCGCAATAGCGTTGGCCGTCGCTGGCTTTGCCTTGGCGGCGAGGACGAGGGGCTTCAGTTCGGCCCGCTGCGCCTGCATGTTTTCCGTGTCGAACCAAGTGACGGTCAGTGCGGGAAGCGTGAACGTGCCCTCTCTATCCATCACGTAGGTGACGCGCTCGGTGCGGCTGCTCCCTCGCTCACGGCCACTGCCATCGACATTGTCCGCCAGTGTCGGGGCCTGGCGATAGAGTTTTACGCCATCCGGCACGTCGAACGATAATTGCGGCAACATCATTGCCCGCGTCCCTGTCGCAAAGAGCGTAACCGTGCGCACAAGCGTGTCGCCGACCTTGAGATTGGCCGGGTCGCCGTCGAGGCTCTCACTAAGTTCGGCACGCGCGGCGGAAAACGCCGATGCTTCCGCCCCGGGTGGCAGGTCCGCGGCGACAAAGGTGACTGCGGGAAGGTTTACAGTTGCTGGGGTGGACTGACCCGGCACCTTGGCGTAGGCGAGCGGGACGCTTGCTGTCGGAAGCGTAAATTCGCCGGCGATCTGCGGAATAATGAAATAGGTGCGGCGAATGCCGGAATATTCTTCGCCGTTGACGGATTTGACCAGGTTCTGAGCCTGCTCGTCGGGAAGCGTCACGATTGCGTTCGGGACGTCAAGCAAGGGAAACTGCGGCGGCGATGTGAAGAAGTTCGGAACGTAGACATCGACATCGATGCTCACCTGTTGGCCGACCACAATCTTGCCCTGTGTCGCCAGCGACGTTTCCGCGAATGGCTCGGCGGCGTAAACCGGCGATGCAAACAGAAGAGCAAGCGCGACAAGCCAGCCAAAATATCTCATTGCTTGCCTCCTCGCGCCTCGATGGAAAATTTGCGGGCAAGAAGATCGGCCGGACTGACCTCGATATTCTTCATCCACAGATCCGCTGTCTGTTCAGAAACGTTGACCTGCCCCTTTTTGCCCTGCTTGCCCTTGTCGTCGAACTGGACCTGGTCAGGTTTGAGATTGGGGTCCTGTTGCTGTTCCTCTTCTTCCTGCTTTTGCAGCGACACGAGTTTCTCTGCAATGGCGAGATTGGCCTTGGCCTCGGGCCAATCTGTTCGAAGTTCCAGTGCGCGCTTGTAGGCGGCGATCGCCTGATCCAGCCGATTGAGGTGAAGCAGAGCGTTGCCCTGGTTGTACCAGGCTTCTGGCGTATCCCTTGCCGCGAATGCATCGACCGCTTCGCCGAACTTGCCAGCGCGATAGAGTGCGATGCCGCGCCATTCATTGTCCCTGAAGGCAGCCGCGGCGGCGGGATAATCGCCGCGCTCATAGGCGAGGCGTCCTTGCTGGTCCGGCGTCAGCCACATATCGGCAAGGCTCAGATCGGCGGCGCTTGAGGTATCGGGGCTGAAAATGAGATGGAAGGCGACAAGCGCGCCGGCCCAGCGCACGACCCAGCCCCGCCGGAACGACAGCGCGGCAAGTAGCACGATCGGTATGGTCAACCACCAGCCGAAGTCGCGCCAGCGCGTTTCGGCTTCGGCGGCCTTCTGCGCGAAATGCGTCTTGATCCGCTCCACGACCCAGCGCACGTCGCTGTCGTCGCTCGTAAAGGTTGCAACGCTGATGTTTCCGGCGCCTTGCAACCGTTTCAGTTCGTCCACGTCAAGCTTGGCGAAGAGGCGACCTCCGGCAGCATCACTGGCGAAACCTCCATCGCTGGTTTTGACCGGACCGCCCTCGGCTGTGCCAATCGCAAGGAGCACGACGTTGTTGCTACCCCCGAACCGAGCCACCTGATCGAAGGAGGCCGCATCGACACCGTCGGTCATGAGAAGAATCGTTCCGGGCGCTTGCGCACTTTCAAGCGTTTTCTCTGCCGCTGCCAATGCGACAGCAGTATTTTTGCCAGCAACGGGCATAATCCGCGTGGCCAGCGAGTCGACATAGGTGCGCACGAGCGCTGCATCGTCGGTTAACGGAAGAACCAGATGCGCCGAGCCCGCATAGGCAATGATGGCGGTTCGCGCTGCGGGCCGCGCGGCAAGGATGTCGTGGACCTTGAGCTTCGCCCGTTCAAGCCGCGACGGGGTGACGTCGATAGCGTCCATCGTCTGCGACAGGTCGATGGTGATCACCAGCGGCGCTTCGTCCTGAACGAAGGGCGGGAGTTCGCGTTGCCAAGTCGGACCGGCAAGGGCGAGTGCTGCGAGGGCGATGAGCATTGCTGTCAGGTGATAGGGCCGCAGCCGCCCCTTGGATGGATCGTCGGAGACGAGATGATCGAGCAATTGCGGCGCAATCATATCGCGCCAGCGCAGCCTCATGTCGGACTGGCGCGATGCCAGCCACAACATTGCGATCGCTGCGAGGATCGCGAGCAGCCACCACGGCCGAAGGAAGTGGAAATCGGCGATCATTGGCTGGCTGCCGGTTCAAGCGCAGCGCCGCTGCGGTTTCGCAGCCTTGCGAACAGGAGCGCCAGAAGATGATAAGCAATAAGGAGCGAAAGCGCGGCACCGAGAGGATAGTGGAACAATTCGATGCGCGGACGCCAGGATAGTGTTTTCTGGTTCATGGGCGTGATGCGGTCGAGCGTCGTATAGATGTCCTGAAGCCCGGTCTGGTCCTGGCCGAAGAAATATCGTCCGCCCGTCGTCGCTGCGATTTTTTCGAGTGAGGCAGTGTCGAGCTTCTCTTCACCGGTGGCTTGGGGATTGCCGATGCCGATCGTATGGATCGTGATCTTTGCGTCCCTGGCTATGTCCGACGCCTTGGCCAGCGGCATCTTGCTTGCCGTATCGTTGCCGTCAGTAAGAACGATGAGCACCTTCTCGGGGGCGCTCGTGTCCTTGAACATCTTGATCGCCAGCCCGATGGCATCGCCGAGTGCCGTCCGCGGCCCGGCAATTCCGGGCAACGCCTCCGCGATCATGGTCTGCACGGTGGGATGATCCATGGTGAAGGGGACGAGCGGGTAGGGTGCGTCGCCAAAGGCGATGAGGCCGATGCGATCAGCGGGGCGCTTCTTGACGAAGTCGCTGACGACGCTGCGAACCGCGTCTATCCGCGAGATGAGGTTGCCGCCGGGATCGCGAAAGTCCTTTGTCTCCATCGACTGCGAAAGGTCGATCGCCAGCATCAGGTCGCGCTGCGGCTCGGTCTTCTCGATCGGCGGTTCGACATATTGCGGACGGGCGAGAGCGATAAGGACAAGAAGCCAGCAGATCGTTCCCACGATCAGCTCCGGCCAGGTTCTACGCGTAACCAGTGAGCCGGTCGATGGGGCTATTCCCGCGGCCTGCGTGACTTCTTCGAAGAATGGAATGCGTACCGAAGCAGATTGCGAGCGATATGGCGGCAGGAGCCACCAGACGAGGACCGGCAATGGCAGCAGCACCAGCAACCACGGGAAATCAAGCTGGTACATGGTGCTTCTCGATCCAGTGGCGTGCGGCTGCGAGCAATTGCTTGGGGTTACCTGAAGGATCGCTCTCCCGTGTGGGGTGATATTCCAGGTCGTCGAGCATATGGACAAGATCTGCGCCGAGGTTTCGATCCGGCAGGGCATTTTGCAGGAACGCGACCCATGCCCCGCCGCTTTGCGCGGCAACCGCATCGCGCGGCCAGACGGCCAACGCAACGCGCTTGACCAGAATCGGTACCTCCCGGGCGATCGTATCCGCATCACCATCGCTCTCGAGCCGATCGAGAATTTGCAAGGCTTCGCGCCGGTAACGATTGGCTCGTCGCTTCTTGAACCAATGCCAGCAAGCCATTGCCAATGCTGCAAGAAGGAGGATTGCCACCAAGGCCCAGCCCCAGGTCTGCGGGAACAGCGCAACGGGGGCGGGGGTTGCGATATCAGCCAGTGATTTCAACGCCTGTTGTATTGCGAGATCGAGCGGCGTATCGGCCATCATCGCCTCCTTTGCCGCCAGGCGGTCTGCGCCAGCAATTGGCGCAATTGTGGCGCCGTCTCAATCGCGGTCGATACCGGCAGCATCGGCAGGCCGAGTTCCTGCTGCCAGGCCAACAATTCGCGCCCTCTGCTTCGGGCAAAATCGCCGATCGCGTTGCGTGCCTTTGCCTGCTGGAAAGCGAGTTCTGCTTGCATGGAGCCGCCCCTGATGACAATCTCGCCTTTGGTTGGCAATTCGAGCAGGAACGGGTCATAGACCAGAATGGCGAGCACGTCATTGCGCACGCTGAGGCGCAAAAGGAGATCGCGCGTTTCTGCCGAATGTCCGTCAAAATCGCTGACGATGATCACTAGGTGATCGTGATGCGCGACATTCTCCACGGTCCGCAGCACCGTGTCCAGCTGTCCTGTGGCGCGCTCGCCGGGCGTGCGCGCATTCAGCGCCTGGTTCATGGCGGCAATGCTGTCGCCCAAGGCAATGACGGACTCTCGGCTGCGATGCGGCCGCAACTGCGTTGTGCCGCTATCGTTGAACACCTGCCCGCCGACCCTGTCGCCCGAGCCGAGAATGCGCCAGGCGCACAGCATGGCGGCTTCCGCAGCCGTGACCGATTTCATGACGCGACGGCTGCCGAAGAACATATTGGTGCGCTGGTCGACGACGATGAGGGCGGGACGTTCCTTTTCCTCGCCGTAGATGCGCACGAAGGGTTTGTTGGTGCGCGCCGTTACCCGCCAGTCGATGGTGCGTATATCATCGCCCGGAAGATATTCGCGCAGTTCCTCGAAGGTCAGTCCGCGTCCGCGCATCCTGGAACTGTGGCGCCCGGTCAGGGGCTGCTGTACCGCGTTCCTCTGGATGAATGTTAGGTCGCGCGCTGTCGATTCGAGTGCGGCGAGCTGTTCGACTGAGACATAAACGCCGTCGGAGATTTCTTGCGTGGACGAGGAAGCGGGCGCCATGGCACTCAGGCCACCGCTACGCGTTCGACAATCCGGTCGATGACTTTGTCGGGACCGATATCCGCGGCATGTGCCTCATAGGACAGGATCAGCCGGTGCCTGAAAACATCATGGACGATCGCCTTGACATCGTCGGGCGTGACATAGTCGCGGCCCTTTAGCCACGCATAGGCGCGTGAAACCTTGTCGAGGCCAATGACGCCGCGCGGGCTGACACCGACTTGCAGCCATTTGGCGAGGTCCGCGTCGATCTTGTCGGGGTAGCGTGTCGCGAAAACGAGTGCCACCATGTAGTCCTCGACCGGCTTGGACACGGTGATGGCGGATATTTCGGCACGGGCATCGAAGACTGCTTTGGGATCCAGCCTGTCGTCGGTTTTTCCGGCCTTGGACTTGGTTGAAGTCTCCTCACTGCGAACGAGCCGCATGATCGCCGCCTCCGACTGCTCATCTGTGTAGCCCACTTCGACGTGCATGAGAAAGCGGTCAAGCTGAGCTTCGGGGAGCGGATACGTCCCTTCCTGCTCAATTGGGTTTTGCGTCGCCATCACCATGAAAAGGTCAGGCAGGGGATAGCTTTTGCCCCCGACGGTCACCTGGCGTTCCTCCATCGCTTCAAGCAGCGCCGATTGCACCTTCGCCGGCGCACGATTCACCTCGTCGGCAAGGATCAGGTTGGCGAAGATCGGGCCCTGCTGGAATTTGAACTCGCCCTTGCCGCCCTCGCTGAAGTAGATTTCGGAGCCGGTGATGTCGGCCGGCAAAAGGTCTGGCGTGAACTGTACGCGCGACAGCTCGGCATCGAGATTTTTCGCCAGACTCTTGATCGCCCGCGTCTTCGCAAGGCCGGGCAAGCCTTCCACCAGCAGATGGCCATTGGCAATGAGGCCAAGCAGCAACCGCTCGACCATCGTGTCCTGGCCGATGATCGACTGGCCGACCCGCTTGCCCAATGCGAGAATGTCGTCACGTGCGCTCATTGTGTGTTCCCCCCTAAAAACCAGGCATAGTAGGCATTGTCGGGTGCATGGTCGCTGACGAATCCGGCGTTGCGGTGCCATGCGTCCCGATCACCGCGATAGGCGCTTAGGCCGGCATTATAGAACGTGTGGAGAATTTCCCGTTCCTGCTTCGTGGATGTGATGAAGGCCGCATCGGCATTGACCAGAGGCGGTTCACTGGCAAGGGCGAGAAGTTTCGGCAGGACTGTCGGAAAGGTGTCGGGTCTCACCCACGCCGCATATTCGATGCGAGGCCTATCGTCGGTCACGGGGGCCGCGTCTCCGGCATAGGTTTCAAGTCCCTTGCGATCCATCACGAATGTGGCCATCAATTCAGGAAGTGAATTGACGCCGACTTCGCGCAAGGCCTGCCTCACACCGGGTTGTTCGAACCGCGCACTCATCTGAGCGACATCGAGGTTCATGGGTTCGAACGAGCCGACGAGGAGCATTTCATGCAGTTCGGTTGTCCATAGGGATGCGTGCGGAAAGACATCGATGAAGCTTCGAACGAGCGAGCGCGTATCCTCATCGTTTTGCGTCGGCAACGGGAGCCATTGCGCGACCATGCCACCTGGCCGCAGCCGCGCGGCGGCAAGCCTGTAGAAATCGGTGGAGTAGAGATTGGCTACCCCTGCGGCCGAGGGAGGCGGCGGTTCGAGCGTTACGAGATCGTAGGACTCTTCGCTTCCAAGCAGTTCCCGCCTGCCATCCCGCAGCCGGATATCGAGGTCGGGCGAGGAGGCAGCATTGAAATTGCCGTTGAACAGGTTCGCTGCCCGCTGTACGCCTGGCAGGAGTTCAGCCGCGACGCGCTGGTTGAGCCCGTCATAGGTAAGGAGCGCACCTGCGGTTATGCCGGTTCCGAGGCCGACAACCATCGCCGCCTGCGGCCGCTTTTGCATGGTTATCAGGGGAAGGAGCGCCTGGAGCCGCATGTAGCGCAGGGAGGGCAGGGAGTCTCCCGTATTGGAAACACCCTGGATATAGAGTCGGCGGAACTTGCGGTCGCGGCCCTGTTCGACGACCGCGACGGTAGCGCCAAGGCCTTCCTCGTAGAAGACCAGCCTTCCGGCCTGTGCACCGGGCAGCAGACTGGCGAAGCGATCAGAGGGGACGAGGAAGGCCAGGGCCAGCGTCAGGATGCAGACCGATGCGATGGCAATGCGGTGGAGGCGTACAGCTGCGACGTTGCGAAACACGGCGATCAGGCCAATGGCGGTGGCAGCGACGGCGAGGATGCCGAACGAGCCGACGAAGCCGAAAGTGGGAACGAGGACAAAGCCCGTAAGGACCGTCCCAACAATGCTGCCGAGCGTGTTCCAGCCGCTGACGAGCCCGACGCCGCTTCCCGTCCGGCCATCTTCAACCACGAGCTTAAGCGCAAAGGGAAAGGCGGCGCCAAGCAGAAGAGTCGTTGGAAGCACGATGAGGATCGCGGCGACCGCAAAGCGTGCCGACATTCCCGCAAGCTGGTTTCCTGTCAGCTGAAGCAGCCAGTACTCGGCCATGGACTGCAGCATGATGATCCAGTTGCCGAGGAACGCGATGCCGCAAAGACCGACGAGGCCCGCGCCGGCGATTAACAGGCCGAAAATGCTCCAGTGGTCGCGAACGCGATCGACCCATCTCGAGGCAAGTGCGGAGCCTGCCGCCAAACCAATGAGGTAGGTGGCGAGCACGATGGCGAAGGCAAATGTCCGTGTGCTCATGAACTGGACGATGGATTGGGTCCAGATGACCTCGTAGCCGAGTGCGATGCCGCCCGCCACAGAATACAGAAACAGGGCAAGACGAACATTCCGGTAATTCACATTGGCAGGCGAGATGGTTTGCGCTTGAGCAGGCGACGCAAGGACCAGCGCAAGGGCAGCTGCAAGAAGGCTCAGCGCCGCCGCAGCATAGGCGGTGCCGGAGACACCGAGATAGGGGATGAGGAGGAATGCAGCGGCGAGGGTGCCGGCAATGGCTCCGGCGGTATTTGCCGCATATAGGCGTCCGCCCTTGCGGCCGACGTCGCGGTTCGACGCGGCTACCGATCGCACCACCGCCGGAAGGGTGCCGCCCATGAGGACACCGGGAACACCGACGAGAGCGAAAACGATCAACCAGGCGACGGGTGCAGCGGAATTCTCGATAATTGCAAAGGACGGCGCAAAATGTGCGAGCGCGACGGTAACTGCAATGCCGCAAAGGGCGACACCCGCCTCGAGCAGCGCATAAAACCGAAAGGGATAATTGCTGCGATCGATTGCGGGCCCGAGCAACAGACTGCCGAGCGCCAACCCTGCCATGAACGCTGCAACGCCAGCCGTGACGGCATAGACGTCGACGCCAACGATCAGCGAGAGTTGCCGTACCCAGACGACCTGAAAGACCAGAGCTGAAAAGCCCGAGGCGAAAAGCAGAAGGGCAGGCGGCGCCGTGAGGGTCAATCGTTGGGGCATGGAAACCTCAAACTGTTCGGCACCGGCAGGCTGGTTGGAAAGTTGCGTATCAACGCTCATCTGATGCGCTCCGCAATGGATTGTTCGGCTGGCGCATCTTCTGGGCGCCAGCCGGTTATCGAAATCAAACGGGCGTTATTGCGCCTTGTTCTGCTTTGCCAGTTCCTCGTCGATCTTCTTGTGAACGGCTTCCTCCACCTGGTCGACACTGAAGCTTGCCGGCTTCTGGCTCGGCGGATAATCGACGAAGGTTTGAAGGAACTCCGAAGCTTTCAACGTGGCTATACCCGTCAGATACGCGTTCTTCGCCAGCCAGTCATTGTACTGGTCCGAAGTGATGTCGGCGCGCTCATAGGGGTCCATGCGCAGGTTGAAGATCTTGGGAAGACGCAGGCAGGTAAAGGGCTCCTGCCAGATGTTGAGGTTGCCTGGCGCGCGCTGCTCGCAGAACACCGCTTTCCAGTTGTCCCAACGCATGGCGACAAGTTTACCGTCGTCGTCGAAATAGTAGAATTCGTTGCGCGCACTCTTCGGCTGCTGACCTTCGAGATAGGGCAGCTGATTGTAGCCGTCGAGATGCACCTTGAAGTTCTTGCCGCCGATATCGGTACCCTTCAGCAGCCGGTCCTTGATATCCGTGTCGCCAGCAGCGGCGAGCAGGGTCGGGAACCAGTCGAGGCCCGAGAACATGTCGTTGCTGACGGTATCGGGTTTGATCTTGCCTGGCCAACGGATCATCGCCGGGACGCGGAATGCACCCTCCCAGTTGGAATCCTTTTCGCTGCGGAACGGCGTCATCGCCGCATCCGGCCATGAGAACATGTTGGGCCCGTTGTCGGTCGTGTAGACGACGATCGTGTTGTTGGCGATGCCTTCGTCGTCGAGTGTCTTCAGAAGCTTGCCGACGTCCTGATCGTGTTCCCACATGCCGTCGGCATATTCATTGCCCGGCATGCCGCTCTTGCCGCGATACTCTTCCCGCACATGAGTAAATACGTGCATGCGGGTTGTGTTCATCCAGACGAAGAATGGCTTGTCGCCCTTGCTGTGCTGCTTGATATAGTCGATCGCGGCACCCGTGGTCTCGTCGTCGATCGTTTCCATCCGCTTCGTCGTCAACGGACCGGAATCCTCGATCTTGCCATCGGCCGTTGCCTTAATCACGCCGCGCGGCGAGAAATTCTTGACAAAGGGATCATTGGGGTCCTTTGGCCAATAGGGTCGTTCCGGCTCTTCCTCCGCATTGAGGTGATAGAGATTGCCGAAAAACTCGTCGAAACCGTGCTTTACGGGCAGATATTCATCTTTGTCGCCAAGGTGGTTCTTGCCGAATTGGGCGGTGTTGTAGCCAAGCGGCTTAAGGGCCTGGGCGATTGTTATGTCGCGGTCCTGGAGCCCGACCGGCGCTCCGGGCGCGCCCACCTTGGAAAGACCGGTGCGCAATGGCGTCTGGCCGGTGATGAACGAAGAGCGACCGGCGGTACAGCTGTTCTCGGCATAATAATCCGTGAACATCATGCCTTCCTTGGCGATGCGGTCAATATTCGGTGTCTGGTAACCGACGAGGCCGCGGGTATAGGCGCTGATATTCGTCTGGCCGATATCGTCGCCGAAAATGACGAGGATGTTGGGTTTGGGAGCGTCCTGCGCCTGCGCGGCCTGAACCCCGGGCCATTGCGCAAAAGCAATCCCTGTTGCTATGGCCGCGCCAGCGAGCAGGGAGGTTCTCGCCTTGGCTCCGCTCGGAACGCAAGCTTGCCAAAGCCTGCTTAAATCAATCTTCCATTCAACTGACATCAGGATCCTCCTGGAGACGGGGGGCAAATTTCGTGCTGAAGCATTGTACTCTCGTGTCTGGGCCGAGGCATTATCAGGCCCCTGCAACCGCTGCGCGTGTTTCTGCCCTGGATTGGGCTTTTGGACGACCAGCATGCTTTCGGGCTTCGGCTTCCGAAGGAAGTACGTAACTGTAACGCAATGCTTGATTTTACCGGGAACGGGACGAAATTTTATCTGCCTGTCGCAGAGCGTTCTGTAACAGTTAAGTACTTTGTCTTCGGATGAGATGCGCTCATGATGTCTGCACGCTAGACGCGAAAACTCAGCAGGAGACGTGAATGAAGGCGGTCACCGTGAAGACCCTATGTGCAATGATCATCGCCACCGGTCCCTTGATATGGGCTTTGCAGGCGAAGGCTGACGACGTACGGCTTTCGGGCTTTCCATCGCTGATCCTGTCGGGTGGCACAGCCAAATCAACGTCCTATCAAATGCCCAAGCCCTTCAACAATATGCTCAAGGCGGACATGCTCGACATTTCGTTCGGAGCAACGACGCTCGATGCAATCCAGAAGGCGTTTGGCGGCGAGATCAGGACGCGCGGTTCGGGCGCCAATGGTGTCAGCTGGCTCTGCTACCAGGTTGCGCTCGATGGCCATGCGTCGAATCTCTGGTTTATTTCCAATGGTGAAGCAGCGGGTTCGAAACGGCTCCTGACGATGGTATCGGCCGAGGAGAGCGAGACTGCGCGGTCAGGCTGCTCGCAAGGTCCTGAAACCTTGACGGCGTGGATGCTGCCGGTACCAGGCTTGAAGGATGACGAGACGGATCTGCAAAAAGCTTTCGGCATGAGCATTCATGACGGGATTATCCGTTACTCGAATGAACAGGGCCCAAACAGCAACGGCGTGACGACCCTGCAAGCCCTCGTCTACCGGCTCGACGAAGGCAAGATCGACGGCATGTCGTTCAGTCAGGTTACGGCCAAATGATCTCGTCTATTTGCCGAGCGCAAACTGAAAGTTGACGCCGACGAAAACCTGCCACTCGGGGTTGCCGCGGCCGTGATCGAAGACGGTGTATTGCGGCTCGACGAAGGCGTTCATCGTCACCTTGTCGTTGACCTGAAACACCTTGCCGACGCCAAAACCGACCGGAACCGAGTAGTTTCCGCTCTCCAGGTCGAAGTTCCAGATGGCGGATGACCTGAGGTAGAAACCCTTGCTCAAGTTGAAATTGACGATGGGCTGGAAGGTTGCGAGTGAAACATCGTCCCGGTCGCTTTCGCCGGCAAATGACGTCTGGTAGGTGACGAGACCGCCGAGCAGACCCCAACTTTGCGGTGCGACCACGACCCCGGCGGCGCCCGCCTGCCATTTGCCGGCGCCAAGGGCATCGTCCGTCGCAGTCGGGAGGACGACGAGCGGGCCGGCGCCGAATGAAATCTCCTTGCCGGGCACCAGGAAAATGTCCATCAGCGTCAGGTCGCCCAGGCCCGTCGTATATCCTGTCGGAAATTCCGGTGCGGTCGCGACTGGAAGGGTAAAGCGGATCAATTGCGGTGCGCCGAAAAGGTCCGAAGGCACGAGACCACGCAGCAGGAACTGGTTAGCGTAGCGGTCGCCCGGCAGTCCGCTCAGTTCGGGAACGTAGTAGTCATGAACATTGAGCGTGATCTTGGGCGTCAGCGGGTTGTTTGCAGCATTTACGTCGGCGTGTTCCTGCGCTGATGCAGCTAGCGTACCCAACGAAATCGCGCTGACGGCCACAATCAATACATCTAATGAATAACTTAAATATCTCATGAACTTCATCCCTTAATTGAAAGCCAACGTGAGCCAGATTCCATCCTCCATAACAAGTTCGTAACTGTAACGTTTACGGCCTCCCGCCCATGCCGGGGTAGAACGAGCAAAAAGGCGCAATCCAAATTCATCCAAGGCAAAACATTTCGTTTTTTGGGCTCGCGGATTTGCGGCAACGGACCCCCTGTTAACCGTTACGTACTCCCATAAGGCGAGACATCATCCTATGATCGATGACCGAGCGGGGCCTGGGGATATAATTGCTGATTGCGGCCCGACCGGAGCTCGACGGAACAACGAGCAGGGGATGCAATTGAAGCGATGTCGACCGCGTCTGCCCAAAGGGGACTGTGGAAATTGATGCTCAGGCTGCCTGCGATGCGTGGGCAGCTACAGGTCCTCAGTGCGCGGAATACGACATTGCAAAGCTTGTGCGATGCCTTCGACGAGGCCAGTTCCACGCTTGATCGCTTGCGCCGCAACGGCTCGAAAGATCTCAAGCTGATTGCTGAATATGAAATGCTCTGCGCTGACATCGAGAGTGAAGTCATCGACATCTGCATCGCCACGCGCGGCAGGAGCTACTGAGGCAGAGCGTCCCCACTATCGACCGCTGATCTCCTCAACCTGGTCTTGCGTCAGGACAATTCCATCGCAACCTGGGGGATTTCCCGTATGGCGTTGCGTAGCGTTCCGTTCAATTCTACTATCCAGTGAAACTGGGGTGGGGCGCGAACATGGAAGTTGACTTCAATGTCGACATGCCAGACTCGGAGAGGATTTCCGAAGAAGAGGCGCGGGCGGAGCTCGACAGGCTCCTTTCGGACCCACAATTCCATTCGACCGAACGTAACCGGAATTTCCTGAGGTTCGTCGCCCAGGAGATGTTCGAGGGCCGGGCAGCCTCGGTAAAAGCCTATACGATTGCCGTCGACGTCTTTGGCCGGCCCTCGAGTTTCGACCCGACGACCGATCCCATCGTCCGCATCGAAGCAACCCGGCTTCGGGCCTCCCTGGCGCAATATTATGAGAGCCGGGCCGAGGAGGGCAGCGTACGCATCGAACTGCCGCGCGGCCGCTACATACCCGTATTCACCAAGGCGCCGCCGCAAGCGGAGGTCGTGGAGGAATGCGAGGAGGCGGAAGAACAGCCCGTCTTGCCCCCGGCGCAGCCTTCCCATAGCTTCATTACCAAGCGGCATCTTGCCGTTGCAGCAGGCGTCGTGTGTATCACAGCGATTTCTCTCGTGGCAGTTGCGGCCAACCGCCGTGTATTTTCCGACAAGCCGGTCGTTGCTGTCGAGATGAAGCTGGCAGGCGATGGCACCGATGCTGAAGCCGGCCTCATCCGCGACTATCTGATGACGGCGCTTTCGCAATTTCAGACTTTGACGCTGGCGGCGGCAGAAATGCCTTCCCCGGTAAAGGCGACGGTTCCAGCGCTTAGCTGGTTCCGTAGCGCCCGGCGTGCTGCGAATCCCTACCATGTCGTCCTAAAGTACCATCCGGACATAAATGGTCGCGCAGTCTGGTGGCAGGTCGTCGATCCGGTGAGCGGCGAAGCCCTGCGGTCGGGGGTCGAGCGTGCGAACCCGGACGACCGGCCAGACACGGAGGTTCGCCGCGAGCTTGTCACCGATCTCGCCACCCGCTTCGCCGGCCCGCAAGGCGTCATCAACAATATCGAGTATACGCGAGAACTCGCAGCGCCCAGTCTCGGTAATGGCTGTATCCTCAGAACCGGGGTGGCGCTCGAGCGGCAAGATGCTACTGAGCTCGACGCCGTTCGCGACTGTCTCGCCGACACTTTGCAAGCCATGCCGAACAATCCCGATGCCAACGCCGCCATGGCGGTCACCATGATCGAGTCCGCGGCGCCGGAAGTCGTCAACGGCACTGCAGCGCAGGCGCTGCTTCTGGCCAATAAGGCCGTTGCATTGGCGCCGATGTCGGACCGCGCCGGCTATGCGCAAATGCTGGCGCTCTATCACAACGGACAGAGTGAAGCGGCTTTCGTTGCGGGCTATCGGGCGATGGCGCTCAATCCCAACAATAGCTTCATTCCAGCCAAGCTTGGCGCGATGTTCTTCGCCAACGGCAATTGGACGGAGGGCGCAAACCTCGCCTCCAGGGCAGAACAGATCAACGGCACGCAGGATGATGCCGAGTTGATCCTTGCGCTTGATGCCTATCGCAAGGGCGATTTCACCAAGGCGGTGCTTAAGGTTCAGCAGATGGGTCATTCGGGGAATTATCTGGCCGATGTGCTTGAACTTGCAGCCTTCGGCCAATTGGGTGATGCCTCGGGCGTCCGGGAAACCATGGACCGTGTGACCCGCTATCGCGACCGCTTCTGGACGACGTTCCGCGCCGACATGATTGCGCGCCGCTATGCTCCGGCCATGATCGATGGGCTCGAGGCCGGGCTGGCCAAGGCCGGTCTTCCGTTGGCCCAGCCGCTTCCTGCAACCAATTAACAGTTACGTACTTGCAGGGAGTGGTGGTGTCGGTGAAATCTCACCAGCGCACTGCCGTTGCTCATCCGGGATAGAACCTGGGAAACCATAACGACACGGCGCTGCTGGGCGGGGAGGCCCAAAACAAATGAATAAGAGGTGGTTCGTCGGTGCTGTCGCGCTCGCGCTGGCACTCTTGTGCGTCCCTGCAGGCCTGGCGCTGGCGGAAAAAAAATCCCTCGTCCAGCCCCATCTGGACGATCTTGACGGAATGAAGCAGCGGCGTCTGGTCCGTGTCCTCGTTCCTTACAGCAAGACGATCTTTTTCCTGGACAAGGGCCGAGAACTTGGCACAGCCGTGGACTTCGGGCTGGAGCTTGAGACAGCCCTCAATATCGGCAAGAAGCGCGAAGTCGATCGCATTCACGTTGCCTTTATCCCGATGGGACGCGACCGGCTTATACCGGCGTTGAACGAAGGGCTTGGTGACATTATCATGGCCAACCTGACGATCACGCCAGACCGCCTGAAGCAGGTCGATTTCACCATCCCTATCTATGACAAGGCAAGCGAGGTGCTGGTAACAGGGCCGGCCTCCGAAGAGGTAGTCAACCTTGACGGTCTCTCCGGCAAGGAACTCGCAGTGCGGGAAACGAGCAGCTATTACGAGCATCTTTTGAAGGTAAACGAGGACCTTAAGTCGCGCGGCGAGGAGCCGATCAAGCTCAGGATCATGGACGACAATCTGGAGGACGAAGACATCCTCGAAATGGTCAATGCCGGCATTTTGCAGTACACGGTCGTCGACAAGTACAAGGCGGATATCTGGGCGACGATTTTCACCGACATCAAGGTGCATGAGGATATTGCAGTCGCCAAGGACGGCGAAATCGCTTGGGCGATCCGCAAAAACAGCCCGCAACTCAAGAAGGAACTCGACACTTTCGTCGCCGCCCACCGGGTAGGCACTGCGTTCGGCAACATGTTGCGCAGCAAATATTTCAAGAGCGACAAGATCCTGCAACGCGCCTATTCGGGCGAAGACGTGGAAAAGTTCAAGCAGCTTGTCGAGATATTCCGCAAGCACGGCAAGACCTATTCGTTCGATTATCTGATGCTGATGGCGCAGGGTTATCAGGAATCAAAACTCGATCAGGCGAAACGCAGCCCGAGGGGCGCCGTCGGAATCATGCAACTGCTGCCCGCCACGGCGCGAGACAAGGCGGTCGGCATAAACGGCATCGACAAGGACCAGGACCGCAACGTCGAAGCCGGGTCGAAATATTTGCGCTATCTTATCGATACCTACCTCAACGAGCCGGACATGAAGGAACGCGACCGCCAATTGATGGCATTTGCCGCCTATAATGCCGGCCCGGGCAACCTCAACAAGTTCCGGAAAAGGGCCACGCAGATGGGGCTCGATCCGAACATCTGGTTCGGTAATGTAGAGAATTCGGCGGCCGATATCATAGGGCGGGAGACGGTGCAGTACGTCAGCAACATCTTCAAATATTACGTTGCCTATTCGATGCTCGTCGAGCGCCTCGGCGAGCATGCCGACGCGGTCAATGCCGGAGCCAAAGGCGGCTAGAGAAGCAGCAGGCGCTTCAGCACTGGTACGAGTTCCTTGATCGGCAGTTGCGTTATCGCGACGGCCACGAATGGAAGCAGGGCGGCCGCGGACACCGGTACCAGGGTCGAGCGCGTCACCAGCATGGGTGAAAGCTTCTTGGCGGCGTCGTAGAATTTGCCGGGATCGCCGAGTTCATCGTCGGCCATCGCCTTGCCATCATCGGCCACGAGGTTCTCACCGAACGTTTTGCGCTCGACCTGCCGCTGGAAGTCCGTTCCGCGTTCGCTCGCCGCACGCAGCGCGCGCTTCTTGAAGTTGGCGAGAAGCGATATGAAGCCGGCGAGCGGTATGCCGAAATAGGCAAAAATGAGGGCCAGCCACAGCCCCATGACCTGCGCGATTGCAGTAACGGTAAAGCTGCCATGCAGCACCTCGTGGGTCACCGATGCTGCGATCACACAACTGACGGCCACCGTAAAGAGCACATAGGCGTTGGGGTATTGGCCGACGAAACCGAGGCCGGCGTGCCCGTCCGGGTGCGTTGCGACAAGTCGCGTTTCCAGCTTCGAAAGATCAGCAAGCAGCATCGACCAGATGATATGGCGCCAGAATGCGCGGGCAGCGAGGAACCAGAATAGCGTGTTGCTGACGGCAACCGCCCACCAGGCCGCGAGACTAGGTGTCGGACCTTCCGGCCCGACGGTCGCTGCCCAAGCGGCGAGTGGCTGGTCCTGCATGTTGTGGTAGAGGAGGAACGAGGAGACGATCGCCAGAAAGAGACTGACCAGGTCACCGGCCGGCGCGTTTCTTCGCCGAAGCGCCTTGGCAACGGCAGCGCTGGCCGCGGCCCTGGATGCCTCGGGAAGCAATGGGCCCGAAAAGAAGTTCCGCACACCTTGCCGAAGATTATTTTCGATCTGGGTTTCGGCAAGCACCAGCAGGCCGATGGCAACGCAAAAGCGGGCCCAAGGTCCAGGGTCGAGCAGAAAAGGCCGCTCGGCAAGCGGCCCGAAAGCAGTGCCCGCGAGCAAGCTCAAGAGTAGTGGCACACCCCAGCTGAGCGCCACGAAGAGGGCGGCACGCAGTGCGGGCTTAAGGTCTTGGCGACCGACGAGTTTCGCTTGCAGCTGCAGATCATAGAACGGCCCCCCACGCGCAATGAGGAACTGCTGGCCGTCCTTGTGATCATCGGTCATCGCATCTCCCTAGTAGCTCAGTTCCTTCGATGGTGTCGGGCTGCCCAAGGTCGAACCCAGTTCGTCGCTCTTCTTCGGCATGCGCTTCGGCTCTTCAATCACGGTCAGCGGCGCTGCAACGGTTTTGGCGGCGATATTGCCGACGGTGCTGACCGAGCCGGCGACGACTGCCGTGATGCCCTGTCCAAGCGAGACGTTGGAGTCCGTCAGCGTCTGCCCGGTCACGAGGCGCTGGCCGATAAGCTGGACCACTTGCGGGCTCTCGGCGAACTTGCCGTGGTTGAGGCTATCGCCGGCTTTCACCTTGGTAAGGTCGATAACGGTGATGCCTGCGTGTTCCAGCTTGGAGCGGTAGGGCTCCTCCGCCGGATTGATGGCTCCAAGCCGCTGCACATCGCCGGAGATGAAACGCGACGCGGCGAGAGCGCGGTCGTCCTGCGAAACGAAAATCGTGAACTTCGGGCGCTTCTCTCCCATCTCGGTGAATTGCCGCGCGAACACATCGACATCGATATCCGGCGAAGCGAGGATCACATTGTCGATCTTCGGCGCTACGCGTCCGTCGCGAATTGCCATTTGGCGCAGCGACTCCATGGCAAGCCAGGTGCCCATAGAGTGGGCCATGACCGTGATATCCTTGACTTCGGGATCGTTGGCGAGAGTGCGCAAGGTTTGCTCGAAGGCAACGCGCGAATAGTTCGTGCTTTCCTTGTCGTAATTGTAGTCGAAGACGCTGGCGCGCGAAGGCCAGGTGAAGAGGATCGGCGTCACCTGTGCGCCGGAGTCGTGGACGATCTGGGCAAAGCGGAAGACGGAGTCCTCGTAGCGATTGTTGAACCCGTGCACGAAGACCAGCGCATGGCCGCCGACGACATGTTTGCGGAACCAGGCGCGTCCTTCGGCAACCGAATTCAATTCCTTCACGTGGGTAACCGCGAAGTCGGTCTTCGGATTGGGCGGTAGCCGCTTCGGCCACTGTACGGTACCGGGCTTGCGAATCTTGTCGGATGGGATCGAGACTGTAATATCGGTGAGGTAGGGTTTTGGACTGCGCTCGCCGGTAAAGAGCGTTGCCGGATCGTCCGAGGGCACACGGCTTGTCACGACCAGCATGTCGACAGACGAGCCACCGGTCGCACCGGTGGTCATAACCGGCGCCATCACGCCTTTGGGATGCCCTGCGCATCCGGCAAGGGCCAAACCAAGGACAATAATGGCAGGGGAAAATGTGCGGACGGACAGGAACATGCGTGCTTTCGAATATTGACGAACCATGGTCAGGCTTTCAAACAGGCGGATTGCTCCGAACTAAAACAAAACGAGACGCGCCGAACGACGACACTGTGTACATGCTGGCTTGAGCTAGTAGTGGACGAAAATGTCAGTTTGTTAAAGCTCATGCGACGGCCATCCGGTCAAGCTTCGATCAGCCGATTGCGAATCGCGTAGCGCACCAGCGAGGCGGTCGACTTCGCATCGAGTTTGCGCATCGAGGCCGCCCTATGGCTTTCCACCGTCTTTTCACTGAGACCGAGGATGGCTGCCGTCTCCTTGTTGCTGTGCCCCTCGGCGATGAGCTTTACCACAGCGGTTTCGCGCGACGTCAGGATACTCGGTGAAGCGTCCGCCTTGGCGAGATAGGACGAGACCAGGATGTCGGAGACCGTTTTGGTGAAAAACGGCTGGCGATGTTCCAGGGCCTCGACGGCCTGTACGAGATAAAGCGTTGCATCCGATTTCAGAAGGTAGCCGCGAACGCCGGCCTCCAGGATGCTGCGCAGCAACGCCTCGTTGTCATGCTGCGTGAAGATGAGGACTTCGGTTTTGGGACTGTGCAGCCTGATCTGGCGCGCCGCTTCCACGCCGTTGATGAAAGGCAGGGCATAGTCGAGGATGGCGATGTCAGGCTCACTGAGGCGCGCCTGTTCCACGGCGTCGCGACCGTCGCCGGCTTCCGCCACGACCTCCCAGCGATCGCGCTTCGACAGGATCGCGCGGACGCCCTGTCTGACGATCTCATGGTCGTCCGCGATCAGAATTCGTGTCATGCCAATCCTCGTATTCATCTGCCACGATCATCTCGCCGGCACGGTTTACCCCTACACTGGAAACGACGATGCGGCAAAAATTAACTGTTACGTACTTCCGGTAACGGACGCGATGTTGGCTAATGCGCGCAACGAAAACAGCGGGAGCGCTGCACATGAGTCAACGATCGTTCGGGAGCCATTTACAATCTGTGGATGAGCTTGGCTTTGGGAGACCGCCGCGGCGAAAGAGGATGGCACGGCTGGGACAGACCGCAGCGTTGACGTTGCTGCTGGCAATGGCGCAATCCGGACTGGCCGCGGCCGCCGATCTTGTGGTCGCAATGCCGAACTGGCCTTCGGGGCAGGTGACGGCCAACATCATCAAGAGCGCCCTGAAGAAGGAACTGAGCCTCGATGTCGAGGTTCGCGAGATGGGTACGATGATCGCCTTTGCCGGCCTTGCGTCGGGCGAGGTCGACGTGCATCCCGAAGTGTGGCTGCCGAACCTCAATTCTCTCGTCACCAAATATGCCGACAAGGTTCAACTCGCCGATACTGGCGTCGATGCGTGGCAGGGAATTTGCACGACCAAGCAGACGGTCGAAAAGACCGGAATTCACTCGGTGACCGATCTCTTGGACGCCAAGAAGACCGCCGCGCTCGATACTGACGGCGATGGCAAGGGCGAGATGTGGGTCGGCGCCGAAACCTGGTCGTCGACGGCCATCGAGCAAATCCGCGCCAAAAGCTATGGTTACGACAAGGGCCTGCAGCTTCTGCAAATGCCCGAGGACATGGGCATGGCGTCAGTGGATGCGGCCGAGGCTGCGGACAAGCCCGTGGTCTTCGCCTGCTACAGCCCGCACGTCGTCTTCAAGCTGCATGATATCGTCAAGCTCGACGAGCCGGCCTTCGACCCGGCCAAGTGGCACGTCGTCCTTCCCGCCGACGATCCCGACTGGCTCGCCAAATCGAACGCGCCCGTCGCATGGGACAAGGCGCATTTTCACATCGCCTATGCCAAGGCGTTGGCGACGCGCAAGCCCGAGGTGACCAAGTTCCTCGAAAGCATCGATTTCACGCCCGAGGAAATCACCGACATGAGCTATGCGGTGGAAGTCGACCGCCAGACACCGGAAGACTACGCCGAGGCCTGGGTGGAAAAGAACCCGGATCGTATCGCGAAGTGGGTAAAGGGGGGAGGGCAATGACCATGCACCTGCGTAATCCTTTGAGGGCGAAGCTCGTTGCCGGGGTGGCGGTGGCAAGCCTGGTTCTGGTCGCTCCGTTCGGACTTGGTTTCGCGCAAGTTCCGAAGACCCAGATTTACGATGTGAAGACGCGTACCTGGATACCCTACGACAGCCGCAAGGCGCGCAAATACTACGCCGCCAATGGCCAGGTGCCGGAAGCGTTCCGACGGCAGATGGTCACGTTCCGCACGGCCGAAAAGCCTGGAACGATCATCATCGATGGCAACCAGCATTTCCTTTATCTGGTCAAAGGCGGCGGTCAGGCTGTTCGCTACGGTATCGGTGTCGGCCGTGACGGGTTTGGTTGGGCGGGCATCGTCCGCGTCGGTCGCATTGCCGAGTGGCCGACCTGGACTCCGCCCGCAGAAATGGTGGCGCGCGATCCGAACGCCGTCAAGTTTGCCGGCGGCATGCCCGGCGGGCCCGACAATCCGCTCGGCGCAAGGGCGCTCTATCTCTATGATGGCGACCAGGACACCATCTACCGCATCCACGGCACGCCTGAACCCTGGTCGATCGGACTTAACGTCTCGTCGGGCTGCATCAGGATGAACAATGACGATATCGTCGATCTTGCCTCACAGATACAGGTCGGCGCCAAGGTGATAGTGCTCATGCAGGGCGCTTCACTTTACAAAGGTGTTTAAGCAACTGGAGCAGGGGGACACGATGCTTTGGAAGTCTGATAGGGAATACACGAAAACGCTTGTCTGGATGGCGCTTGCCGCTGGCGCCTTCTCGCTCGGGGGATGCGTATCGAATACGCCTGCGCCAGAAAACATGGCGAGAAATACACAGCAGACTGCTCCAGCCGACCTGCAGGTCGCCTGTGCCAACGCCGCGACGCAAAAGTTCGGCGCCGATCACGCTTCGGTGCTGCCGGTCAGTTCGAGCGCGCTCGACGGCGGGAAATACCAGATCATACTCGAGGCCAAGGGTCAGCGCTCGACCTGCCTGATCGACCAGACGGGGCAGGTGCTGTCGCTCGAAAAGATGTGAGTATTCTTACGTAACCATAAGCAAGCAATGAAATTGCCTGTCGCGAAAGCGAACCACCAAGGAGATTCCGGAATGCCATTGCACTACAAGACGATTGCCCTCATTTCATCAGTCGCATTCATTTTATTTTCCGGACCTGATTTAAATTATGCCTTCGCCCAGACCGCCGCCGCACCTGCACCGGCGTCGGCGCCAGCCGCAACGCCTGCAACGCCCACCGCTGAAGCGCCGGTACTGATGACGGCGGACGAACTGCAAATCCTCGTTGCGCGGATCGCGCTCTATCCCGACGATCTTGTCGCATTGGTATTGTCGGCCAGCCTCAACCCGCTGCAGATCGTGCAGGCCGAGCGGTTTATCGAACAGAACAAGCCGAACGCAAAGCCGGACGCTGCATGGGATGGAAGCGTGGTATCGCTTCTCAACTATCCGACGGTCCTGAAGATGATGAGCGACGACCTTGATTGGACGCAGCAGCTCGAAACCGCCGTCGTCAATCAGCAGAAGGACGTGCTCGTCGCCATCCAGGATTTGCGTGACAAGGCGGTTGCGAATGGCACCATCAAGTCCAACGACAAGGTCGTCGTCGAAACCAAGAACGACAACGTGATCATCCGCCCGGCCAAGAAGGAAGTGACCTACGTTCCGACCTATGATCCCGTCATCCTGACGAGCCCTACCTATGTCGCCGCCGCGCCCATTGTCTACGGCGACCCCTATCCGTCCTACTATTATCCTTACGCGCCGTATTGGGCCGGCTTCGTGACCGGGGTCGCGTTCGGTGCCGCCGTCGATTGGGATAACTGGCATTCGTGGGGAGGTAATGACGTCAACATCAACGTCAACAACTTCAACCGCGACGATTTCCATTTCGACAGGAACAACATCAACAATCTCAATTTCGACAACAGCAAGTTCAATTTCGATCGCGATTCGATCACGAACAATCTGCGCGAAAACAATGCGAACCGTCTCGATCTCAAAAACGGTGGCTTGCAGAATCTTGGCGCTGGCGGCGGCCTGGCCGGCGTCGGATCGCGGCTGCAGAGTTCTGATGTGCGGCGCGACGTCCAGAATCAGCTGAAGCAGGGCGGCGGCAATCTGGCCGGCAAGCTGCAGGGGCAGGGTGGCAACCTCGCTGGCAAGCTCCAGGGACAGGCCGGCAGCGGCAATCTTGCTGGAAAGATCCAGAATCAGGCTGGAGGCGGCGATCTCGCAGGCAAGCTGCAAAATCAGGCCGGGAACAGGAATATTGGTCAGAACAAGGGCAATGTGCGTGCCAATGCGCAGAAGGCCGCGGGCCGCGTCGACAATCGCCCAAGGCAGCCGAGCGCCCTCGGCAATTACGGACCGGGTCGCGACGCGCGTTCTGCCTCGCAACGTGGCAATCTGAGCCTCGGCGGCGGTGGCGGCGGACAGCGCTTCCAGGGCGGCGGCGGTGGCTTCCAGGGCGGTGGTGGGCGCTTCCAAGGTGGTGGCGGCGGGTTCCACGGTGGTGGCGGTGGTTTCCACGGCGGCGGTGGTGGTTTTCACGGCGGCGGTGGCCGTTTCCATCGCTGATCGCCATCAACACCAATTGCGCATTCCTTGAAGGGATTTCGATATGTACAGGACAACTTTCAAAATACTGCTTGCCTCCGCCTTCATTGCACTGGCGGCCCCCTCTGCACCGTCATTCGCGGCAGAACCCTCCTTGCAGCGTTTCGTCGGCGCTGAGCCGCAAACGTTCAAGGAACCGGGCGAAGCGCTCGATGCCTTGAAGAAAGACCTCGATGCAAAGGACGTGGATGCCTTGGCAAAGGTTCTGGGCCTCAACGCAGCGGCTGCGAAGAAATCCGATGATTTTGACGATCGGCTGAGCGATCTCCAGAAGGCATCGAAGGAGCGTGCCGAACTTAAGGATCGCGAGGATGGCTCGAAGACCGTTATTCTGGGAAATCTCGACTGGCCCTTCCCATTTCCGCTGGTCAAGCACGATGCCGGTTGGCAGTTTGATACGCTTGCCGGCCTCGAAGAGGTCTTGGCGCGGCGAATCGGTGAAAACGAACTCGAAGCTATCAAGACCATGCGCAATTACGTCGCAGCGCAGGTGCTTTACGCCCAAAGCGATCACGACGGCGATGGCGTGCTTGAATTTGCCCAAAAGCTCATTAGCGACAAAGGCAAGCAGGATGGACTTTATTGGCCATCGGCAGGCGGCGAGGAGAGCCCTGCCGGCAATTTCGGCGAAGCAAGCAAGATCGAGGGCGCTCCTGCCTCGGATCATGGGTATTTCGGCTATCGCTACAGAATACTCAGGTCACAGGGCGATAACATCGCCGGCGGCAAGTATGATTTCGTCATCAATGGCAACATGATCGCAGGTTACGCGCTGATCGCCTGGCCGGCTGTCTATGACGAAACGGGCGTCAAGACATTTGTTGTGAGCCATCATGGCACCATCTACGAAAAAGACCTTGGCCCGGCTACCGATAAGCGCGCAAAGGAGATAAGGTCATTTAATCCTGACAAGTCATGGGAACCGGTCGAGGATTGAGTGCTTTGCGCAGAACTCGGGGGAATGACATGAAAAATCCTATCGCACTTGTGTCCGTACTGGCTGCGGGTCTGCTCGCCGCCAGCCCGGTACGCGCCGCTGATATTTACTCCGCCATGGCGCCGGAAGTGAACCAGGTCGAGAAGGACGGCTGGACCTTCGCGGTCAGTCCCTACTTCTGGGCTGCGGGAATGTCCGGCGATACTGGCGTCTTCGGCCTCCCGCCCGTACACACGGATATGAGTTTCAGCGATATCTGGGACGAGCTCGACTTTGCCGCGATGACAATCGGGGAAGCGCGCTACGACCGGTACAGCATTTTTGGCGACGTGATCTACAGCAAGATTTCAGACGCATCGGGGACGCCGCGAGGAATATTGGCGGATAGCGTCGGTGTGTCTTCCGAAACGTTCGCCGGCCTGCTCGGCGGCGGCTATTCGGTGCTGCAAAACGACCGAGGCAATCTGGATCTCGTCGCAGCCGCCCGTCTCTGGTACGCCAAGACTGAGATTTCATTCAACGGCGGCATACTTGACGGCGTCGATCGAAGCGACAGTGCTACATGGGTTGATGCGCTTGCCGGCGTGCGCGGCAAATATTCGCTTACCAACAATATCTATCTAACAGGCTGGGGCCTGGTTGGTGGCGGCCAGGCAAACCTTGATTGGGACGTTGCAGGCGGCATCGGCTATTCGTTCAACGAGAAGGTATCGGCCGTAGCCGGCTATCGTGCCCTCGGGGTCGACTACAGTGATGACGGTTTTGTTTTCGACGTTGTCCAGCAGGGCCCGATCCTCGGCGTCGTCTTGCATTTCTGATCAGGAAACGTCAAAGGGCTCGCCGCATTATAGCGGCGAGCCCTTGTCTATTCACATGTCGCACTTCTGGTAGGTGACATACATATTGTCGCCGAACGGATCGTAACGCTGGAAAGTCTTTGCGTCGACGATCTTGAACGTGACCGTCATGTCATTCTGGATCATCGAGTCGACGCAGCTGAGATTGGCCGAAACCCGGTCCTTCTGCTTGCGAACGCTCTTTGTTGTGCAGATCGCGTTGGGCCCTGCGACCTTGCTTCCCGTAACCAGCAACCCGGTGGACGTTGACGCCGTTCGGTCCTTGAAGACCGTCGACTTGCCCTTCTTGGTGAAGGTGTCCTCGCATTTGGTGCCGTCCATAGTCCAGGCCCCCTGCAGTTCCTTTATCGTCGCAGCCATCACGCCCGTTGCCATGCAAAGGCTGATCACACTGCTCAAGAGCGCGACCTTGCTCATTCTACCCGTCATCGAGTTCACTCCGATTTGTTTTAGTGGTGGCGCGATAGGGATCCGAGTTCTTGCCGGACTTGGCGCTGCCAGTCGATATACGGCTACGGAATGCCAACCATGTCAACGGCTTCCGGCTCATTTACTGCAAGGAATGGTTGCATATATCGCGACGGAAAAATGCGGTCGGCGCACGTCGCGGGCGGCAAGTAACCCCCGCGTCGTTGGTTCACCTCGACGCAATGAAGTTGCGCAGATCATCCAGTTCTTCGCAACCAGCCGGACATAGCTTGGTCAGTGAGGCAAGCTGTTCCTGCGCCTTGTCCATCTTGCCGGTCTCGACATAGAGCTCGCCGAGATATTCGTGGGCGCCCTTATGATCCGGTTCAAGTTGCAATGCCTTGTCGTAATAGGTGAGGGCGGTGTCGAAGTCGCCGGTCTTGCGCAAGGTGAACCCGAGGAGGTTGTAGACATCAGCCTGCTGGTCGGTCTCGGCCAGGTCGCGAAGCTCGGCCAAAGCACCGGCATAGTCCTTTGCATCGATCTTCGCGCGAACCGAGGTAAGGTCAACCGTGGGGTCGGGCTCGATGTTGTCGACCGCGTAGGCTGGCGTTATTGAACCCAGCGGCGTGAAAGCCGTGGTGGCGGCGAATGTCAGCAGGCCGATAAGTACGTGCTTGATCATAATTTCATGCTCCTTTGTTTGGTCAGGCTTGAACGGTCGGGGTAAAGGCATAGGCGTTGCCGTCCTTTACGAATGTTCCCGATCCCGGAAACGGGAAGTGCGACCCGCAGATCTTGATGTTGTCAGCGATGACGCGGTCGATAAGCTTGTGCCGGGTAGCGATCGCCATGGGACCGTCCTGATCATAGCTCCCCTGCCACTCCGGATGCGGCGCCAGCAATGCGGGCACGTACATCGTGTCGGCCGACACCATCAGTTGCTCATTGCCCGAGGTGACGAGGAAGACCGAATGTCCGGGCGTGTGGCCGGGTGCGGCGATCATCTGAATGCCGGAGGTTACCTCGGCTCCATTCTCGACGCGGTTCCAGTTCTTCCAGGTGGGGAACACCGAGGCGATGCGCCGTCCTGCTGCTTTGCGGCCCTCGGCCAGCTTGTCGACCCGGCCGGGGTCCGTCCACCACTGATACTCGGCGTCATTGACGATGATTTCGGCATTGGGGAAGATTGGGGCGTTGGTTTGCTTTTCCATGAGTCCCCAGACGTGGTCGGGATGGAAGTGCGAAATCATCAACGTATCGATCTTGGTATAGTCGATGCCCGCCGCTTTCATATTTGCCGGCAGATGCGTTGCGTTGGCCTGCCACTGGCCGACGCCCGAGCCTGCATCCATCATGATCAGGCGGTCACCCACCTTGAGGACGACGACGGTGAGCGGTATCGGCATGAAATCGGTAGTAAGCCCGGCCTTCGCCAGTGCTTGCTTCGTCTCATCGACGGAAGCGTTCTTGATGAACGCCGGATCGTGCGGCTTGCGCCAGATGCCGTCATAGATGGCGGTCACTTCAATGGATCCGACCGTGTATTTGTAGAAGCCGGTTGCCGGCTCAACTTGCGCTTCGGCACGCGCGGGCAGGGTGACTTCCAATTTGCGCGCGAGGCCGAAGGCGGTGGCCGAGGCGGCCGCTCCAAGGACTGTGCGGCGTGTAATATCAAACATGTGCTCGTCTCCTTCGTGAATGGTTCATTCCGGGCGGAGAACTTTGTCCGTTCGACTGTTCGATCCGCTGCACAAGGAGACTGAATGGAAGGCGATTTTATTCTCGCTCTAAGTCGAAAAATCCATCAAGTCTTTGAATTGAAATGAATATATTTGGTTTTTTCGAAAGAGGGAGGTCACGCCGGCATTTTCGGCCCAGCCAAAACCGAGGGCGTCTCAAAAAAATCATCGATGTGGAGAATATTTCACGCGGCAGAACGATCTACCTGATGAATGCGGCTTTTGCCGCCCGATGTTCAGTAGGCAAAAATGACAATTGTACGAGGCATGCGCATGGCGCTTACATCGACTTTGCTGCCGCAAAATCCGGCCTTCACATGGCTTTCCGGGCTATTGGATTTCAGGAGTGCGGGCGACCGTGGTTTTAAGCCACGGGCGAATACCACACTGCTTATGGTTTCGTCGGCAACTGCAAGAACGCCTATCGTGGACGAGGCCCGTTCGGCCCGCTTCAACCAACTCATGCTTCCGCAACTGGACGCGGCCTATAATTTCGCACGCTATCTCAGCCGCGATAGCGATGCCGCGCAGGATATAGTCCAGGATGCCTTTTTGCGGGCTTATCGCAATTTCGACGGCTATCTCGGCGGCGATGCCCGCGCCTGGATATTTGCAATCGTCAGGAACTGCTACTTTGCGTGGCAGCAGGAGCGGGGCCGCAAGCGCCGGTTCGAGGCGCCTCTTGCCGAAAATGCGCATTCCGACGAAGCCGGAGCCGAGGCGTCCGACATAGCGTCGGAGGAAGATACGCCGGAAGACGTGCTTATCCGCGCGTCCGAATCGAAGCGGGTTCGCTCAATCATCAACGCGCTCGCCGACGACCTGCGGGAAATACTGGTTTTGCGCGAACTCGAACAGCTTTCCTACCGCCAGATCGCCGATATCATCGATGTGCCGATTGGAACCGTGATGTCGCGGCTCGCCCGGGCACGACGGGAATTCGGCCGGTGCTGGCGCAACGAGAACGGCGATGAGGAGGTCGCAAAATGAGCAAGACCTCTCACGCCTGCCCGGACTGGTTTGTAATGATGCACGGTTATATCGATGACGAACTCGATGCGGTCCATGCTCTCGCATTCGAAGAGCATCTCCATACCTGCGCGAACTGTGCAAGGGAACTCGACAACGTCCGATCGCTGAAGCACATGATGTCCCAGGACAATGTTCGGTGGGCGATGCCGCCGCAGGTTCGCGAGACAATTCTCGCAGCGATTACGCACGAGCAAAGCGGGGCGCGCGCGCAAGCCAACCACTGGGCTACGCGGTTGCTGCAATTCACCAAGCGCTGGAGCTATATTCCTTCCTTTGCCGCCCTGGCGGCGAGCCTCTTCTTGGTCTTCTCGCTGCCGCAGACGCACACGTCGCTGCAGGATCAAATCCTCGCCAGCCATGTCCGCTCCCTGATGGTCAGCCATCTGACCGACGTGCTGACCTCAGACCAGCACACCGTAAAGCCGTGGTTCAACGGGAAGGTCGATTATTCGCCGCCGGTGGTCGATCTTTCGGCGCATGGCTTTCCCCTCGTCGGCGGCCGGATGGACTACATTGACGGCAAGGTCGTCGCAGCGCTCGTCTACCGACGCAACGCCCATGTTATCAACGTGTTCGTGTGGCCATCCGCACCAGCGGCAGGCAGCGAAAGCGTGCGGGAAGGGTATAATCTGATCAAATGGTATGAGGACGGCCTGACGTTTTGGGCGATTTCCGACGTCAATCCCTCCGACCTTCGAGTGTTTCGCGAGCTATTTGCCAATGCTGTCGCGAAATCGGGCTAGAACGTTCGCCCACTCTTTTTGATGCCCTCAGCGGCGCGTACACGATTGTGACGGCCTTATTGCGGGCCCGGAGAATTTAGCGATACTTTCGAGCGTGACGGGGCATGTTAAGCTGGCTAAGTTCCTGTTGTCACGGAACCTGGCCGGCTTGTCGCCACCTGTCGCAATTTTATCGGGAGAAGCTGCTGGAATCATTGATCATATTCGATTGCGCCCATCTACACCCAATTCAGTAGACTCATAAGGTTTTGGTTTCAGTGTGATTTTCGATTCAGGTGGTTGATGCGAGCCGGCGCAACCCCTGCAACATAACTGTTACAATGCTGTCATATGACTGTAATAAAGCTTCTATAGACCGCAGCCGACGTTAGAGGCGTCACACGAATTAAACCAACAGGAGCTGCTCCTATGAACAAGCTAATTTCCACGGCCGCAGTGCTTGCAATTGCGGTGGCCGCATCGACGGTGGGTGCATCTGCCCGCGACCAGATTCAGGTTTCTGGCTCCTCGACCGTGCTGCCCTATGCCAAGATTGTTGCCGAAACGTTCGGTGAGACCTTCCCGAACTTCAAGACGCCGGTAGTTGAATCCGGTGGTTCTGGCGCAGGCATCAAGGAATTCTGCAAGGGCGTCGGCGAAGACACGATCGACATTGCCAACTCTTCGCGCCCGATCAAGGACACCGAGCTGAAGTCGTGCGTGGACGCTGGCGTTAAGGACGTTGAAGAAATCCGCATCGGCTATGACGGCATCGTTTTCGCCACCGACATCAAGGGTCCGGACTGGAAGATCGTCCCGAAGGACATCTACACCGCTCTCGCCGCTCAGATCGTTGTTGACGGCAAGCTCGTAGACAATCCGAATACCAAATGGAACCAGGTCAACCCGAACCTTCCGGATTGGGACATTGCAGCGTATATCCCCGGCGAAAAGCACGGCACCCGTGAAGTTTTCGAAGAGAAGCTGATGACGGGCGGCTGCAAGGCTTCCGGCGCTGCTGACGCAATCAAGAAGCTCGGCCTCGACGAGAAGGCTTCGGCTGCTGCCTGCGTCAAGATCCGCAAGGACGGCAAGGCCATCGATATCGACGGCGACTATCCCGAGACGCTCGCCCGCATCGACGCCAACAAGACCGGCGTTGGCGTATTCGGCCTCGCTTTTTATGAGAACAATGCCGACAAGCTGAAAGTCGCGACGGTTTCGGACGTTGTGCCGAGCACCGAGACGATCGCTTCGGGCAAGTATCCCGTTTCGCGTCCGCTGTTCTTCTACGTCAAGAAGGCGCATCTCGGCGTTATTCCGGGCCTGAAGGAATATGTCGACTTCTTCCTCAGCGATCAGATGATCGGCGAAGACAGCCCGCTTGCCGAATACGGTCTCGTACCGGCTCCGGAAGCAGAACGTAAGGCCCAGCGCGACGCGTTCGCCGCCGGAACCACGATGAAGAACTAAATTCCTGAGGTACAGGGGCGGCGCGAGCCGCCCCTGTCCCGTTTCGAATTCAAACTGAATTACAGGACAGATCGGGGAAAGCTTGATGTCCACGTCATTGGTGTTTGTCATTGTCCTTGCGATCGGCGTTATCGGATACTTCCTTGGGCGCCAGCGCGCTGTCAGCAAGAATGACGGAAGCGTAAAGCCGCACTCCTTGCCGCATTACCATGCATGGTGGGTATTCCTGGCTTCCGCGTTGCCAGCGATCCTGTTCCTGGTCATCTGGGCCGGCGCGACCAATATCTACCTGGAGCGCTCCGCGATTGCAGAACTGCCGGTCCGCACGGCTGACACCGTCATCGCCAGCCAAAGCCTCGAACTCGGCATGGTCAGCGGCATTGCCCGCGGTCTCGGGAAACTGACGGCCGATGAGGTGACAAATCTGCCGCAGACCTTCGCCGAGTTGCGCCCGCTGCTTTCAGCCAAGGGTGTGGCGCTCGCGCCCGACGGTCAGGACTATATGATCCCGATCGCCGTTGAGTGGAACAAGAACACCCAGCGCGCGAATTATATCGGCGGCATCATGGCCCTCCTTCTGGCGGTCGGCGGCGCACTTTATGGCCTGTCCGGCGTTCATGTTCGGGCGAGGGCACGCAACAATGTCGAGCGCGTCATCCTCGGTGCCCTGCTCGCTGCCTCCACAATCGCCATTCTGACAACCGTCGGCATTATCCTGTCGATGTTGTTCCAGACGCTCACCTTTTTCCAGTCGGTCTCGCCGGCAAGCTTCTTCTTCGGCACCGTATGGGATCCGCGCTTTGCCGCGGCCGGCTCAGGCGGATCGCAAGGCCAGTTCGGACTGATCCCGCTCCTTGCCGGCACGCTCTACATCGCCTTCGTCGCCATGCTTTTCGCTGTCCCGGTCGGCCTCTTCTCGGCCATCTACATGGCTGAATATGCGAGCCGCGGCGTGCGCTCGGTCGTCAAGCCGCTGCTCGAAGTGCTCGCCGGCATCCCGACCATCGTCTACGGCTTCTTCGCGCTCGTCACCGTCGGACCGTTCCTGCGCGACCTCAGCGCGGCGCTTTCCGGCGGCTATGCCTTCATCCAGGCGCAGAGCGTGCTCACCGCCGGCATCGTCATGGGCGTCATGCTGATCCCGTTCGTCTCGTCGCTTTCCGACGACATCATCACGGCCGTACCGCAGTCGCTGCGTGACGGATCGCTCGGGCTCGGCTCGACCCGTTCGGAAACGATCCGCCGCGTCGTACTGCCCGCCGCGCTGCCAGGCATTGTCGGCGCGCTGCTCCTGACGGCATCACGCGCCATCGGCGAAACGATGATCGTCGTGCTCGCAGCCGGCGTTGCCGCCAATCTCAACATCAATCCGTTCGAGGCGATGACGACGATCACCGTCAAGATCGTCAACCAGCTGACGGGAGACCTTGAGTTCAATTCGCCGCAAACCCTCGTGGCCTTTGCTCTCGGTCTCACGCTCTTCTTCATCACGCTGGGCATGAACATTTTCGCGCTCTACATCGTCCGCAAGTATCGGGAGCAGTACGAATGACCGACATAGCCCTCAATCCCGCTGCTGCATCGGCACGTCCCGCCCGGCGAGACATTGGATTAAAGCGCCGCTACGCTGCCGAACGCCGGTTCAAGATTTATGGCATCGCAGCGATCGCGATCGGCATCTTCTTCCTCATTGCGCTGCTGTTCTCCGTGTTCTCCAACGGCTACACCGCATTCTGGCAGACCGAGGTCAATCTTGCGATCAATCTCGATCCGAAGATCATCGATCCGGACAATAAGCGTGCCACCGATCCGAACGTGCTTCTGACCGCCAATTATCCCGTTCTCGCCCGTAATTCACTGGCGGAAAAGCTCGGGGTCGCCCAGACCGACAAGCCCGGCCTGCGCGAACTTGGGAAGCTTTTCTCCGATGGCGTGCGCGGCCAGTTGCGTGAGCTCGTCGTTGCAAATCCCAATCTCATCGGCACTACCCAGAATGTCTGGGTGCTGACGGGCGCCGACATCGACTCCGCGTTCAAGGGACAGATCGATCTGAGCGTCGACCAGTCGCGCCGCAAGGTTTCGGACAAGCAGGTCGAATGGATGAACAAGCTGAAGGCTGACGGCGCCATGGCCCAGCGCTTCAACACCGGTCTCTTCACCTATGGCGCGTCAAGCCGTCCTGAAACTTCGGGTCTCAGCGTCGCCCTCATCGGTTCGCTCTATATGATGCTGATCGTGCTCGGCCTCTCGCTGCCCATCGGCGTTGCCGCCTCGATCTATCTTGAGGAATACGCCAAGAAGAACCGCCTGACCGATATTATCGAGGTCAACATCAATAATCTTGCGGCGGTCCCGTCGATCGTCTTCGGTCTGCTCGGCCTCGCAGTCTTCATCAACTTCCTGCATATGCCGCGCTCGGCATCGCTGGTCGGCGGTCTCGTGCTGACGCTGATGACGCTGCCGACAATCATTATCGCGACGCGCGCCGCGCTGCGTGCCGTACCCCCGTCCATCCGCGCGGCGGCGCTTGGCATTGGCGCATCGAAGACGCAGATGGTTTTCCATCACGTCCTGCCGCTCGCCGCACCCGGCATTCTGACCGGTACCATCATCGGCCTGGCGCATGCCCTCGGCGAGACCGCGCCGCTGCTTTTGATCGGCATGGTGGCTTTCGTCGCCAACAATCCGGTAACGCCGCTCGATCCTTCGACGGCATTGCCCGTGCAAATCTACATGTGGGCCAACGAAGCGGAGCGCGCCTTCGTCGAGCGGACGTCCGGTGCTATCATCGTGCTGCTTCTCTTCCTCGCGGTCATGAACATCACGGCCATCCTTCTGCGTCGCCGCTTCGAGCGCCGCTGGTAACTGTTCGAGAGAGGACCTAGTTATGAACCTTATGACGGAACGAAATCTCGAAAAGGCGGTAAACGACAAGATGAGCGCCCAGCCCAACGCAATCAAAATGCAAGGCAAGGAAGTCACTGTTCACTACGGCGACAAGCAGGCCTTGTTCGGTGTCAGCCTCGACGTGCCGGAAAAGATGGTCACGGCGCTGATCGGCCCTTCGGGCTGCGGCAAGTCGACATTCCTGCGCAGTCTCAACCGCATGAACGACACCATCGAAGGCTGTAAGATCGGCGGCAAGATCACGCTCGATGACGAGGATATCTACAATCCTAAGATCGACGTTGTCGAGCTGCGCGCCCGGGTGGGCATGGTGTTCCAGAAGCCCAATCCTTTTCCGAAGTCTATTTTCGAGAACGTCGCCTATGGCCCGCGCATTCACGGGCTCGCGAAGGGTCGCCACGAACTTGATGAAATCGTTGAGAAAAGCCTGCGCCGCGCCAGCCTTTTCGATGAGGTGAAGGATCGCCTGCATGAGGCAGGCACCGGACTTTCCGGCGGCCAGCAGCAGCGCCTGTGCATTGCCCGCGCCATCGCCGTCAGTCCGGAAGTGATCCTCATGGACGAGCCGTGCTCGGCGCTTGATCCGATCGCCACCGCAAAGGTGGAGGAACTGATCGATGAATTGCGCGAAAACTACACCATCGTCATCGTTACCCACTCGATGCAGCAGGCAGCGCGCGTTTCGCAGCGCACGGCCATGTTCCATCTCGGCAATCTTGTCGAGGTCGGCGATACGGAAATGATGTTCACAAGCCCCACCGAGAAGCGCACCCAGGACTATATCACCGGACGCTTCGGCTGACGCAGGAACGAGGACAAAGCACATGACCGAGTTGCAGCACACTGTGCGCTCTTACGATGACGAACTGAAGTTCCTGACGCACAAGATCGCCGAGATGGGTGGTCATGCCGAACGCATGGTCGAACAGGCGGTCGCCGCCATGGTCAATTCCGACAATGCGCTGGCGCAGCGCGTTATTTCGGACGATCTGATCCTCGACGCCGGTCAGCGCGAGATCGATGAAAAGGCCATTACCATCATCGGCAAGCGCCAGCCGATGGCGATCGACCTGCGTGAAGTCATCGGGACGATCCGCATTTCCTCCGATCTCGAGCGTATCGGCGATCTCGGCAAGAACATTGCCAAGCGCGTCGTTGCCGTGACCGATACCCGCCAGACGCTCTCGGTCTACCGCGGCTTGCAGACAATCGCCGAACTTGCCTTGACGCAGCTGAAGGACGTGCTCGACGCCTATGCGACGCGCTCGGTACAGCAGGTGAACATTGTGCGCGAACGCGACGACGAAATCGACGCGCTCTATACGTCGCTGTTCCGCGAATTGCTGACCTACATGATGGAAGATCCGCGCAACATTTCCGCCTGTACGCATCTTTTGTTCTGCGCCAAGAATATCGAGCGCATAGGCGACCACGCCACCAATATTGCCGAGACAGTCTATTACATTGTTACCGGTTCGCAACTGCCGGCGGAACGTCCCAAGGAAGACCAGACACATACTATTATTGTGGATGAAACGACCGAGTCCTAATTCAACTGAAGGCTTGATATGGCAATAGCTCCCAAAATCACCGTTGTGGAGGACGAGGAAGCCCTGAGCGTCCTCCTCCGGTACAATCTTGAAGCTGAAGGCTATGTTGTCGAGACGATCGCACGTGGCGACGAAGCGGAAATTGCGCTGCGCGAGAACGTTCCGGATCTTCTGATCCTCGACTGGATGCTGCCCGGCCTGTCGGGCATCGAACTCTGCCGCCGCCTGCGGGCGCGGCGCGAGACCGAAATCCTGCCAATCATCATGCTCACCGCCCGCGGCGAGGAAAGCGAACGCGTTCGCGGCCTTTCGACCGGTGCCGACGACTACATGGTCAAGCCGTTTTCGACGCCTGAACTCCTGGCGCGCATCAAATCCATGCTCCGCCGCGTCAATCCGAGCCTGCTTTCGCACGTGCTGAGCTTCGGCGATCTCAAGCTCGACCGCGAACAGCACCGCGTTTTCCGCAAGGAGCGCGAGCTAAAACTTGGCCCGACGGAGTTTCGGCTGCTCGAATTCCTCATGCAGTCACCCGGACGAGTCTTTTCGCGCGGCCAGTTGCTCGATAATGTCTGGGGTGCGGACATCTATGTCGATGATCGCACAGTTGACGTCCACGTTGGTCGCCTGCGCAAGGCGATCAATATCGGACGTTCGATAGATCCGATCCGCACCGTACGTGGCGCCGGCTATTCGTTCGGCTGATTCTCAATTATTGCGGTTCTAACAAGGGCGTCGCATCAGCGCTAGATGGCTGATGCGACGCCTTTTGGTATTTTGTAGTCCGCCGAGAATGTCCTTAAACCCTCAGTCCTCGGGTGTCCTGGACTTGAAATTTACACAAATATAGGGTAGGGGGCTATATTATGTCTCACACTACGAAGGAAAAATCAAAACTCCTCGCAAGGATCCGTCGCCTCAAGGGGCAGATGGAGGCCGTCGAGCGTGCGCTCGAAGCGGAAATGCCTTGCGGCGACATTTTGAACCTGGTGGCGTCGGTGCGCGGGGCGGTAAACGGCCTGATGGGTGAACTCATCGAAGATCATATTCGCATGCACGTCGTCGATCCCGGCACCGAGACGGACAGCGAACGCGCCAAGGGCGCCGTGGATCTCATCGACGTTGTAAGGATGTATCTGAAATGAGCCACGATCACGCGATCCATTTGCCTCAAGGCACGCATGCTCATGTGTTTCTGGGTGACGATCACGAGCGCAACGAACGACGCACCTGGTTTGTGATCGCGCTGACCGCGACGATGATGGTTGCGGAGATCGTGGCGGGAACGGTTTTCGGCTCGATGGCGCTTGTCGCCGATGGCTGGCATATGTCGACACATGCTGCCGCGATGCTGATCGCGGCGTTGGCCTATCTCTATGCAAGGAAGAATGCCAGCAATCCGCGTTTCACCTTCGGCACGGGAAAATTCGGCGATCTCGCAGGTTTTGCCAGCGCTGTGATCCTCGCGCTTATTGCACTGCTGATCGGCTGGGAGAGTTTCCTACGCCTTGCCAACCCGATCTCGATCAGTTTTCCGCAGGCGATCTCCGTTGCCGTGCTTGGCCTTGCCGTCAACCTTGTTTGTGCCTGGCTCTTGCGCGACGACCATAGCCATCATCACCACGGTCACCATGGCGATAACCATCATCACCACGGTCACGATCATAATTTGCGTGCCGCCTATCTGCACGTTCTTGCCGATGCGCTGACGTCCGTCCTCGCCATCATCGCCCTTCTCGCGGGCAGCATTTACGGCTGGCTTTGGCTCGATCCGGCCATGGGAATTGTCGGTGCTCTTGTTATCGCCAGATGGTCATGGGGTCTCATCCGCGATGCGGGCGGCGTGTTGCTCGACTATGTCCCTCAGGGTGAAGACCTGCCTGATGAAATACGTGGCGCCATCGAAAAGGAGGGCGACGTGATTACCGACCTGCACGTCTGGCAGCTTGGCCCGGGGCATCACGGTGCCATTGTTTCGCTTTTGAGCGACGATCCGAAAGCGCCGTCGTCCTATCGTGCCAAACTCGCACATATCCATGAGTTGTCGCATGTGACCGTTGAGGTAGAGCCGAAGGCCGCGTAAATTTCGATTCGGGTGTGTCACACGCTGAGCTTTGAAGACCCCACGTGCGACGAACGTTCGAATAGCCGGGAGCCCATGTGATGACCGTCACGATTTACCACAACCCGAAATGCGGTACCTCGCGTAATACCCTCGCCATGATCCGCAATGCAGGGATCGAGCCGGTGATCGTGGAATATCTCAAGACGCCGCCGAGCCGGGAAACCCTGAAGGAAATGATCAGCCGGGCTGGTCTTAGCGTGCGCCAGGCCTTGCGCCAAAAAGGTACGCCCTATGTCGAGCTTGGCCTCGACAATGCTTCGCTGGACGACGATGCGCTTCTCGACGCGATGATGGCCAATCCAATCCTCATCGAACGTCCTTTCGTCGTGACCGAAAGAGGCGTGCGCCTCAGCCGCCCTTCAGAAATTGTGCTTGAGATCCTGCCAGATGCGCAGAAGGGCCCGTTTTCCAAGGAGGATGGTGAGGTCGTTATCGACAGCTCGGGCACTCGCATCCGCTGAGCCTCGATGTTATGGACGAGCAACGCCATCGGCCTGCGAAATTTCGGCGCAGTGGTCGACGCGGCTGGCGCCGCAGGGCTTGGTCGTGGAATCTTGCGGCTCGCCGATCTTGGCCCGCGTGAACTCAGTATCCATCAGGGATTTATCGGCGGCTATCGAGCGGAAAAGCCGCTTTGCAGGCTTTTCGACCCATTCGACCCGTCCGGGGGATGCCGTCGAATAGTGCCATGGCATGGTGATGAAGTGAATATTTTCAGACGAAAGATGCTGGACGGCGAAGGCGAGTTCCCGCATCACGCCGGGACTGAAACCCGGGTCGGTGATGACGGATTTCGTCGCGGCATCCATAAAGCTGAAGACCCGCACAGGGTTCGCCAATTGCGCTCCGAGCAATTTTTGAGCCATGGCACCAAAGAATTCATGCTGACGATGAATGCGTCCGATATCGGTGCCGTCGCCTATGCTGTAGCGGGCGCGCACGTAGCCTAGCGCTTCTTCGCCATTGAGGGTCTGGCATCCCGCAGCGAGGTCCAGCCCGGCAAGCTTGTCGTGGATTGGTTCGGAAATACAGTATTCGACGCCGCCGATGGCCTCCACAATCCGCCTGAATCCGCTAAAATCAACCTTGATCACGTGATCGATCTTTATGCCCGTCAGGGTTTCGACGGTCTTCCAGGTGCAGCTGATGCCTCCGAACATGAACGATGAGTTGATCATGCCGAGGTGCGCCCGCTGGCCGGGCAGGCCCTCGCGGCCGGAACAGGCGGGAAGGGGAACGAGCAGGTCGCGCGGGAAGCTCACGACATTCAACTCGCTGCGATCGGCCGAAAGATGCGCAAGCATGAGGATGTCGCTGCGCTCGCCGGGGTTGGCGACGGAAACGGTTTGCTGGTCCGAACCCACGATCAGGATGTTGAGTGCATCAGGCGATGCCTTGGCCGGGCGGCGATTGCCGAGGTCGGCTTCAGCAACCTCGAAGTGCCGCAGATTGCTCGTGAACTTCCAATACATGCCGCAAATGGCAAGCAGGATTACAAGCATCAGGCAAGTGACGGAAGCGAGCAGCAAATGCAGCCGCCGGCGTCGTTGAGGATCGCCCTCAGGCTTCGGCGCGCTGTTGATCAATCCGTCACTCACAAAATTCTCCAGTAGAACAAGCCAAGGTAATCATTATCCGGGCCAAGCCAACTAACATTTCCGTTTTAACGATGCGCATCGCACAAGCAACAACGCGAATGCCAGAGAATTCGAACAAGACCTTTGCCATGCAAAGAGCGTGCGAACGCCGCAAGGAGATGGCCAAGCCGTTGCGACACACGGCAGAACGACTATGCTGAGGGCGCGAATTGAAGGAAGGCGCTACCGCACTATGACGGACATCAATCAATTTCTCGAAGAAGCGATCGCCCTTGCACTGGACAATGCAAAAAGCGGCGGCCGTCCTTTCGGGGCCGTGGTCGTCAAGGACGGCAAGGTCATCGCGCGCGGCGTCAACCGGATTCAGGCCGACAACGATCCAACAGCACATGCCGAGCTTCTGGCCCTGCGTGCTGCCGGGCTTGCATTGCAATCCCCACGTCTGGACGGCTGCTCGGTCTACGCAAGCGGCCAACCGTGTCCCATGTGCCTAGCAGCGATGCGAATGGCCGGTATTGGCGATATCAAGTTCGCTTATTCCAATGAACAGGCAGAACCGTTCGGCCTCTCTACGGCCGTCATAGCAAAAGAGTTGGCGAAACCAATCGACCAGCAAGCGGGGCTGTCATATGCGCATTCGCCCGTGGGCGATGGTAAGCTGTATCAAGTTTGGCAGGACAACCAAAAGCGCTGATATCCGCGTCATCTGCAAGGGCTGCGGGTCTTGTCCTGAGAAGGCGGAATACCCGCAGAGCGACGGTAGCGGGAACCTGGGGCATCACTGAGCGTTTTTCGATGATACACCATCGGAGGACGAGGCCATGACAGCTCGCAGTATGCCAACGAAGGATGACATCGTAGCTCTCGAAAAATCCTATTGGGATGCGATGAAGGCGAAAGACGGCGGCCGCACCGCGGAACTGTCGGCGGATCCGGCACTCGTAACCGGCGCCCAAGGTGTGATGCGCATCGGCAAAAAGAAAATGGGCCAGATGACCGAGGACGGCAACTGGAGCCTGAAATCCTATGAATTCGCAGATGTCGAGGTTTCGACGCCGTCGCCTGATGTCGCGCTTATCGCCTACACGGTCGAGCAGAATGTAACGATGAATGGCAAATCGCAGAAAATGCGGGCCGCAGATAGCTCGGTTTGGATTCGCGGATCAAATGGTTGGGAGTGTCACGCGCACAGCGAGACGTTTCTGAAGTAGCACGAACCTGTTCAGTTGAAAATTTCATCTCCGGCCGTGAAAACGACCGGAGATGAATTTGCTTGTCTTGAACATTGTCCAGCTGATTGTGCCGGACAATGCGCGCTGCGCTTATCAGCTACAGCCGCTGGTTGCGCCGCATGTGTCGCACTTCAGGCAGGTGCCGTTGCGCACCATCGTGAAGTTCGAGCACTCTGAGCAGTTGTCGCCGGTATAGCCCTGCATCATCGACTTGATGCGCCGGTCCGACATGATTTTCTTTGCTTCGGCCTTCGCTTCCTCGGCGGCACCTTCTGCATCCTCGTTCTCGAAGAGCGCGGAAGCGGCGCTGGCCTCGGCCTCGCCCTTGGCGCGTTCTTCATAATCGCGCTTGAAGGCCGAGGATTCCTCGCTGACTGCGGCGATGGCCGGTTTGGCAGCGACGGCGACGGCGGAGCGGGCGGCAAGGGTCGTGACATTTGATGACGCAGCTGCCTTCGGAGCGCTTACCGCACCCTGACCCCCTGCATTGCTAAAACCCTTTGGATCCGCCTTGCCCGGCGAGACCACTTTCAGCGAAGCGCCGCGCGTCAGGCCCTTCGATACCGGTTCCGCCTTGCCTTCGGAAATACCACGCCCGAGCGAAGTGTTCGAGAAGTCGGACTGATCGACATGGGCGAGGTCGTGACGGTCGAGATAGGAAACGGCAAGCTCGCGGAAGACATAATCGAGGATCGATGTTGCGTTCTTGATCGCATCATTGCCCTGAACCATGCCAGCCGGCTCGAACTTGGTGAAAGTGAAGGCTTCCACATATTCCTCGAGCGGCACGCCATATTGCAGGCCGAGCGAGATGGCGATGGCGAAGTTGTTCATCATTGCACGGAAGGCGGCGCCTTCCTTGTGCATGTCGATGAAGATTTCGCCGAGACGGCCATCGTCGAATTCGCCGGTACGCAGGTAGACCTTGTGGCCGCCGACAACTGCCTTCTGCGTGTAGCCCTTGCGCCGGTTGGGCAGCTTCTCGCGGTCATGGATATATTTCTCGACGATGCGCTCGACGATCTTTTCGGTAACCTGCACGGCGCGTGCCGCGGTTGGTGCCTCGATCAGCGCCTCGACTGCATCGTCCTCATCCTCGTCCTCATCGGCGATAAGCGAGGAATTGAGCGGCTGCGAAAGCTTGGAACCGTCGCGATAGAGTGCGTTTGCCTTGAGCGCCAGCTTCCACGAGAGCATGTAGGCGGACTTGCAATCGTCGACCGTTGCTTCATTCGGCATGTTGATCGTCTTCGAGATCGCGCCGGAAATGAACGGCTGGGCGGCGGCCATCATGCGAATGTGGCTGTCGACCGAGAGGAAACGCTTGCCGACCTTGCCGCAGGGATTGGCGCAATCGAACACCGGATAGTGCTCTTCCTTCAGGAAGGGGGCGCCTTCGAGCGTCATTGCACCGCAGACATGGATATTGGCGGCTTCGATTTCCTTCTTCGAGAAGCCGAGAGCCGGCAGCATCTCAAAGGAAATATCGTTGAGCTGCTCGTCGGTGAAACCGAGAGCGTTCCTGGCAAAATCTTCACCCAGCGTCCACTTGTTGAAGGCGAACTTGATGTCGAAGGCCGACTTCAGCGCAGTGTTCAACGTTGCGATGATCTCGTCGGTAAATCCCTTCGCCCTCAGCGAGCCGGGATTGATGCCGGGCGCCTGGTTGAGATTGCCATGACCAACGGCATAGGCCTCGATCTCGGCAATCTGGCTTTCCGTATAGCCGAGCGTGCGCAGGGCTTCCGGTACGGCGCGGTTGATGATCTTGAAGTAGCCGCCACCGGCAAGCTTCTTGAATTTCACCAGGGCGAAATCGGGCTCGATACCGGTGGTGTCGCAATCCATGACAAGGCCGATCGTGCCGGTCGGTGCGATGACGGTTGCCTGGGCGTTGCGATAGCCATGCTTCTCGCCGAGCGCCAAGGCCTGGTCCCAGGCGGATTTCGCGTGGGCAATCAGGTCCTGATCGGGGCAGTCGGTGGCGATCAGGGCGACCGGGTTTACCGAAAGTGCCTCGTAGCCTTGGGTTTCGCCATGGGCAGCGCGGCGATGGTTGCGAATGACGCGCAGCATGTTGGCGGCATTCGGCGCATAGCCCGGGAAAGTGCCGAGCTCCTTCGCCATTTCGGCGGATGTCGCATAGGCAACGCCGGTCATGATCGCGGTGAGGGCACCGCCGATGGCGCGGCCTTCAGCGCTGTCATAAGGAATGCCGGAGGTCATCAGCAGGCCGCCGATATTGGCATAGCCGAGGCCGAGCGTGCGGTATTCGTAGGAGAGCCGTGCGATCTCCTTCGAAGGGAACTGCGCCATCATCACCGAGATTTCGAGGACGATGGTCCATAGACGGGCCGTATGCTCGTAGCCGACGACGTCGAACTTTCCGTCCTTCCCGCGATAGGTGAGGAGGTTGATCGAGGCGAGGTTGCAGGCCGTATCGTCAAGGAACATATATTCCGAGCACGGATTTGACGCGCGGATCGGGCCTGCCGCAGGGCAGGTATGCCAATCATTCATGGTCGTGTTGAAATGCAGGCCCGGATCAGCCGAGGCCCATGCGGCGTAGCCGATCTTTTCCCAGAGGTCGCGAGCTTTCAGCGTCTTCATAACCTTGCCGTCCTTGCGGGCAGTCAGGTTCCAGTTGCCATCACCTTCGACCGCGCGCAGGAACTCATCCTTCAGCGAAACCGAATTGTTGGAGTTCTGGCCGGCAACGGTGAGATAGGCTTCCGAATCCCAATCCGTATCGTAGGTCTTGAAGTCGATGTCCGTATAACCCTGCCGGGCAAACTGAATGACCCGCTGGATATAGTTTTCCGGAACCTGGTTCTTCTTCGCGGCCTTGATCTCGCGCTTCAACGCCGGATTCTTGGTCGGGTCGTAGCAATCGCCATTGTCGGCCTCGCAATTGACGCAAGCCTTCATGATCGCGGTCAGGTGCTGGCGAACGATCTTCGAGCCGGTTACAAGCGCGGCGACCTTCTGCTCTTCCTTGACCTTCCAGTCGATATATTCCTCGATATCCGGATGATCGACGTCAACGACGACCATCTTAGCGGCGCGGCGCGTCGTGCCGCCCGACTTGATGGCGCCGGCAGCGCGGTCGCCGATTTTCAGGAACGACATCAGGCCGGATGAGCGGCCGCCGCCCGAAAGCTTTTCGCCTTCGCCGCGCAGATAGGAGAAGTTCGAGCCGGTGCCCGAGCCATATTTGAACAGGCGCGCCTCGCGCACCCACAAATCCATGATGCCGCCTTCATTGACGAGATCGTCGGCGACAGACTGGATAAAGCAGGCATGCGGTTGCGGATGCTCGTAGGCGGACTTTGATTTTGTCAGCTTGCCGGTTTCGGGATCGACATAATAATGACCCTGGCCGGGACCATCGATGCCATAGGCCCAATGCAGGCCGGTGTTGAACCATTGCGGGGAATTGGGCGCGACGCGCTGGGTCGCGAGCATGTAGGCAAGTTCGTCACGGAAGGCGAGGGCATCTTCCTCACTGTCGAAGTATTTGCCCTTCCAGCCCCAATAGGTCCAAGTGCCGGCAAGGCGGTCGAAGACCTGGCGTGCGTCCATTTCCGAGCCATAGCGCGCATCTGCCGGCAATGCCGCGAGCGCCTCTTCGTCGGCGACTGAGCGCCAGAGCCATGACGGAACGTTGTTCTCTTCGACCTTCTTCAGCTTGGCCGGCACGCCGGCCTTGCGGAAATATTTCTGCGCCAGAATATCGGCAGCCACCTGACTGAACTGGGCTGGAACGTCGATATTCTCAAGACGGAACACGACGGATCCATCAGGGTTTTTGATCTCACTCGTCGCTACACGAAATTCGATGTCCGCATAGGCTGACTGATTGTCTTTGGTAAAACGCCGTTCTATCCGCATCTCTCTCGTCCTTGTCTCTATATATAGTGTCCATCGGGCTCCCTGTGAAGAGATGCGCAGCTATGGACACATGTCCGCCCTATCCGGCTCCAGCGGTCTGGAGCCAGCCGAATTTCCTCGACCCGTCATCGGCGCGGTCGCCCGCATGATTTCCGGGCCTGGCGGCCCTTTTTTTGACGCCTGTCGTGTGATTCATCTTTTATGATGCGTTCACACTATCTGGTATTCACTCTACCCTGTAAACACTAAATATAGTGTTAAATTGCCGTTTACCCAAGAAATATCTGCCAGCAGATGCAAAGAAGTTGTCCGTCCGGGCACAGCTTCGCCGACGCCTTGGCACAACAGGCCAAGCTGCGGAAAAACCTGAATAAACTGGTAAGAAGACCGGTAACAGACACGCCGGCCACGCCACCAACGCAACGCCGTCGATCATAAAAAATGACTCGGGCGTGAGCGTCAAGGCATAGTTTTTTACATATTTGTGACCGCAATATCTTGTGTGTCACATATGTGGATAACGGGGAGAACCTTGCGGAAAAAACGCCTGTGGAAGTCGTCGCGAAAAACGACGACGATCGTCAAGTCAGCGAAATCAGCGAGCTTGAAACTAGTGAAGATCCAGGATTGCAGGATCGAAGCTGGCGATGAGCTCGCGCAATTCCGGCTCGTCGACGCATTCTGCTGCTGCGGCGACGCTCATCCATTCGATGCGGCGCTGGCCGCGCTCCGGCCAGTTCTTTTCCTGCCGGGAAAAATGCATCGGAAAAACGTCGACAATGAAGTCGCCATTCTCGCCGTCGCACATGTCGCTCTTTTTGTAGGTGTAGGTGCCGATGGAGAAGGGCGCGACATCGCCGCGTGCGCCCGCTTCCTCATAGGCTTCGGTGCGTGCGGATTGAGCGAAAGTCTTCCGGACCTGCGGCCAGCCTTTGGGCAACACCCAGCGGCCGGTACCCCGGCTCGTAACCAGCAAGATTTCGGTCTTGCTCTTCTTCGTACGATAGACAAGCGCCGCCACCTGGCGAATTTTGCCGTTTGGCAATTCAATTCGCTTGTCGGTCACGATCTCATCCAGGTAGGTTACGTTCAATGGTCCGCTCGTACTTTAGTCTTACTATTTTCTACTAATGTGGACCGATTCTCCGAATTCACAAGTGTTTCGGCCCAACTACAGGTTGCTTATACGCCACTTGTGACGATTTTTTGAACAGCAGTGCAAAAATCTCACGCTCCACCATTCTAATTGCAGCGCAAACCAATCACACGACCAAGTGATAACTGGAAAGGGATCGCTACACGCGATAATCTGTCGTTCAACGCGATGGGAGGTGCAATGGTTTCCCAACATTCGTCTTTCGAGCACGATTTACCTCATTCGCACACTTCGACCGCGGACACCGGCCGTTCGAGCGTCATTGCCTCGTGTGTTTACGCCAATGGCAAGCGGATTGCGGATATTCCGATCGATGAGGCGGGCAACTGGTCCAAGAAAGACGGACATGTGGTGTGGATCGGGCTGCTCGAGCCTGACGGCGAACTCCTGCACCGGGTACAGAACCAGTTTGGCCTGCATAGCCTTGCGATCGAGGATGCCGAGCACGCACACCAACGGCCGAAGCTCGAGCAATATGGGGATGCCATATTCGTGGTGGCGCGCACAGCACAACTCATCGACAACCGGGTGGCTTTCGGCGAGACCCATGTCTTTGTCGGTAAGGGCTATCTCGTCAGCGTCCGTCACGGACCTTCAACGTCCTATACGGCCGTCCGCCAACATTGGGAAACATCGCCCTATGCCCTGGCCAAGGGCGAGGATTTCATCCTCTACGCCATTCTCGATTTCATCGTGGACAATTACATGCCGGTGCTCGAGTCGATCCATGACGAGGTCGAGTCGATCGAAGACCGCGTCCTGACCAAGCCCATGACCAGCAGTGATCTCGAGCGGCTCTACATGCTTCGGCGCGATCTTTTGCGCCTGCGCAACGCCATTGGTCCGCTGGTCGATGTATGCGGGCGGCTCAGCAATACGGACCTGCCGCAGATACAGACTGCGATGCAGCCCTTGTTTCGCGATGTGACAGATCATGTGCGCACGGTGCAGGAAAAGATCGACGGTTTGCGCGAGGTTCTCGCATTCGCCTTCGAGGCGAGCCTGCTTGTCGGCCAAAGCCAGGAGACGATTATTTCCAAGCGGCTCGCTGCCTGGGCGGCAATCCTCGCCGTGCCGACGGCAATTGCCGGGATCTACGGCATGAACTTCAAATACATGCCCGAACTCGACTCGCCCAACGGCTATTACTGGATCATGGCGCTGATGCTGTGCGTGTGCCTGATTCTCTTCTGGCGGTTCCGCAAGAGCGGCTGGCTCTAGCGATCAGCCACGGTGTCCCTTGGTTATCGGTTCCTGATATGTCAGGCCCATGTCCCAGGGAAAATAGATCCAGGTATCCTGCGAGACTTCCGTAACGAACGTATCGATGAGCGGGCGGCCCTTGGGCTTGGCATAGACAGTGGCGAAATGCGCCTTTGGCATCATCGAGCGAACGATAGCCGCCGTCTTGCCGGTATCGGTGAGGTCGTCGACAACGAGAATGCCTTCGCCCTCATTTTCGAGGAGCCGCGCATCGACATCCTTCAGCACCTTGAGATCGCCCTGCTCGTCATAATCATGGTAGGAGGCGATGCAGACTGTCTCGATCATCCTTATGCCCAGTTCCCGGCAGATGATCGCTGCTGGAACAAGCCCGCCGCGCGTGATCGCGACCATGGCGCGCCATTCGCGCTGCATCCCGGCAACGCGCCAGGCGAGGGCGCGCGCGTCGCGATGAAACTGGTCCCAGGAGACCGGAAAAGCTTTGTCGGGCAGGGACATGGCGCGCACTCCAATAAGGCTGGATCGATAAAATAGCGGAAATCCGCTCGGAATGCATTTCGCAATAGCGGCAAATGCCGGCCGATGGCAAGCGGCATGCGATGTTGGCCCATCGCGAGTCCTCGAAATATGTGTATTGCGGGCGCTAGCGCGACATCAGCGTCAGGCAGGGCATGTCCGCCATGATCGAACTGGTCACGCCACCGAACACCCATTCCTTAAGGCGCGACTGGCTATAGGCACCCATGACGAACAGCGATGCATTGGTCTCGGCAATGCGGCGACGCAACACCTTGTCGGTAGCCTCGCCATGGGAATCGACGATGTGGGGCGTGACGTTGACGCCGTGGCGCCGCAACGCATCGGAAAGTGGCGTGCCCGGGATTTCGAGGCTGGGATCGAGCGGCTTCTTGGGATCGATCCACAGGATATCGACGGAGTGCGCCTTGAGAAGCAGGGGAAGCGCATCGAACGCGGCGCGCGACGCCTCGCGCTTGCCATTGAAGGCGAGCACCACATGGTCGATCCGTTCCGGGATGCTGACCTTGTAGGGAACGAAGAGCACCGGCCGGCCGCTTTCCATCACAAGCGGATCGGTGACGTCGTTGACGCTGTCGGGATCGTTCGGGTCGGGCTGGCCGGCAATGATGATATCGGCGCGCAATGCACTCTGGGTGACCCCTGCGGAAGGACTGCTGCTTTCCGAGCGCACGATGCGAAATTCATGGCTGATCTTGCCGCGCCCCATTTCGGCATTGAAAAGCTTGGTAATCGCCTCAGAATTTTCCTTGTGTCGCTGCTCATGCGCTTCAAACAGCGTCGTATCGGCAAAGCCGGTAGGATCAGCGTAAACGATCGGCGAGGGGATCGTATAGAGACCAATAATGTGGGTTCGCTCGCTCGACGAAGCAATCAGTCTTGCGGCATCGATCACTCTCTTTGCTTCACGTTCGCTGCGAATGAATGCGATGATCGTGCGAAATGCCATGGTGGTCTCCATCATATCTTGCGCCGCTCGGCGCATCTGACAGTATTATACCCCTTAAACACAAGAATTTCTTTGCGTTTTCCGTAGGCTGGCGTCAATTCGATGTGTCTCAGCGTCCAAGCTGCGACGCCGACAGGCCCTCGACCATATTCCTGACCGCGGTTTCCGCAGCGATGAGTTTTTCCTTATCGCGAGCCCGGATGACGAGTTCAGTCGAGAACCTGTCATTTTCATATTTCGGATAGGACCCGATGATCGTATCGGGATGGGCGGCCTGGATATCGCGCAGGGCAGTGGCGATCGTTCCTTCGCCAAACGGGCAATTCACCGAGCGCGACAGCAACTGCTGGCCGACACGCAAAGTCGGCAAGACGTTATCGAGCATGGCCTGGAAAACCGATGGAACGCCCGCCATCACATAGACATTGCCGATATGAAAGCCTGGGGCCGTTGAAACCGGATTGGCGATATGCTCCGATCCGCGCGGCATGCGGGCCATGCGCTGGCGGCTTTCGGTAAACTCGATGCCGCGCGCCGCATAATTGTCGCCCATGATCTTCATGGCCCTGGCATCATGTTCGCACGGCACATCGAATGCCTTGGCGATAGCGTCGGCGGTGATGTCGTCATGCGTCGGACCGATGCCGCCGGAGGTGAAGACGTAGTCATAGCGGGCACGCAGCGCATTCAGCGCCTCGACGATGCGGTCTTGCTCGTCTGGAACGATGCGCACCTCCTCAAGGTCAATGCCGACCGCCGTCAGGATATCGGCGAGATGGCCGATATTCTTGTCCTTTGTCCGGCCGGAGAGCAATTCATCCCCGATGGCAAGCATGGCAGCGGTCACGACTTCGTTCGGCATCAGATTCTCCTATCGGACGGCGACGGTAATTGCAGGCGGGGCCTGCGGCAAGCCATTTCCGATGGGCGTCGTTGCTCTTCCCTTGGAAGGCCGGCGAGGGCAAATCAACGATTGACTGAATCGCCTGAACCGTCGAAAAGCAAAGCGCGCGGACGTGGCGAAACTGGTAGACGCAAGGGACTTAAAATCCCTCGGCCATAGGTCATGCGGGTTCGATCCCCGCCGTCCGCACCATGCACGCTTGCGTGAGGCGAGGTATGGCGGGTGGATTTGGTATTCAACATCGCATAAAAGCGGCACTTCCAACGCCAAGAGAAGATGATGCCGGCCATTTCAGCACAGACCACGACCACCAGGATCAAGTCATTCGCCGCGAGCAATCCAGCGATGCTGTTCGTGCTTTGCTATTTCGCCTTCCAGATATTCTTCCTGACAATGATCTCGAATGGCGCAGGGGTCGATGACGCCGAGCAACTCGCCTATGTCGGGGCTTTGCAATGGGGCTATGGCGGCTCGCAAGCCCCGCTCTATACGTGGATCAACAGCATCGCCGGCGATGTTCTGGGCATCAGTCTCTTTACGATCTATCTCGTAAAATTCAGCATGCTCGCGAACCTCTTTGCCAGCGTTTATTTTGGCGCAAGGCTTCTCGGGCTATCGCGCATGGTCGCCGCCGCAGGCATGCTGGGCATGTTCATGCTGCCGCAAATCTCGTGGGAATCGCAGCGCACGCTCACCCACTCCGTCGGCGGAACGACCGGTTGCGCCTGGGCTTTCCTCGCATTTGCCTGGCATATGAAGTCGCGGTCCTGGCATTCGGCAGCACTGCTCGGGCTCGGCATCGCCGCCGGCCTTCTAGGCAAATTCAATGCAAGTTTCTTTCTTATCGCTTTGATTTTGGCTGGTCTTTCCATCCCGTCCTATCGTGCCGTGCTGCTTTCGCGTCCAACACTCGCTGCGGTCCTCGCCTTCATAGCGGCCGTCATACCGACGGGCCTTTGGGCGCTCGCCCATACCGAAAACCTGCTCGCCCGGACGCACAAATTCGAAATGAACGCGGGCGGCCATTTTCTCCTCAGCCGTCTTCACGGTGAATGGAAGGTGCTCCTCAACAGCGTGCTTTTCTCAGGCGTGGCGCTGGCGTTCTTCGGCATTGCCTGGTGGCGCAGCCGCCGTGACCGGGTGACGGCGCGCTCCAGCGCGACCGATGGGGAAAAGTTCGTTGCGCGGCTCATCTGGTTCGCGCTCGCATGCGTTGCGGTAGGGGTCTTGATCAGCGGCGCTGCCGAGGTCAAGGATCGCTGGCTGCAGCCGGTTCTCTTCCTGTCGCCCTTGTATCTTGCCGTGCTGCTCGACCGGTTCATCAGATCAGATCTTCCCCTGAAGCGCTTTGCAGTGGTCGGGGCGATCTGCGGCCTCATCGTCATTCCGGGCCTTGCCATCAACATGCTCTACGCTCGCGATGGTGAAGATCCCTATATCGGCGAACTCGACTATGCGAAGCTTTTTGCTACGACGCGCGCCGAGGGCAGCTATCAGTCGGTCGTTTCCGACGGCCCGCAATTTCCCGGCAATTTGCGGCTTTATGATACGTCACTCACGCCGGTGCACATGGAAATGCCGAACGCCTCGGCGCGCATCAAGTTTCCAGCACTCTTCGTCTGGTTCGGCGAGGGTCTCAATCCTGGCGTCATGGCCTTGATGAGCGCTGCCGGCGTGCCCACACCGCCCACGGATGTGCGGCACATTTCGCTCAACTTCAGGAATTATCCGGATCGGAACGAGGCCGTAAGCTACGTCCTCGTTCCAGGTCCGGCAAAGCCTTAGGCCTCTCAGTCCTCGACGAAGACCTCGTCGCGCTTCTTGCGGATGCTCGGCAACAGCACGACGACGAGGACGGCAGCCGCAAGGAGCAGCAGACCGAGGCTCAGCGGCCGCGTCACGAATGTCGTCGGGTCGCCGCGCGACATGATCATGGCGCGCCGGAGGTGCTCCTCGAGCAGCGGGCCCAGCACGAAGCCGAGGAGAAGCGGCGCCGGTTCGCAGCGCAGTTTCGAAAGTCCGTAACCGAGAAGCCCGAAGAAGGCGACGGCGTAGAGATCGAATACATTGGAATTGACGCTGTAGACGCCGATCGAGCAGAACGCGATGATCGCCGGGAAGAGCATGTAATAGGGGATCGTAAGCAGCTTCACCCAAAGACCGATCAGCGGCAGATTGAGCAGGATCAGCATGAGGTTGCCGATCCACATCGAAGCAATGATGCCCCAGAACAGCGCTGGTTGTTCCGTGGCGACATTCGGGCCGGGAACGATGCCTTGAATGATCATCGCGCCGATCATCAGCGCCATGACCGGATTGGCAGGAATACCTAGGGTCAGCATCGGAATGAACGACGTTTGCGCGCCGGCATTATTGGCGGATTCCGGTCCTGCAACGCCGGCGATGGCGCCCTTGCCGAACTCTTCCGGCGTCTTCGAGATGCGCTTTTCCACCGTATAGGAGGCGAAGGAAGCGAGAATTGCGCCGCCCCCGGGCAGGATGCCTAGTGCCGAACCGATGGCCGTGCCGCGCAGGATTGGCGCAGTCATCGCCTTCCAGTCCTCGCGCGTCGGCCAGAGATTGGTCACTTTCTTGATCATGACGTCGCGCTCATGCTCGTTTTCGAGATTGCGCAGAATCTCGGCGATGCCGAAGACACCGACGGCGAGGGCGACGAAATTCAGGCCATCGGAGAGTTCGAGGATCCCGAGGTTGAACCTCGGCGTACCTGTATAAATATCGGTGCCGACAAGCCCAAGCAGGAGCCCGAGAACCACCATTCCAAGCGCCTTGATGACCGAGCCATGGGCAAGCGCGATGGACGAGACGAGGCCGACGATCATCAGCGAGAAATATTCGGCTGAACCGAATTGCAGCGCCACGGCGGTGAGCGGCGGCGCAAAGACGGCGACAAGGATCGTCGAAACGGTACCGGCGAAGAATGAGCCAATGGCGGCGATCGCGAGCGCTGCGCCGGCGCGGCCCTTGCGCGCCATCTGGTAGCCGTCGATGGCGGTGACCGCCGAGGACGATTCGCCCGGCATGTTGATCAGGATTGCCGTCGTCGAGCCGCCATACTGCGCGCCGTAATAGATGCCGGCGAGCATGATCAGCGATGAGACCGGCTCGAGCTGGAATGTGAGCGGCAGAAGCATGGCGATCGTCGCGGTCGCGCCGATGCCCGGCAAAACGCCGATCAGCGTGCCGAGAATAACGCCGATCAGGCAGAACAACAGGTTCCACGGGTGTCCCGCGGTGACGAAGCCAAGCGTGAGATTGTCGATCAGTTCCATCTTGGCCTCACTGTCCGAGCCAGGGGCCGAACCGCCGGAAGGGCAGGCCAAGCGCGTAGCTGAAAACAATTACCGAAAAAAGTGTCAGCCCGCTGACGAGGAGAAGGGCGGTTCCAGGCCGCATCTTCGAGCTGGCGAAGGCGGCGAGCAGGCCGGACAGGAACAGGGAAGGCACAAAGCCAAGTCCGCGCACCGTTAGGCCGAAAAGAATGGGAGCTGGCAGGATGAACAGCATGCCGCGCCAGGCAATCGGACCCATCGGCTCATGCTCGACCTGCGTGCCCTGGATGATCACGATGATCCCGAAAATGACGAGCAGGCCGGCGAGGACCAAAGGGAAATAGCCCGGACCCATCTTGAAGGCCGTTCCGATATCGAGGCCATAGGCCTGAATTGCGAAGAAGAGACCGACTGCGATGAAAAACAGGCCGCATATCAGGTCGCGCATACTGAAACTTAAGGATTTCATATGTCCCCCGTACCAATAAATTCTTTGTAATGGGCCGGCTCAGGCCATGAGGACCTGAACCGGCGAATAGTTCTAGTCGGCGTACTGGCCCGCGGCCTCGATGATCGGCTTCCAGCGGGAAACTTCGCTTTCAAGCTTCGACTTGAGCCCGTCAGGCGTAGCCTCGGCGTCGGTGACCGGTACGGTGCCGAGTTCGGCGAAACGAGCGACGACGTTGGGGTCTTTCAGCGCCTTCTGCAGCGACGCCGAGAGCTTGGCGGTGACATCCGCCGGCGTTCCCTTCGGAGCGTAGATGCCGTGCCAGATGCCGACCTGCAAGCCCGGCAAGCCAGCTTCCGCAACCGTCGGCAGATCGGGGAGGGCATCAAGGCGCTTGGCCGAGGTCACGGCATAGGCCTTGACCGTCGCGCCCTTGATCTGCTTGGTGGTGTTCGTGGTCTGGTCGCACATCAAATCGACCTGGCCGCCGAGAAGGTCGGTCATGGCGGGCCCGGTTCCCTTGTAAGGCACCGTCACCAGCGACGTCTTGATCTCGCTCATCAAAAGCATGCCGCACAGATGCGAAGCTGCACCGATGCCCGCATTGGCGAGGGTAATCTTGTCAGCGTTGGCCTTCACGTATTCGACGAGGCCCTTCATGTCCGCTGGCTCGAAATCCTTCTTGGCGACAATGGTCATCGGCACGTCGGTGACGAGGCCGACATATTCGAAGGCGTTCAGCGTGTCATAGGGAAGCTTGCGGTAAAGCGTGGCGCTCGTTGCCATGCCGATATGGTGCAGGAGGAGGGTGTAACCGTCCGGATCAGCCTTGGCGACCTGCGAGGCGCCCAGCGTGCCGCCGGCGCCGCCTACGTTCTCAACGACGATCTGCTGGCCGAGATCCTTCGACATCGATTCGGCTACGAGGCGCGTAACGGTATCGGTGGGTCCGCCTGCCGCAAAGGGCACGACCATGGTTATGCTGCGCTCGGGATAGCCAGCGGCATTGGCGCCGCCGGCGATAAGGGCGAAGGCAGCCGTGGCAGCCAGCGAAGAGATGAGTTTGTGCATCTTTGTTCCTCCCAGACGATTCTTGAAATTACTCGAAACGAACCATGGCGCCGAAGCTTGCCAATATCTTTCTCCTCCCGATATTGGCAGCGTCGCTTTCGGCGCGTAGCATCCAGTCTATCGGACGAAACCACGGCCGGTATGTCAAGCAATTCATGGGGTTCGTGAATATTTTTGACAGAGCGACTGTGAACAAACCCACTATGCCTTCGGCTTTAGTATAGGTTTGTTCGCACCACCAAGCATCAGAGGCAGTTTCATGGTCAAGCAAGCAAATCATGGCGGAAAGCCAAAGTCCTGGACGGAATCAGCATCCTTGCTGGTCGATGTCGCGATGGGCCGCAAACATGCCGATCTCGTGGTGCGTAATGGTCGCCTCGTCAGCGTTTATTCCGGTGAAATCATTGCAGGCATGGATATAGCCGTCGCCGCCGGCCGGTTCGCGTTTGTCGGGCACGGTGTCGAGCACTGTATCGGACCGAAGACGAAAGTGGTGGATGCGGGCGGGCGCTACCTCGTCCCTGGTCTTTGTGATGCGCACATGCACGTCGAAAGCGGCATGGTGACGGTGACCGAATTCACCCGCGCCGTCATACCCCATGGCACGACCTCGATGTTCATCGATCCGCACGAGATTGCCAATGTGCTCGGGCTCGAAGGCGTGCGCCTCATGCATGACGAAGCGCTCGCGATGCCGATCAACGTCCACGTGCAGATGCCGAGCTGCGTTCCGTCAGCCCCGGGCCTCGAAAATGCAGGCGCTGCCATCAGTCCGCACGATATCGAAGAAGCCATGACCTGGCCGAATATCATCGGTCTCGGCGAGGTGATGAATTTTCCAGGCGTCGCCAGCAACAATGCCACCATGCGCGGCGGCATCGATGCGACCATGAACGCCGGGAAAACGGTGGGCGGCCATTTCGCCTCGCCCGAGCTTGGACGGGCTTTCCACGGCTATGTCGCGGGTGGCCCGGAGGACGATCATGAAGGAACGCGCATGGACGATGCAATTGCGCGCGTACGCCAGGGCATGCGCGCCATGCTGCGGCTTGGCTCTGCCTGGTATGACGTTGCCAGCCAGATCAAGGCAGTGACCGAGCAGGGGCTCGATCCGCGCAATTTCATTCTTTGCACCGATGACAGCCATTCGGGAACGCTGGTGCATGAAGGTCATATGGACCGCGTCGTCCGCCATGCGATCACGCAGGGCCTGAAGCCGGTGACTGCGATTCAGATGGCAACGTTGAACACCGCCCAGCATTTCCGCCTTGAGCGCGAGATTGGCTCAATCACCCCGGGACGCCTTGCGGATTTCCTCATCGTTTCGGACCTTGCCAATCTGACGATCGACCGCGTCTATGCGCGCGGCAGGCATGTGGCCGAAAAAGGCAAGCTCCTCGCCGAGATCCCGCCATACAACTATCCGGCGTTCGCAAAGAACACGATCAAGCTCGGCAAGAAGCTTGCGGCGAAAGACTTTGACATCAAGGCGCCGAAGCCCGCAAAGCATGTCACGGCCCGGGTGATTGGAGTGATCGAGAACCAGGCGCCGACACGTGCGCTTGAAGCCGATCTTACCGTCTCCGACGATATCGTGCAGATGGACCGGCGCAACGATGTGTGCCAGATCGCGCTGGTCGAGCGCCATCGCGGTACCGGCGCAGTGGTCAACGGTTTCGTTTCAGGCTTCGGCTATACGCTTGATTGCGCTATGGCATCCACGGTTGCACATGACAGCCACCACATGATCGTCGTCGGTACGAACAAGGAAGACATGGCCAAGGCTGCCAATCGGCTCGGCCAGGTCGGCGGCGGCGTGGTGCTGTTCTCGAAGGGGCGCGAACTGGCGCTGGTCGAGATGCCGATTGCCGGCCTGATGTCGGATCAGCGGGCCGAGGTCGTTGCCGAGCAGGCGGACAAACTGGTCAAGGCCATGCGCGCCATGGGCTGCAGCCTCAACAACGCCTATATGCAGCATTCCTTGCTCGCTCTCGTCGTGATACCGGAATTGCGTATTTCCGATGTCGGCATTATCGACGTCAGGACATTCGAGAAGGTTGACCTGTTCCTATGACTGCATTCATCAAGGCCGTGGAGCGCGCGGCGGAAAAAATGCGCGTCCTTTTTCCAGAAACGCCGCTGCAACTCAATCACTATTTGTCCCATAAGTATGGTGCGCAGATCTGGCTTAAACGCGAGGACCTGTCGCCGGTTCGCTCCTATAAGATCAGGGGCGCGTTCAATTTCATCGCGCATTACCTGAACGAGCACAAAGGCGAAGACACCAGCTTTGTCTGCGCCTCCGCGGGCAATCATGCGCAAGGCTTCGCTTTTATCTGCCGGAATTTCGGCAAGAAGGGCGTCGTGTTCATGCCGGTGACGACACCGCAGCAGAAGATCGACAAGACGCGTACCTTCGGCGGCGAATTTATCGAGATCCGCCTTGTCGGCGACATATTCGACCAATGCTATGTCGCCGCGCAGGATTATGCCGCCGAAACGGGTGCCGTCATGGTGCCGCCATTCGACCACAACGATATCATCACCGGACAGGCGACGGTCGCGTTCGAGATTGCCCATCAGCTACCGGACAAGCGCAAGCCGGATTTGATGATCCTCCCCGTCGGCGGGGGTGGCTTATCTGGCGGCGTTACCCGCTATCTCGGCGAACTCGGCTGGGAAACGCGCTTTCGTTTCGTTGAGCCGGCTGGCGCGCCGAGCCTCAAGCGGAGTCTCGAGGCGGGCAAGCGCGTCAAGCTCGACACCGTCGACAATTTTGTCGACGGCGCTGCAGTGGCCGAGATCGGGCGCGAAAATTTCAAGATTCTCAAAGGCTTCACAGCGGACGCTGTGACTTTGATTCCGGAGAACCGCCTGAGTTCGACGATCCTCGAAATGCTCAATATCGAAGGCATCGTACTGGAGCCGGCCGGTGCGCTCGCCATCGACTCGCTCAAGGACTTCAAGAAGAGCGAACTCAAGGGGAAGCGGATCATCCTCGTGGTTTCAGGCAGCAACTTCGATTTCGAGCGGCTTCCGGAACTGAAGGAGCGATCGCTGCGCTATGAAGGTCTGAAGAAGTATTTCATCTTCCGTTTTCCGCAGCGGCCCGGCGCATTGCGCTCCTTTCTCGATCTTCTCGGGCCCGAGGATGACGTCGCGCGCTTCGAATATCTGAAGAAATCGGCGCGAAACTTCGGCTCGGTACTGATTGGCATCGAGACCAAGAACAAGGTCAATTTCGACATTCTGTTCAAACGCTTCGATGAGGCGGGCTGGGCCTATCAGGATATTACCGACAATGAGGCGATTGCCGGACTGATCATCTGATGACGACCTATATCGTCCTGTTCCGTGGCGTGGGCGGAGCAACCTTGTTGCCCGTCAAGCCGCTGAAGGACGCGCTGGTCGATGCCGGCTTCGACAAGGTCGCCACCTATATCAATACGGGCAATGTCGTTTTGGTGTCGGAGCTTCAGCGGCAAACCATCTTGCAAAGAGTGGCGTCTATCGCACTGGAAAACTTTGCGTTCTCCAAGGCAATCATGATCCTCGACCGGCAGGAATGGTCGAGCCTCATTGCCGGCAATCCGTTCCCGCAGCACGCGGCCGAGGGCAACAAACTCCACGCGTTCATTCTGGAGAAGGAGCCTGAAAAGGAGGCGGTCCAGGCCCTTGAGCGGAAGGCGGCGGGGTTGCCGGAACAATTCAAAATTCTGGGCAAGGTCCTTTACTACTATCCGCCGCAGGGGGCATCGCAGTCGAAACTGCATGGAAAAATTGAATCGACGCTGAAGGTTGCCGCGACGGCGCGCAATTGGAATACAGTGCTGAAATTGGGGGATCTGGCCGAGCGGCTGGAGGGGGAAACGCAATGACGGTCTATATCGCGCTGTTTCGCGGGATCAATGTCGGGGGCAACAAGCTTGTCAAAATGGAGACGTTGCGCAGCGCGCTGGAGGAGGCGGGTCTGGTGGACGTGACGACGTATATTCAGAGCGGCAATGTCGTCTTCAAATCGAACCAGACGGCAGCGCGTATCGAAAAGATGATTGCGGATCTCTTTCCAAAGACGTTTGGCTTTGAGTCTCGCGTCTCGCTTCGCAGCATCGACGAATGGAATTGCATGGTCGCGAAGAATCCCTATCCGCAGGCTAAGGAAAACCCGAAATCGCTGCATGCCGTGATCCTCGATAGCAAACCGACAGACGCTGCCCTTACAGAGCTTGAGACGAGGGCAAGCGGTTCCGAGAGCTTCACCGTCAGTAATCGCGTGCTTTATCTCTATACGCCCGACGGTTTCGGCACCTCGAAGCTGGCGGAAGCGCTCGACAAGGTCTTGAAAGTGCCGTTGACGGCGCGCAACTGGCGCACGGTTCTGACGCTTCAGGAAATGGCAGGCGCCATCTGAGCCCGAGCGAGCGAATCCTCCAGCGTCCGGAAAATGCGCGGGTCGGAACATTGCGCAACATTGAAGCGCATGTAGGCATTTGCTCCGGGCGAGGGACTGAACACCTGCCCGGGTGCGAAGATCACGCCTTCGGTTAGCCCGTACTGCGCGACTGCCGCCGCATCCGCACCTTGCGGCAGCTTGCACCACACGAACATGCCGCCGCGCGGTTCGATCCACGGCGTAACGCCCATGGATTTCAACCGGGAGAGGGTTTCACCCATGCTGCGCGCCAGGCGCGTGCGCAATCCATCGATGTGCTTGCGATAGCCGCCATCCTTGAGCATCAGGTAGACCAGTTCCGCGGAAATGCGGCCAGCGCCGAAGGAGGTCGCGACACGCAGGTCCACCAGAGCCTCGACCCAATCACGGCGCGCAGCGACGAAGCCACAGCGCACCGATGCGGATAGCGACTTCGAGAAACTGCCGATGTGGATCACCCGTTCGAGACCGTCGAATGCGGCAAGACGGGGAGCGGACTCGTGCTCGAAATCGGCAAAGATATCATCCTCGACGATGGTCAGACCATATTGCTCGGCAAGCTTCAGCAGGCGGTGGGCGACGACTGGCGAGAGGGTCGCTCCGGTGGGATTGTGCAATGCCGCGTTGGTGATGTAGAGGCGGGGCCTGTTCGCCTCGAGCGCAGCGGCAAAGCGTTCAAGATCGGGACCCGACGGCGTAAAGGGCACGCCTATGATCCTGGCACGGTGCGCTTTGAGCAGGGCGTGAAAGTTGAAGTAGCAGGGATCGTCCACAATAACCGCATCGCCGGGTTCGATCAGAAACCGGCAGATCAAATCGATCGCCTGCGTACCTGACTCTGTCAGCATGATCTGGTCCGGCGCTGCCTCGATCCCATGGTCGGCCATGCGGCGCGAAAGCAGTTGCCGCAGGGGATGCAGCCCGAGAGGCGAGGCGTAATCGGTGATGGCAGAAGTCTCGCCCCGCGCCAGTGTCCGCAAGGCCCTGCGGATGCCGTCCTCGGGCATCCATTCGGCGGGAAGCCAGCCGCAGCCGGGCTTTGCCACGTCCTCGCCAGCCTCAAGCGACAGGCGCGACACCCATAGCGGGTCAATGGCACGGTCGAGGCGCGGGCCAATTTCTGTCAGGCTGAGCGGCGGCAGATGGCCGGCCACGTAGAAGCCCGAGCCTCTCCGCGACTGGATGGCACCTTCCGCGGTGAGCCGGTCATAGGCCTCGACAACTGTCGATTTTGATACGCCCATTGTGGCTGCAAGGCTGCGAATGGATGGCAGCTTGGCTCCCGGTGCGAGCGTGCGCCGCATTACCCGCTGACGGATCTCGTCCATCACCTGTTCGACCAGCGTGCCCCGCAGGCGTGCAATATGCGTGCTTAAGTCCATCTGTACTGCACTTGTATCCATTACAGTTTGACAAAATTGTACCGGACCGTCTCTGGAAAATCCATCCTTCCGACGTCAGAAAAGCCCACACAAATGCAGGCAGTGGGAATCAATATGGACAAGATGGCGAGCGGCTGGATCAACGGCTTCGTGGGCGTACTTATCTTCAGCGGATCGCTGCCGGCGACCCGCGCGGCCGTATCAGGGTTCGATCCGATCTTTCTGACGGGCGCCCGGGCGACCATCGCGGCATTGCTCGGCTTGGCGCTGCTTCTCGCCTTTCGCGAAAAGCGTCCTGACAAGGCCGATCTCATTTCGCTTGTCGTGACCGCGCTTGGCGTTGTCGTCGGCTTTCCACTGTTGACAGCGCTGGCGCTCCGTCATGTCACGTCCGCGCATTCGATCGTCTTTATCGGCCTTTTGCCGCTCGCAACCGCCATTTTCGCAGTCTGGCGCGGCGGCGAGCGGGTACGCCCGCTGTTCTGGTTGTTTTCCTGCCTCGGCAGTCTGCTCGTGGTTGGCTTCGCGCTCACTCAGAACGTCAGCGCCTCGCTCGTTGGCGATCTTTTGATGTTCACAGCAATCGTCGTGTGCGGTCTTGGTTATGCCGAAGGAGCCAAACTGTCGCGCCGCCTTGGCGGCTGGCAGGTTATATGCTGGGCGCTTGTCATCTCGCTGCCAGTCATGTTGCCGCTAACGCTATATGTCATGCCCGGCGAGTGGCAGGGGATAAGCGGGCCTGCCTGGTTCGGTCTATTTTATGTCTCCCTGTTCTCGATGCTGATCGGCTTCATCTTCTGGTATCGCGGACTTGCGCAGGGCGGCATTGCCGCAGTCGGGCAACTGCAACTGCTGCAGCCTTTCTTCGGCCTTGTCCTTGCGGCAACCCTGCTGGGCGAGCATGTCGGGTGGCCGATGATCCTGGCAACGGTCGGCGTGATCGCCTGCGTTGTCGGCGCCAAGCGCTTTGCCCGATAGGTTGGACAGATTTTCTATTCCTGTGGGCCCACGCGCAAACTTATCCTTTGCCAGGGCCGCATCGACCGGTTATCGCCTGACGCACTCCTGTGATGCTGGATGCTGCACCCTCGATGAATGCCCTGGCTGATTACCTGAAGCGATACCTGCCTCCGCTTGCCCCCGTGAGCGGCATGGAGCGCTTGCGCGCCTGCATCGGCGCGTTCCTCGGCATACTCGCAACCGGCATCGTCAGCGCGGCCGCCCTCGGCCCGACCTCCAGCGTTCCCTTGCTCATCGCGCCAATGGGCGCCTCGGCGGTGCTTCTCTTTGCCGTTCCGTCCAGTCCGCTGGCACAGCCCTGGTCGATCCTTTGCGGTAACATACTCGCCTGCCTGATCGGCGTGACCTGCGCGATCTGGATCCCCGATCCTGTCATTGCATCGGCCGCTGCCATAGGCGCGGCGATTGCCGTCATGATGCTGACGAAATCGCTGCATCCGCCAAGCGGAGCGGTTGCGCTGACTGCCGTATTGGGTGGGCCTGTCGTCCATGATCTCGGCTACAGCTTCGTCATCTGGCCGGTGGGCTTGAACTCGCTTCTGCTGCTCGTCATCGCCATCGCCTACAACAATCTGACGGGCCGGCGCTATCCGCATCTGGCGCCACCGGCGGCCAAGAATATCCACGATACCGCCGATCCAATTCCGTCGGAGCGCATTGGATTTACGCGGGGCGATCTTCGATTTGCGCTAGGCCAGCACGACGAACTGATCGATGTGAGCCCGGACGATCTCGATTCCATCCTGCATCGGGCGCAAATGCACGCCTATCATCGCCGCTTCGGCGAGATACGCTGTGAGGATATCATGTCAAGCGACGTGGTGAGCGTCGCGCCCGAGACGTCCGTACGGCGCGCCTTTGCCCTGTTGCGCCGGCATCGGATAAAGGCACTGCCCGTCGTCAATAGCGAGGGCAGGCTGATCGGTATCGTGACGCAAACGGATTTCATGCAGCGCGCCGCCTGGCCGTCCCGAACCGCGCTTAGACCGGGCATTGTCGGCAAGTTTGGCAGCATTATCGGCGTCGCCCAAAAACAGCCGCGCGTGGTTGCGGACATCATGACGGCGCCGGTTCAGTTTGTCAGACCCGACACGCTTGTCACGGAACTCGTGCCGGCGATGGCCGATCGCGGCCTCCATCATTTGCCGGTCGCCGATGCGGAAGGGCGCGTGTTGGGCATCGTTACCCAATCCGACCTTATCGCTGCGCTCTACGCCCGTAACCTCAACGACAGGCAGAAGCCCGAACCGCTTTCACTTGCCGGCTAACCGGCACTCCCGACGGTGTTTTTGCGCCGCACAATAATTCATTTGCATTTTGCCGCGATAAGGCCCATATGCGGTTCAGGCGCTTGGGCCGGTTTGATCCGGTCTTCCAGAATTTGGACTTGTGGCGTCTTCAGTCCCATCCGCAAAAGGCGATGGGCACGGCTGCGCAAGTCGCTTGGGCCCGCCAATCCGGTGGTGCTTCCCTCCGCGTCTCGTCGTTCATCCATAAATTGTGCATGCAGGTTGCGCCCTGCGATGCGTTTGTGACCCGCGAAGATTCGCGCCGGTCAGTGAAAGAAGATTGAATTGAACACTCCAGAAACAAACGGCTTTGCCGCAATGGGCCTGAACGTGGTCCTTCTCAAGGCCATCGAAGCGGCCGGCATGGCAGAGCCGAAACCAATCCAGGAACAGGCTATTCCGGCACAGGTGTCCGGCAAGGACATTCTCGGCATCGCCCAGACGGGTTCGGGCAAGACGGCTGCCTTCAGCCTGCCGATCCTGCAGAAGATCATGGGTCTTGGCGACAAGCGCAAGGGCAAGACTGCCCGCGCCCTCATTCTCGCCCCGACCCGCGAGCTTGCCGTGCAGATTGAAGAAACGATCCGCAAGCTCTCGAAGGGCGCGCATATTTCGACAGCGCTTGTTCTCGGCGGCGTCTCGCGCATATCCCAGATCAAGAAGATGCAGCCGGGCGTCGACGTGCTTATAGCAACGCCGGGCCGCTTGACCGATCTCGTGCGTGAAAACTGCATCGATCTTTCGGAGACGCGTTGGCTCGTCCTCGATGAAGCCGACCGCATGCTCGACATGGGTTTCATCAACGATGTGAAGCGCATCGCCAAGGGCACGCATCGCGACCGCCAGACCGCGCTTTTCTCGGCAACGATGCCCCAGGAAGTCGCCACGCTGGCCCAGGGCCTGTTGCGCGACCCGGTTCGCGTCGAAGTCGCGCCGCAGGGCACGACCGCGGCCGAGATCAAGCAGGTGGTACACGCCATTCCGACGAAGCAGAAAAAGCAGGTTCTTTCGGCAATGCTGAAGGACGAAGCGCTGGCTTCGGTCATCGTCTTCACCCGTACCAAGCACGGCGCGGATGCGGTAACGCGCGTCCTCGAGAAGGACGGCTATGAAGTTGCCGCCATTCACGGCAACAAGTCGCAGAATGCCCGCCAGCGCGCGTTGAACGGCTTCAAGGACGGTTCAGTGCGCATTCTCGTTGCGACCGATATCGCAGCGCGTGGCATTGACGTCGTCGGCATCAGCCATGTCATCAATTTCGACCTGCCGGATGAGCCCGAGAGCTACGTTCACCGCATTGGCCGTACCGGGCGTAATGGCGCATCGGGTTCGGCGATTACGCTTTACGATCCGGCCGAAGAGAGCGTCAAGCTGAAGGCGGTCGAACGGGTCACGCGCATGCGTCTGCCGATGGCCGATTCGCCGGTTGATCTTTCGAGCCTGCCGGCCCGTGCTGCTAATAGCGACCAGCGTCCGCCGCGCCGCGAAGGCGGCAGCGGTGCTCCGGGCAAGAAGCCGCATCGCGGTCAGGCAGCTAGCAAGCCGCGCGAGGCGCGTGGTGAGAAGATCTGGAGCAATGATGGTGGCGCCCCGGCGCAAAAGCGTCCGTTCCGCCGCAACAAGCGCCGCAGCTTTGGCGCCAAGGCTGCCTGAGCCTAGCGTCTGAAACTTATAAGGGCCGCCGGCATAAACGTGCCGGCGGCCTTTCTTTTTGCTGGCATCCTGCAGCGTAATCAGACAATTCACGTGGCTGATTGAATTCTGCGCTTGAACGGCCCGCCCGGGACAAATAGGTTCAAGCCCTGCAGATTGAAGGACTTGTGCCATGCTGAATTCAGTGATCGACGCGATCGGCAACACGCCGCTCATCCGCCTCAAGAAAGCCTCCGATCTCACTGGCTGCGAAATCTACGGCAAGGCGGAATTTCTCAATCCGGGGCAATCGGTGAAGGATCGCGCGGCACTCTACATCATTCGCGACGCGGAAAGGCGCGGCCTGCTTCGTCCGGGCGGCGTGATCGTCGAAGGGACCGCCGGTAACACCGGTATCGGGCTCACCATGGTCGCCAAGGCGCTCGGCTATCGCACAGTCATCGTCATTCCCGAAACGCAAAGCGAGGAGAAGAAGGACGCCCTTCGTCTCCTCGGCGCCGAACTCGTTGAAGTGCCGGCAGTCCCTTACCGCAATCCGAACAATTACGTGAAGGTTTCCGGGCGCTTGGCGGAGCAGATGGCGAAGTCCGAGCCGAACGGTGCGGTCTGGGCCAACCAGTTCGACAATGTGATCAACCGTCAGGCGCACGTGGAAACCACCGCACCGGAAATATGGCGCGACACCAACGGCAAGGTCGACGCGTTCATTTGCGCGGTCGGATCGGGTGGCACGCTTGCCGGGGTTGCGGAAGGGCTGAAGGGGCGCGACCCGTCGATCAAGATAGGGCTTTCCGATCCGCTCGGCGCTGCGCTGTTCTCCTATTATACCACCGGCGAGTTCAAGGCAGAGGGCAACTCGATTACCGAAGGCATCGGACAGGGGCGGGTGACAGCCAATCTCGAAGGCTTCAAGCCTGATTTTTCCTATCAGATTTCGGATGCGGAAGCTCTCGACGTGGTGTTCGACCTCGTGCAGGAAGAGGGGCTTTGCCTCGGCGGCTCATCGGGGATCAACATTGCCGGCGCCATCCGCATGGCACGCGATCTTGGCCCGGAGCATATCATCGTCACGGTGCTGTGCGACTATGGCAACCGCTATCAGTCGAAGATGTTCAATCCCGAATTCTTGCGATCCAAGGACCTGCCGGTGCCGGCGTGGATGGAGACCAAGTCCGACATTTCCATCCCGTTCGAGAATTCATAATGGCTTACGATACCACGATCCTGTTTCGCGACGATTCCTACCTCAAGGAGATTGAGGCGAGGGTTGTCGGCGTCAACGAGCGCGGCGGCATTCTTACGGATCGGACGGTCTTCTATGCCACCTCGGGCGGCCAGCCCGGAGATACCGGCGCCTTCATCCGGCCCGACGGATCGAGCATCGCCATCGCCGCAACGATAACAGGCGAAACCAAGGAAGAGATCATCCATGTGCCGGCCGCGGAGCAGCCCGTGCCCGCAGTCGGCGAAAAGCTCTTGCTTCGCATCGATTGGGACCGCCGCTACAGGTTGATGCGCATGCATACGGCCTGCCATCTCTTGAGTGTCGTCTGCCCGTTTCCCATCACAGGAGCTGCGGTCAGCGAAGATGACAGCCGCGTCGACTTCGATTTGCCGGAGGCGGGGGTCACGCGCGAGGGCGTAACGGCCAAGCTGATGGAACTGGTGAACGCCAATCATCCGGTATTCACCCGCTGGATTACCGACGAGGAACTGGCGGCAAATCCGGGCCTTATCAAGTCGAAGAATGTACGTCCGCCCATGGGCACGGGACGTATCCGGCTCGTGTGCATCGGCAAGGACGCGGTGATCGATTCGCAGCCCTGCGGGGGAACCCACGTAGCGACCACCGGCGAGGTCGGAGCAATCCATATCGGCAAAATCGAAAAAAAGGGCAAGGAGAACCGGCGTTTTCGCATCAGGTTCGGCGCCTTGCCGGAGGGAGAGTGAACGTGTCGGAAAAAAGCGCCTTTGTCGTTTCGCCGGACTGGCTTGAGGAGCGCCTCGATCAGCCCGGCTTGAGCATCCTCGATGCGTCCTGGTACTTTCCGTTCCAGAACCGCGATGCCAAGGCCGAGTATGAGGCAGCCCACATTCCGGGCGCTGTTTTCTTCGACCATGAGCAGTTGTCGGATCCCGATTCTGCCCTGCCGCATACTTTCCCGAAGCCGGAAGCCTTTGCGGCCGCCGTCAGCAGCATGGGCATTACCAATGAGGACACGATCGTCGTCTATGATGGGCCCGGCATGTACACGTCGCCCCGGGTGTGGTGGATGTTCCGCACCATGGGCGCGAAGAAAGTCTTCGTGCTCGATGGCGGCTTCGACAATTGGAAGGCTTCGGGCCGCCCGGTCACGGACGCGGTGACCAAGATCGCGCCCTCCGCATTCGTGGAAAAGTTCGATGCAGGCAAGGTTGCAAGTTTCGAGCAGATGCGCCAGATCGTCGATAGCGGCTCGCGTCAGATTGCCGATGCGCGTTCCGCCGGCCGCTTCGTCGGAACCGATCCGGAACCACGCCCGGGCCTACGCTCCGGCCACATGCCGGGCGCCCGCAGCGTACCCTCATCGAGCCTTGCCGATAAGGGTTATCTCAAGGACCTCAGCGGGTTGCGGCATGTCCTTGACGAGGCGGGCGTGGACTTGTCCCGTCCGATCGTGACGAGTTGCGGCTCGGGGATCACCGCAGCCGTTATCACCCTCGCGCTCGAATCGCTCGGCCACAAGGACAATCTGCTTTATGATGGCTCGTGGTCGGAGTGGGGCGCCCACAAGGATACTCCCGTCGTAACGGGCGAAGCGTAAGCCATGGCCGACAATCCCAAGCCCCGCATGCTGAAGACCCGGGTGACGCATCTCGAACTGACCGATCGCCCGACCCAATCCGTTCCGACGCCCGTCAGTTTCAAGCTGGCAATCATGCGGGCGACGAGGATTTCATTACCCTTCTACCGGTTCCTCTATGAGCAGGTAGGCAAGCCGCATCATTGGTCGGTCCACCGTCATCTCGACGACAAGGCGCTCGCCGCGATCATTCACCGCGGCAATGTCGATATCCATGTTCTCTACGCGGATGGCTCTCCGGCCGGCTTCTTCGAACTCGTCACTGGCGAGGACGAAGGCGTCACGGAGATTCTCTATTTCGGGCTGATCCCGGAATTTCAGGGTCGCGGTCTTGCCAGGTTCTTTCTCAACGAGGCGATCTCGACGGCGTGGATGAGCGACCCGCAGAAGGTCATCATCGAAACCAACACGCTCGACAGCCCACGTGCCTTGCAGATGTACCAGCGGATGGGGTTTCATCCGGTCAGCTTCGCCGAGGCTGAAATCGAGGCGTGGGTTTAAGGCAAAGCGTCATTCCGAAATGCTCTCCCTCATCCTCGGGCTCTGGTCTGGGGACTTGGGCTGAAAGCCCGACGCAGGACGAAGAATCCAGGGCTTGCCACGTTCGAATAACGATCTGTGGAATTCGACGCGCACCGAATAGAGAAAACGCGAATAACCCCCTATGAACGCAAATAGATTCGTTCTGGGAGGTAAAATTATCTTGTCGATGCGCAGTGCCCTTTATTCCATGATCGCCATGGCCTTGCTGTCTGGTTGTGTCCCTTCCGAACTCTCGACGACCAAGGAAGGGTCGGGAAGCGCCAAGGTGTCCGCGAAAGCCGGACAGGAAACCGGACTTGCCGGATTTTACAAAGTGAACGGTGATTGTTCAGGTCGAAACCCGGGCTCGTTGAAAGTCGTCACGGAACCTGCGCACGGTACGGTCAGAATTCAACGCTTCACAGGCAATCCGACCTATGCGGCCGGGCACTTTCTTGCCAAGTGCAATTCGCACAAGGTGCCGCAACTCGGGCTGTTCTATAGACCGGCGCCCGGTTTCGTGGGAAGTGACCGGGTCGTCGTTGCAGCCAAGGCCGCGGGCAGCGATGTTTACGGCTACGTCGCCTTTCACATCGAGGTCGCGGACTTGCTGGTCAACATCCGCATGAATCGGGTGGCTCGGCTCCCTCGTTCGGTGTCTTCTTGCTCCAACAAAGGAGACACCGATGAGCACGATCCGCTATATTGCCATGTCCACCACGCTCGCTCGCCACTACCAGCAGGGCGGAGCCGACGCCAATGGCCAGACACCCGAAACCTACCTATCTGACGGCGATGGCATGCCGTGCCGCCATTGCCTGCAGAACATTGCGGCAGGCGACAAATATCTGATCCTGTCGCATAGACCGTTTCCAGCGCCGCAACCTTACGCGGAAACAGGGCCGGTGTTTCTCCATGCTGATACATGCGAGCGCTACCCGGAAACAGAGGAGATGCCGGCGATGTTTCGCGAGACGAGCGACTACATCTTGCGCGGCTATTCCTGCCAGGACCGTATCGTCTACGGAACGGGCGGGGTAATCCGAACCGAGGCAATCGACAACCGCGCCGCCGAATTGCTCGCGCGAGACGATGTCGCCTATGTGCATATGCGCTCGGCGCGCAACAATTGCTTCCAGTGCCGCATCGAGTTGCCATGAAAAAAGCCCGGACACAGGTCCGGGCTCCTTGATAATGATGCAGCGATGCGTCAGGCCGCGATGGCGGCCTTGGCTTCGACCATCTCCAGGCCAAGCGCTTCGGCAACGGCCTGGTTGGTGATCCGCCCCTTGTGGACGTTGAGGCCATTGCGCAGATGCGGGTTGTCGACCAGCGCCTTGACGCCACGGTCGGCCAGCTGCAGGCCATATTGCAGTGTCGCATTGTTCAGCGCATGGGCCGAAGTGACCGGCACGGCTCCCGGCATGTTGGCGACGCAATAGTGGATGATCCCGTCGACCTCATATGTCGGCTCGGAATGGGTGGTCGCATGTGATGTCTCGAAGCAGCCGCCCTGGTCGATGGCGACATCGACAATGACAGCACCCTTTTTCATGCCTGACAGCATTTCGCGGGTGACGAGCTTCGGCGCTGCGGCGCCCGGAATGAGCACGGCGCCGACAACGATGTCCGCTGAGAAGACCTCTTCGTCGAGGGCTTCGATAGTCGAATAGCGCGTGTGGATACGGCCGCGGAAAAGGTCGTCGAGCTGGCGCAAACGCGGAATGGAGCGGTCGAGAATCGTGACATCAGCGCCAAGACCTGTCGCCATCATGGCCGCGTTGATGCCGACGACGCCGCCGCCGATGATCGTTACTTTGCCCGGAAGAACCCCCGGCACGCCGCCTAGAAGAACGCCGCGGCCGCCATTGGCCTTCTGCAGGGCCGTTGCACCCGCCTGTATCGCAAGACGGCCGGCGACCTCCGACATTGGCGCGAGCAGCGGCAGGCCGCCGCGATCATCCGTAACGGTCTCATAGGCTATCGCCGTCACACCGGATGCGAGGAGACCCTTGGTCTGTTCCGGATCGGGAGCGAGATGCAAATATGTGTAGAGAAGCTGACCCTCGCGCAGCTGCGCCCACTCGGAGGGCTGCGGCTCTTTCACTTTCACGATCATGTCGGATTGCTGAAAGACTTCTTCGGCAGTCTTGGCGATCTTCGCGCCTGCCGCCTGGTAGGCCCCGTCGTCGGCGCCTATTCCAATGCCAGCTCCGGACTGGACGATGACCGTGTGGCCATGAGCGATGTATTCGCGTACGGCCCCCGGAGTGAGACCGACGCGATATTCATGGTTTTTGATTTCCTTCGGGCAGCCAATGCGCATAACGCCTCCTGTTAGTGTTTTTGAGTTCCCTTTTGAGGCAAATATTTCATCACGAATCCTGTCGCATGTCCTTGCCAAGACGGCTCGACGGAAGGCAAAATTTCGAATATTCTTGCGCAAGATCGGCAATTGAAAGCGGAAAGCGCGAAGAATGACATTGGACAGGATCGATATCGCGATTCTCGACAGCTTGCAGAAGGATGGACGCATGTCGAATGCGACGCTGGCGGAGAAGGTCGGCCTGTCGCAATCGGCCTGCTCGCGCCGGCTCGACCTTCTGGAGAAATCCGGCGTCATCCGCGGCTATCACGCACGGCTCTCCAACAAGATGCTCGGGCATCCGGTCATCGTCATCGTCAATATTTCGCTGTCTGGGCAGGCAGACAAGCAATTGCGGGAGTTCGAAACCGCGGTGAAACGCTGCCCCAATGTTCTTGTCTGCTATCTGATGTCGGGCGAATATGACTATCTGCTGCGGATCGCCGCGAAAGATCTCGAGGACTACGAGCGTATCCACAAATTCTGGCTTTCGGCGATGCCGCATGTAACGAAGATAAATTCGTCCTTTGCGCTGCGCGAAGTCGCGGACCGGACCGGGCTCGGGGTCGAGACCGCGCTGATCGAAATGACAGGCGAGCGCTAAGGCTTTGCTTCTACAGCTTTACGGAGCTTGGCAGGCGCCTTGGCATGCCAGGCCAATTTGATTCGATGGCCAAGTTCCGCATCCGAAATACGGCCGAGACGCATCAGGATATAGGGCCAGCCTTTATAGTGGTCGGTTTCGAAGTAGATTTCAGGGACACTCTCCATAAGGAGCGGCTTTTCCTCGAGCGGACAGTGGATGGCGAAGGTGTCGGCATCCTTGAGTCGACCGATGAACGACGTCTTTACTTTCAGGGAAGGTGTTCCATGCGTGGTGCTCTCAGCGAGTTCGGGCAATCCTAGCCCATTCGCCACGTTCCAGATGCGTTCGAACGCCTTATCCAAGCCGCTCTCAGTCATGACTTGTAGAAGACCTGGCGCACGTCGATGTATTCGGAGCGGAAGCCGGCCTCGCAATAGAACAGGTAGAACTCCCAGAGTTTCTTGAAACGGCCGTCGAAACCAAGGTGACGCAGGCGGTCCCACGAGTCCCAGAAGCGCTGGCGCCATTCGGCGAGCGTTCGCGCATAGTCCTGCGGGAACACGTGCTCGCGGTAAAGGTCGAGGCCAAAATCCTTGCCGAGCCGCTTCAGCCGTTCAGGCGTCGGCAACATGCCGCCCGGAAAAACATAGCGCTGGATGAAATCCGGCCGCCTGCGGTAGCGATCGAACGATTTGTCGTTGATGGTGATGATCTGCAGGCCGGCGCTGCCGCCCGGCTTCAAACAGTCCTTCACCTTACCGAAGAATACCGGCCAATATTTTTCGCCTACCGCCTCGAACATCTCGATCGACGCGACATGGTCGTATTTGCCGGTCTCGTCACGGTAATCCTGGAACTTGATGTTGACCTTGCCGGAAAGCTTTGCCCGTTCGATGCGCTGGCGCGCGTACTCATATTGTTCACGGCTGATCGTGAGCCCGGTCACATGCGCGCCGATCTCGCGCGCGGCAAATTCGGCAAATCCGCCCCAGCCACAGCCGATTTCCAGCACCCTGCTGCCGGGGGTAATGCCGATATTGCGGGCGAGGGCGCGATACTTGGCATTCTGGGCGCTTTCGAGGTCGGTGGCGTTTTCCGCAAACAGGGCCGACGAATAGGTCATCGTTGGATCGAGCCATTCGCGATAGAAGGCGTTGCCGAGGTCGTAATGCGCCGAGATATTCTTGCGCGAACGGCTGCGGGTATTGTCATTGAGCCAGTGCCGTAGCCGCTGCACCGTGTTGAGCATGAAATTCGAGCCGCCGGCAAGGTTTTCGCCGACCTCTTCATTGACGACGAAGAGTTCGAGGAAGGTCGCGACATCGGGGCTCTCCCAATCGCCGTCCATGTAGGACTCCGCAAGGCCTATCGTACCGCCCGAGAAGGCGCGGCCCGGCAGGTTCCAATTGTGAAGAATGACCGACGCATTTGGCCCGGCCTGCCGGCCGCCAACCTTGAACAATTGGCCATTGGGGGTTGTGATCGCCAGCGTTCCGCGGGGCAGATGAACCGCAGCGCGAAGTGCAGCCTGAGCCTTGAGAGGGAGCCCCTTCATCATGGCGCCGACATTTTCAGGCGTGAGCCACTTGGCATCGGGGTTGGCGATAGATGTTTGCTTCATGCCGTCGATCTTCCAATTGGCGGACTATTGTTGGCCCATGTTATCAAACGTTTAAGTTGCATCCAGTGGTTCTAAAACGCAAGCGAGTGATCGCGCGTGTGAATGTAGTTCGCAAGCTACTCGTGTTTCTAAAGCGCCAATATCAACTCGCGCGAGCAAGGGATTGGCGCCTTTGAGCATAAAGGCGATGGGCCACAAGTATTCGACGGCAATTGACGTCATTCGAGCGTCTTTTAGCCGACATATGAACGTTCGCTTGCGTTCGAATAGATCATCTCAATAGTAAAAATGAAACAAAACGCGATTGGTTGTTGTTGATATTAGACTAAAGTATCATAATATTTTGCAATAAAGCTCTGAACTGATCATCTGAACTAATATATTCATCCAGTTTGTCGTTAATTTCTTAATTTTAGTCGCTTCAAATAAAATTATGACAAAACTATTGCCGTACTCACGTAAACGGTAATTTAACTACCCCAATTAATAGGGGTCAAAATTTTTCATACGAATCTGATTTGAGGACACCACCAATGAGCACTAAAACACTACGCCTCGCTGCTGCCCTATTCGTGGTCGCAGCCACTTCGTCGGCCGGCTCGGCGCTTGCTGCCAGCCAGACTTCGGAACTCAATGTTCGGCTTGAAATCCAATCCGGTTGTACCGCAAATCTGCTCGAGGGCGCGACGCTCGATTTCGGCCAGGTTGCCGGAACGCCGACAAACGACATTCAGCGTTCTGCTCGCGTCAGCGTATCCTGCAGTGGCTACAAGCCGGCAACGGGCCCTGCTGCCGTTGCTCCGACGCTCGGGCTTGGCTACGGTCTCCACGCGGACGGAAACCAGCGCAATGTGCAGAGCGGCACCAACAAGGTTCCTTATTCGCTCTACAAGAATGGCTACTACGGTGATGCCTGGGGTCTTGCCGGCACCGGGTCCGGTGGTCCGCTCACTATCAACAACCTGACCAATGATACGCCGCAGGAAGTGACGATCTATGGTGTGGTCAAGAAGAGCGACATAACCAGCAAACCGGTAGGCGTCTATACCGATACGGTACAGATCGTTCTGACCTACTAATCTCGTAAGCGGGCAGGGGGAATTCTCTTCCTGCTCGCATCGTTCTGTTCGGTCTATATCTCAGTCGCTGCAGTATTTCAGATTACTGAAGAACGCGTTTAATACAACGCATTTAATACATTGCATTTGTAGGTTATTTTTATTGATGTTGCGGTATAAGCTGCCATTCTTTTCTTTGATCAGCGTCGTTTGTCTGTGGTTGTCGATGTCAACATGGGCCGCGGCGTCGTCGCTGACGGTCATGCCCATAAAGCTCGATATTTCTTCTCCGCAGGTCGCAAGCAAGCTTACGCTGACCAACGGCGACGATGAGCCGGTCAATATTCAGGTCCGGGTGTTCCGCTGGTCGACCGTCAACGGTGTCGAGAAGCTTGACCCGACACCGGATGTGGTTGCCAGTCCTCCGGCCGCTAAAGTGCCCGCAGGGGGGCAATACGTCCTTCGCGTTGTTCGGGTCAGCAAAGCGCCCGTCATCGGCGAAGAGCGCTACCGTATCCTGATCGACGAGATTCCCGACCCGAGGAAAGCCAAGGCCGGTACGGTTGGTTTTTCGCTGCGTTTCTCGGTTCCCGTCTTTTTTCACAACAAGGATGCGCTTGACGCCAAGCTAAGCTGGAGCGTGAAACAGACCCTTAGGGGCCTGGTCGTGACTGGCTCCAATGCCGGCGATATCACCGCACGCATCTCCGATCTTAAGATTCTCTCGGGCGGCCGCGTGGTTGCCAGCAAGTCGGGCCTTGTCGGCTACGTGCAGGGCGGGTCTACCGCCGACTTCGCGTTGGGGCTGGTGAAGGGTCCGCTGCAGGGCAACTTGCAGATCCGGGCTCAAAGCGATAGGGGCGCAATCGATGCGACGGTTCCTATACGTAACTAGCTTTGCGATAGCCGGAACACTTGTATTTGATGCCATTGCCTCTGCTCAGCAGTCGACGCAAGGGGCGACGCCGGTCATCCCTGCTGCAACCGGTCTGCAACCGGGAATCCTGCAATCGCAAGCGACCCAGGAACTGCAACTCGAAGTCTTTATCAACGACGTTTCCACCGGTTTGCTCGGCGCTTTCGAGCAGGCGCGGGACGGCCATCTCAGTGCCAGGGCCAAAGAACTCAAGGAACTTGGCTTGCGTCCGCCGAACGGCACGAGGCCGGACGATTTAGTCAATCTGAACGAACTCATCGGCGTTTCCTATCACGTCGTGAGCGAGACGCAGATGGTTTACATCGAGGCGGCGGATTCTGCGCGTTTGCCAAAAGTCATCGACGTCAATCCGACAGAAAAGCGGCAGCCTGCGACGGCGAGTACGGGAGCTGTCCTCAACTATTCGTTGTTCTCGAGCACCGACAACATGCTCGATGGTTCGTTCGATGCGTTTCGCGGCGTCTCCGGCGGCTTTGACGGGCGCATATTCAGTCGCTACGGCACGCTCAGCCAGTCTTTTACCGCCAGCCTGTCCGATGGCGAGCTTGGCGGCGTCGAGCGCCTAAATACGCTCTGGAGTTATTCGGACCAGAACCGCCTCGTCACCTACAAGGTTGGCGACTTCGTGTCGGGCGGTCTTTCGTGGACACGCCCCGTCTATCTCGGTGGCATGCAGGTGTCGCGAAACTTCCGCCTGCGTTCGGATCTGGTGACTTTGCCCATGCCGGGGTTCACCGGCTCGGCGGCCGTTCCATCGACACTCGAAGTCTACACGCGCAACGCCAAGACGTTTTCGATGGACGTACCCGCAGGCCCCTTCAGTCTGACCAACCTTCCGGCATATACGGGAAATGGCGACGCGCAGGTCGTGGTGCGTGACACGCTTGGACGTGAAACCCGGACATCTCTGCCATTCTACAGCACCGTCGACATGCTGAAACAAGGTCTCGTCGACTTCTCGGTCGAAGGGGGTTTTCCCCGGCGTAACTTCGGTACCGAATCGAACGACTATTTCGGCGATCCGGTCGGAAGCGCGACGGCGCGCTACGGCGCCACGGACAGACTTACGCTCCAATCCCATGTCGAGGGCGGAGCGGGTCTGATCAATGGTGGCGCCGGCGCTGTGTTTTTGGTAGGAAGCTTTGGTGCGCTTTCCTTGGCGGCTGCCGGTAGCCAGTACGAGGATGGCACAGGCATGCTCCTCAATGGTGGGCTGCAATTCGATATTGGTTCATACGGGCTTTATGGCAGCGTCCAGCAGACCTTTGGAAGCTATGACGACATTGCTTCGATCTCAGCCGATGACGGCGTCGATTTAAGCAGCAACGGCTACATATTTACCGGTTACACGCAAATCTACAGCCCGCGCGTACCGCGCCGGACCATCCAGGCTTCCTTAAGCGTGCCGACGCCGATCGAACGGGCAAGCCTCAACTTGTCCTTCACGCATATCGAGACTGATACGGGCGAGAAAAGCAGTATTGCCGGGATTTCCTACAGCCAAGCGATGTTCAAAAGCACTTCTTTCTATGCTTCGGCCTTCACCGACCTGAACGACAGCGACAGTTTCGGTATTTTCGCCGGCCTGTCGATCCCGTTCGACAATGGCATCGGTCTCAACACGGGCCTCGAGCAATCTCCTGACGGGCTGGCGGTAACGACGGCCCTGACGAAACAGGAGACGCAGCAAGAGGGCAGCTACGGCTGGAGCCTCAGGGACCGCGAGGGCGAGGCGGCAAATCGGTCGGCATCGGCAAGTTATCGATCGAAATATGCGCGAATCGAAGGTCAGGTGAATCAGTACGACGATACCGCACAGGGCAATCTCTGGGTTGATGGTGCGATCGCTGTCGCGGGCGGCGGAGTTTTCGCCACCAATCGTCTCGACGATGCCTTTGCCGTGGTCAAGGTTGGCGCGCCGGACGTCGAGGTTCGCTCGGACAATCGGGTGATCGGACGCACGAACAAGTCCGGCCGCATCATAGTTCCAAACCTGAATTCCTACGAAGAAAACCGTATCGATATCGATACGACCAATCTTCCGGTCGATGCTGCGATCGATTCGACGCGCACTATCGTCGTGCCGGCGCAGCAAAGCGGGGTCGTCGTCGATTTCGGCGTCAAGGAAGACCCCGAAGCGGCTGTCATTTCCTTCGTCGACGCGGCGGGCGAGCCGCTGGAAGCCGGGTTGGCCGGCAGTCTCAACGGAGTAGAAGATGCCTTTGTCGTCGGTTATGACGGACAGGCTTTCATCAAGGGGCTCAAGGCCAATAACGCTGCGTCCATTCATATGGCGGATGGGGCAGTGTGCGCGGCAGAGTTTGAATACCGTCCGACACCAGGGCAACAGGTGCATATCGGAGGTGTTCGATGCCAATAAAGCGCCGTCGTCTGGAGGGCAAAGGAAGCAGTCCGAGGAGACCTGTTTTATGAAAATGCTATTGGTTTGCCTCTTTTTCCTCCTGGGAATGTGGGTGGTTCCGGCTGCAGCCAACGCATCCGCGACGTGCACAAATCGGATGGATACAATAGAACTCGAGGCCATGAGCGGCGAGGCGGCCATTGTGACCTTTCCCCCGGTAAGTATCTCCTGCAATGTGACAGGGGCGAATGTCGGTTCGATTTTTTATGCATGCATCACCCTGGCTGATACCGACGACCAGACCCTGAGATCCGAAAACGGTGACAAACTCGCGTTCGACGTCTTGACCCACGGCCAGTCCGCCGCCAAGGGCGGCTACGACACCTACCGCTACGACGTGCCGGGCACGAAGGGTACAATTGAATACATGTTCGATTATTGGACCGTGAAAATTCCACCTGGTCGTTGGGTCAAGGCAGGTATCTATAAAACAGATCTCCAAGTCGATGTCTGGTATGGCGTGTTGAGCAAGGGGTCTAATCCCTCGTGCTCGGCATCAGTACCCCCACAAATGATTCGTATGGCGACGACGCGTCCACTTAGCGTCGAAATCAAGCCGAGCTGCAAGCTGAACGTCATGGGTGATCTCGATTTCGGTGTTGTCACGCCTGTCACGGATTGGAAAAATATGCGGGCCTCGACCGCGCTGAACGTCCGGTGCTCGCCCGAAGCCAACTACACGATCACGGTCGACAATGGTAAGTCGAGAAGTCCGAAGGTCCGTAAAATGTACATGGGAGGCGAGATGGAGACCTCTGTCGGCTATGAACTTTACAAGGATGCTTCCGCCGGCGTACCGTGGCGAGAAACCGACCCTGAAAAGGGGACCGGCACCGGCTTTCCAATAAAGGTCCCCGTGTACGGCAGAATCACTGAACCGCTAAACAAAAAGCCGGCTGGAAAGTATTCCGACACGGTGCTGGTGACGATCGAATTCTAGCTGCTGGCAGCAGCGGGCGATGAGCTTGACGCGGGTTTCGGCGCGGCAGGAAGATTGAGGCGAAACGGCAGAGAGCGATGAGCTTGACGCGGCAAGCCGCCATCCGGCTGCTGACTTGAGCCGCTTCGGGATGACCTCGCCGTGGCGAGGAGAAAACGTTTAGTCCAGCAGCACGTGATGAACTGGACGCGGGTTTCGGCGCGGCAGGAAGATTGAGGCGAAACGGCAGAGAGCGATGAGCTTGACGCGGGTTTCGGCGCGGCAGGAAGATTGAGGCGAAACGGCAGAGAGCGATGAGCTTGACGCGGGTTTCGGCGCGACGGTGAGACCAAAGGGAAGCGGGTAGCAAGCGATGAGCTTGATGACGTGGCAAGCCCCCTACCGCTGTGCCGCAGTGGCAGGTTCCGGAATGCCTCGCCGTCACAACGAGAAATCGTTTAGCGGCCCAGCGCTGGGCCGCCAACGAATTCGGTTCACGTAATCCAAATATTCGACGCAAATCCACAAAAGCAAAAGGCCGGGAGCGACCCGACCTTCCTAAACTTACCTCTACATCAGTGCCAGTACATCCGTGGTCAAAGACGAAGATAAGCTGTTCGCTTGAGAACGTTCACTACCCTGTTATTACGACAGAATGATGACGTGCATCGATTAAAACGGGAAGCGCGTACGCAACACCTTTTCGCGCTCGGGAACAAGGTGAACGATCAAGGTAAAGACCGGGTTAATGCGGCTATCGAACTATTGGGCCGGTCCCAACAATCGATCCTGGTTGGTTCTCCCGCCCATGCAGGTGTAGCGAACTTCATAGCGCGGATCCATGATCGCGGTCACGTCCCGAGCCGTACAGTTTCGCCCGGTGCTGCGCAGGAACTGCTCGGCCGCGTCGCGGTAGACTACCGGTGGCGTCGCCACCAGACCGCCGGCGAGGCCCTTGACGAAGCCTTGCGTCGCTCCACCGCCGCCCGGTCCAATCATCAAGCGGTTGCGCTGCGGATTGTCGATGATCTGGAATGACTGGCCGTTGCTCGCCGTAAATTGTTGCTGCGGCAGGCCGCCATAGTTGGATTTTGCGTAGTCGATCCCCGCGCAACCGGTCAAAGCGGCGAAGAGGAGAGGGGCTGTCAGCAGCAGTGAAGGTTTCATACTGTAACTCCGTAATTGACGCCTTGAGTGGCGTGGCATTCCTGTCAGGCGCACCGGGATCGGCGCCTCGGGCTCGGTTATTTGCTCTCCTCTGCGGTTTCCATCAGGGCGGCTAAAACTCTTCCGGCTGCCCGTGGCAGGTCTTCGGCAATCAGCCCAAAGCCAAGTGCATGGGCCGCCGCGCCGTGGATATGAACCGCCGCGCAGGCTGCCGCAAACGGCGCCATGCCCTGCGCCATCAATCCTGCGTTGAGCCCCGCAAGCACATCGCCCGACCCTGCGGTCGCCAAAAGGGGCGTGCCGTTGCTGTTGATGACGGCGCGCCCGTCTGGCGCTGCAATGACGGTATCGGCGCCCTTATAGATAATGATCGCGTTGGCGCGCGCAGCTGCAGCGCGTGCCCACTCCAGCTTTGAGGGCATGGCCTCCGCATCGAGATCAGGGAAGAGGCGCTTGAATTCGCCTTCGTGCGGCGTAAGTACCAGGCGCACTTCCGGCAGGCGCCGGGTCGCGGCAAACAGCATATCCGGCTTGTCCTTGAACGATGTGATCGTATCGGCATCGAAGACGAAGTGTCCGGGCGCCTTGTCAAGGAGCTCAAGCGCAAGGGCGCGCGTCTTTTCGCCAATACCGAAACCGGGCCCGATGACGAAGGCGGTTGGCTGGCGCGCTTCGATAAAGTCGGCGAGGTCCTGTCCATGGTCGCACCGGCTGAGCATGATAGATGTCAGATGCGCTGCGTTGGCCGCAAGTGCCTCACCTGGAGAAAGGACCGTGACCGCGCCCGCGCCGCTGCGGGCGGCAGCCATCGCCGACAGGCGCGCCGCCCCCGTTGACGTGGCGCCGCCCGAGAATACGGCGACGTGACCGCGACGGTACTTGTGGGTGTCGACATCAGGCGAGGGGAGTTGGTCCCGCCACAAGCCGGGCGCGTTTTCGAAGCAACGTGACGAGATCGCGGCGAGCACCTCATCCCTGATGCCAATATTGTGGACGATAAGATCGCCGCACAGCGCGCGGCCCGGATAGAGCAAATGCGCCGGCTTCTTTCTGAAGAACGTGATCGTGCTATCGGCCTGGAAGACAGTGCCGAGCGGCAGGCCGGTGGCGCCATCGAGCCCCGAAGGCACATCGACGGCAATCCGGCGCACCGGCTCCTGGTTGGCGCGCTCGATCGCCTCGGCAGCCTTGCCGGTGACCGGCCGGTCCAGCCCGGCGCCAAACAAGGCATCGACGACGACTGAGCCGGGCTGGGGCGCGAAGCCTTCGATTGAACGCGGACGTAGCGGGCAGTCCGCAAGTGCGCGGGCGGCATCGGTGCCGGCCTTGGGCGCGCCGTCCGACCAGACGAAGGCGCTGGCGCCGCTGTCGTTAAGCGCGCGGGCAATCACGTAACCGTCGCCGCCATTATTGCCGGGCCCGCAAAGAACGTGAAACGCTGGCGCATCGCCATGATGGGCAAGGAGATGGCTTGCGATGCCTTCGCCGGCACGGAGCATCAGCGTGTACCCGTCTCCCGGTCCGGCAGCGATGGTGAGCCGGTCGGCCTCGCTCATTTCGGCCGGCATCAAAATCTCATATGCCATTCGCGCTTTCCCTTGAACATTTCGCTCGAGACTAGAACAAATCCCGGCGAAATGAAGCCGGTTCAAGCGAAGCCGGTGTTGGAAGTACGCTCCGCAGCCTTCAAACGCGGCAAGGCCGGCAAAGTTCAACAGGCGGCAGCGCCAGGCGTATTTGCTGGTCTATAAAGCTCAGTCGGCGCCCAGCCGCACCAGCACCGCGCGCGGGATACCATAGTGGTTTATCGCGTCGTCATGTCTGCGCAGCCCGCAAAGTTCGCGCTGGATGAAATAGGCGTGCACTGCTTTCGCCGCTGCCTTCAGGCGCGCCGCGCGTTCAGTATCCGAGGCCGCGTTCAGTTGCTCCAGCGCCTGTTCGACTTTCTGTCCCGCGCGGCCCAGCGCCGCTGCCATTTCAGCCATGATTTCCATGTCGATCGCGCTCGGCGGCGCTCCGCGATCGAGACCGGATGAAGTGTTTTGTGGCGGTCGAAACGACATGGGCAGCTCGGTATAAGGATCATCGAAAGGCGACGATCATAATTCGAGCATACGAGCCGCCACATCGCAAGGGTGCATTGTTCACCCCGCACGGCTTGCCGCTGCCACGCAGAATCGGCTACGAATCGGCTCCGGCAAAGCCCATGCCTCCCCCCTCCATTCGGGAAAGCATCATTCATGCAGGGTGAAGATTTTTGAAACCGACTGTTCGAGCACGACGCATAAGGAGGGACTGCAGCATACGCTCGCAATAGGAGGTTATTTAGATGAAATTGTCGGCACCCGTTTTCCATTTGAAGCGCCAGGCCAAAAACCTCGCATGCGAACTCGGCATTCCCCTGCACAAGGCCCTCGATCAGATCGCAGCGAGGGAAGGCTTTACGAGCTGGAGCTTGCTCGCAGCCACAGCGCCTGCAGGCTTGCCGGCCAGCGAGTTGTTTTCCCGATTGCTTCCGGGCGACCTCGTACTGATCGGCGCGCGGCCCGGCCAGGGCAAGACGCTGATGGGTCTCAGGCTGGCCGTTCAAGCGATGAAGGCAGGTCGTCGCAGCGCGTTCTTTACGCTCGAATACACGGCAAAGGACGTCGTCGATCGCTTGCGCGCCATCGGAGGCAATCCCACGCTATTTGATCAAAGTTTCGAACTGGACCACTCCAATGCCATCTGCGCCGATTACATCATCGAGCGACTGGCAGAGGCCCCAAATGGGACATTGGCCGTCATCGATTATCTGCAGATTCTCGATCAAAAGCGCGACAGACCGGATCTGACGACACAGGTGCAAGCGCTGCGAGGGTTTGCACGGCAACGAGGGCTGATCATCGTCTTCATTTCGCAGATCGACCGGTCATACGATCCATCGTTGAAACCCTGTCCCGATCTGCGAGATATTCGATTGCCCAATCCGCTCGATCTCGCCTTATTCGACAAGGCAGTGTTTTTGAGCAATGGCGCGGTGCGGTTCCAGACCATAAATGAGTGAACGCCGATGCCGCAGGCCGGTAAACTCATGAATATGGGCCGACACGTAAGTCCGAAGCTTGTCGGCCTTCAAAAAACTGCAATAAAAGTCTGGGATTGTGCTTGGAAGTGGCTCCCCGGGCCGGATTCGAACCAGCGACCAACCGGTTAACAGCCGGTTGCTCTACCGCTGAGCTACCGGGGAACAGCTACTCAGTCATCAGCGATGTGGCCTATAGCAAAAGGGTTTCGCTTTTGCAAAGGACCATTTCGATTTTTTTTCCGCAAATGTGCATAACAGAAGGATGACATGGCCGGCCCGGCTTCTTACATCCGGTCGAAACACGTCCAGATGATGGGAAAAGTTTTGGCTGAGCGCCCGGAAGACAACAAGGAGCACGCCGAAGAGACGCACAAGGCCCGGGTCAAGCGCCGGCATATGCGCATTCTCGGCCGCCACGTACCCATGCCGCAATCGGTGGCAATGCGTCGCACGCTCGGTGGTGCGCTTGTCGCTGGCGGTACATTGGGTTTTCTCCCGGTTCTCGGGTTCTGGATGATTCCGCTCGGCCTCGTCGTGCTGTCGCATGATTCTGCCCTGGTGCGGCGCAAGCGGCGTCAGTTGGAGGTAAAGCTCGGACGCCGCTGGAAGGGGAATGTCGCGAACAAGAAAGACGGCTCGGGCACGTGATGCCTTCCGCATGAATTGGGTATTTGGTCAAATCGTCCCCGTGATAATTGACGTTCCAGAAATCGCGTTGATCGGGGTCGCGGTTCTCTTGATGCGAGCGATGCTGACGACATACCCAAAAGTCGTGACGAGGCACATCGCGCTGATGACTGTTCGTTTCGAGGTGTGGCGAGGCGGCTTACGTCGTTTACCTTTTTTCATTTCATTTGCAGAATGCACGCGTTGCTATTTCAGAACTTGCAAGCGCAAAAAGGGGCCCAGTTTTGCGACTGGCAGATCAGTCCAGACAATTTCCCAGCGGGGCATAAAGGGCCTATGGCCAAGCTTTTCTCCATATTGGGAGCAAGTGCTGCCGAGAAAGACTTGGTTCGCGGTAATCTTCGAATCCATACCCACCACATACGGCGACCCCGGTACGGATGTGTGCGACAATCTTGTGGGATGCTTAGGGAGGATCTGCCAGCGTTTCTAAGACTCGGCAGACCGGACAGCGAGACAACACTGAAATACCTAGAGCATCCCGGGGCCGGCGGCCTGTATTGGGGGCTTCATACCGCGGAAGATGCAGCGTAGAACAGAAATTAACCAATCAGGAACGATGCGAGAACGCCCGTTCGGAATGGGACGAGGAATTTCTTCGGAATGGCTTGACGGAGCGATTTCGGTCTCATAGAGAACAGCACCGGAGTTTCAACGGGTTATTCCGTGCTTCGATTGCAGTTGAGGCCTCGTGGCGGAGTGGTTACGCAGAGGACTGCAAATCCTTGTATCCCGGTTCGATTCCGGGCGAGGCCTCCAACTCTTCTGGCTCCGCTCCAACTGTTTGACATTGCTTGATTTTTTGTCGGGCGTGGCAGCATGGGCCACCACTTCACCTATAGGATGTGGCTTGGCATCCGTTCAGCCGATCATTTCCCTCAAGCATCATCAGGTCTGTGGCTTCGTCAATTGAGTCGAGCGTCGATGCTTGCAGTCGCTCGAATTTGCTCGACGAGATGCCTGGTGCTCGGAAAGCGCTTCTCCTGAAGGGCTCGAACCAGATCGAGGGTCCATCCCTCGGCTTGGACATAAAGCAGATAGTCATGGACCTGTTGCTCAAATCCGCCATCACTGACTTTCAGTCCAATCGGCCCTTTGTTGAGTTCGTTTGCGAGGAACAAGTCGAAATCCGCGGCCTTAGGAAACGTGCGCACAATCGATTCTCGCAGGACTTTCTGCTGTTTGCCGGAGATATCGTCCCAATTGACCGTCGTATAGTCGATGGGGATCGGGTCGCTGACTGTTTGTGAACGTTTGACGAAGGACGCCGCCCCGCCTTGCGATAACAAGGGTGCATTGCGCCGTCGCACGCGTGCGACGAAGATTACTATCCCGCCGATCACTATAAGCGACGCCAGGAGCGGAATCAGCGTCTTGATAAACACCTCGCCCCAGGACGCAGGCTTCACCTTGACGGAGACTTCTCCGAAATAGCTGTCGATACGCAGGCGTGCTGTAGAATCTCCGTCAGGAATGAGCGCATAAAGAGTAGCTTCGAGAATTTGATCTCCCTCGTTAAGCGCCGTTACCTGCCATTTCCAAACGGTAGGAAAATCCCCTTCGGCAATTGGCTGAATCCGCTCGCTGATCGGTACGATACGGAATGAGCTGCCCTCCAGCTGAGCTTCCATTTCTGTCGAAACATGCAACGTCTTTAACGAAGTCTGGTCATCGTGGGTCACCGTTCCCATGAGAACCTCGTCAGAAATCTTGACTCCGACGCGAGCACTCACCGTCCGCGTTTCCTGGACCGTCATTTCTCCGGGAGCAATCAAGACAATCTTGCCGACGGGGAGGGCCTTGAGGGTTTTGCCTCGTTCGTCCAGGCGGGTGCTTACCTGCCCGGAACCTTTGGCAGGATAGGCGTCCGGAGGCGGTTTCGCATTCACATCACCGAACGCGCCGTCAGCGTTAGGGAACGTCGTGCCAGTATCGGTTGGTGCTATCTTATCGCGATTGAGCGTTACTTTTTGGCCTTCGGCCCCATCATACCGGAAACTCAAGACAGTGAAGGCCGTGGCTACCGCAAGTAGCGAGATGACGCCTACGCTAATCCAGACTGATCGACGCCACTTGAACACGTGTTCGCGCCCCCTTCCGCTCAATATACTCGATTGCACGAGCGTTGCGGAGCCGGCTTTTTGCGTAACACAGCCGGAGACGCAGACGTCGTGCCGCAATTCATCGCCATCATAAGGCTCGCCAGTAGCAATACGATTGTGGAGAAGTATTTAGCCTGCGCACAATAGAATAGGAAATGGCTCAACTGTTGGCTATGCTCTGCGAAACCAATCAGCGTTCCGTATTGTTGGAGGGGTTGATTGGGGTTGCAGCGTTCGATGCCGAGGGCATTGAACTATTCGATATCCCGTCTGAATGAGGAAGGCGATATGTCTCTAAGCAATCCTTCACCCGCATTGCACAATGAGGATCTGGCACCTGCCACGGAACGAAAGTGGGGTGCCTTCAGTATATTCAACGTGTGGACGTCGGACGTTCACAGTCTTTGGGGCTATTATCTCGCCGCCAGTCTTTTTCTCCTATGCGGCAGCTTCCTCAATTTCATCATCGCCATTGGCCTTGGCTCCTTGGTGATTTTCTTCCTCATGAGCCTCGTCGGCAATGCCGGCGTCAAAACCGGCGTACCGTTCCCCGTGCTCGCCCGAGCATCGTTCGGCACGTTCGGTGCAAACGTGCCGGCGCTGGTGCGGGCGGTGGTTGCATGCTTCTGGTACGGTGCACAGACCGCAGCGGCCTCGGGCGCCATCGTCGCGCTGTTGATCCGCAATGACGCCATGCTCAACTTCCACCAGAACAGCCATATGCTCGGCCATTCGACGCTGGAAGTCATCTGCTATGTAATCATATGGTCGCTGCAACTGATGATCATCCAGCGCGGCATGGAAACGGTCCGCAGGTTTCAGGATTGGGCCGGTCCCGCGGTGTGGATCATGATGCTTTTCCTTGCGATCTATCTGGTCATCAAGGCTGGGACATTTTCGTTCGGCAGCGAAATTCCGCGCGATGTGCTTTTGGAAAAGACCAAGGATGCAGGCGTTCCGGGTGAACCCGGTTCAGTTGCAGCGCTCGCAGCGGTGGCTGCGACATGGATCACCTATTTCGCCGCGCTCTATCTCAATTTCTGTGACTTTTCACGCTATGCGAAGGATGTAAAAACGCTGCGCAAGGGCAACCTCTGGGGCCTGCCGATCAATTTGCTCGCCTTCTGCCTCGTGGCCGGCATCACCACGACGGCCGCATACACGGTCTATGGTGAAGTGCTTCTCCATCCCGATGGCATTTCAGCGAAGTTCGACAACTGGTTCCTGGCGCTGCTGGCCGCTCTCACCTTTGCCGTTGCGACGCTCGGCATCAATGTGGTGGCGAATTTCGTTTCCCCGGCCTTCGATTTTTCCAACGCCTTTCCACGGCAGATCAGCTTCAAGCGCGGCGGTTATATCGCGGCACTGATTGCCCTGTTGCTCTATCCATTCGCGCCGTGGGAGACGGGTGCTGCCCACTTCGTCAACTTCATAGGATCGACCATGGGCCCGATATTCGGCGTTATGATGGTCGATTATTACCTGATACGCAAAGGCGTCCTCGATGTGAACGCGCTTTACCAGGAAAACGGGGAATTCCGTTTCCAGGGTGGGTGGCATGCAAATGCGTTCATTGCCTTCGCGGCCGGGGTCCTGTTTTCTTCGATACTTCCGACCTTCACCAGTATTCTACCGGCCTGGTGGGGAACCTATGGATGGTTCTTCGGCGTGGCGATCGGTGGCGGCGTGTATTTCATGCTGCGCATGGGAGCGCGCGCCAAACCGGCTTTCGCCACCTGAATCGCAGGCTATCGTCGAGGGTTACTGCGAGAAGCGGGTGGGGGACTTGCCGGGATCGTTCAACTCGAACGTCGTTCCGAGTATCTGCGGTAAACGCCCTTGCCGGCCTTCTTGGCGATGTAGAGCGCTGCGTCGCCACACCAGAGCAGGCTTTCCGGCGTATCGCCGTCGCGGGGCGCCAACGCTGCGCCAACATTGACGGTGACCGTGACCGGTTCCGCGCGCCCAAGGTCGAGCGGTTCGGATACGGTGCCAATGATGCGGTCGGCGATGTTCGCAACTTCGTTGGCGGTTACTTGCAAAAGGATGATGGCGAATTCGTCGCCGGCAATGCGATAGACGACATCGTTCCTGCGCATGCATGACTGGAGCCGGTCGGCTACCAACCGCAGCAGGGTGTCGCCATCGGCGCGGCCATAGCGCTCATTGAACTTGCCGAAGCCATCGACGTCGATGCACAGGATCGCGAACTGCAGACGATCGTCGAAATCGCTGTCCGCATAGGTGCCGCACAGGCTGTCGAGATGTTCTTCAAGCGCGGCGCGGTCCGCCAGTCCGGTCAACTCGTCCTGCGTGAACGGAACATCGCCGAATCCTTTGACCTCAATCATTTGCCTCGATTTCCTATCGTCCATGTGGACGCATCCTCCGCGTTCCATGTGGACAATGACAGGTGGGCGCCCAACGTTCAATCCCGCATTCAGCCAAGGGTTAAGCAACCGTACCCGAGGCGCGCGCATGGCATCATTTGGCTATGATCTCCGCCCAGCGTTGCGTATGCGCAAGTGGTGCACGAACGCCGCAATCCTCCAAAAATTTGGGTCATGCAGTCCGAAGCGCATTAGTCATTCATTGACGCTAACGGAATTTTTTGCCACACCCTTTAAGTAAAATAGTAACTTCTGTGAGAGGGTGATCCGGCGAAGGACCATCAGCTTGACGGACGGCGGGTTTGATGGGGATTCGCCAGAAGCATGTTACGCGCTTGCAAAGCGTAGTGGTTGCAAGCGCCTTGCCAGGAAAGCTTGTAGAGAATGACACCGAATTTCGAAGACCTGCGGATCAAGATGGTCGACAATCAGTTGCGCACGACTGATGTGACCGCAAAGGCCGTTCTGCAGGCTTTTCTAGACGTTCCACGGGAAAAATTCGTGCCGGCTGCGCGTCAGCCGCTGGCCTATATCGACGAGGATGTGCTGCTCGCTTCGGATCGTGCCGGATCGGGCCCGCGTTATCTGATGGAGCCGTCTCCCTTCGCGAAACTTGTACAGCTTTGCAATATCCAGCCCGGCGATGTCGTTCTCGATATTGGCTGCGGCACGGGCTATTCCGCTGCCGTCCTGTCGCGAATCGCAAGCTCGGTGATAGCTCTCGAAAGCGACAAGGAATTGGCTGACAAGGCCGCCGAAACCTTGCCTGCGCTCGGCTTCGACAACGTTGTCCTGGTCAATGCGCCGCTGAAGCAGGGATATCCGGCCGAGGCGCCCTACGATGTAGTCATTATTGAGGGTAGCGTGGACGAGGTTCCTGGTACATTATTCGACCAGTTGAAGGAGGGGGGACGACTCGCGGTGGTCGTGGGGACCGGAAACGCGGGCAAGGCTATGCTCTACGGAAAGAATGAGGGGATTGTTTCCGGGCGCCGTGCCTTCAATGCCGCGGTCAAACCGCTTCCTGGATTTGAGAAGGTTGCTGCGTTCGAGTTCTGACTGCGGGCGATGAGACAAATGTGCAACTGTAGCTGAATTTTGTTGCACATCGGAAGTTGTGCCTGTGGCCATCTTGGCAATTGGCAGTTATTGAACCACATGTTGTCGAACCAATCGGTTCGGTTAAACGTGAGAGTTAGAGAATGAAGGGGCTTATGGTGTTCAAAGCGGGTAAGCGAGTTCTAACCGCAGCGCTATTGTCAGCGACGGTGTTGTCCACAACGCCTTCGATGGCAGAGACGATCTTTGGCGCGATGGCCAAGGCCTATAACAACAATGCTTCGCTGAACGCAGACAGGGCCGGCGTGCGCGTTACCGATGAGGGCGTTGCAGTCGCGAAGTCCGGCTACCGCCCGATCGTTTCTGCGACGGCGGATCTGACGTCTACCAATCGCCGCCTGGATGGCGGCCCAAGCGGCACTTCGAATGTTGGTACATTCGGCGTTTCGGTCAATCAGGTGCTTTTCGACGGTTTTACCGTAAGCAACAACATCAAGGCTGCGAAAACCCAGGTGTTGGCCGCGCGCGAAAACCTGCGCAATAACGAGCAGAACCTGCTTTTCAGCGCTGCGCAGGCCTATATGAACGTCTATCTGACGCGGCAGATCGTCATTTTGCGCCAGAAGAATCTCGAGTTCCTCGATGAACAGTTGCGCGCCGCAAAGGCGCGTTTCGACGTTGGCGAGGGCACCCGGACGGACGTTGCGCAGGCAGAGGCATCAAAGGCTTCCGCGATTGCAACGCTCGATGCTGCAAAGTCCGACGAGAAGACCGCCGAGGCGACCTATATCCAGATCGTCGGTGACACTCCGGGCAGGCTTGCTGCCGCGGCGATGGCAACGAAAGCCGTACCGAAATCTATGGATCAGGCATTCTCCATTGCCACCAACAATCACCCCGCGATCCTTTCCACACAGTACGCCGTTGACTCGGCGGGCTACAATGTGAAGGCCAATGAAGGTCAGCTCCTGCCGCAGATCGGCTTGAATGGCACCGTCCAACGCGACGAGATTTTTTCCGGTGGTATCAGTTCGGGAACGACCGACGGAACGTCTGCTTCGGCGGGCATCCAGGTGACGATCCCGATCTATAATGGCGGCCGAACCTCTGCGCTCGTGCGCCAATCAAAGGAAACGTTGGGCCAGCGTCGTATCGAAGTTGACGTCGCTCGCGACAGCGTGCGCCAGGCAATTGCCCAAGCCTATTCGGAGATGGAATCCGCCAAGGCGCAGATTGTTGCTCAGCGTTCGGTTGTTGCCGCCGCCCAGCTTGCCCTGAACGGTGTCATCGAAGAACGCAAGGTCGGACAGCGGACAACGCTCGACGTCTTGAATGCCCAGGCTGATGTTCTGACTGGCCAGATCAATCTCGCGCAAGCGGAGCGCGACAGCGTGGTGACGAGCTATGCGGTTCTTTCCGCCGTGGGTCGCCTGACCGCGATGCAGATTGGACTCCAGGTTGCAGAGTACAAGCCTGAAGAGCATTACGATGCAGTCAAGGACAAGTGGATCGGCTTGCGGACACCAGACGGCCGCTAACTCTTCTCCGTTTCTGATTGATTATTTGCCGTCAGGTCGATCGCCTGGCGGCAAATCCATTTCAGGGCTTCGGGCAATCGCCTCCAGAAAATCTGTGGGTTAGCGCCAAACACCGCGCGCAGGGATTCTCAAACTCAATCCGAGCCTCTACACTGAATACAGATTCGTTGCAGCGCAACGGAACAAGATGTAGTGGGCAAGGGTATTATGGCACAATCATCCAGCGTCGCGCGGGAACCTTCGATGGAGGAGATTCTCGCATCGATACGTCGTATCATTGAAGAAAGCGACACGACGCGGACCGACGATGTGCCGCCCAAAGCGGTCAACACCGACGTCGCTTCGCCTGTAGCGCGCTCCGAGCCCCCCGTCAGCGAAGAAACGGTCCTGCCACCGCGCGAGGGGATCGCAGTACGGCCACCGGTTGCCAGCGCGCGGCCGACCTTTGAAGCGCCCTTGCGCCGGGCTGCGTCACCGGTACAGGCGAAAGCCAGCGAACCGGAGATTGCCCAAGCGAAACCGATGGAACTACCCGCCGAAGATGCGGCAGAGCAGGCAACCGCCAGCTACGCGGCTCAGGCTGAAGCGAACGAAACTGTCGTGTCGGCACCCGTTCTGGATGTTCCGGCCCATCTCCAGCAGCCAGTGACTGAGATGAGTATCGAGGAGGCTCGAGCTCTTCTGCCGGAGTTCGAGCCGATCGCAGATGTCAGGCCACCGGTTGCGCCAAGGGTAGAACCTGCCGCAGTGCCCGAGTACCTGGCCGAGCCAACGAAGGAACAGGAAGACGTGCATAGCGCAAATCCGGACGAGGCGGTCTCGCTCAATCTCGAACAGGCGCTGGAGCCGATTCTTTCCGCAGCAGCGGAGCGCGAGGTCAGTGCCGCTTTCGATAATTTGTCGTTTGCCGTGCGCAATGAGCAGCGCCGCTCCTTTGACGAGATTGCGCAGGAGATCATGCGCCCGCTCTTGCAGGAATGGCTCGATAATAACCTTCCGACGCTGGTAGAGCGCCTTGTGCGCGAGGAGATCGAGCGCGTCGCACGTGGTGGGCGGCGGGCCTAGGCCTTCCAATTCAATTGCGATTTCGGCGAGGCTCTACCGCGCGGGCGAGGATGCGCTCGCTGAACCAAAATGCGCCACATTGCGCATGCCATTGGGTAAAAAGCCCAATGATTCTGCGAGCAGTGCCGGGCACGCGTTCGACAAGCATCATTGACTTATAGGCAGGCATTCGGTTTACACCGTAGCCAATCCTTTCCGCGAAATGACGGACCATTTGCATGCTTGAGAAGACGTATGACGCAGCGGCCATAGAGCCGAAGATCGCAGAAATCTGGGACGAGGCCGGGGCCTTCAAGGCCGGGGCCGGTTCGAGACCGGGCGCCGATCCTTTTGCCGTCGTCATTCCTCCGCCCAATGTCACCGGCTCGTTGCACATGGGCCATGCGCTCAATAATACCATTCAGGATATTCTCGTGCGCTTCGAGCGCATGCGCGGCAAGAACGTTTTGTGGCAGCCCGGCATGGACCATGCCGGCATTGCGACCCAGATGGTTGTCGAGCGCCAGTTGATGGAACGCCAGCTTCCCGGGCGCCGCGCCATGGGACGTGAAAAGTTCGTCGAACGTGTGTGGGAATGGAAAGCGGAGTCCGGCGGCATCATCGCGGGACAGCTCAAGCGCCTGGGGGCTTCCTGCGATTGGTCGCGCGAACGCTTCACCATGGACGAGGGCCTTTCGAAGGCGGTTCTCGAAGTCTTTGTAACGCTTTACAAGGAAGGTCTCATCTACAAGGACAAGCGCCTCGTCAATTGGGATCCGAAGTTGCTTACCGCGATTTCGGACCTCGAAGTCGAGCAGCGGGAGATCAAGGGCAATCTCTGGCATTTCCGCTATCCGCTTGAGAACGTCGCATTCGACCCGGAAAACCCGCACACGTTCATCGTCGTCGCTACCACGCGCCCGGAGACCATGCTTGGCGATACCGGTGTTGCCGTCAATCCGGACGACACGCGGTATCACGCGCTGGTCGACAACAATGTCGTGCTGCCGCTCGTCGGCCGGCATATTCCGATCGTTGCCGACAGCTATGCGGATCCGGAAGCAGGTTCCGGGGCAGTCAAGATCACGCCGGCACATGACTTCAACGATTTCGAAGTCGGCAAGCGCAACGATCTGCGCCAGATCAACATCCTCAATACCGATGCGTCGATACATCTGAAGGACAATGACGATTTCCTGGAAGGCCTCGAGCCTTCGCGAAATCTCACCCAACTTATCCATGTGCTCGACGGCAAGGATCGCTTTGCGGCGCGCAAGCTGGTCGTGACCATGATGGAGGAGGGCGGCTACCTTGAGAAGATCGAGGAACATACGCACATGGTCCCGCATGGTGACCGCGGCGATGTGCCGATTGAACCTTTCCTGACCGACCAGTGGTATGTGAACGCAGCCGAACTTGCCAAGCCGGCGATCGCGAGCGTGCGCGAAGGCAGGACCAATTTCGTTCCGAAGAATTGGGAAAAGACCTATTTCGACTGGATGGAAAACATTCAGCCCTGGACGATTTCCCGCCAGCTGTGGTGGGGTCATCAGATTCCGGCCTGGTATGGTCCCGATGGCCAGGTTTTCGTCGAGCGTACCGAGCAAGAAGCGCTGAGCGCCGCTATCCAGCATTATCTCGCGCATGAAGGCCCGATGAAGGCCTATGTCGAAGACCTCTTGGAAAACCTCAAGCCAGGTGAAATCCTGACGCGCGACGAAGATGTGCTCGACACGTGGTTCTCCTCGGCACTCTGGCCGTTTTCTACGCTTGGCTGGCCGGACAAGACGCCGGAACTTGCCACCTATTACCAGACCGATGTGCTCGTCACCGGTTTCGACATCATCTTCTTCTGGGTCGCCCGGATGATGATGATGGGCCTGCACTTCATGAATGAAGAACCGTTCCATACGGTTTATGTGCACGCTCTCGTCCGCGACAAGAACGGCGCCAAGATGTCGAAGTCGAAGGGCAATGTCATCGACCCGCTCGACCTTATACACGAGTACGGCGCAGACGCGTTGCGCTTTACCCTCGCCATCATGGCGGCGCAGGGGCGCGACGTGAAGCTTGACCCGAGCCGTATTGCCGGCTACCGCAACTTCGGCACGAAACTGTGGAACTCGACGCGCTTTGCCGAGATGAACGGCGTCAAGCGTGACCCGTCGTTCAGCCCGCAGGATGCCAAGCTCACGGTCAATCGCTGGATCCTGACCGAACTAACCAATGCAGTGCGCGACGTCACCGACGGGATAACCAGCTATCGCTTCAATGAGGCGGCGGGCGCAGCCTACCGCTTCGTCTGGAACCAGTTCTGCGACTGGTACATCGAACTATTGAAGCCGGTGTTCAATGGCGAGAATGCCGAAGCGAAGGCGGAAGCGCAGGCTTGCGCTGCCTATGTGCTCGACGAAATCTACAAGCTGCTCCACCCGTTCATGCCGTTCATGACCGAGGAGCTTTGGGCCCATACGGCGGGAGAGGGCCAGAGCCGCGATACCCTGCTTTGCCATGCTCCATGGCTGCAGCCGGATTTCCTTGATGCGGAAGCCGCTGCCGATATCAACTGGCTGATCGATCTTGTCACCGGCATTCGCTCTGTGCGGGCCGAAATGAATGTCCCGGCAGCAGCTGTTGCGCCGCTCGTCGTCGTCGGAGCCAACGAAGCCACGCGCGAGCGGCTGCAGCGGCACGAGGCCTCGATCAAATGGCGGGCGCGCGTCGATTCGATCACGATCGGCGATAATGTGCCGAAGGGCTCAGCGCAATTCGTTATCGGCGAAGCCACTGCTTGCCTTCCGCTTGGCAGCCTTATCGACGTCGATGCCGAGGTGGCGCGGCTCGGAAAGGAAGCCGGCAAGATCGCCGACGAGCTCGAAAAGATCACCAGGAAGCTCGGCAATGAGAAATTCGTTGCCAATGCGAAGCCGGAAATCGTCGCCGCTGAGCGCGAGCGTCTCGCTGAACTCGAAGCTGCGGCTAAAAAGATCGAGACTGCAATTCTGCGTGTCCGCGACGTCGAATAACCCATAACGAGGATTCGCTTACCTGAGCGAATCCTCAGTTGTTGCCTCCGGCTTTCCCCGATGGAGGTTGTGGGTAACTTCCTATTTTCGCCTGTCATTTACCCCAATTTCGTCATTTTTCAACGTCGTTGCATTTGCGCAACAACGGCAACTTTGACGCGAAAACCGTCCTTTTTGGCCGTAACCCTTTCGGATTAGTTTGGAAAATTGCGAAAAGCGTCGCTTCGAGGCGGCAAATTTCGTGGTTTTGCAAAAACCCGTTAACCCAACCAAAGAGAGTCCTCCCTTAAAGTCGTTGCACGTTCTGTGCGCTTTGTTACCTATTACGTATTAGTAACAATTCTGCTGAACCGTATTGATGTTCAGCGTGCTTTTTGGACTTCGGGAGGGGTTTTATGTCAGGGGCAATATCGAAAATCGTGGGCGGGGCATTGCTCTTGGCAAGTGTGGCCTCCGCTGCTCAGGCCGGGGGGCTCGAGCGCGGAGGTTATAACTGGGATCTGTTGTTCGAACCGGGCCGCTTCGCTTCGGAAGCCGGCGCCATCTATGTGATGCCGGAACGGCGGATCAAGAATGCGGTTGATACCAACCCGCGCGACGGTCTTGGATCGAACGGTATTGGCGGTGGCGCGACGTCCGTGGACGAAACGCCGGACTATACGGTTCCGCGTTTTGGCGTGAAGGTCGGTCTGACCGACGATGCCGACTGTCTTGCCAGCTACGCCGAACCGTGGGGCGTTCACACCGACCCCGGCTATGATTGGGTTGGCGCTAACCAGAACATCGAGACCAAGATCCGCAGCCATGATTATGGCCTGACCTGCTCCTATCGCTTTGACGTTGGCAAAGGCCAACTGCGTGCTATTGGTGGTGTGTCCTACCAGGAAGTATCCGGCTTCAAGCGCCGCCTCGTTCTTGGGCCGGCCATTATTCAGGGCGCACTTGGACCTGCGGCTGCCGGCTTTGACGGAAGTGGACTTCTTGATCTTGAGGCAGACGGTGTTGGCTGGCGCGTTGGTGCCGCCTACGAAATTCCCGAATACGCGTTTCGCGCCAGCCTGATCTATAATGCCGAGATCGATCTCGGCCAGATCAATGGCACGGTGGACCTGACGGAAATTCCTGGCGTCATGGCCGGCGCGCTGCGCAATCCATTCGTCGGCCGGATCACGGATGTCTACGGCACCGCGACCATGCCGCAGTCGGTCCAGTTCAACTGGCAGACCGGTATTGCTCCGGACTGGCTCGCCTTCGGTACGGTGAAGTGGGTTGACTGGAGCGTTCTCGAAGTCATCGCCTTCTGCCCGACTTCAACGAAGTCGCTTGGTTCCTGCGGTCCGAGCTCGCCATTCCGCCTGACCTCGCTTGACCTGATGTTCCAGGATGGTTGGACTGTCTCTGCGGGCCTTGGCCACAAGTTCAACGATCAGTGGTCAGCCTCCGCGCAGCTCAGCTGGGACCGTGGCACCTCAACGGGCCTGACCACCCAGACGGATACCTATCTTCTGTCGAGCGGTGTTGCCTACGCTCCCAACAAGAATGTCGAGCTGCGTGTGGGCGGCGCTGTTGGTATGCTTACCTCCGGTTCCTACGGCCCTACGGCATGCCCGGGCAATCAGACCTGCGGCACCGACGTGTCCTATGACTTCGGCGATGATCTTGTGACTGCTCTGTCCATCTCCGGCAAGGTCAAGTTCTGATCAGAACCCACGCACCCCAAAGAGCCCGGCCCCGTGCCGGGCTTTTTGTTGCGCCATGTCCGCTAGGTCACTGATTTTGTGACGATTCAGCAACACTTGTCCGGCATGATCTTCCGCACGGGTTCGGGGAACAAATTTGCCCATTTTGCGCCACAAACCCAGCGCACCTCGAATGGGCGGCGGAAAGACATCGAGTAATAGTGCTGATGTTCCGCACGGGGAAATGATGGACGCAATACTTATTCCGCATGGCAGTTTTTCAGATCGTCATCTGACGTTTCGCCATCATTTTACTGACAGCCCCAGTATTGCCGGAAATCTGTCAAATGATTGCTGGAATGATGTGCAGGATATTGAGGTTCCGGCCATGGCTGCCCTGTCAGAGCAGCGTGGCGGGGATTGGGCCCGCAAGGTTGCAGTGGCGCGCATTGATGCAGCGACACAACTGATCCGGGCGAAGGAAGATTGCTGCCATGGTCATTGCTGATCGTCTTCGTGCACCCCTGATCGGGATTGGCCTTCTGATGAGCGCCATGACGGCGCCCTGCTTTGCATTCGATACACAGAATGAAGTGAAGGAGGATTCCAGTCCCTTCGCGCTCTTCAAATTCGGTTTTTCAGCCTATAAGAACGGCCACAAGGACGAGGCAGTCAAAGCGTTGCGCTTTGCCGCGGAAAAGGGCCATCAGGGCGCCAATTGGAAACTTGCCCGCATGTATGCCGAGGGCGACGGCGTCAAGGAAGATGACTACCAGGCCTACCAGATGTTCGAGCAGGTCATTCGCGAGGGCGCTGACCAGGGAACGCAGAACGAGAGCTACGTCGCTGACGCCCTTGTGGCGCTCGCAGGCTACTTGAAGCGCGGCATCCCGAATTCACCGGTCGGGGCCAATCCAAGCGCTGCCCGCGACCTTTACATGCAGGCTGCATCCAACTTCGGTGATTCCGACGCCCAGTTCGAACTCGGCAAGATGCTGATGAAGGGCGAGGGCGGGCAGTCCAATCCCAACCAGGCCGCCCGCTGGTTCCGTCTCGCTGCACAGAAAGGCAATGCCGGCGCGCAGGCCATGCTCGGCAATCTTCTGTTTCAGGCCGGCAAGACCGTACGCGGCCTCGCCATGATGACCGCTGCGCTCGAACATGCGAGCAAGCAGGATCGCGCCTGGATCGGCGATATCCAGGAACAGGCATTCTCGATTTCCGACGAAGCCGACCGGCGGACAGCCATGGTGCTTGCCGAAGACATCATCAAGACCGGCGATTTCTGAAAACCCGCCCGCACAAAATTGCCCCGGGCAGGTCAATTCTCGCCTAAGCCGTCTCCACATTGTTGAAGGTCAGAAACGGGTCGGTAACACTCGCGGCGCCCGTTTCGACACGACCTGCAAACCGGCGCAGATAGAAGCCGTCGGACTTGCCGCTTTCATTGACCAATTCCACCGTAATATCGTACCAGCCTGACCGGGTTTTGATCTCCTCGAACTGCGGAACGCAGGTCAGAAGCTTGAGCGGGCGCATTTTCGTTGAAGGGGTGCGATCGGCCGATCCGATCTTGTCATAAAGAACCGTAATTTTGAGAATCTGGTCTTTTGTTCCGGCATTGACCAACTTGAGTGTCACGTCACCGTTTGTCTGATACAGGATTTCGACTTCCGGATCGACTTCGAGTTCGGTTGTCAGGGCGCCCTTGAACTGGCGTAGATAGCCGTTCGGCCCATGGATGGCGAGGTTGTAGCCCTTGTCGGTCACATCCCACGCATCCTGTAACGGTTCACCCTTGATCACCGAATAGCGGCGCGGCTTTTGATCCTTGAGCACATAGTCGTAGGCATAGAAACAGCTGCCCGCTTTGCCCGCGTTGACGAAATCGACCACCAGCTGTTTTTTTGCAGCATCCAAATGCCCGTTGACGTGGAACTCGTAGGGGAGCGGCCGGGATCTCCGGGAGAAATCGGGATTGCTGGTATTGTCGGTGCCAAATGCCGTGACCGGGTTTTCCAGCTTCGGCATGGCGTTGGTGAGCGGCACGTTCGGAGGAAACTTTCCGCTCTTGTTCACGAATGGTCCGCCTTTCGGATAGGCCACGAAGGCAGCATCATTCTTGGCGAAGTCGAACGCCGAGGTAAGATCGCCGGCGATCGCCCGGCGCCACGGCGTGATATTGCTCTCATAGAGCGGGTTTTCCACGCCCGTCTTGTCGCTCTCCAGGCCGAAACGCGCTTCGAGGAAGCGCAATGTGGAGGTGTGGTCAAATACTTCCGAGCACACCCAGCCGCCCTTGCTCCATGGCGAGACCACCAGCATCGGCACACGCGGTCCGAAGCCGATATATTGACCGACCCATTCTTTCTCGTGGTTATACAGTTCGCGGTCGAGGCCATTCAGCAGCGAGGGCGACATCTTGCCCGGGCCCTTTTCATCGACAGGCATGGGTGGCACGACGTGGTCGAACAGGCCGTCGTTCTCGTCGTAGTTGAGCAGGAAAATCGTCTTGCTCCACACCTCGGGATTGGCGACGAGAGCGCTCAGGACCTCGTTGATATAGTACGCACCGTCTGTGACTGTCGCGGATGGGTGTTCGCAGTTCTTATAAGGTGCCACGACCCATGAGATGTTGGGCAACTGATTGTTGAGGACATCCTCACGCATCTGCGCGATCGAACGGTTGGTGACGCCGTTTCGGACAAGCGTCGGAAGATTGTCCAGGCTGCCTGTATACGCCTTACCGTCCTTGTAGCAGACTCCATCCACCCAGTAGCACCCCTTCACGGGCTGGTCGTTATAGGCGGCAAAATAGGCAAGGTTGTTTTCCTCGTAGCAATCGGTCGGCTCGCCCGGTTTGCCTGTGCCGCCCTGGTAGGTGCGCCAGGTAATCTTCCGTCCAGGATTGGTCTGCTCCGCATTGAATTTCTCGATGCGCTCGGGATAGGTCGTCCAGTCGGAGACTGCGCGCACGGCTGGTGTCTTGTCCCACGACGGCCAGATCACCTTCGGATTTTTCAAGGCAGGATTGGCGGCGGCGCCTGACACCAGAAATTGGCGGTTCGGTATCGTATCGCCATGGCAGGATACGAAGTAATGATCGCAAACGGTGAAGGCGTTGGCGAGATAGCGGTGATAGCTTACGTCCTTGTGGCGCAGGTAGCTCATCGTCAGGACATCGCCTTTCGCGGCGATCCAATTGTCGTAGCGGCCGTGATTCCAGCAGGATTGGCCGCTGTTGACGCCATGGTCAGTGCCGCGCAGGCCTTCGCCGGTCTTGTCGTAATCGATCGGGTAGGGCAGGACTTCGCTCGTCCCCAAGGGCACGCCGCAGCGCTTCCCGTCCTTATTGGAAAGACTATCGGTAATCGGCTGACGAAATACGTCCTTGCCGGTAGCTGGAGAGATCACGGGCCGCGGGTCGGTAAAGCCGCGTACACCGTTATAGGTTCCGAAGTAGTGATTGAACGACCGGTTCTCCTGCATCATGATCACGACATGCTCGACATCCCTGATTGTGCCGGTCGCATTGTTGGGCTCGATTGCCAGCGCCTGCTGGATGGCCGGCGGCAACATGCTCAGCCCCGCGACGCCGCCCGCGCTCACACCCATCATTTCCATGAATTTGCGGCGGCTCATCTGCCTGTGCGTGCGATTATCGCTCAAGTTCAATCTCCAGTCGTCATAAAGTTCAGATGCAAAATGCTTGCTTGAAATGGACGGCGTAAAGATTGCCGCAATTGTGCCCACCCCATACGGAACGTCACGTCAATGCGTCAATGCGACTATAGTTTATGTGGACTTGGAGGCGTGCGTGATACGGCACGATTCTAAAAAAAATGTTTCAGAAATATTTCACGTTTGTTTCAGAAATATTATCCGTCTCGTTATCAATACATCAAGCTAGGCGATTGAAATCGCTACGGGGACGTGGTCGGAAGGCTTTTCCCAAGCACGCACATGCTTCTCGATGGTTGCGGATTCGAGGAGATTGGTTGCTTCCGGCGACAGCATCAGGTGATCGATGCGGATGCCGTTATTTTTTTGCCAGGCGCCGGCCTGGTAGTCCCAGAAGGTATAAATGCCCGCTTCTTCGCTGACATTGCGAACGGCATCGGTAAATCCGAGGTTTTCGAGGCGGCGGAACGCCCGACGGGTTTCCGGCTGGAACAGCGCATCGTTTACCCAGACTTCGGGGTTTTTTGCATCAATGGGTTCGGGGATGACGTTGTAGTCGCCAGCGAGGATCAGCGGCTCTTCGAGCGCCAGCCTCGCTTCGGCCCAGCGTTCAAGTCGCGCCATCCAGTTCAGCTTGTATGGGAATTTTTCCGTGTTGATGGGATTGCCGTTCGGCAGATAAAGCGACACGACGCGCAACGCGCCTCGCTCGGTCGAGAACACCGCCTCGATGAATCGGGCTTGTTCGTCGCTGTCATCGCCGGGCAGTCCGCGCGTCACTTCATCGGGCGATTTCTTGGAGAGAATCGCGACGCCGTTGAAGCCCTTCTGGCCGTGCGTTTCTACATGATAGCCGAGCGCTTCGATCTCGAAGCGTGGAAAGGAATCATCGACAGATTTGATTTCCTGCAGGCAGACGATGTCAGGATTGGATTCCTGCAGCCATGTTGTGAGGACGTCGATGCGCGCCTTGGCGCCGTTGATGTTCCAGGTAACGATTTTCATGGGATCCGCTCTGAGTTGCGACGGCGGCAATAGGAGTTCAGATTGCGAAGCTCGTTCCGCAGCCGCAGGACGCCGTGGCGTTGGGATTGCGTATCTGGAACGACTGGCCCATGAGGTCATCAACGAAATCGATCTCAGAACCGCCGATATAGGGCAGGGAAATCGCGTCGATCAACACCTTCGCGCCGAGCTTTTCAATGACGATATCGTCTGCATCCTGGGCATCGACCAGATCGTATTTGTAGGAGAACCCGGAGCAGCCGCCACCCTCGACCGAGATACGCAGCGCCGTCTTCTCGGGATCGGATTTCAGGATAGCCGATATGCGCTTTGCGGCGGCATCGGATACGGAAATGTTTACGGCTTCGGTCATTCGCTCAAGCTTCCTTCGCGGATTACTCCGCACCCTGTTTGGCCGGTTCGACATTATCATGTCACACCTTGCCATTCATCATATAGCATAGCTAAGAATTGGCGACTGTGAAGTCAACGGCGCGCAGGTTCCTGCCAACTGGAAGCTGCGCGCGAGGGAAGTTCGAGAATGTCCATGCAGGGTGTCGGGTTCGGTTATAGGGAAAGGGCGCCCTATGCGTGCGACCCCGAAAAGAGCCGCGGACGGCTGGTAGCTGAAAGCGAAAGCCCGACGCGCACGGTTTTTCAGCGCGATCGCGACCGGATCATTCACTCGACAGCTTTTCGCCGGCTGAAGCACAAGACGCAGGTGTTCATCGCCCATGAGGGCGACCACTACCGCACGCGCCTGACACATACCATAGAGGTTGCGCAGATCGCGCGGGCGCTGGCGCGCTCGATGCGGCTCGACGAGGATCTCGCCGAGGCAATCGCGCTGGTCCACGATTTTGGCCATACGCCGTTCGGCCACACGGGCGAAGATGCGCTCAACGAAAGGATGCGCGATTTTGGCGGTTTCGACCACAATGCGCAGTCACTGCGGATCGTGACGAACCTTGAAAAACGCTATGCCGATTTCGACGGGCTGAACCTCACTTGGGAAACCCTGGAAGGGCTGGTCAAGCACAATGGACCGCTTGCGAATGCAAAGGGCGAGGGGCTCGAGCATCCTGTCCCCGCGCCAATTGTGGAGTTCAATGCAAGGTTCGACCTCGAACTTGCGAACTTCGCTTCGCTTGAGGCGCAGTGCGCGGCGATTGCCGATGATATCGCCTATAATGCCCACGACATCGATGACGGATTGCGTTCGGGCCTGCTCTCGCTCGACAGCCTGGAAGATGTTGCCATTACCGGCGGCATCCTGCGGGCGGTCCGGCAGAAATACCCATCGCTTGACGATGTGCGTACATCGCACGAGATCGTGCGGCGTCAGATCACGATCATGGTTGAAGATGTCATTCGGGCGGCACAGGCAAACCTTGACGCGATCAGACCGCGCAATATTGGCGATGTTCATGCTGCGGGTCGTGCCATTGTCGGGTTCTCCGCTTCGATGCGGGAAGAGGAGAAATCGCTGAAGGCATTTCTCTACAAAAATCTCTACTTTCACGACAGCGTCATGCGGGTGCGCAAATCGGCGGACAGGATTGTACGCGAGCTTTTCGATGCCTACCTCGACGACCCGCAATCGATGCCCGAGGGCTGGCGGGAGGAGGGTGAACAGGGGGATGCGACGATGCGGGCCCGGCTCGTCGCCGATTTTCTTGCGGGCATGACCGACACCTATGCTGTGCGAGAACACCGACGCCTGTTTGACCATACGCCCGATTTAGCTTAATGCGGGCGCAAATTGCGGTAGCTAGCCGCTAGACCCTGCTAAAACCCAAACGAGTATGACGTCATGAACATCTTCGCCGATTTCGACGCGCGGATAAAAAAAGCCCTGCAAGCGCTTGAACTCAAGACTGCGCAAGGCAGCGAAATCGACCTGTCCCGCGTGGGCGTCGAGCCGCCGCGCGATCCGAGCCACGGCGATATCGCGACCAATGCCGCCATGGTTCTTTCCAAGGCGGTTGGGCAGAATCCGCGCGAACTCGCCGTGCGGATAGGCGAGGCGCTGAAGAGCGATCCCGATGTGGGCAGCGTCGATGTCGCGGGGCCGGGCTTTATCAACCTGCGATTGAAAGACTCCTATTGGCACCGGCAGTTGGCGATCATGCAAGGCGCCGGCCTCAATTATGGGCGCTCGCAGCTTGGCTACGGGCACCGCGTCAACGTCGAGTATGTTTCGGCCAATCCGACGGGACCGATGCATGTCGGCCACTGCCGCGGCGCCGTCGTCGGTGACACCCTGGCGAATCTTCTCAAGTTTGCTGGCTATGACGTCACCAAGGAATATTACGTCAATGATGCCGGGTCGCAGATCGACGTTCTGGCAAACTCGGTGATGTTGCGCTACCGCGAAGCGCTTGGCGAGCAGATCGGCGAAATTCCCGCCGGGCTCTACCCGGGCGGTTATCTCGTTCCCGTCGGCCAGGCGCTGGCCAGCGATTTCGGCACCAAACTCCTGGAAATGCCGGAAGAAGAGGCCTTGGCCATCGTCAAGAACCGGACGATCGATGCCATGATGGCGATGATCCGCGATGATCTTGCGTCGCTGAATGTGCATCACGACGTGTTCTTCTCGGAGCGGACGCTGCATGCGAACAATGCGAAGCTGATCCGGTCGGCGATCAACGACCTGACGTTGAAGGGTCATGTCTACAAGGGCAAACTACCGCCGCCGAAGGGCCAGCTTCCGGAAGATTGGGAAGATCGTGAGCAGACTCTGTTCCGTTCGACCGATGTCGGCGATGACATCGACCGGCCGCTGGTAAAGTCTGACGGGCAGTTCACTTACTTCGCCGCCGATGTCGCTTACTTCAAGGACAAGTATGACCGTCATTTCGACGAGATGATCTATGTGCTGGGCGCCGATCATGGCGGCTATATCAAGCGGCTCGAGTCGCTGGCGCGCGCCGTTTCAGGCGGCACGGCCAAGCTTACGGTGCTCATCTGCCAGTTGGTAAAGCTCTTTCGCGATGGCGAACCTGTTCGCATGTCGAAGCGTTCCGGCGAGTTCGTGACACTACGCGATGTCGTCGAGGAGGTGGGACGCGATCCCGTCCGCTTCATGATGCTCTACCGGAAGAACGATGCGCCGCTCGACTTCGATTTTGCCAAGGTGACAGAGCATTCGAAGGACAATCCGGTGTTCTATGTGCAGTACGCCTCGGCCCGCTGCCACTCGGTTTTCCGGCAGGCGATGGAGCAGATGAATATTGGCGAAGAAGCATTGGCGGGCAGTGCAAAGCACTTCGGTTTGCTGACCGACGAGAGCGAAATCGCGCTCATCCGCAAGCTGGCCGAATATCCCCGGCTGATCGAGACAGCGGCGCTGCATCAGGAGCCGCACCGGCTCGCATTCTACCTTTATGACCTTGCCAGCGCGCTGCATACGCAGTGGAACAGAGGCACGGAAAATCCGGACTTACGTTTTATTAAGGTTAACGATCCAAACTTGTCAGAAGCCAGGCTAGGGCTGGTTCAGGTTGTTTCGAAAGTCTTGGCGTCCGGATTGACAATAATAGGTGCGGACGCTCCGACCGAAATGCGCTAAAAGCGGGTATAACACGGTATAAACCGCCGAAAAGCGTAGCAATTCTGACAACTTTTGCCCACATTGCGCTGGTAAGGCCAATGCGAGACGTTTGCGGACGTCCCACAGTTGAGTACAGGATTAACGCTATGGCGGACAATATTATTCAGCGTTCTCACCGGCAGGACGATTCGCGATTCGGCAATGACGATCCTTTGATGGAGCTTTCCCGTATCATGGGAACGCCCGATGAAGGGCATGATGCCGCGTCGAACGACGCCTTTGCCTTGGACCTCGAACGCGAACTCATGGGAGGCTTCGACGAGCCTGCGCCCGTGCAGTCCGCCGCGAAAGTTCCTGATCACCAGCAGCAGGCGGATGACGATCGCCATGCGGTCGACGATTTTCAGGAAGCCATAGAGCGCGAACTCGCGGGCGATCCGAATTACGGCCATCATGAAGCGGCGTCAGGACCCCTCGCAGCCTATGCCGAACCGGACTATGCCGATTACGAGCCCGACCTTTCTTATGCGGACAATGAGGCAGGTGAGGGCCGTTCGGTGGTCGATGCGCCATCGATGAGCCTCGAAGACGAGCTCGAGAACCTTCTCGCTGGATCGCAGCAACCGGTGGTGCAGCGTTCGGCAACTGCCTCCTGGGGTTATGGATCGCAGGCCCAGATGACCGGCCGTGCGGAACATCCCGCCCCTTCGATTGCCCGGGCGATGTCCTATCAGCAGCCGGCCGCTCACCAGCCAGCCCCAGAGCCTGCCGTTTACAGTGCGCCCGAACCAATCGCCTACAACGCGCCGGAACCGGCGCAGCAGAGCTACGAAGCCACCGATGAGCAGCCCCAAGCCGCTGAGGACGAGTTCGACTCTGAGGCATTGATGGCGGCGTTCGACGATTTCGACGTTTCGGCCGAGGCCGAAGAAGAAGTTGCCGAGAGCCAGCCGGTGTTCCCGCTCTATCAGGCTGTTGAGCCGTCTGCAGAAGTGGCATCCGTCCGCGAGCAGCTCGAAGTTCCGGTTGCGATGCCGGTCGCGAGCGCACCGAAGCTTCCCGAAGTTCACGATCTGCATGACTACGCCGATGAACTCGACCGGGCCGCATCGGCGATCGATGCCGCCCCTGACGTCGACACGATCTCGGTAACGGAAAATCGCGTCGATTTCACCGAAGCGCTCGACCTGCCGGAAGTGCACTACGAGGACGATGCTCCCGAACATCATGCGCTCGGCGAGCTCGAGAGTGAATTTGCCGAAGTCTTCGGATCGATCGAGGCCGAAGAGGTGCGTTCGAGCCAGTCAGTCGCTGAGGAACCTGCGGCGAAAGCCGAGCCCGAAGAAGACGAATATGCCGACATCTTTGCCGATGTGTTTGGCAACAAGGCGGAGCAGGGCCAGTATAGTGCGGCTGGTTATGCGGCCGCCGCTGGTGTCGCCGCCATGGGTGCGGCAGCCGCCGGTGCCCGCCAGCATCAAACGCCGGCCTATGGTCCCGAGGACGACAATGACTTCGGCTACGATCCGCGCCGCGACAATGTCGATATCGCCGCAACGCCTTACGGCGAAAAGCAGGCGAAGCGCCGCAGCAGCCTGTTTGTGCCGGGTGTGGCCGCTGCCGTGGTGCTCGTCGCCGTCGCGGGCGCCGTTGCCTATAAATGGACCGGCGGTGCGGGCGGTGACCCGGTCGTGATCATGGCCGACAAGACGCCGATCAAGGTTCAACCCGAGACGACCAGTACTGCAATCGTGCCCAATCAGGACAAGGCAGTCTACGATAAGGATGCAACGGCTGCACCGACGGCGCCGAAGCAGGATCAGCTCGTGACCACGCGTGAAGATCCGGTCGATCTGGCCGCCGATGAAGATGCCGAGGACCCGGCGACCGACAAGGTCGATGCACGGGTCGATCCGGCCGAGCAGGATACCGCCGCCAACGATCAGCAGCCGGCGGCCAATACGAATACGCTGGCGCCGCGCAAGGTCCAGACCATGGTCGTCAAGCCGGACGGAACGATGGTTGCATCCATCCCGCAGAATGATCAGGCGCTCAGCAGCGGTCCAGCCGCTGCCCCGGTCGATCGTCCGGCAGCTGCAGCCGTAGCGAGCGACGCTCCGACCGCGCCGCAGATGGCCGATACTTCAGGTGACGATGCCATTGGCGATCTGGTCGAGAGTAATGATGCACCTGCCGCCCCGGCGCAGGCCGCTGCACCCGAGCCGGCGAAGCCCGCCAAGGCGCCTGTCGCCGCAAAAGTTGCGCCCAAGGCGGTCGAAACTAAGAAGATCACGCAGGAAACGGTCGCCTCCGTGTCGGCGGCGCCTCGGAATGCACCGGTTGTCGATCGCCCCGCCGATCAGCCGGTCGACATCGTCGACCGCGTGCCGCCAAAGAATGCCGCAGGACAGCAGGTCGCCTCCGCTGCCCCGGCAGCGGGCAGCTATCTGATCCAGATCGCATCGCAGCCCAACGTCGAGGGCGCGCAGAAGACCTATGCGTCGCTCTCGCAGAAATATGCGGGTGTGATCGGTGGTCGCGGCGTTGACATCAAGCAGGCCGAGATTGCCGGCAAGGGCACGTTCTTCCGGGTACGCATCCCGGCAGGATCCAAGGCTGACGCGATCAATCTGTGCACGAAATACAAGTCTGCCGGTGGCAGTTGCTTCGTCACGCAGTGATCGGCACTACAACGAATGAGACAAGGCGGCTCCGGCCGCCTTTTCCTTTTTTGGATTGAGGAAGTAGACTTCTCGCATGAGCGAATCAAAAGCATGGATTGCCGGCACTGCCGGTTTGAAACTGACCCCAGACGAAATTGCGTTTTTCCGCGACGAACGCCCGTGGGGTTTTATTCTCTTCGCCCGCAACGTCAGCGAACCGGCGCAGATCGAGGATCTGTGCGCGCACTTGCGCGATCTCGTCGATCGCGAGGATGCGCTCGTGCTGATTGATCAGGAGGGCGGGCGCGTGCAGCGCCTGCGTCCACCGCTGGCGCCCAACTATCCTTCCGGTTCGGCTCTCGGAGCGCTTTATCGCGAGAATGAGGAAGAGGGGCTGCGCGCTGCCTGGCTTTTGTCACGCCTGCACGCCTTCGACCTTCTGAAACGCGGGATCGATGTTGACTGCCTGCCTGTACTCGATGTTCCGGTCGAGGGCGCAAACGAGGTCATCGGCAGCCGTGCCTATGGCAAGGAGCCTGAGATCGTCACGGCCATGGGCCGCGCCGCAGCGGACGGACTGATCGCCGGCGGCATGTTGCCGGTTATGAAGCACATGCCGGGCCACGGCCGCGCGTTTGCCGATACGCATCATGAGCTGCCGACAGTAACGACACCATTCGATGCGCTGGCCGAGCGTGATTTCGCCCCGTTCCGCGCTCTTGCTGATTTGCCGATGGCGATGAGCGCGCATGTGATCTTCTCCGCCATAGATCCGAAGAATCCGGCGACGACCTCGGGAAAGGTTGTCGAAGAGGTTATACGTGGCCATATTGGCTTCGACGGGCTGCTGATGAGCGACGACATCTCCATGAACGCACTTTCTGGGGATTATTTCGATCGCACCAAAGCAATCTTTGCCGCCGGACTCGATATCGTGCTTCATTGCCATGGCATCATGGATCAGATGCGGGCAGTTGCATCGTGTACGCCGGAGCTCGAAGGCAAGGCATTCGAGCGCGCAAAGCGGGCAATTGAATACAGGAAGCAGCCGGATACCTCGAATGAGGAGGAACTCCGGGAAGAATTCCAGCGCTATTTCGAGGCGGTGGCATAGAAGCGTGAGAGACTTTTGGCAGCGACGGAACAGAAGCTAAACGGCAATAACGGAGCGCCCATGGAGGCGCTTTGGGAAAGTCCGTCCGATCGCGGCGTCAGTGAACCCTTGCTTGTCATTGATATCAAGGGCTTCGAAGGGCCGCTTGATCTGTTGCTGCATCTGGCGCGCAACCAGCGCGTCGATCTTGCGCGCATTTCCGTGCTCGCACTCGTCGAACAATATCTTGTCTTCATTCGCCAGGCGCAGGCTTTGCGGCTTGAGCTTGCGGCCGATTATCTCGTCATGGCCGCCTGGCTTGCCTATCTGAAATCCAAGCTGCTGATCCCCAAGTCGCCGGGCGATGACGGCGAAAGCGGCGAGGAACTGGCTGCAACCCTGCAGTTCCGGCTGAAGCGCCTCGAAGCGATGCGCGATGCGGCGATGAAGCTCGTCAATCGCCCGCGGCTCGGGCGCGATATCTTTGCGCGCGGCATGCCCGAAGCGGTCATAGTCGACCAGACCAACACTTATGCCGCGACGCTCTACGAGCTTTTGACGGCCTACGCCTCGCAGCGGCAGAAGCAGGCGGTGTCGCAGGTGCAGATCGCGCGGCGCAGTGTCTGGTCGCTGAAGGATGCCCGAGAAATCCTCATGCGCCTTATCGGCGAAATGAAGGACTGGACTGCTCTCGACCAATATCTCCTGGAATTTATCGTCTCGCCGGCAGAACGAGCAACCGCAATCGCGAGTTCCTTTGCGGCAAGCCTTGAAATGGTGCGCGAAGGCCATCTTGAAATTCGCCAGACCGGCGCCTTCAATCCGATCTATCTGCGCAATCGGCAGACCAAGGCGACCGAGCCTTATTTCGAGCCGATGGAGGATGTGGTCAATGGCTGACAACATTCACGATACGCTGGAAGACGACGAAATCATGGAGCCGGGCGCGAACTGGACAGCGCGGATCGGGGTTTCCGAGGCGCTGCGCATGGTGGAAGCGATCCTGTTTGCGTCCGCTGAACCAGTGACCGAGAAGGCGTTGCAGGAGCGGCTGCCATCCGGCGTCGATGTTCCGGCACTCCTCGGCGAGCTTCAGGAGTTCTACGCAAAGCGCGGTATCAACCTGCGTCAGGTCGGCGGCGCCTGGGCGTTTCGGACCGCGGCTGATCTCACCTTCCTGATGAACCGCGAGGCGGTGCAGCAGAAGAAGCTGTCGCGGGCGGCGCTCGAAGTCTTGGCTATTATTGCCTACCACCAGCCGGTGACGCGAGCGGAGCTCGAAGACATTCGCGGCGTTGAAACGTCGAAGGGAACGCTCGACGTTCTCATGGAAACAGGTTGGATAAAATTCCGCGGCCGCAGACGCACGCCGGGGCGGCCGATCACCTATGGCACTACGGCGTCATTCCTTGATCATTTCGGCCTGCAAGAGGTGCGCGATCTGCCGGGCATCGATGAACTGCGCGGGGCAGGCTTGTTGTCGGCGCGCATGCCGGCAAATTTCGCCGTGCCCGTTCCGACCAATGATCCGGATGAGCTGACCGAGGATGAGGATCCGCTGACGGACATCGATCTTGAGGAGCTTGGTCTTTTGACGCCGCGCGTCGAACATGATTGAGACAAGCTTTGGACTTAAGGATAATGTGGCCTAAACAACCCGTCACGCAAGATTTTGTGCGGGTTTTAAACTTGGGCCTTGCGCGTCGCTTACATGAATGTGAAAGAGCAAGCAGCTCTAGTGTTTGAAAAGCACGGGGAAAAGGCATAGATCAGCCCGAACCATTGGGCGAATGTGAGGAAATTATGGGTAGTTTTTCAATTTGGCACTGGCTTATCGTGCTTGCAGTCGTGCTTCTTCTGTTCGGTCGCGGCAAAATTCCGGAACTGATGGGCGATGTTGCCAAGGGCATCAAGAACTTCAAGAGCGGCATGAGCGATGAAGACGAAGCTACTGCCGACGGCTCGAAGACGATCGATAACCAGACTGGCCAGCCGGTGAACTCGGTCAAGGAAAAGACGACCAAGTCTTGATTGGCAATGATTAGCCTCGTCATGGGCGCGGCGGATTTGCCGCGCTGGAGCATGTTGAATGTTTGAAGTCGGTTGGTCGGAAATCCTGGTTATCGTGATCGTCCTGATCGTGGTGGTCGGTCCGAAGGATTTGCCGAAGATGATACGCGCCTTTGGCAAGGCGACAGCGAAATTTCGCGCAACGGCTGGAGAATTCCGCCGCCAGTTCGACGAGGCGCTCAAGGAGGCGGAGCTTGACGATGTCCGCGACATCATCAACGACGCGAAAAGCCTCGATCCGCGCAGCGATATCCGCAAGGTCTTCGATCCGGTAAGGACGATGGGCGAGGATATTCGCTCAAGTCTCAAGGACGTAGCTGCATCAGCCAAGGATAACGTTGCCATTCCCGATCCGAGCGCGCCCGGCGCAGCTCAGCTCCAGCCGCAGGTGATGGAACCATTGCCGGCAGCGACGCAGGCCGCCGCCTCGACTGTCGCCGAGCCCAAGACTGAAGCGCCGGCAAAGAAACCGGCTGTGCGGAAGTCAAAGCCGGCGGCGCCCAAGGCAACCGAAGCAAAGGCCGCACCCGCCAAGGCAGCAAGCGCGAAGTCCGCACCCGCCAAGACTGCACCTGCCAAGACCGCCGCTTCCAAGGCTCCGTTAGCCAAGGCTGCAAAGGCGCCCGCAAAGACAACGGCCAAGCCGCGCGCCAAGACTGGCGATACGGGGAAACAATCTTGAACAAGACCGACGACGAAATCGACAAGAGCTCAGCGCCTCTGATCGAGCACCTCATTGAATTGCGCCGGCGTCTGATCTGGGCGCTCGTTGCGTTCTTCGTCGCATTCCTCGGCTGTTTCCACTATGGCAAGCAGCTATTCAATCTTCTCGTTATTCCATACCAATGGGCCGTGGGCTGGGCGGGTTTCGATCCGGCCAAGGCTCAGCTGATCTATACCGCGCCGCAGGAATTCTTCTTCACGCAGGTGAAGATCGCCATGTTCGGTGGCATCGTCTTGGCCTTCCCGGTAATCGCCTCGCAGATCTACAAATTCGTCGCGCCTGGCCTCTACCGCAATGAGCGCATGGCATTCCTGCCGTTTCTCGTTGCGTCACCGATCCTCTTCCTCATGGGCGGGGCCCTCGTTTATTTCTTCTTCACACCGATGGTGATGTGGTTCTTCCTCGCCATGCAGCAGCAAGGCGTCGCAGGAGAAGTACAGATCTCGCTCCTGCCAAAGGTTTCGGAGTATCTCAGCCTGATCATGACGCTGATTTTCGCGTTCGGCCTGGTGTTCCAGCTTCCGGTCGTTGCGACGTTGCTGGCCCGCGTTGGTCTCGTTGGCTATGACGGCATGAAGTCGAAGCGCAAATACGCCATCGTCATCGCCTTCATCGTTGCCGCCGTGATTACGCCGCCGGATCCGGTCAGCCAGATCGGTCTTGCGCTCCCGACGATCATTCTCTACGAGATTTCTATCTGGATGGTGCGTCTGGTCGAGAAGAAGCGTGCAGCGGCCGAAGCCGAAGCGCAGTCGGGCTCAAGCGAAGTCTCCTCCTGACACTTTCCGATTTCGCCGGGTCTTCGGGCCCATTTTACCACGCATCCAAGACGGCTTTACTCCCATGCTCGACATCAAATGGATCCGCGAGAATCCGCAAGCGCTTGACGCAGCTCTGGCCAAACGAGGCAACGAGCCGGCTTCGTCCCGCCTGATCGAGCTCGATGAGAAGCGCCGTCAGCATATCGGCAAATTGCAGGAGGCGCAGGAGCGCCGCAACGCCGCGTCCAAGGAAATTGGCAAGGCCATGGGCGCCAAGGACCAGGCGACTGCGGATCGGCTGAAGGCCGAGGTCGCCGACATCAAGCTGTTCCTGCAGTCGGCCGAAGAGGAAGAGCGTCAGCTCGACCGTGCGCTGACCGATGCGCTGTCGGTGCTGCCCAACATTCCGCTCGAAAGCGTACCGGTCGGCAAGGACGAGTCCGACAATGTCGAGGTGCACCGCATCGGGCAACTGAAGAACTTTGCCTTCGAGCCGAAGGAGCATTTCGAGATCGGCGAACAGCTCGGCTACATGGATTTTGAACGCGCAGCGCGTCTTTCCGGCAGCCGCTTCACGGTGCTGAAGAGCCAGCTTGCAAGGCTCGAGCGGGCGCTCGGACAGTTCATGCTGGACCTGCACACGCAAGAGCACGGCTACATGGAAGTGAGCCCGCCGCTCCTCGTCAATGACGAGGTTCTGTACGGGACGGGCCAATTGCCGAAATTTGCCGAGGATTTGTTCCAGACGACCGAAGGCCGCTACCTCATCCCGACCGCCGAAGTGCCGCTGACAAATCTTGTACGCGAGGAAATCCTCGACATACGCGACCTGCCGCTGCGCATGACCGCACTGACCGCGTGCTTCCGCTCGGAAGCCGGTTCGGCCGGGCGCGATACCCGGGGCATGTTGCGCCAGCACCAGTTCATGAAGGTCGAGTTGGTGTCGATCACCGATGCGGATCGTTCGATCGAGGAACATGAACGCATGACATCCTGCGCCGAGGAGGTGCTGAAGCGTCTCGATCTGTCGTTCCGCACCGTGACGCTGTGCACGGGCGACATGGGCTTTGGCGCGCAGAAGACCTATGACATCGAGGTCTGGCTGCCGGGGCAGAGGAGCTACCGCGAGATTTCGAGCTGCTCGGTCTGCGGCGATTTCCAGGCCCGTCGCATGAATGCGCGCTACCGGCCGGAGGGCGAGAAGTCGACGCGCTTCGTCCATACGCTGAATGGTTCCGGTGTCGCAGTCGGCCGCGCGCTGATTGCGGTTGTCGAAAATTACCAGAATGAGGACGGCAGCGTTACGGTTCCTCAAGCACTCGTGCCCTATATGGGTGGGCTGACACGAATCGAAAGAGCCGCTTAACAGGCAAGGATAGGGTAATGCGCATACTTCTGACCAACGATGATGGAATTCATGCGGAAGGTCTGAGTGTGCTCGAAGCCATTGCCCGAAGCCTCTCGGACGATATCTGGGTAATCGCGCCGGAAACCGACCAGAGCGGTCTTGCGCACTCGCTGACGCTTTCCAATCCGCTGCGCTTGCGCAGGATCGACGAGCGGCACTTTGCACTGCGCGGCACGCCGACGGATTGTGTGATCATGGGCGTGAAGCATCTGATGCCCGAGCCGCCTGACCTTATCCTCTCGGGCGTCAATGCGGGATCGAATACCGCCGATGACGTCACCTATTCGGGAACCATCGCCGGTGCCATCGAAGGCACGCTGCTCGGCATCAGGTCGATTGCGCTGTCGCAGGAATATGGCCTTGAGGGCGACGCCCGGGTGCTGCCCTGGGACGTCGTGGCGGCGCACGCGCCGGACCTGTTGAAGAAGTTGCTCGGTGTCGAATTGCCGAAGGGAGTCCTCATCAATCTCAATTTCCCGAACTGCAACGCCGGCGCCGTCGCGGGGACGCGGGTGACCGTGCAGGGCAAGCTTTCCCATGGCCTCGCCATCGAAGAGCGTCATGACGGCCGTGGTCTGCCCTATTACTGGCTGCGCTACGGGCGGGGCAAGGATGTGCCGGCCGAGAATAGCGATGTCGCGGCGATCCGCAAGAATTTCATATCGATAACGCCCCTCCAGCTCGACCTCACCGCGCACGAAACGCGTGCGGCGCTGGAGGATGCCTTCGCATGAAGCCAGCATTGTCCGAACGGGAGGGGTTTGCGGCGTTCGTTTTGCGCATGCGCTCGCTCGGCAATACCGACCAACGCCTGCTCGGCGCCTTCGAGGCGACGCCGCGCATGGCGTTCGTCAATGGCAATCTTGGTACTCTGGCCTATGGGCAGGGGATGCTGCCGATCGAGTGCGGCGAGTTCATGGAAGGGCTTGACCTGCAGGCCCAACTGATCAGGTCGCTCGATCTCGAGCCGACGCACCGCGTGCTGGAGGTTGGTACCGGTACTGGCTTCACAGCCGCCGTCATGGCGCGTCTCGCGGGCCGTGTCCTGTCGCTGGAGCGCTACAAAACGCTTGCCGAGCTTGCCCAGCAACGGCTGCAAGCGCTGAAGATTGAGAACACGTTCGTCAAGCATGCCGACGGCAGGCATGGCCTTGCCAATGACGGGCCGTTTGACCGTATCATTGTCTGGGGCTCGTTCGAGAGCCTGCCGCGCCAGTTCGTCGACCTCTTGTCGTCGAACGGCGTGATGATCGCGCCGATCGGCGCGCTTGAGGGCAGGCAGGTCATGGCCCGCCTTTCGAAGATCGGCAGCCGTTTCGAACGCCAGGACATGATGCCGGTGCGTTTCCTGCCGCTTCTCGAAGGCCTCTCCGCCGCGCTCTGATCTACGTAATCAACTACGTGCACTCGGCGCAGCTCGTAGCGCCCCCGCGTGGCTATCTCTAAGCCGACGAAGGGCAACCCTTTACGGGTTTGGTGAATTTTTCGCAAATTTTATGAGCACTTTAACCGTCGGGTAACATTAACGCGATCTAATGGCGTCAATAAACTTGTATTGAGTACGGGCGGGACATGCGATGCGTTTGAGTACATTAGACAAAGCGTCACGGCGGCTGGCTCTAAATGCCGCTATTCTTACGGTTGCTGGATTGGCTGCAGGTTGCAGCTCAGGCGTGCAGCGCTTCACCAGCGCCGATTTCAGCTCCGGCTACAGCGATAACCAGCGCTCCGTCATGGCGCAGAACAACGGCCCGCAGCCCTATACGCCGCCGGTCGATTCGACGCAGACCGCTTCGGTCGGCAGCGGAAAAGTTCAGCGCGGCAACCTGCCGCCGGTTGGCGCAGCCAGTGCGTCGGCCTTGCCGCCCGTATCGTCGCAGCCCTCGCGTCCTGCGCTTGCTCCGGTTGCCAGCGCTCCGGCGCGCAGCCAGCAAATGGCATCCGCTGAACCGGTCCAGCCCATGCGGGCGGCACCGCTTGGCTCCAGCACAAACACCTTGAAGACCCCCGACGGACGTGAAGCACGCATGCCTGCCCAGCCAGCCCACAATTCTGCCAACAACGTTGCCGTAATGCCGCAAGCGCCGCAGGTAAAGGCAACGCAGCCCAACGCTTCTACGTCTGCAAAGACGCCGGCTAATAATAACGGTGCCTATACGGTGCAGAGCGGCGATACGCTGCATGCGATTTCGCGCAAGACCGGCGCCAATGTCGAGGCCATCAAGCAGGCCAACAACATGACCGACGGTACTGTCCGTATCGGACAGTCGCTGATCATTCCGCCTTCCAGCGGTTCGCTTGCGCAGAATGTCGCCAATAACATGAAGTCGAAGGGCGCGGTCGACCAAGTCAAGACCGCATCGACGCCGCCCACCGAACAGCCCAAGGTTGTCGCCAACGCCGCGCCGACTGCAGCAACTCCGGCCAATGCCCAGCCTGACGGCCAGGCCAAGCCGTATACGCCGCCGCAGGCGAGCGAGAAGGTCATCGACGATGCGGAGAAGGACGTGGCCGCAGCGCCATCGGCGACCGGCGTCACCGGCATGCGCTGGCCGGTGCGAGGACGTGTCGTCGCCAATTACGGCAAGGGTAGCGATGGCATCGATATCTCCGTACCCGAAGGCACGCCGATCAAGGCCGCCGAGAACGGCGTCGTCATTTACTCGGGCGACGGCTTGAAGGAGTTTGGCAATACCGTGCTCGTGCGCCACGACAACGGCCTTGTCACCGTCTACGGCAATGCCAGCAAGCTCAATGTCCAGCGCGGACAGAAGGTCAAGCGCGGCGAGGAACTCGGCAAGTCGGGCATGACCGGCAACGCCACCCAGCCGAAATTGCACTTCGAGGTGCGCAAGAACTCGACGCCGGTTGATCCGTCGAAATATCTCGAATCCTGATCAGGCTTCGACCGCGAGCTCAGAAGCCTTTATGTAATTTGGCCCCCGAAAGTTGGATATCAACCTTCGGGGGTTTTGCATTTTAGATTGACGATTGTGCTAGCATTCAATGCTTGCAAGTAATATATTTTAAAGAGGCATTTTGATGAATAGCAGGCATAGGCGAACCCTGCTCGCTGTCTTTTCTGACCCGGTCGCGGGCTCGATAGCATGGTCGGATATCGAAAGCTTGCTGGTCAGCGTCGGGGACGGACGATCGAGGGTCGTGGCTCGCGTGAACTGGAAAGCTTTCACAGGCCCCATCCCACCAAGGAAGCAAAGCGCTATCAAGTCCGCGCCGCCCGGGCCTTTCTGAAAAGAATTGGAATCGAACCATGAACGTCATGCACTACAAGAATTATACTGCGCGGGTAGAGTATGACGACGAAGATGAAATATTCTTCGGCAAAATCGCGGATATAAGCGACGGCGTCGGCTTTCATGCCGATACAGTCGTCGACCTTAAAGCGGCTTTTCATGAAGCGGTGGATGACTATATCGAGGCTTGCGCCAAGATCGGCAAGGAGCCGCAGAAGCCCTACTCGGGCAAGATGATGTTTCGGGTGAAGCCCGAAGTTCATCGCCGCGCAGTCCTGGCTGCAGAACGGGCCGGGAAGAGCCTCAACCAATGGGCCGAAGAGGCTTTGGACAAGGCGGCGAGCTGACTACAGCTTCTTCCCAAGCCGCCCAGCGAGATCCTGAGTGAACTGCCAGGCGACACGCCCCGAGCGCGAGCCGCGCGTCGTTGACCATTCCAGGGCGTCGGCATGGAGCTCGCCCTTTTCGACGCCAAGGTCAAAATGCGCGGCGTAGCCGTCGATCATGGCCAGATAATCGTCCTGGCTGCACTTGTGAAATCCGAGCCACAGGCCGAAACGGTCGGAAAGGGACACTTTTTCCTCCACCGCTTCCGACGGATTGATCGCCGTCGAGCGCTCGTTTTCGATCATGTCGCGCGGCAAGAGGTGCCGCCGGTTGGATGTCGCGTAAAAGATGACATTGTCCGGCCGGCCCTCGACACCGCCTTCGAGCGCAGCTTTCAGCGACTTGTAGGACGTATCGTCATGGTCGAAGGAAAGGTCATCGCAGAACAGGATAAACCGGTAGTCGGTGTCCTTGATCGCCGCCATGAGGGCAGGGAGGCTGTCAATGTCCTCACGGTGGATCTCGACAAGCTTTAGGGGCGCGCCATTATCGCCCGCTGCAGCATTGACCGAGGCGTGTACCGCTTTGACCAGCGAGGATTTGCCCATGCCGCGCGCGCCCCACAGGAGCACATTGTTGGCCTGGAAGCCTTCGGCAAAACGCTTGGTGTTGTCGAAAAGGATATCGCGGACAGTGTCGACGCCGCGGATCAGCGAGATATCGACGCGATTGACCCTGGTTACTGGATCGAAGCAGAGATGGTCCGGATTCCAGACGAAACAGTCGGCGCTATCGAGGTCGACTGCCTGCGGCTCAGGCGGCGCCATTCGCTCCAGCACATTAATCAAGCGGTCAAGTTTATCCGTCAGCAATTCCCGCGACATTCCCATCCAGCCTTTGCTTTACCTGCGCACCTGCAACTATCATGTTGACGATAAATCGAAAAGCCGCCCTCACGGTTTTGTACGGTTGCTTTTGCCAACGCAAACATTGTATTGCGCAGGCTCAGGTATAATCAAAATATGTCTTCTCTGGAGGTTTGTCTCAATGTTCGTAACTCCTGCATATGCACAGGCCGCCGGCGGCGCACCGGAAATGCTCATGAGCATTCTGCCATTCATCCTCATCTTCGTGATCATGTACTTCCTCATCATCCGTCCGCAGCGCACGGCGGCGAAGAAGCGCGAGGAACAACTGAAGGCAATTCGCCGCGGCGACACGATCGTCACCGGCGGCGGTTTCATCGCCAAGGTCGTGAAGGTGTATGAGGATACGGGCGAACTCGATGTCGAGATCGGCGATGGCGTCAAGGCACGGGTGTTGCGCGGCATGGTCGCCGATGTACGGGTCAAGGGCGAACCGGTTGCCGATAACAAGAAATAAGGCATAGTTACGGGGCGGCCACGGAGCCGCCCTGTTGATTCTATGCCGAAGGTTATTGCCGAATGCTCTATTTCAGCCGCTGGAAGACCGTACTCATTTGGGCCGTTGTTCTGGCAGCCGTCATATTGGCTCTTCCCAATCTGTTCACGCAGGATCAACTGGTAAAGCTGCCGGACTGGCTGCCCAAGAAGCAGCTTGCCCTCGGGCTTGATCTCGAAGGCGGATCGCGCATCGGCCTGCAGGTCGACAAGGACCATCTCCCCGATACGGATGCGACGATGGCGGTGCTGACACGGCGCCTGAGCGAACTCGGCTATACAAATCCGAATGTCGAGGGCCAGCGCAACGGGCGTATCCTTGTCGAGGTGCCGGGCCTCTACGATTCGCAGCTCCTCAAGGACATTTTGAGCCTGACAGGCGAACTCACCTTCCAGATGGTGGATTCGTCGATGCCGGCTCAGAAGGCAGTCGATGGCACACCGCCGGAAGGCGATGAGGTCGTCTATTCCTTCGACGATCCGCCGGTTCCATATCTCGTCAAGACCGAGCCGCTCGTTTCGAACAAGAATTTTGTCGACGCGCAGGCCGGTATCGACACAGCGTCACAGGAGCCTGTGGTGACGTTCCGGCTCGACAGCATCGGCGCCGATCGCTTCTCCAAGGCGACGAAGGCCAATGTCGGGCAATCCTTTGCGATCGTCCTGGACAATCAGGTTCTGTCGGCGCCGGTGATCAGCGAGGCCATTCCCGGCAATACCGGCCAGATTACCGGCAACTTTGACCTCTCCGGCGCGAGCAATCTTGCGCTTGTCATGCGTGCGGGCGCCTTGCCGACCGATGTTACCGTGATCGAAGAGCGCACCATCGGTACCGACCTTGGCGCTGCAGCAGTATCATCCGGCAAGATTGCGGCCCTGATCGGCGCAGCGCTCGTCATCCTGTTCATGCTGCTGACCTATGGCTTCCTCGGGGTCATCGCCAGCGTTGCGCTTGTCGTCAATGTCCTCCTGATCCTTGCAGTGCTGACGCTCTTTGGCGCGCCGCTGACCCTTGCCGGTGTCGCCGGTATCGTCCTGACGATCGGCATGGCGGTGGATTCGAACGTCCTTATTTATGAACGCATCCGTGAAGACCGGCGGGCGGGCTTTTCAGTCATCCAGGCCATCGACTCCGGGTTCTCCCGGGCGCTTGCGACAATTGTCGATGCCAACGTGACCACCCTGATTGCAGCGCTGGTCCTGTTCATTCTCGGCAGCGGCCCCGTGCACGGCTTCGCCCTCACGGTGACGATCGGCATCGTTACGACGCTGTTCACGACATTCACGTTGACCAGGTGGCTCATATCGATCTGGGTGCAACGCTCGAAGCCAAAGGAAGTACCTGGCGCACCGCTCAAGCTCGTGCCGAACAACACCAGAATTCCGTTCATGAAACTGCGCGGCCTGACCCTCGGTTTTTCGGCGCTGTCGAGCATTGCCGCCATCGTCCTCTTCGCCGTTGTCGGCATGAATTTTGGCATCGATTTCAAGGGCGGCACGTTGGTCGAAATCCAGTCGCGGCAAGGACCGATCGACCTCGACGATGTTTATAGCCGGCTCGATGATCTGAACATTGGCGAGGTCAAGATCGAACCGTTTAAGTCGGACGACCGCGCCTTGATAACGGTTGGAAGCCAGGGCGAGGGCGAGAATGCCGAGCAGACCGTCGGCGTCAAGATCCGCGGCGAACTGCAGGACGACTACGATTTCCGCCGTGTCGATGTCATCGGCCCGTCCGTATCGAGTGGATTGTCGCAGGCGGGTGTGCTCGCCGTGGTCCTGTCGCTCGTCGCCATCCTTGCCTATGTCTGGTTCCGCTTCGAGTGGCATTTTGCGCTCGGCGCGATCCTTGCCACGATCCACGACGTCGTGCTCATCGTCGGCATGTTCGTTATCTTCCAGATGGAGTTCAATCTTTGGAGCATCGCGGCGCTTCTTGCCATCGTCGGCTACTCGCTCAACGATACAGTGGTGATTTATGATCGTGTCCGCGAAAACCTCAGGCGCCATGGCAATACCATGTCGCTGTCGGCTGTTCTCGATGCATCGATCAATCAAACCTTGTCGCGCACTATTCTGACTTCGCTTGCTACCTTCCTCGCACTCCTTATGCTTTACATCTATGGCGGCGATGACGTGCGTTCCTTCGCGCTGACCATTGCCGTCGGCATCATTGTTGCGACCTATTCGTCGATCTTCGTGGCCGGTCCACTATTGATGTTGTTCGGGCTCAAGGGCCGCGACGTTGTTGATGACACCGCGAGGGTGGCGTCCGAGCAGAACGGAGTTTAGGGACTTGGCCAAGGGCATTGAAATCCGGGACGCCCATTTTCCGGGGCGCGCGCCGATCGATGCCTATGGCAATGGCGGATTTCGCTTTGCCGACATGTCCCATCGTGGCTCGATCCTGTGTCTTCCATCAGGCATTCATGGCTGGGAGCCGAAAACGCCGCCGATCTTGACGGCTGCCGATCTGTCGCTCGTGATGGAGCAAGCGGATGACATCGAGATCCTCTTGGTAGGCACCGGCACGGAGCTGCGCCGGCTGCCGCAGGAACTGCGCGACGCCTTGCGCAAATACCGCATTTCCGCCGATCCCATGAGCACGGGCGCGGCAGTGCGCACCTATAATGTCTTGCTGGCCGAAGATCGGGCGGTGGCGGCTGCCTTGATCGCCGTCGATTAAGGCGGCATCTCGATGAACGCCAATGAAACCTACTGCATGCAGTTCCTGCGCGATGCGGACCCTGATCGCCATGTCTCGATCCTTTATGCCCCCGAGGACAAGCGCGGCGCGCTGGCGTCGATTTATGCCTTCAATGCGGAGATCGCTCGCATTCGCGACCTGATCCACGATCCCTTGCCCGGCGAGGTACGGCTGCAATGGTGGCGCGATCTTATCAACGGCACCGAACACGGCGCGGTCTCGGCGAATCCGGTTGCCGCGGCGCTCCTCGACACGATCAAGACCCACGACCTGCCGCGGCAGGCTTTCGACAATTATTGCGAGGCCCGGATTTTCGACCTTTATGACGACCCGATGCCCAGCCGCAATGATCTTGAAGGCTATTGCGGCGAGACCGCGTCGGCCTTGATCCAGTTGGCATCGCTGGTGCTCGATGAGGATGCCGCGCTGAAGCACGCGGATACGGCGGGACATGCTGGCGTTGCGCAGGCGATTTCCGGCCTGCTGCGGCTCCTGCCCCTGCACAGGCGGCGCGGCCAGATTTATATCCCGGCCGATATTCTGACAGCGGTCGGCTGCAGCCCGCAGAATCTCCTCGATGGTTCTGATGGAGAAGCGATTGCGCGTGCAGTCGCTGCCATGATAGCGCTTGCGACTGACCATCTGGCAAAGTTTGAAGCTGGAGCGAAGGAGCTGCGCGTCAGCCTGCGTCCTGCATATCTCCCGGCGCGCCTTACGCGTATCTATCTGAAAAAGCTGAAGGCAAAGGGCGCTGATGCTGCGAACGAAGTTGCCGATATCACGCCGCTGCGCCGGCAGTGGGCGATGCTGAAGGCTTCCGTCAGTTAACATGGACAAGGCTGATCGGGGTCGCAGTTATCCCCCTCTGCACTGCCGGGCATCCCCCCACGAGCGGAAAGATGGGCGGCAGCCCAGAGTCGTGAGCACCCTTGAGGAACGCAACTCCGAAGTGAAGTAGCTTGCTACTCCGCAGCCTCGGCAATCGCCGGCAATCCGAGCCAGGTGCGACAATCGGCGAGGGCGCGGGCGCTCATGGCGCGCTTCTTGGCATTGGATTTTTCCTTGCCGCGCAGGCGTTTGCCTTCCGACTTCGGTGCCTCGATAGGCGGGAAGAGCCCGTAATTGACGTTCATCGGCTGGAAGGAGCGCTTTCCTGGTTCCTCATCGGTGACAATATGGCCGCCGGTAATGTGGCCGAGGAGCGCCCCAAATGCCGACGTTGCCGGCGGCGGCGTAACGGCTTGGCCCAGTCGTTCGGCGGCGGAAAACCGGCCGGCGAGCAGACCAATCGCGGCCGATTCCACATATCCCTCGCAGCCGGTGATCTGACCGGCAAAGCGCAGCCCTGGCCGGCTTTTCAATTGCAGCGTTGGATCGAGGAGGGTGGGCGAATTCAGGTAGGTATTGCGGTGCAGGCCGCCGAGGCGCGCGAACTCGGCGTTTTCGAGTCCGGGGATCATGCGGAATATTTCAGTCTGCGCTCCATATTTCAGCTTCGTCTGGAAGCCGACCATGTTGTAGAGCGTGCCAAGCGCATTATCCTGGCGCAGCTGCACGACTGCATAGGCCTTGACGGTGGGATTGTGCGCATTGGTGAGCCCCATGGGCTTCATCGGACCGTGGCGCAGTGTCTCCGGCCCGCGTTCCGCCATGATCTCGATGGGGAGGCAGCCGTCGAAATAGGGCGTGCCCTCCCACTGCTTGAATTCCGTCTTGTCGCCGGCAATCAGGGCCTGCACGAAGGCCTCGTATTGCTCCTTGGTCATCGGGCAGTTGATGTAATCCTTGCCGGTGCCGCCCGGTCCAACCTTGTCGTAGCGCGACTGGAACCAGCAGACGTTCATGTCGATCGAATCGAAATGCACAATCGGAGCAATCGCATCGAAAAAGGCGAGGGCGTCGGCGCTGGTCTCGCGGCCGATGGCCTCCGCAAGCGAAGGAGCCGTCAGCGGTCCGGTCGCTATGATGGCTTTGTCCCAGTCTGCCGGCGGCAGGCCGGTGATCTCCTCGCGCACGATGGTGATGAGCGGATGCGCTTCGAGGATTGCGGTGACCTTGTCGGAAAAACCGTCGCGGTCGACGGCAAGGGCGCTGCCGGCCGGCACCTGGTGGGCGTCTGCCGCGGCCATGATCAGCGAATTGGCAAGCCGCATTTCGGCGTGAAGTACGCCGACCGCATTGGTCTCGGCATCGTCGGAACGGAACGAATTGGAGCAGACCAACTCAGCCAGTCCTTCGGTCTTATGCGCATCCGTGCCGCGCACAGGGCGCATTTCATGCAGGATGACAGGCACACCGGCTTGCGCCAGTTGCCATGAGGCTTCGGAACCGGCGAGACCGCCGCCAATGATGTGTACAGGTTTGATGGACATGGCTTTCCAATAAACGCTTTGACCGCCCGCATCAATGTGCAAAAGCCGCCGCACGGCGCAATGCGGCGGCTTTCGATCCAAGCGATCAGGCGCTGGCCTTGTCGAGTTGGGTAACGTCTTCGGCACTGAGGTTGATCGACGCCGCCTTGATCAGGCTGTCCAACTGTTCAAGGGACGTCGCGCTGGCAATCGGGGCGGTCACGCCTTCGCGCTGCATAATCCAGGCGAGGGCGATTTCCGCGGGCTTCGCCTTGTGCTTGGCGGCAATATCGTCAAGCGCGGCAAGAATGCGGAATCCACGCGGATTGAGATAATCCTTGATGCCGCCGCCGCGCGCGCTTTTGCCAAGGTCGGCTTCGCTGCGATACTTGCCGGACAGAAAGCCGCGTGCGAGGCTGAAATAGGTGATGACGCCGATATGTTCGGCCATGCAGAGATCGCGCAGCGGTCCGTCATAGCTCTTGCGGTCGTAGAGATTATACTCCGGCTGCAGCACATCGTAGCGCGGCAGGCCAGTTTCCCTGGATACGTCGAGTGCGGCACGCAGTTGCTGGGCATCGAGATTAGATGCGCCGATTGACTTGACCTTGCCCGCCTTCAGGAGTTCCGCGTGGGCGCCGAGGGTCTCCTCGTAGGGTGTTTCCGGATCCGGCCAGTGCGAAAGATAGAGATCGATCGCATCTACCTGCAGCCGGCGCAAGGAAGCCTCAGCCGCCTTGGCGATATAGGCAGCCGAAAGGTCCTTCTTGCCTTGTCCCATGTCGGAGCCGACTTTTGTGATAATTACAACTTTGTCGCGGTTCTTACGCGATTTCATCCATTCGCCGATGATGGTTTCCGATTCGCCGCCTTCATTGCCGGACACCCAGCGCGAATAGGCATCCGCCGTATCGACAGCGTTGAAGCCGGCATCGACGAAGCGATCAAGCAGGTCGAAGGATGTCTTCTTGTCTGCGGTCCAGCCAAAGACATTCCCGCCAAAAACGAGCGGTGCGATGGAAAGGCCGGTTCGGCCGAGACGGCGTTGTTGCATGATCATTCTCCGATTGGGTGAGGTGCGCCAGGGGTGATTAGGGTGCGGCGCCGGCGGTTGCCAGGTGAGGATTTCCGGGAGCAACCATATTATGCAAATCTGTTGGGCTTCGGTGAAAACAATTGTTAGTGTTGGCGCATGCAAACAAAAGTTTTAAATAAACTCGTCTTCTGTTTTCTTCTTCTCATTCTTTGCAGTCCCGCATCCATCGCCATGGCGCAGACCTTCAGCGTTTGTCACGGTTATGGCTGCTATTTTAAGACCAATGTGACGCTGACCGGTGCCGACCGTTCCCGCATTGCCTCCATCATGGCGTCTGGCCGCAAATCGCCAGAGGGCGAGCGCGCGGCGGTTCGCCGGGCGGTTCAAGTATTCGAACAACGCAATACGCAGGTGATTGGCGTCGTCGACCGGCCGAAAATGGATTTTGGCAAGGGACGCGAGCGCGGCCAGATGGATTGCGTGGACGAATCCACGAATACCGATCACTTCCTGCGCTATATGCAGGGTGCAGGCCTGTTGCAGTTCCACACCGTTGCCCGGCGGGATTCGCGCGGAAGCTTTTTCGACGGGCGCTATCCACACTTCACTGCTGTTCTGAAAGATCGCAGCGGCACGCTTTGGGCAGTCGATTCCTGGTACGAGCCGGGAGGGGGCGCTCCAGACGTCATGACGCTCGCAGAATGGAAAAGCAGGGGATATGGCGGCGTCCGCTAGGGCTCAATAGGCTGGAGGCGGCCTGAAACAACAACACCCACCGCGGGAGGAGGTGCGGTGGGTGTCGTTTGATAAAGGCCGATCAGGGAGGAGGAGTATCGGCCTTTGATCGCGGGGGCTTCGGGAGGAGGATAAGCCCCGGCGATATTCTCTATGCGATTAGCGAATTGCGGACTTCTTGGCGACGTACGGGATGTCCGAACGGGCAATGCCGAGATCGCTGAGTTCGCGGGACGACAGGCGGTTCAATTCGGAAACCGTGTCGCGATAACGACGCCAGTTGCTGTAGGAGCGGATAAGGTTCATTTCAATCACCACTTTGGTTGTTGTTTGCTTGATCACTCTTGATCGTTGAGTGGAAGATAGTGCACGGCTCCTGAAAGTTGCAGAGCCAAGTTTGCAGATCAGCTATGCAATTGCTGCATTGCAACATTAATCGATGTTAATTGTTGCGGCGCACAAATGTCGTGATTGTGGCGCTGCGAGCACGCAGGGATCGCCATAGGAGGATGACCGCCACCTCGCTATACTAAAGACTCGTTGCAGCGATTCAGGAGCAGACCTTGGCGATAACCATTGGCGTTAAGAAACACATTGCGCGCTGGCAGCGGGATGGTCTGATCGATGAGACGACGGCCGAACGCTTGCGCAAGGACATGGACGGCAGGGGACACGGCCTCGGGCTTGGAGGCGTCCTTGCGGTTCTCGGCGCAGTTTTGCTGGGCGCAGCCATCGTCTCCCTCGTAGCGGCCAACTGGGAACTCATGCCGCGCCTTGTTCGGCTTGGTCTTATCATATCGGTGATCGGCGCCGGCTATATCGGCGGCGCCTGGCGGGCAAGCCTGGGCGACAGGATATTCAGTGAGGCGCTCTACCTGATCGCCGCCATCACATTCGGTTCGGGTATCGGTCTCGTTGGCCAAATGTACCACCTCTCGGGAGACACCACCGATGCGGCGCTTCTTTGGGTGGCGGGCACGATGGTGGCGGCCCTCCTGCTGCGATCAACGGTACTGACGTCCACGAGCGTCGCAATTACCGGCTTCTACCTGTTCGCTTCGCTCGAACCATCGACTCCAGACCACTGGAACTACATCTGGCTGGTGCCTGTGCTTGCAATCATCTGCGCGGGACTGGTCTGGTGGACGAAGGCGAAGCAGGCGCGACATTTCATTGCCATTCTCCTCATCGCCTATGTCTTCGTGGTCCGGTTCGATCTGGACGACCAGGCGATCCTCTGGATCGCGGCCGTTCTCGGCGCGGCACTCTTCCTCGCGGATGCACTGCGGAGCAGGGCGACCCAGCAGCTTACCGGCTGGAGCGAGGCCATCGGAGGATATGGCTTCATCATGCTGGTCATCGCCCTCATCTTTTTCCAGTTCGACGAATTCAGCGAAGGGGTTGGCAATCAGGTTGTCATCGGCTTTGCGATTTTGGGATGCTCTGTCGCGGGCCTCGCCCTTTCGGGGCACCGGAACCTTGCGGTGCGCTGGGTTTCCTACACGGTCTTCTCGCTCGAGGTGCTGTACCTGGCGTTCAAGACGATCGGTACATTGATAGGCACCGCGGGCTTCTTCCTGACTGCCGGCATCCTCGTCTTGTTGCTGGCGGCCTTCGTTGTCAGAATGGAGCGAAGACTTCTAAGAAAGAATCCGAAAAAGGAAGCAACGGCATGATATTCAAGGTAAATCGCCTGATCCTGCTCGGCGCCGTTGTGGCAATTTTACAGTCCGGAGCCCTCTACGCCATGGTCGCACAGCGGGCGTCGATCCTGCGAAGCGGCACCAATCTCACGCTGCTTACCGAGCCGGTCGATCCACATGATTTCCTGCGCGGCGACTATGTCACACTTGGTTACGGCATCGCGACAATCGAGGCCAACAAGGTGACTGGGACGCCGCCGACGTCAACCGGGTTCGCCGATATCTATGTAGCGTTGAAGCAGGCGGATGACGGCTCCTGGGGCATAAGCAGCGCCTCGTGGCAAAAGCGCGAGGATCTGGCGCCCGGTGAAATACAGCTGCGCGGCCGCACCTCCGGTTACGCCAATGCCGCGATCTATCACGATCTTCACATCCAATACGGGATAGAGCGCTATTATGTGCCGGAGGGGGAAGGACGTGTGATCGAAGACCAGCAGCGAGAACGCAGGATTGAGGCTGTCATCGCGGTTTCGCCGTCGGGAGATGCTCAAATTCGCGCTCTGAAAAACAACGGAGAAGTTCTCTACGAGGAGCCGATCTACTGAAGATCGCGACGTCAAGCGCTATGGTGCGGATGGAGGGACTCGAACCCCCACGGTCTCCCGCCAGAACCTAAATCTGGTGCGTCTACCAATTTCGCCACATCCGCAGATGGAGGCGTTACCGCACCCCAAGCGCCGGTCTCTATAGCATCGTGATTTCTGCCGTCAAAGGAAAAAGGGGTTGTTCCAAAAGAAGATTAGCGAACCGGCCACACGCGAGGCATGGCCCGACGATTGGGCTGGACAGTGTAGGTACGCGCCTACTTGGCGGATGGCCGGCTCTTCGTAATCGAAAAAGCCCCCTTGGAGCGCTTCAAAACGTCCGACAAGCGTTCAGGATTGAATTTTGGCTTTGGCGTCGCCTGCCGAATCGTATCGATGAGATGATCCGAAGCAGTTGGCATCCTGCGCACGAAATGCTGATTGGACGTTCCGCCCATGGTGGTGCTCCTTTTGATTGGTCCCTCAATTATACAACGTCTAAGGGGTATCGTTGGTTGCACCAGTTCGCAGGCCAGGATCACATTCTTCTACCTTATGGAAAAGGGGAATGTGCGAACTTCGTCTAACGCTCCTTGACCGCCTTATGGCCGGTCGTTTCTGTTATAGCGATGCGGAAGTAAACCGGGTCAAGCGGGCGTTCCTGTTCGCGAATGACTGTCTTCACGTAGCCGGGCTCCCACCATTCGGCCTTCTTGTTCAAGAGATCATGAGCCATGTTACGCTCGTCGCTATGTTCCTTTGTGATCTCCTCGAACCTGCCGGTAACGACCACGCTCTTCCAGCTATTGGTCGAATCGATCTCGTCGAACTCGACGCAGACCTTGTTGTTCTCGCGCATCCACTCGATTTTTCGCCCAACAGTGGTGAAGGAATAGAGGTAGACGGAATTGTAGACGAAGCGAAGCGGGACGATGTAAGGCTGATCATCCTTGGCGCAGGCGAGCCGGCCGATGCTGGCCCGGGTCAGCAGTTCCTTGATTTCCTGCCGCGACATTTCGGTAATAATCATCTCTCGCTCCGCATGAATGATAAGTCAGCGCGCACCAGCATGATGCCCGCCGACCCTTAACGCAAGCCGGTAATGAAGCGGGACTAGAAGCCCCGCGCCGGAGCCTCCACCGCGGGTTTGCGCTTGCGCCCGAATGAACGGAGCGCCACGTAGAACACCGGCGTCAGGAACAACCCGAAGAACGTAACGCCCAGCATGCCCGAGAACACGGCCGTTCCCAGCGACTGGCGCATTTCCGCGCCGGGGCCGGTTGCGATCATCAGCGGAACCACGCCGAAGATGAATGCAAATGCGGTCATCAGGATCGGGCGCAGGCGCAAACGGCTTGCCTCGATTGCGGCTTCGACGGGTGTCGCGCCGTCGTCCTGGTGTTGTCGCGCAAACTCGACGATCAGAATCGCGTTCTTCGCGGCAAGGCCGATCAACACTACAAGCCCGATCTGGGTCAGGATATTGTTGTCCATGCCACGCAGGTGCACGCCGATCAGCGCGGCGAGCACAGCGAGCGGGACGATCAGGATGATGGCAAGGGGGAGGATCCAGCTTTCATACTGGGCGGAAAGCGCCAGGAAGACGAAAATGACCGACAGGGCGAAGATGTAGATCGCCGTATTGCCGGTGCTGCGCTCCTGGAATGCGAGTTCTGTCCAGTTGAACGTCGTTCCCACCGGCAGCGTCTGCGCCGCCAGTTGCTCCATCTTGTCGAGTGCATCACCAGTCGAAATGCCCGGCGCCGGATTGCCCTGCAATGGCACCGAAACATACATGTTGTAGCGCTGCACCAGCGAGGGTCCGGTCGTGTCCCTGATCTCGATCAGCGTTCCGAGCGGCACCAATGCTCCCGTCGCCGAGCGAACCTTCAGCGCCAGAATGTCGGCCCGGTCCATGCGATATTGCTGATCCGCCTGCGCGCGCACTTGATAAACGCGGCCGAATGCATTGAAATCGTTGACATAAGAGGTGCCGAGGTTGATCGACAGCGTCTCGAAGATGTTGGGGATCGGTACGTTCAATGCCCGCGCCTTGTCGCGGTCGATCTCGAGGAAATATTGCGGGCTCGACGCCGAGAAGGTCGTGAAGACCCCGGTGAGTCCCGGCGTCTTGTTGGCTTCACCCATCATCTGATAGGCAAGAGGCAGGATGCGGCGCATGTCCGGATTGTCGCGGTCGAGAATCTGCATCTTGAAGCCGCCGGAATTGCCGATGCCGCGGATCGATGGCGGCGGCACGGCGATGATGAAGGCCTCCTGGATGCTCTGCATCTTGGTGAAGAGCTGGCCGATGATCGCCTGCGCCGTCTCGCCCTTTGGCAGTCGCTCCTCGAAGGAATTGAACGGCGCGAACACCACGCCTGCATTCGACGCATTGGTAAAGGTGGCGCCGCTGAAGCCAGCAAACGCCACGGCATGGCTTACACCGGGAACGCTGCGGACGATGTCCGAGGCACGCCTGATCACCGCATCGGTGCGCTCCAGCGACGCGCCATCGGGCAATTGGACGACGACGATGGCATAGCCCTGGTCCATTGTTGGAATGAAGCCGCGCGGTACGATATTGGCCATGTACCATGTCCCGGCGAGGAGACCCACGAAGACGAGCAGCGAGGCCAGAAGGCCGACAGCTGAGCCGACAAGATGGCGAATGATCCACGAATAGCCGTGTGCCATTCGGTCGAAGCCGGTGTTAAAGCCGTTGGCGAGGAAGCGGCCGGCGCGCGCAAGCGGGTTTCTCGATTGCGAATGCCCGTGCGGGCGCAAGACGATTGCCGCAAGGGCCGGGGAGAGCGTCAATGAATTCAGCGCCGAGATCGCGGTGGCGACGGCGATGGTGATTGCAAATTGCAGATAGAACTGGCCGGAAATGCCGGGGATGAAGGCAGTCGGCACGAACACGGCAATGAGTACGAGCGAGATGGCGACGACCGCCGTTCCGACCTCATCCATGGTGACGTGGGCCGCTTGCTTCGGCGTCATGCCGGACGAAAGATTGCGCTCGACGTTTTCGACGACGACGATCGCGTCATCGACGACGATGCCGATGGCGAGGACGAGGCCGAACAGTGTCAACATGTTCAGCGAGAAGCCGAAGGCAAGGAGTATGGCGAGCGTTCCGATCAACGACACCGGAATGGCGACGATGGGAATAATGGCGGTGCGCCAGGACTGCAGGAATACGAGCACGACGAGAGCCACCAGAATGACGGCCTCGATGATGGTCTTGTAGACCTCGTTGATCGATTCGGAGATGAACTCGGTCGGGTTGTAGACAATGTTGTAGGTCAGTCCGTCCGGGAAATCCTTGGCGAGTTCCTTCATCGTCTCCTGAATGGTTTCGGAGGTTGCCAAGGCATTGGTGCCGGGCCGGCTGAAAATGCCGAGCGCCACGGCGGGACTACCGTCGAGGTAACTGTTGGTCACATAGTCCTTGGCGCCGAGCTCGATGCGCGCCACATCCTGCAACTGGACGAGGCGGCCGGTATCTGAAGCCTTGACAATGACATAGCGGAATTGCCTCGCGTCGCTGAAACGCCCTTCCGTCGTGACGGTGTACTGGAATGCACTGTTGCCCGACGTCGGCGGCCCGCCGATCGAACCGCCCGAAACCTGCACGTTCTGATCGCGCAGCGACTGGACGACGTCGCTCGCCGTCATGCCGTAGGCAGCAAGCTTCTGCGGGTCGAGCCAGATGCGCAGCGAATATTCGCGTTCGCCGAAGATGGTCAGATCGCCAACGCCGTCGAGCCGCAGGAGGACGTCGCGGATACGGGTGCGTGCATAGTTGGACGCATAGAGCTGGTCGTAGCGGTTGTTCGGCGAAAGAACGTGGATGACCATCATCAGGTCGGGCGAGCTTTTCGTCGTGGTCACGCCGAGACGCCGCACCTCCTCGGGCAGGCGCGGTTCGGCGATGGAAACGCGGTTCTGGACCAGGACCTGCGCCTGGTCGAGGTCGGTGCCGAGCTTGAAGGTAATCGTCAGCGCCATTGACCCGTCTGCGGTCGAATAGGAGGACATGTAGAGCATGTTCTCGACGCCGTTGACTTCCTGCTCGATTGGCGTCGCCACCGTGTCGGCAATGGTTTGCGCATCCGCGCCGGGATAGGAGGTGCGCACCACGATCGTCGGCGGCGCGATTTCCGGATATTGGGCGACGGGAAGCTGCGTGTAGGCAATGCCGCCCACGATCAACAGCACGATCGACAGGACGGATGCAAAGATCGGCCTGTCGACAAAGAAATGCGCGAATCTCATTGGCCGACCCCCGTCGCCTTGGCTTCGGGTGGCAGCGTAATGAGTTCCGGCTTGACCTTGACGCCCGGACGGATGCGCATCAATCCATTGACGACGATGGTCTCGTCGCCGGTCAGACCCTCGCGAATGATGCGATAGCCATATTGCTTGGGCCCAAGCCGCACCGGCTTCGGCGTAACCGTGCCGTCTTCGCTTACTGTGTAGACGATGCGCTCGTTCTGGTCCGCGCCAACTGCATCATCAGGGACGAGGATGCCCTTGTAGGTGTTCGAGGCTGAGACTTCGACGCGCCCGAACAGGCCGGGCTGCAAGACAAAATCCGGATTGGCGAAACGGGCTCGCACCCGCATCGTGCCTGTCTGGGCATCGAGCCGGTTTTCGGAGAAGTCGAGCTTGCCCTTGACCGGTGGTTCCTTCGAGTCCGTCAGCCGAACGGTAACATCCAGCCCGCCACCGCCTTCCTGAAGGTCGCTGCCCCGCTCGCGCGCCGAACGGGCATAGGAAAGCAGATTGCGCTCATCGACGTCGAAATAGAAGTCGATGGGATCGAGCGAGACGATCGTCGTCAGGATCGTGTCATTGGCATTGACGAGGTTGCCAACGGAAATCAGCCTTCGATCGATGCGTCCGTCCTGCGGCGCGGTGATTTCGGTGTACATCATGTCGAGCTTCGCCTGGGCGACCGCGGCTTCCGCGCCACGCACGCTCGCCTGGCCGGCGAGATAGGCGCGGCGCTGGTCGTCGAGCGTCGATACCGACAGGGTGCCGCTGCCGGTCAGCGATTCAGTGCGCTTGTATTGGGCTTCGGCGTAGGTAAGGGTGGTCTTTGCGACCTCGAGCGCCGCCTGCGCCTGATCGAGAGCAGTCTGGAACGGTCTCTGGTCGATCGTGAACAGCGGATCGCCCTTCTTGACGAGCGCACCGTCCTTGAAATGGACCGTATCGAGATAGCCCGACACACGCGAGCGCACAGCAACCTGATCGACGGCGTCGAACCGGCCGATGAATTCGTCAGCGTCGATCACATCGCGAACAATGGGTTTTGCAACCGATACCGGTGGTGGAGGCGGGGCGGCAGCCTCCTGCGCCAAAGCTGAAGTTGCGGTCATAATAGCGGCTGCAAGGCCGAGCTTAACGGCGGAAATGAACGTTCGTGACAAGGGCAGGCCTCCAAGACAATCGGACACCGAACGGCCACGCGGGATGAATTCCAGGACAAATCAACCGGATGGAGCGGCTGACACTGCAAATCATCGGACGATCGGGTCTAGTTACGCAAAGTCAGAATTCAACGCTCAGGCGGAGTAATTCAACCAGATGCGCTCGTGCGCCCAGCCGGGCGACGCGGAGACAACCTGTCTCAAAACCCCACGAATCCAGACTTGCATAGTTCGAATTGGTTGTCACCTTGCAATCGCGACTGGTATTTAAAGGTTAAACGCCTTGCAAAACGGGCATTTTTCTCGAGGCAGCAACCGGGCTGCGCCATTGATTTTTGCCCGCAAGGCAAGTAAAGGGAGCGACCAGTCGGTGAGGGTGCAATCTCTTTCGCAACTTTGTGCCACATTCTGTGCTAGAATTCGTGTCGCAAATCGAGAGTTGCACTGGAATTAGGCAATAAAATCAACGTGGATGGTGAGTAAAGCTCTTCGTCCGCACCGGAAGCCGCAAGGGCAGGCAGTTTTCTCCCGCAATTTAGGCCAACGAGCCGGCAACGGCGGGACAAATGTTAAAAAAGTGAAGGTTTGGACATGCAGGTTACTGAAACGCTCAATCAAGGGCTGAAGCGCGAGATCAAGGTCGTCGTTCCGGCCAAGGATCTGGAAGCAAAGCTTTCCGAACGCCTCAAGGGCGCCAGCGCCAAGGCGCGCATCAATGGCTTCCGCCCTGGCAAAGTGCCGATGACCCATCTGCGCAAGATGTACGGCAAGTCGTTCATGGCTGAAGTCGTCAACGAGATTTTGAGCGATTCCTCACGGTCCATTCTTGCCGACCGCAATGAAAAGTCCGCTACCCAGCCGGAAGTCGTCATGACCGAGGACGAGAAGGAAGCGGAAAAGGTTCTGAGCGGCGAAGCCGATTTCGAATTCTCGCTCAACTACGAAGTTCTTCCTGCCATCGAGATCAAGGACGCGTCGAATATCAGCGTAACCCGCGAAGTCGTCGATGTCAGCGATGAGGAAGTCGAAGAGCAGGTTAAGCGCGTTGCCAGTTCCGCCCAGACCTTCGAGACGAAGAAGGGCAAGGCCGAGAGCGGCGATCGCGTGACGATGGACTACCTCGGCAAAGTCGATGGCGTTCCGTTTGATGGCGGCGCCGACACCGACGCGACGCTCGTCCTCGGTTCCGGCCAGTTCATCCCCGGCTTCGAGGATCAGCTCATCGGCGTCAAGGCTGGCGACGAGAAGCAGATCAACGTGACGTTCCCGGCTGAATATGGTGCTGCGCACCTTGCCGGCAAGGACGCAACCTTCGACGTCACAGTCAAGGAAGTCGCCAAGCCGGGCGAACTCGAAATCAACGACGAGACTGCAAAGAAGCTCGGCATCGAAAGCGCCGACCGCCTGCGCCAGGTCATCCGCGAACAGATCGAGAGCCAGTACGGCACGTTTACGCGCCAGAAGGTCAAGCGCCAGATTCTCGACGCGCTCGACGGTGAATACAAGTTCGAATCGCCGGAACGCCTGATCGACGCCGAGTTCAACAACATCTGGGCGCAGATCGGTCACGACCTCCAGGAAGCCGGCAAGACCTTCGAAGATGAAGATACGACGGAAGAAGAAGCGCGCGAAGAATATCGCAAGCTTGCCGAACGCCGCGTTCGTCTCGGCCTCGTCCTTTCCGAAATCGGCAACAAGGCCGGCATCGAGGTAACGGAAGAAGAGCTGCAACGCGCCGTCTACGATCAGGTTCGCCGCTATCCGGGCCAGGAGCAGCAGATTTATGAATTCTTCCGTAAGACGCCGGAAGCAGTAAACAATCTGCGCGCGCCGATCTTCGAGGAGAAGGTGGTCGACCATCTCCTTTCGAACATCAAGGTCACCGACAAGAAGGTGACGAAGGAAGAGCTGATGGCCGACGATGAGGCGGATGCCAAGTCGGAAGAGACCAAGAAGCCTGCGAAGAAGGCCGCGCCGAAGAAGGCCGCCAAGAAGAAGACTGACGACGAGGCATAAGCCTCACTATCGATCCGGAAAGGGCGGCGTCAGCCGCCCTTTTCATTTGCGGTACCGAGAAGCGTATCGCCGCCATGCGCCAGGACCACCGCAGCCCGGATCAGGTCGGCATTGTCCTCGGCTTCCTTGCCTTCGGGAAGGAGCTTGCCATCCTCGAGGCCAATGCGTCCATCATAGCCGCGCGCAATTGCCAGGTTGAACATCGGCCAGACACTCGCTTCATCGCCGTGCAGCAGAATGGGAAGCTCGAATTTCGCCTGTTCCAGCACTGATATGATCCCAGTTGCCACCGCCATTGCCTCATCAAAGTCCTGTTCATTGACTTCAATGAGCACTCTCAGGCACTTCTTGGCGTCAGGAAGGGAAATGAAGCGCTCGGCGTCGCTCACCGACCATAGGCCGGCTTCGACGCCGATGCCCTTATCCCAGACGAGCGCCATGATCTCGGCAGCATCCTCTTCGATCAGATTGACCGATACATAGTCGGGAAGCTCCTGCCATTGCGCGATCGGTGCATGGCGCGCCTTGCCGCCGGGTGGGATGCGCCAATGTGTCGAAACGCCGATCGGTACCTCCGGAACGCTTTCACGTATGGCGCGGATCGCGGCGCTGATATCAGAGGCGACAAGGCTTTCGTTACCATCCAGATCCCGCGGATGTATGTGAAGCTCGCCGGCGCCTGCCGCCACGACAAGCGCGGCGTCGCGGGCAAGCTCGTCTGCCGTAAAGGGAACGGCAGCGTGAAAATCGCGGTTACGACCGCCGTTGAGGCAGGCTTGCAGCATGTGTCAGCTCCCATCTTGCCAAGGCGGCTGATCTTAGCAAACCTGCTAACAGCCATCTGTCAGCAATAACGGTTGGAGCGGCGCATGGTTGCGGCGGGCCGGCTGCCGCTGGCCCACCAATGAAAACGATCAGGACTTCACAGGTATCCAGATCTCGAGCCCGCCATTTCCGGTTCTCGGATCGAATTGCGGCCCATAACGCTCGAAATTGGGAGCATCGGCGACCTCATGGCCAGACTCCGGAAGATAGTTGCCCCAGATGGTCATGAAGGTGCTTCGGATCGTCGAGATATGATCCTGATGCGTGAAAACGAGGTACTTCTGGGACGGAATACGGAGGCGGCTGAATGTGTCGGGAATTTCGGAGAAATCCCTGACCTCGACGCCGGCGATGTAATCGAAGTTGTTCTCATCGTCGCTATTGCAGCAAACGCCGTAGGCAATGTCGCCGACCTGACCTGCAATATGCCCGATATGCGGTGCAAAGCGCTGCCATTGAGACGGGATCGCCTTGCTGCTCTCGCAATTGTAGCGCGCGCCCAATCCTGCGACGAGAAGAGGCTTGCCGGCAACGACACGCGGTACTTCCAGATTTACGACCAATGTTTCGTCCATTTTGATAGCCTCCACCAGGGGGATGTTGTCGACATGGCCTTGCGCACGAACCTGTTCCGGCGTCACGCCGAACTGATCGCGGAAGGCGCGGGTGAATGCTTCATGGGAATTGTAACCGGCCCCGAGCGCAACGCAGAGAATATCGGGAGCACCCTCGCTGAGAAGCCGGGCGGCCGAGCTGAGGCGGCGGCCCCGGATGTAGCCGCTGACCGAACAGCCAGTCACAGCCGCAAAGGCACGTGACATGTAAAGCGCGACAGGCCCGCCGAAGCGGCGATGTCGTCGAGGGTTATACCCCCGGAAAAATGCCCTTCGATGTACCAGATCGCTTTTTCGACCGTGTTCATTCAAATCTCCATGCAAGCACGATACCTGAATAGGACTTTTCAGAATGGTTCATTTGATCGGGTTTGCTGTCGAACAGGATATTGCCCGGAGATTCTCAGAAAAGTTGCAATCCCTTGAGACTGGCATGGCTGTTCTTGCCGACGATAATGTGGTCGTGGACGACAATGCCCATCTGCGCGCCGATATTGGCGATGGTCCGTGTCATCTCGATGTCCGCCTTGGAAGGCGTCGGGTCTCCGGACGGATGGTTGTGGACCAGAATGATCGCGCTTGCGGAAAGGTGCAGAGCCCGTGCGATCACTTCCCGCGGGTAAACAGGTGTGTGGTCGACAGTGCCGACCTGCTGTACCTCATCGGCAATCAACGCGTTTTTCTTGTCGAGGAACAGGATGCGCAACTGCTCGCGGGGTTCGTGGGCCATCGCGGCGATACAATATTCGATGACCTTGTTCCACGATGTCAGCAACGCCTTCTCTCGAATATCGCTGCGGATAACACGATGCGAAAGCGCGGATACCAGCTTGAGGTCGAAAGTGACGGCAGGGCCGCAGCCCTTTACTTCGCGCAGCAGGTGCTCAGGCGCGCCCAGGACTTCCGCCAGTGAACCAAAACGGGCAATGAGCGCCTTGGCAAGCGGCTTGGTGTCGCCCTGTCGTATCGAGCGGTAGAGCAGCATCTCAAGCATTTCATAGTCGGCGAAACCATCGTGGCCGACCTTCTCGAAGCGCTCCTTCATGCGATCGCGATGACCGACATAATGCGGCGTGTCATTGCCCGACGGCTTCGGCTGAGCGTTGTGGGAAGCACCGTAGCGCTCAACGAGTGGTTGTTTAGGGGTGGATTTTGCGGAGGGTTCGTTGAGGAAGAAAGTCGGTTCCGGCTTTTCTTCGCTCATTGCCGATCCTATCCGAGGTTCAGTCCGGGCGCGAACAGGCCGGCCGGCGATAGAGTGAATATCTCGCAGCCCGTGCTGGTGACGCCGACGGTGTGTTCGTATTGCGCGGTGAGCGAGCGGTCACGTGTCACCGCCGTCCATCCGTCTGCAAGCACCTTCACATGCGGTCGGCCGAGATTGATCATCGGTTCGATCGTGAAGATCATTCCCTCGCGCAGTTCAATACCTTCATTTGGCGTGCCGTAGTGAAGGATGTTGGGTGCGTCGTGGAAGAGCTGGCCAACACCGTGGCCACAGAAGTCGCGCACGACCGAGCAACGCTCGGCTTCGGCATAGCTCTGGATGGCAGCGCCAATGGCCCCGGTGCGCACGCCCGGCCGAACGGCGGCAATGCCGCGCATCAGGCTTTCAAGCGTGACTTCCATCAGGCGTTCAGCAGCGCGCTTGATTTGCCCGACGGGATACATGCGGCTTGAATCGCCGTGCCAGCCATCGAGGATATAGGTGACGTCGATATTGACGATATCGCCTTCGCGCAACGGCTTCTCATCGGGGATGCCATGGCAAACCACGTGGTTGATCGACGTGCAGCTCGATTTGGTGTAGCCGCGATAGTTGAGCGTCGCGGGCAGGGCCCCGTGGTCGGCGCCGAACTCGAACACGAACCGGTCGATCGTATTGGTCGTGACGCCCGGGGCCACGATCGATGCGAGCTCATCGAGGCAGCGGGCGGTCAGCTGGCAAGCCTTGCGCATCGCCTCGAACCCTTCCGGGCCGTGCAGCCGGATCTGGCCGGTATTCTTAAGAGGCGCGTTCTGTGCGTCGAGATAGGTGACCATAGTTAAGTCCGGTTGGCATCAATCGATAATTGGCATCGTGCTTATTGCAGCAATGCCCGTGGGCGTGATGTGGCATTTTACAGCGTATGCTTCAACCCCGCGCTTCATTGCCCGATCAAAAGCCATAGCGTAGACCGGGTCAAGATCGCCGCAGATCCTCAGTCGTTCGCAATCCCCGCGCTGGACGACATAAAGCATTACGCCGCGAAAACCATTTTCAACCATGTTTCCGAGCTCGTCCAGATGTTTTGCGCCGCGCGCCGTTGGCGAATCGGGGAATTCGGCAAGGCCGGCTTTTCGGGAGAAATGGACGTTCTTGACCTCGACGTAGGCCGGCTGACGATCGGGGCCGCGCAAAAGGATATCGATACGCGAGTTCGCGCCATATTTCTGCTCGCGCCTCAGCTCGGCATAGCCCGAGAGCGAGGGTATCATCCCGGCAAGGATTGCATCCTCCGCGATCCGGTTGGGCAAGCCGGTGTTGATGCCGACCATCGTGCCGCCAACCTCGACCATCTGCAGCGTGTGCGGATATTTGCGTTTCGCGCCGTCGGTGAGCGAGAGCCAGACCGGAATGCCGGGATCGGTGAGACCAAGCATCGACCCGGTATTGGGGACCGAACTCGTGATCGCAGCGCCGCCGTCGTCGAGAATGATATCGGCGAGAAAGCGCTTGTAGCGCTGGACCAGCCTGCCGGTAACGAGGGGTGAAGCGAAATTCATGATTTGGGTTTAGCCGAAGCGCAAAAAGACGGCAATCAGCGTGGACGGTCCTGTGACAACCGATGCCGCATAAAAAAACCTGCCTCTAAGGGCAGGTTAGTTTGCTCTGGGGTGGGAGAATCGGGTCCGAGTGGAGGTAAACCGAACCCTACTGCCAGCAAATGAGTCCCGGCAGTAAGCAGATGATAGGTCAGCCGCCGATATCGGTCTCATAACTTTGTCTAACAGTGCGTGATAAAGCTTGAAAATGCCGGGGTGTTCGAACCGCTTTCGCTGACCCATTCTATGTATGGGGACGAAACAAACAGGAGAGAACATGATGAACTTCAAGTTTTTCTTACCCGTCGCAGCCGTCGCCGCGCTCACTTTGGCCGCATGCGACAACAAGCCGAAAGAGGGTGAAACCAGCGCGCCTGCCACGACATCCGAGCCGGCTACACCGGCTCCAGCGCCAGCGACACCTGCACCCGAGCCAGCAAAGCCTGCGCCATCCAACTGAGTCGTGTAAACGCCAAATCGTGCGGCCAGCTCGCGCAGGGCTGGCCGTTTGCACGGGATACGCGCCACAAAAGCAAATGAGCTTTGCGCTTTAAGGTTCTGATTTTCCAGGAAGAAAACCTGGTACGCCCAAGGGGAATCGAACCCCTGTTTCCGCCGTGAAAGGGCGGCGTCCTAGACCGCTAGACGATGGGCGCCCCGCAGGTAAGCGGCTTATAGTGAAACAGTTTTTGCGCCGCAACCCCATTGAGCATTCTTTTTTCAAAAAAAATGAAGATTGTTCAACTTGCGCGTTAGCCGACACAGGACAGCGTGTAAGGACGAGGCGGTTTTCGCGGTGCGGCTAGCCACGGCCACGCGAGCAGCGCCAGTTCCAGTCGCGGGTCGGTCCGATGTCCACATGGACCGATTCGGTGTGACAATAAGTTCCAACGCCGCCACGGCCCGGCATAGAGCGGGCAAAATTGGCCAGAACCCACTTGGAAACGCCGGGCACCTGAATATCGGCGGCGGCGCATGACATGTGGAGCGAGGCCTTGGCGCCATTCACCAGGCGGTTGTAGGGCGGGCTGCGATAGCCGGAGGTGACGATTACCGCTTTGCCGAAGCGGCGCTCGATCGACTTGAGGAAGCCGACGAGCTGCGGCTTGAGACATGCGACCTGCACATTCTCGCGCTGCACCTTCAAGCCGTTCGGGGCGAGACGCGCGAGGCCGGCAGCGGAAGCGAGGATCACCTGTGCCGGCGCAGCCTCGACGTCATCGTCTTCGTAAAGGCTGTCGCGCTGCATGATCTGAATGCCGGCATTCGGGCGAACGCCGGGCAAGGACGACAGGTGCTCGGTCTTGCCTTCGAATGATTCGGCCGAGGGAAGCGCGGCCGATGCGGTCTGGACCGGAGGCTCGGCCGAGCGAAGCTGCGGTTGGGATCTTGGCTGGATGATTGCAACCTGGCGGCTCGCCGCTGGCCTGTTCTGGCTGTTGCCGAAAAGGCGAAGGAGGAGACCGCTGTCCTTGTTCGGGGCGGTGGCAGCCGCCGCCTTGGTCTCGGCAGGCTTAACGTCTGCGCTGGCTGCAGCCTCGTCGGGCTTCGCCGTCTCGGTGATGGCCGGTGCTTCCGCGGCTTCGGCAGGCTTCGGCGCAGCCTTTTGCGGCGCCGGTGCGCCTTCACCGCGCATGCTGTTGCCGAAGAGCGAAGTCTTGGCCGGAGCTGCCGCTGCTGCGGCGCTGGCGACATCTACGGTGCCTTCCGGCCTTGCCGGCGCGCTCGAACCGAAGAGCGATGTTTTCTGCTGCGGAGCCGCTTCGGCCGGTGCGGCGGCCGCTGCCTGCTGTTCTGTCGACGCGACTGCCGCAGCAGCCTTGGCGTCGGCTGGCTTCGTTGCATCCTTCACGGCTTGCAGGGCATTGGCTTCGGTGCTGCCGGCGAGCGCAAGCGCTTCGGGCGATACTGTCGCCGTGCCGGTGGAGGGCATACCGTGTTCTGAGGTGGACTTGGCTTCGGCAGTTTGTGTCGACTCGGCAGCGCTGGTCAGTGCGGAGGTCACGCTGGGGCTGGTGCCAGTGGTGCAGGAGGTTGCTGCGAATGCGGAGAGCGCAACGACGCATGCGACGGTACTTGCCCGCAAGGCAGAAACTGAGGCTGGCAGTATTTTCAACGATTCCCCCGTCTCGTCTTTCGCGATTTCCGTGGATCGTGGAGACCGCTTTTATAAGAGCAGAAAGCTCGCGAAGTTTTGTCTAAGTGCAAAAACACCGGCGTAGAGTCGCCAGAGTTAAAGACTTTTAGGTATCTGCACAAGTCGTCCAGTATAGATAGAATGAGGCGAAAACGTGATTGGCCGCTTTTTTGCCATTGTCTTCACCTGTGCTTTCGCGGGTGCCGCCGGTTCGAATCAACTCTTTCCTACACCCTGACGCGAACATAGGTTCCTGGTGCTTCGGCCAGAATCTCAACGTTTTGTTCGCCGGGTTTGCGTGCGGAAACGCGTTCTGGAGCCTGTGATTCGATCCATTTTTCCCAGTGGTTCCACCAGGAACCCGGGTGCTCCCGGGTTTTGGCGACCCAGTCATCAAAATTGCCGATGGGAGCGCCGCCGGTCCAATATTGATATTTGTTCCTGGCCGGCGGATTGACGACGCCGGCAATATGGCCCGAACCCGCGAGGACATAGGTGACATCCCCGCCAAAAAACTTGCATCCGGTAAATACCGAGAGGGCGGGAGCGATGTGGTCTTCCTTGGCCGCAAGGTTGTAGATCGGAATCTTGACATCGGCGAGGGAGAGATTTTCGCCGGCGAGTTGCATCATGCCGCGCACCAAATTGTTGTCGAGATAGCAATTGCGCAGATAGTAGGAATGGTTGGCTGCGCTCATCCGCGTCGCGTCGGCGTTCCAATAGAGAAGGTCAAAGGGCAAGGGATCGCGGCCGCGCATGTAGTTGTTGACGACATAGGGCCAGATAAGGTCGCCGGAGCGCAGCATGTTGAAGGCCGTCGCCATGCGCGTGCCTTCAAGGTAACCCTCGGCGGACATCGCCTTTTCCAATGCACTGATCTGGTCTTCATCGACGAAGACCTTCAGATCGCCGGCGTGGGTGAAATCCACCTGTGTGGTGAAGAGCGTCGCGCTCTTGATGCGGTCCTCGCCCTCTCTGGCAAAAAGCGCAAGCGCCGCACTCAGCAGCGTACCGCCGACGCAATAGCCGATGGCATTGACACCTTTTTCGCCCGTGGCTTTTTCGATGGTGTCGAGGCCAAAGCGCAGCCCTTCATTGATATAGGCCGTCCAGTCCTTGTGGGCATGCCGTTCGTCTGGATTGACCCAGGAGATGACGAAGACCGTGTGTCCCCGATCAACTGCCCATTTGATGAATGATTTTTCCGGGTTGAGATCGAGAATGTAAAATTTGTTGATCCAGGGCGGGCAGATGAGAAGTGGGCGCTTGAGCACCTTTTCCGTCGTCGGCTCGTACTGGATGATCTCGGCGACTTCGCTGCGCGCGATGACCTTGCCCGGCGTGGTGGCTACATTTTCGCCAAGCGAGAATTTTGTCGTGTCGGATTGGCGGAGCCTGAGGTCACCGCCGCCGGCGGCGATATCTTCTGCAAGCATCTTCATGCCGCGGACAAGGTTTTCCGCGTTGCTGGCGACTGTTTCCTTATAGAGCTCGGGATTAGTCATGAGGAAATTGCTCGGCGAGGCCGCGGTCGTAATCTGCTTGACGTAGAAGGAGGCTTTATGACGCGTATGCTCGTCTAGCCCTTCGGTGTTTTCGACGAGCTCGGCCGCCCAGCGGGCCGTGACGAGATAAGCCTGCTTGAGAAAATCGAAAAAGGCATACTTGCCCCAATCCTCGTCGGCAAAGCGTTTGTCGCCTTTGTCGGGCGTGACGACATCCTCCACGTCTTCGCCGCTCATGCGGCGAATGGAGTTCGACCAGATCGCCATATAGCTGGTGAACAGCCTTGTCTGGGCCTCGAGGGCACGCGCCGGTTCGGCGAGCCAATATTCGGAAACCTTGGAGAGTGTCTTGACGACATCGGTCACAGGGTCGGCAAGCGTATCGCGCTTCAGGCCCTTTTCGCGCGGCTCAACCCAGGCGGATGCGGCCTTGCCGGCCTGCTCGATCATGTGGGCGACATTGCGGGCAAACGCCTCTGGATCCTTGATGACATAATTATCAAGGTTCGGCGCTTTGCCTGTCTTGTCCCCTTGATTGTCCATGCAGGCACTTCCTCCCATGTCGCACAATATTGACATCATATCATAAATTGGTGCTATCCCTCTAACGTGCAATTGTTATCGTCATTATGAATTCGTTTTTCGCAATCGGGACATAAAATGAACTTGCCGGTCAAAAACCTCATGCGCCTTTCATTCGGCGCCGTTCTGATTTCGGGGCTCGGCGCCTGCGCAAATAACTCGGCGCAGCCGGTCATGGCGAATTCGCCGCTGACCGGACCCGTCAATACCGGCACCTATCCGCATTTTACGCCGGACCCGAAAGGCGAGACGACGCAATTTACCCCGGAAGAGAAGCAGGCGCTGATCGCCAGGACTACGGCGGCAAAGACAGCCGCGCAATCCGGTCCCTCGGCCGATCCGGCGGCGGCTGCCAAGAAGCAGGCGGATTTGCAGAAGCTGATCAAGCAGCAGCAGGACGATTTGACGGCGATCGAAGGCAAGAAGACAACGCCCTAGTTTTGGCCGCATCTTTCCCACAATGAGGTGGGAGGCTGTCGCGATCGCCGGCGCGAATGCCCGCAATGATTACTCGACCGCTGTAGCGTTTCGTTGTATAGCGCGACGCGCATAATTAACCCTTTTAACCGGACCCAGCCTATGGAAGAATTTCATAAAGTTCGCCGCCTCCCGCCTTACGTTTTCGAACAGGTGAATCGCCTGAAGGCGAGCGCGCGAGCGGCGGGTGCGGATATTGTCGATCTCGGCATGGGCAACCCAGACCTGCCGACGCCCCAGGGAATTGTCGACAAGCTGTGCGAGGCCGTGCAGGACCCGCGCACGCATCGCTATTCGGCATCGAAAGGCATCCCCGGTTTGCGTCGGGCCCAGGCTGCCTATTATGAGCGGCGCTTCGGCGTGAAGCTCAATCCGGACACGCAGGTCGTCGCGACCCTTGGCTCGAAAGAAGGCTTCGCCAACATGGCGCAGGCGATCACCGCTCCGGGCGACGTCGTGCTTTGCCCCGATCCGACCTATCCGATCCATGCTTTCGGCTTCATCATGTCGGGCGGCGTCATCCGCTCCATTCCGGCAAAGCCCGACGATCAGTTCATTCCGGCGTTGGAACGCGGCATTCGCCACTCCATTCCAAAGCCGCTCGCACTTATTCTGAACTACCCGTCCAATCCGACCGCCCATGTCGCGTCGCTCGATTTCTACAAGGACGTCGTGGCTTTCGCCCGCAAGAACGAGATCATCATTCTATCGGATCTCGCCTATTCGGAGATCTATTTCGACGGCGCGCCGCCTCCCTCGGTTTTGCAGGTGCCGGGCGCGATCGATGTCGCGGTCGAGTTCACCTCGATGTCGAAGACCTTCTCGATGCCCGGATGGCGCATGGGCTTTGCCGTCGGCAATGAGCGGCTGATCGCGGCGCTGACCCGGGTCAAATCATACCTCGATTACGGCGCGTTCACGCCTATCCAGGTTGCGGCGGCCGCTGCACTCAACGGCGACGGCTCCGACATCGCGGAAGTGCGCGGCATCTACAAGCGCCGGCGTGACGTTCTCGTCGACAGCTTCGGCCGGGCAGGCTGGGATGTGCCGCCACCGGCGGCGACCATGTTCGCCTGGGCGCCGATCCCGGAAAAATTCCGCAGCCTCGGCTCGCTCCAGTTTTCCAAGCTGCTGATCGAACACGCTGACGTTGCGGTCGCCCCCGGCATCGGTTTCGGCGAGCATGGCGACGACTACATTCGCATCGCTCTGGTCGAGAACGAGCACCGGATACGTCAGGCCGCACGCAGTCTGAAGCGGTTTCTTGCCACGGCCGACGAAAAACTGCACAACGTCATCCCGTTGAACGTTCGTCGTTGATCTGGCGGCGTTCGCAGTAAAATCGACGGCGCCATCCGGCGCCGTTTCAGCAAAATTTCAGGGAATTGCATGATGAGTGAAGCGCTGCGCGTGGGTATCGCCGGACTGGGTACTGTTGGTGCCTCCGTTCTGAAAATATTGCGTGACCGGGGCGAAATGCTCACTCGCCAGTGCGGCAAGGAAATCGTGGTTACTGCCGTTTCGGCGCGTGACCGCAAGCGCGACCGTGGCGTCGACTTTTCCTCGGCGAGTTGGTTCGAAGACCCGGTGGCGCTCGCCAAATCAAACGACATCGACGTTTTCATCGAATTGATCGGCGGTGACGAAGGACCGGCGCGTGCCGCCGTGGAGGCTGCGCTGAAATCGGGCCGGCACGTCATCACCGCCAACAAGGCCCTGCTTGCCAAGCATGGCGTCGCCCTGGCAAAGATCGCGGAGGAGAAGGGCGTTCTCCTCAACTTCGAGGCGGCAGTCGCCGGGGGCATCCCCGTCATCAAGGCGCTGCGCGAGTCGCTCACCGGCAATACTGTTTCGCGCGTCTATGGCATCATGAACGGCACCTGCAACTATATCCTCACGCGCATGTGGGAAGAGGGTATCTCGTTCGATGCCTGTCTCGCCGATGCGCAGCGTCTCGGCTATGCGGAAGCGGACCCGACCTTCGACATCGAGGGCAATGATACGGCACACAAGCTCGCAATCCTGACGAGCCTTGCATTCGGCACCCAGATTTCCGCAGACGACATCTATCTCGAGGGTATCAGCAACATCTCGCTCGCCGATATCAAGGCGGCCGACGAACTCGGCTATCGCATCAAGTTGCTGGGCGTGGCCCTGAAAACCGACAGTGGCATAGAGCAGCGCGTTCATCCGACGATGGTGCCGGTCGAATCCGTCATTGCGCAGGTCCACGGCGTCACCAATGCGGTCGCGATTGAAACCGATCTTCTGGGTGAATTGCTGTTGTCAGGACCTGGCGCCGGCGGCGCGGCGACGGCCTCGGCCGTTATTGGCGACCTTGCCGATATTGCCAAAAGCCGGCCGGGTTTCCAGCACGGTCCTGTGTTCGGTACACCGGCAAAGGCGCTGGCGCCTTACAAGCGGGCGCGGATGCGCTCGCACGAGGGCGGCTACTTCATCCGCCTGACGGTGCACGACCGCGCCGGCGTGTTTGCCGCTATCGCCAAGCGCATGGCTGACAACGATATCTCGCTCGAATCCATCGTCCAGCGCCAGAGCGCCGACAACCAGCCGGAAGCGACGAAGACGGTTATTCTTGTCACGCACGAGACCACTGAGGCTGCGGTGAAGAAAGCGCTTGAGGGGATCGTCAAGGACGGCCACGCGACCGACAAACCGCAAATGATCCGTATCGAACGGGCGGGTTGAGACGGCCTCGCGCGGCCGCAACCACTGGAAGAAACTGCGCCTAGGGCGTTTAATCGATTAGCTTTTTTGCGAGCCCTTGCCGCATCGGTGCGACTTTGACAAAAGGTTTGCATACCGATGCTAAGGAGAGCTGTGGCGATCCGAAAATACGGCGTCGCCACACCAACGCAGGAAAAACTATGCTGAAAACCTCCGAACAAAATGGTCTCGATCGCATCCTTACCCTCGAATTGGTGCGCGTAACCGAGCGGGCAGCGGTGGCTGCTGCACGCCTGCGCGGCCGGGGTGACGAGATGGCGGCCGATCAGGCGGCTGTGGATGCGATGCGTCAGGAGCTCAATCGGCTCCCCATTGCCGGAACCGTGGTGATCGGCGAGGGCGAGCGCGACGAGGCGCCTATGCTCTACATCGGCGAAGAAGTCGGCACGCGGAACGGTCCCGCCGTCGATATCGCCCTCGACCCGCTTGAAGGGACGACGATCTGCGCCAAGAACCTGCCCAACTCCCTCGCGGTCATCGCGATAGCCGAGAAGGGCAATCTTCTCTATGCACCCGACGTCTACATGGAAAAGATCGCCGTTGGTCCGGGTTATCCGGCCGGGATCATCAATCTCGACGCGCCTGCCATCGAAAATATCACCGCCGTTGCCAAGGCAAAGGGCGTGCCGCTCAATGAAATCACCGCCTGCATCATGGACCGCCCACGTCATGCGCGCCTGATCGAGGAGGTGCGTGCGACGGGCGCTGCAATTCGCCTGATCGGTGATGGCGACGTTGCCGGCGTCATCCATACGACGGATCCGGACGAGACCGGTATCGACATCTATCTCGGCATTGGCGGCGCCCCTGAGGGCGTACTTGCCGCGGCGGCGCTTCGCTGCATCGGCGGCCAGATGCAGGGGCGTTTGCAGCTCAACAGCGACGACAAGATCGCACGCGCCGCCAAGATGGGCATCTCCGATCCCAAGAAGGTCTATACGATGGAAGAAATGGCGAAGGGCGACGTGCTCTTTGCCGCCACGGGCGTGACCGACGGCAACATGCTCAGCGGCGTCAAGTTTGCCCGCGACTACATCCAGACGCATACGGTCGTCATGCGTTCGCATTCGCAGACGGTGCGCGAGATCAAGGCCAAGCATCAGGACATGGCCAAGTTTCAGTAACGACGCGCCCGCCTTCACATAAAGCTGCCTGTCTCGTTCGGGACCGGCAGCTTTTTTTTACGATAATTACTGCTGATTTCACTCTACCCTATTGGGATCACGTGTTTTTTGGTATTTTGTCATATGAGTACCTCTTCGCAACGGGTCAGGCATGAATATCCATTACGGAATTGTCTGCAATATATTGTCGATACTTTTGGTTTTAGTGCCGTTTTCTCCGCTTCATGCGCAGGAAACGGACCTGGATCTCATTCAAGGCTACCGTTCGCGCGATATCCTCGTCGGTCTGCCTGATACCTCCGGCCCCTTCACCGTCATCAGCCGCAATGCCGATCCGCAGAATTTCAGCGCGACTGTCGAATATGGCGGCGTGGATGCGCGAGCGATCGTCTCGGTCAACGGGGTCCGTGCCAGCAATGTCGCCGGCATGTACCCGGTCAAGGACGGCCCCGATGATCCAGTGGTGCGCAGCCTGCTCGACCAGGCATTCCAATACCATTCGAGCCAGCCCAACCAAGTGGCGCAGCGGACCAATATAAGTTACGGCAACCGCGCCATGGCCTGTGTCAGCTCTGATGATCCCCAGAAAAAGGACGACTTTCTCGTTTGCGCCACAGGCGTGCTCGGGCGCTACATGCTGATTCAGCCCGTAATGAATTATCGCCTCAGCTCCAAGGAGGTCGTCGACCGGCAACTTGCCGATTTCGCCTCCGCCATGGCCTCCGCCATCAGCGAACTTGCGCTGCCTCCTGCCAGCAACTGACACCCGTTGGCGTGATTGGCGTTGGATAGGCCTTTCGAAGCATTGCTTTCGCAGTCGGCGGGTGATTGAACGATGCAATGACATCGGCACGGCTCTTCCTCGGCGTTGAAAAATCGGCAACCGGCCTGAAATGGGTGGACCGGCTCGCCCAGCGCGAGGCGAACATCGCGCTCGCTATGGCGCAGAACCATGGTTTTCCGGATATCGTGACCCGGGTGCTGGCCGGCAGGGGTGTAGGGCTCGACGAGGCGGTTGCCTTCATGGACCCGACGCTGAAAAGCCTGATGCCCGATCCCACATCGCTGACCGATATGGAAATCGCGGCGGCACGCATCGCGCGGGCAATTGCAGGGCGCGAAAAGGTCGCCATCTTCGGCGACTACGACGTTGACGGGGCCGCCTCCTCGGCGATCCTGTCAAGGTTCCTCAGCCATTATGGCATCGCCAATCGCATTTATATTCCTGACCGGATTTTCGAAGGCTACGGTCCCAATCCTGCGGCGATGCAGGAACTCGCGCAACAGGCGAGCCTGATTGTAACAGTCGACTGTGGAACCAACAGCGCGGCCGCCATCGAGGCGGCGAAGGCTGCGGGCGCCGATGTCGTTGTGCTCGACCATCACCAGCTTGGCGGCGCGTTGCCGGCTGCCGCGCTTGCCGTGGTCAACCCCAATCGCGAGGACGATCTTTCGGGGCAGGGCCACCTTTGTGCTGCAGGCGTCGTGTTCCTGACGCTCGTGCAGACGCTGCGCGCGATGCGCGAACTGGGTGTCGGCGCGAGCGCGCCCCCGTTCGACCTCTTGTCGTTGCTCGACCTTGCCGCGCTTGCGACCGTTTGCGATGTCGTGCCGCTGCAGGGACTCAACCGTGCCTTCGTCGTCAAGGGCATCCTTGTGGCACGGGCCCAGCAAAATGTCGGCCTTGCGGCCCTCGCGCGTGTTGCGCGCATTGGTGAACCGCTCAATGCCTTTCACTTTGCCTATCTGATCGGCCCCCGCATCAATGCCGGCGGGCGTATAGGTGATGCCGGCCTCGGCGCGCGTCTCTTGACGCTGGACGATCCAAACGAAGCGCTGCGCATTGCCGAGGAACTCAACCGCCTCAATCAGGAACGCCAGGCGATGGAAACCGCCATGCTGGAACAGGCTGAAGCGGAGGCAATGACCGAACTTTCAGCAGCCGCCGGCCCCGCCATCGTCGTTACTGCGAATGACGACTGGCATCCGGGGATCGTCGGGCTGATCGCGGCCCGGCTGAAAGAAAAAACCCGGCGTCCGGCTTTTGCCATCGCGTTCAATGCCAATGGCACCGGCGCGGGCTCCGGCCGCTCCATCCACGGGTTCGACCTCGGCAGGCTGGTACGCGGCGCGGTCGAACAGGGCTTTCTCGTCAAGGGCGGCGGGCATGCCATGGCAGCCGGCATAACCGTGGAACGCGGCAAACTCGGCGCCTTGCGGGCCTTTTTCGAAGAAAATGCAGCGGCCATGGTCGGGGAATTGCGCGGCAATGAATCGCTGGAAATCGACGGAGCGCTCAGCGCCGCCGGCGCCACCGTGGCCTTGCACGACTTGATGGAACGGGCTGGACCCTATGGTTCGGGGCATCCACAACCCGTGCTTGTGCTGCCGCATCACCGCCTGACCGATGCGCGGGAAGTGGGAAGTGGCCATGTGCGCGCGACACTCGTCAGTGCCGATGGCTCGCGGATCAATGCCATGGCGTTTCGCGCCGTCGGAAGCCCGCTCAGCGATTTCCTTTTCAAAAATCTCGGCCAAACCATCCACGTTGCGGGCAATCTCTCCCTCAACCACTGGAATGGTTCGACAACCACACAGTTTCGCATTCTCGATGCGGCACGTGCTGCCTGACCGGAGCTTCTCTTCTTCGCAATTTCCAAGATTGCTGTTTTAATTCCGGAGCAAATGTTCTATTTTTGTTCTCAATGTGAGAGCCTCGGAACATGCGCAAGCCGACCCATCCTGAAAAGCTATATCTGGATTTTGACAGTTTCTTTGCGAGCGCCGAGCAGCAACTCAATCCGGCGCTGCAGGGAAGGCCAATAGCGGTCGTTCCGCTCGATTCGCCCTATACCAGCGTGATCGCCGCAAGCCGAGAAGCCAAGCCATTCGGCATCAAGACGGGCACTTCAGTACGTGAGGCGCGGGAGAAATGCCCGGACATCGTGTTCATCGAGGCGCGGCCTGATATATACGTGCGCCTGCACAACCGCATCCTTGAAATCATCGAGCGGTGCGTTCCGATTGCCGCGGTGCGCTCGATCGACGAGCTTGCCTGCACGCTGCTCGAATCCGAAGCGCGGCAGGCAGCGGAGCTCTCGTCGCGCATCAAGCGATCGTTGCGCGACGAGTTTGGTCCGGTGCTCACCTGTTCGATCGGCATCTCGTTCAATGAACTGCTCGCCAAGATTGCGGCGGAGATCGATAAACCGGATGGCTTCGTGATTCTCGACCACGCGGATCTGCCGGGGAAATTGCTGGGTCTTGCCTTGCGCGATCTGCCGGGTATCTCGAAGGGCATGGAGACGCGTCTCATAGAGGCAGGCGTCACCGATATTGCAGGCCTTTGGGCACTTGCCCCCAAGCATGCGCGGGCGATCTGGAACAGCGTCGAAGGCGAACGTTTCGTTGCCGCCTTGCACGGTTACTCAGTCGAAAAGCCGGAAACGATCAAGCGCATGTTCGGCCATGGCCGCAATTTGCCTCCGGACTGGCGGACGCCGCAAAAGGTGCTGCAATGTGCGCGTCTTTTGACAATGAGCGCGGCACGAAGGCTGCGCCGTTCACATCATCGCGCCGGGGCGCTGACCTACACCGTGGGTACGCGCCGCGAAAACCGCACAAGCATGGACAAGCGATTCAGGCCGGCGCGCGACGATCATACTTTTCTCAATGCACTCAATGAATTGCACGAGAAATTTGTGATGTCAGGCGAAATGAACAACATCAGTTCGGTTACCGTCGTCCTGCATGAGCTCTCCGAGGAGCAGGAAGCCAGTCGCGACCTGTTCGATACGCGCGATAGCTGTAGAGCGCAGAGTCAGTGGGAGCGGGTGTCTGATGTTCTCGACACGATCAGGGTAAGGCACGGATCCAGGGCGCTGAACCTTGGTCCAGCGAACGGGCCCGGAAACTACATAGGGTCGAAGATCGCATTTGGCCGAATACCTGCCGCCGAGGATTTTTGAGCGACGCTTCGTTACGTCTGCGGTGGTTGCGAGATCGAGTGGCGGATCTGCTCCTGGAGGCGCAGAAGCCGGCCGGGGCTCATTGCTGCGGGCGGACTGTAGGGGTTGGAGAAGGCATAAATGAGAAACAGGATAATGCCGGTATAGGCGCCGAACATGGAGATGAGAACGATATTTCGTCGCTGCGGCGGATAGGAATAATAGGCGAGCGCAATGAACACGACGCCGGAGAGAGCCGCGAACCAGAAGATGCCGCTCATCGAGTCGGCGACATTGCTTTCCCGCTTGGTTCGGCTTTCGGCAACTGTGTAGAGACGCTCAAGCATGTGGTTGCGCAGGCTTTCCTCGCGCTTGTTCGTCGGTTCGAGATCAAGCACGGCCGCATAGGCTGCGTCCCACTTCGCCCAGGCCTCCGGAGTCAGGCGGTCGGTGGCGCCGAGGATCGCCCACTCCTTGTCGACCACCACGCTGATATATTCGCTGAGCGGCGTCTGGATCGCCCCGGCATGGCCGCCGCCATAGCGGCCCGCGTCGAAGTAGATATCGGCAATGGCGTTGGATTCGGTCGCGGTTTCATTGCGAAGCTGCTGGTAGTCGATCATCTCCTGCGCAAAGACGAGAGCCAGGATCAGTCCGTGCAAGGCCGATACGCGGAAGATGATCGAACTTGCCAGATCGCGTTCCTGGCCATCGGGATCGCCGCCCGTAATGAGGCGCATCAGGAAATAGGCGATGAGCGTCAGGGTTATCGTTCCGCCAACGAACAGCACCGCGACAAGAAGCTCAAATGCCATGTATTCCCCCGGAACCAGCGCAATTGCCTGGTTAATCTACTGTGTTTCCGGAAAAAGGACAGGAGATGAGGTTTGATCAGGCTGACTGTCGGGCAAAGGCCAGGATGAAGCTGATCAATGCCGCTATGCTGGTGAGCGTGCGGACATGGTTCCACGGCAGCCATTCGGCAAGGTAACGCATCCAGAGAGCTGCGCTCTCGAGGCTCGCCGGGTTGGCGGTGGCAAGCGCGTCATTCAGCGGCACGTTGAAGATCATCGTCACGGCGATCGTGCCGATCAGGAAGAGCAGGCTTCCCGCTACGAGCCACATCGATCCGGGCTCGGACCAGCGGAGAAATCCGACCACGCCAAGCCCAAGACACAAAATAGTTGTTCCGAAGAAGGCGACGCTAAAGCTGAGGTTGAGAATGGTCACGTTGATCGAGTTCATGGCAGTAATGCCTTGATCGGCGGGAAGGCGAGCGAGCGCCGCCATGACGAAGCTCGAGAACGCGAAGAACAGCCCGGCCATCAGACCGCTGCCAAGGGCGGCAAGAAGAGTGAGGATTGGAATGAGAGCAATCATTTCACTTGCTCCCATACGCCGGCCGCGGCGCCCGCTTGGGCGAATTCGGCAAAATCCCGTGGTGCCCGGCCGAGTGCCCGCTGCACGCCATCGGTGAGATATTCATTGCGTCCATCCAGCACCGAGCGGAAAAGCTCATCGATCAACGCGGCGACATCATCAGGAACGCCATCGGCCGCCAGCCCCTGCATGAAGACGTCGTGAGGAATCGGCGTGAAGTGGATATCGCGGCGGGTCGCCTTGGCGATTTCCGCGGTCGCCTCGGCAAATGTGATCAGGCGCGGCCCGGTGACCTCGTAAAGCTCGCCGATGTGCCTCGTATCCGTCAGGGCGGCGACGACGATTTCGGCGATGTCATCAGCATGGATGAAGGGTTCGCGCACGCCTTGCACCGGCAGCGCAAGATCACCGGCAAGGATCGGTTCGCGAAAGAAGCTCTCGCTGAAGTTCTCCGCAAACCAGCTCGCGCGTACGATCGTCCAGTCCGCCCCCGACGCCTGCAGGGCCTGTTCGGCGCGTTGCGCTTCCGGTTCTCCGCGCCCGGAAAGGAGAACGAGACGCTTCACGCCCTTGCGAACGGCAAGGCGGGCTAGCTCACCGACGGCGTCCGCGGCGCCCGGCACGGCGAGATCCGGGTAGTAGGTGATGTAGGCCGCCGACACACCCTCCAGTGCCACAGCCCATGTATCGGGATTTTCCCAATCGAAGGCCGGAGTTCCTTGGCGCGAACCGATGCGGACGGGAAGGCCGAGGGCGGCAAGGCGCTTGGCCACGCGTCGGCCGGTCTTGCCCGTGCCGCCAACGATCAGAACAGGAAATTTCGAACTATGGAACGTTGTCATTTTCAGCTCCCATTAAATATGAGGAAGTCTCATATTTGCAAATGTGATAAATCCTCATATTATAGGAGTCAAGAAAAATGTGAGGAACACTCATGAATGACACTGGCATCGTGGCAACAGAGTTGGGGACGCGGCGCGAACCCACCCAGAAACGCAGCCGCGAACGGGTTGAGCGTATATTGGCGTGCGCCTCGGCGCTGATTGAAAAAAGCGGCAGCGATGCCATGCGCATGAGCGATGTCGCCGAAATGGCAGGCATATCGATCGGTTCGCTCTACCAGTATTTCCCCGACAAGGCAGCAATCATTCGGACGCTGGCGGAACGCTATAATGTGGCCGGCCAGCAATGCATTGTCGAAGGACTGGAAGGGGTTGGCGACAAGGTGGGTTTGCGCCGGGCGTTCGGCGAATTGATCGATATTTATTATGCGATGTTCCTGGCCGAGCCGGTGATGCGCGATATCTGGTCGGGCATGCAGGCCGACAAGGCGCTGCGTGATATCGATCTTGCCGATAGCCGCATCAATGGCGCGGTACTGGCGAGCGCCCGTGCACGCGTCAATCCCGTTGCCGACCGGACCGAACTCGAGCGGTCGAGTTTTCTCATCATGCAGCTTGGCGAAGCGACGATGCGCCTTGCCATCTCGGTCGAGCGGGCGGAGGGCGATGCCTTGGTCGAGCACTTCAAGAACATGGTCTTGCGGGAGATGGATCAAGAATGAGCAAGCCGACGATCGATACCTGCGCCGAAATCTTCCTCAACGGCGAAGCGCTTATCGAGACTATTCCTGATACATACGTTGCAAAAAGCGGGCTGCAGGGGCAGGGGCTTTTCACCAGCCGTGCCTGGGCGAGGGACGAGGTACTTTGTGTTCTCGATGGTCAGTTGGTGGAAGCGAAGCGTTACCCGGTCTTGCTGACGGAAATGGAATGGAATGCGCTGCCGGGCGAAATGCTGCTGGTTCGTCCCTTGCGCACGAGCTACGGCTTTATCAACCACAGTTTCAATCCCAGTATCGAGATCGGCGCCGACTATCGCACCATGCGGGCAATACGCTCCATCGCCGCAGGCGAAGAACTGACGCTCGACTATGCGGTGCAGCCGGTACCCGACGGCTACATGCAACGGGACGATACGACGTTCATGCAGGACGACGACTAGATAAAGCCGATCCAGCGTCCCGCAATGACGGCGCATATCCAGACGGTCAACGATATGAGCGCGGCGACCCGCGCTCCGCCGGACACTTGCTTTTCGAACCGCCAGGACCGGCTGCGGCTGAGCAGCAATGCATTGCCCAGGCCCAGCGCGATCAAGCCAAGTTTGGCAAGGAAGGCAGGGTTGTTGACGTACGCCACCGGCCGCACGGAGAACAGGATGAACCCCGTCAGCATGGCAAGCGCGACGCCCGTTGCCGCTACGCGGATGAGAGGCGGCGCAAGCATGTTCACAGGGTACTGCTTGAACAGGCCGAGAATGCGAAGATCAAGCGTGACGATGGCGCCGATGAGCAGGCCGACGGATATGATATGGACGGCGTTGGCGATCAGATATGCAATCTGATAGCGCCGCAGCAGCACGGCGACCGGCCATTCGGAGAGTCCCTGCAGCAGCTCGACGAAACCGCTGTTCACTGCGTTTTTATACGCTCGGGATAAAGATCATAGGTCTTGCCCGCGACCGAAATCCTCACCGCTTTCATACGCTTCTCTTGCGGGTCGGTGGAACGGTTGCCGAGCGCGACGATTTCATCACCCTCTTTTGCCGACCCCTCGATGAAGCCGGCGCGCGTGGTCTGGTTATGATTGGCAAGTTCGATGCGCCAAAGCCCATCGCTCGCGGTTTCGACATCAAGGGTCGGGTGCGGCGGCCCAATATAGATTTCCCGGATAATGCCGCGCTGTTCGATCTGGTCGGCTTCGGCCCAGGACCAGCCGTGATGTGCGAGCGCACCGGTGGCGAATATCGCTGCAACGGCGGCACCACTGAAAATTCGGCCTAGCAGAGTCTGCATGACTGCCTCCCTTTTCAATTGCCTGACAGGTCAAACTATCCCATCGATTAGCGGGAAGGCCAAACAACAGTCTTGTGAAGGCCGGGCAGCGTCACTCGGGCAGCCCGGCCTTGCGATATCCCTCGACAAACAATTGCCGCGTCTCCGGATCGCGGAATGGCTGCGATTCCGCCCACTTTCCGATGGAAAAGTTCGGGTTGTTGGCCATGAAGAGCGCTGCCTCCTGGCGGGCTTCGTTCAGATTTCCAGCCTGCGCAAGGCTTGCCGCAAGAATGCGTCGGGCCCCAGTGCGGTATGCGGGGCCGCCGCGCACGGTTTCGATCGCTTTTTCATATTGGCCGGCGACGTAATATACGAGGCTCTGTTCCCAATAATATGAGGCGGTCGGATGCGGATTTAGCCTGAACGCCTGTTCCATGACGTCCATGGCTTCGCTCGCTTGTCCGGCAAAGGCGAGAAGCTCTGCGCGAAAGATCAACGCGTCCGCTGAGTTCCGATCCATTGCGATCGCTGCATCGAACGCCGCGTCCGATTCCGACCATTGCCCTTCATAGGCAAGGAGATAACCCAATATCCAGCGACTTTGAGCGTCATTGGCATCGAGGGCCACTGCCTTTTTAGCCATTTCAAGCGACAGTCTGCGGTTGTCGCTGCTAGCATACATGGCATTTGCCCAGGTGGACCACAGATTGAATGCCAACCAGCCATGGGCTTCGGCGTAAGATGGATCGATTGCGATCGCCTGCTGCAGCAGGACGATGGATTCGTAGATGGCTTCAGGGGATCCGGCGGAATTCCAGCCAAGCGAGCGCGCGCGCACGCAAAGATCATAGGCTTTCATGCTCTTTGGGCGATTGCGCATGGGCGGGACGATAAGTCGTCCAACAAGCGCCTCCACGATCCTTGCCGCCACGTCGTCCTGCACCGCAAAAATATCCTCGATCTCACGGTCGTATCGCTCGGCCCACAGGTAGCCGCCGCCGAGCGTGTCTACGAGCTGAACGTTGACGCGCACTCTCTCTGCGGAACGGCGGGCGCTTCCTTCGAGCAGGTAACGCACGCCAAGCTCGGTGGCGATCTGGCGGACGTCCACCGGTTTTCCCTTGTAGGCAAAGGCTGAATGCTGGGCGATGACGAAAAGGCCGGGCGTGCGCGAAAGCTCGGTAATGAGGTCTTCGGTAAGCCCATCGGCGAAGGCGCCATGCTCGGCATTGGCGCCCATCGTGTTGAACGGCAGTACCGCAATGGACGGCCGCGGCGGCAACGACAATGGCGTGGACTGACCACCATCCGCTCCTGGCGGCTGCTGCGGACACGGCCGGACGCGGTAGGCATGAACCGACTTGGCGAAATTCTTCATCGAAACGGGCCCGAGATCGTCATACTCCGCAACGACCTCACGACAGACCTGATCGAATACGTTGGACGAGATCGTTATGTCGCCGGCGTTGCCATGACTTTCGAGCCTTACGGCGAGATTGACGCCGTTGCCGTAGAGGTCCTTGCCCTCGACGATGACATCGCCGAGGCTGATACCGATGCGCAGCACATACTGGCGGGTCTCGGGCAATCCTTCATTGGCCGCGTCCATGTCCCGCTGCAGTTCCACGGCGCAGCGAACCGCGCTTGCGGCGCTGGCAAATTCCGCAAGAATTCCGTCGCCGAGGATTTTAACGAGGCGCCCCTCGTGGCGGAGCAGCAGCGGGTCGAGAACATCGCGGCGCCGGGCCTTCAGACGGGAGAGGGTGCCTGCCTCATCCTGCTCCATATGGCGCGTATAGCCGACCACGTCGGCGACGAAAATCGCAGCGAGTCGTCGTTTGACACGTTCATCTGCCATATCAGGTGTCGCCCCCGATCCCCATCTGACGCACTCAGTTAATCACGGTGTTTGGCATGCGCCAAGTCGGTGTATTACTGCGTGTCTGCCCTGCTTGCTATTGCATCAGAGGGATTAGGGCCTGGCTTTCAGCCATTCGCATATGAGAAACACTTGCCTGACCGAGCGGATTGCACTAGCCAATAGAACACACGAATGAGCCAGGAATGACAGGCAGCATGACTTTAGTTGATACCCGTACGCCCGACCCAAAGCGTTTCATATCCGGCGCCACAGGCGATTGGGAAATCGTTGTCGGCATGGAGGTCCATGCCCAGGTAACCTCAAACTCGAAGCTGTTCTCCGGTGCGTCGACCGAGTTCGGCGCCGAGCCGAATGCCAACGTGTCGCTGGTCGATGCGGCGATGCCGGGCATGCTGCCGGTGATCAATGAGTGGTGCGTGCGCCAGGCGATCCGGACAGGTCTCGGACTCAAGGCGCAAATCAATCTCAAGTCGGTGTTCGACCGCAAGAATTATTTCTACCCCGACCTGCCGCAGGGCTATCAGATCTCGCAGTACAAGCAGCCCATCGTCGGCGAGGGCACGATGATCATTTCGGTTGGACCTGACCGCAAAGGCGACTTCGAAGATATCGAAATCGGCATCGAGCGGCTGCACCTCGAACAGGATGCGGGCAAATCGCTGCACGACCAGAACCCGACCATGTCCTATGTCGATCTCAACCGGTCCGGCGTCGCCCTGATGGAGATCGTATCGAAGCCCGATTTGCGTTCCTCGGACGAGGCGAAGGCCTATCTGACCAAGCTGCGCACCATCGTGCGCTATCTCGGCACTTGCGACGGGAACATGGACGAAGGCTCGATGCGCGCCGACGTCAACGTGTCGGTACGCCGTCCGGGCGGTGAGTTCGGGACGCGCTGCGAGATCAAGAACGTCAACTCGATCCGTTTTGTCGGACAGGCCATCGAATATGAGGCCCGCCGCCAGATCGGTGTCCTCGAGGATGGCGGCGCCATAGACCAGGAAACCCGGCTTTTCGATCCGGTCAAGGGTGAGACACGTTCCATGCGCTCGAAGGAAGAGGCGCATGATTACCGTTATTTCCCCGACCCGGACCTTTTGCCGCTCGAGTTCGAACAGGCTTATGTCGATACGTTGAAGGCCGATCTACCCGAGCTTCCGGACGACAAGAAGTTGCGCCTTGTGAATGAGCAGGGATTGTCGGTCTATGACGCGTCGATCCTCGTTACCGAAAAGGCCATTGCCGACTATTACGAGGCCGTAGCCAAGGGCCGCGACGGCAAGCTTTCCGCCAACTGGGTGATCAACGATCTCCTCGGGGCGTTGAACAAGGCGGGCAAGGGCATCGAGGAATCACCGGTATCGCCGGATCAGCTCGGCGCTGTTCTCGACCTTATCAAGGAAGGCACGATTTCCGGCAAGATTGCCAAGGACCTCTTCGAGATTCTCTGGACCGAAGGCGGCAACCCGCGCGAACTGGTTGAAAGCCGGGGCATGAAGCAGGTTACCGACACCAGCGCGATCGAAAAGGCTGTTGATGACGTCATTGCCGCCAACCCGGACAAGGTGGAACAGGCAAAGGTGAAACCGACGCTCGCCGGATGGTTTGTCGGCCAGGTGATGAAATCAACCGGTGGCAAGGCCAACCCGCAGGCGGTCAGCGATCTCGTCAAGGCGAAATTGGGGATTGTCGAGTAAATGTGGGTTCGCAGCGCCACGAAAGAGGATCTCGACGCCGTCCACGAAATGCTGGTTACTACCTGGCACGCAACATATGACGACTTATATGGAGCCGAGAAGGTAAAGGCGATCACCGGCCGCTACCATTCTCTGGAGGCGTTGAAGAAGCAGTTGGCCAAGCCCTATTCGGAATTCATCATCGCCGATGATGGTGCCGATATTCTCGGCATGGCCTATGCCTCGCAGAAGGATCACAGGCTGTCGATCCTCAACCAGCTCTATGTTCACCCCGAGCGCCAGAAGCAGGGCGTCGGCTCGCTGCTGCTGGCCGAAGTCGAAAGCGCCTTTCCCGGCGTTTTCTCGATGCAGCTTGAAGTTATCGAGGCAAATCAGAAAGCTATCCGCTTTTATGAAAGCAGGGGGTTCGAGCGGACGAATAACCGGATCGACAATTGGGGCGAGCCGAATTCAGGTATCTCGGTCGTTGTTTTCGAGAAATCACTGACTGGCTACGAGCTGGCGCCGTGAACGTCGATACTGATGTTACCTTCCGGGAAGCGACGCGCGCTGATCTTTTCGCGCTGATCGCGCTGTTTGCCGACGACACAATCGGCGGTCATGGCGATACGACCGATCCTGCAGCATTGCCTGACTATGAGCGGGCCTTCGCCGCCATCGAGGCCAGTCCTAATGATCTGCTCTTCGTCGGCATTCTGGGCGGCGAGGTGGTCGCCACGGCGCAGGTTACGTTCATAACATCGCTGACTGGCCGTGGTACCCGACGAATGGCGATCGAGGCGGTGCAGACCCGCTCCGACATGCGCGGTAAGGGCATCGGGGCAAAACTGATCAACTACTGTCTCGATGTTGCGCGCGAGCGCGATATCGCGCTCGTGCAACTCACCTCGAATGCCAAGCGCCCGGACGCCCACCGCTTTTACGAGCGGCTCGGATTCGAGAAGAGCCATGCCGGTTTCAAATTGCGGCTGGCACCCGCTCACGCGGCAACTTGACCCTTGCCATTCCTTGGTGATACCGCCATAAACCCTTGAGTTGCCAAAGGCTGAACGAGATCGTTCGAGGATTGCCATGAAGACTTTCATCACCCAATTTTTCACCTGGTGGAACGGGCAGACGCTCGGGACCCGGTTCTTTACCTGGCGCAAAGGTACGAAGGTCGGCGAGGATGAACTCGGCAATATTTATTACGAGGGCCTCAGCACATTCGATTCGGAAGGGCGCAAGCGCCGCTGGGTTGTTTATAATGGCTATGCCGAAGCCTCGGCGATTCCGGCTGGATGGCACGGCTGGATGCACCACCGGGTCGACACGCCCCCGTCGCAGGAAAACTACAAGCCATATGGCTGGGAAAAGAGCCACCAGCCCAATCTGACCGGTTCACCAGCCGCTTATCGCCCCAAGGGCTCCATTGCCCATGGCGACAATCGTCCGACCGTCACCGGCGATTACGATGCCTGGACGCCTGGTGCCTGATCCGATCTTCTTCTGCCACAATTGATCATTATCGACTGGCTGGAATCGAAATCCCCGACACCGCTAACCCCGGAAGTGCAATGATCCGCTCGACCCTGACTGTTCCCTTTCGCGCCAGGTTTGCACGGATGATTGGAGTGATGGCCACAGCCGCTGCAGTTGCGGCCACCGCGATTGCTCCGGCGCGGGCGGATGAAAAGATCACCAATCCGATTGCTGTATTTTCAGGGCTAGACAAGATTACCGGCCGCATCACCACATTCGACGTCTATATCGGTGAAACCGTGCAATTCGGCGCGCTGCAGCTGACACCGCGCGTCTGCTATACGCGCCCGGATACCGAGGCACCAAAAACGGATACGTTTGTCGAGGTCGACGAAATCACCCTCGACCGCAAGATCAGGCGCATCTTCTCGGGCTGGATGTTTGCCGACAGCCCTGGTCTTAATGCCGTCGAGCATCCGGTTTATGATGTCTGGCTGAAGAGCTGCAAGCAGAAGTCGGATGTGCCGGCGCCGGCAAAGAGCTGATTTCGCTCTAGATTTGCGTTCAACCGGCCGACACCAGCGTGCCGGCCGTCCGATGCGATCAGTTACATCGGCTTCGGGCAGTTGACGATCCAGGGTGTCCCGTATTTGTCGGTAAACATCGCAAAGCGCTGAGCCCAGGAGGTTTCACCGAGCGGCATCAGCACGTGTTGCGCGTCTTGTGACAGGGCAGAGAATATGCGCTCCGCTTCCGCAGGCGTGTCGACGTTGATGGCGACCGTCATGCCCTGCGCCTTCTGGAAATAGGGCGGCGGTGCATCTGATGCCATCAGCACGTTGTCGCCGATATGCAATGTCGCGTGCATGATATTCTTGGCAAGTTCCTTCGGCATGTCGTTGCCTTCAGGCATTTCGTCGAAACGAATCATCGCGACGATCTCGCCGCCGAGTACGCCGGCATAGAAGTTGAAAGCCTCTTCGCACTTTCCATCAAAGTTCAGATAAGCATTGATCTTCACGACAATTCTCCTTGTTTGTCGGGTTATTCCCTCCCTAAGACGAACGAGTGCGCACCGGGTCGACATTCTCTTTTAGAAAAAATTGCGCGGCACTCGCCCGCAAGAAGACATACACCGACAATGTGGAAGCGGGATGTCGCCGTTCAGAATTCCGCGGACTGCGCCAGTGCGTTTTCCAGCATCTTCTGGTACTGGCGGCGCGGCACCTCGACTGCACCGAAGCTCTCGAGATGGTTCGTGGTGAACTGTGTGTCGAGGAGCGTAAAGCCCTTCTCGATCAGGTGACCGACAAGGTGGACGAGGCAGACCTTGGAGGCGTCGCGCTCGCGCGAAAACATGCTTTCCCCGAAGAAGGCCGACCCGAGGGCGATACCGTAGAGCCCACCGACGAGGCGGCCGTCAAGCCAGGCTTCCACGGTATGGCAGTAACCGAGTTCGAACAGCTTGCCATAGGCCTCGCGGATCGGCTGGTTGATCCAGGTGCGGGAACGCTCGCCCGACCCGCTGGCGCATCCGGCGATGACGCTGGCGAAATCGCTGTCGAGCCGGATGGAGAAGCGACCCTGGCGCACGGTCTTGCGCAGACTGCGCGAGACGTGAAAATTCTCAAACGGGATAATGCCGCGCTTTTCCGGGCGCACCCAGAATATTTCCGGATTGTCGGCCTCTTCGGCCATCGGAAAGACCCCGGTCGCGTAGGCACGCAACAGCAACGCGGGGTCGATTTTGAAAGATTCTACCGGGTTATTGCCCGTCATGCCTCTTCTTCTGCGGTATCTCCGGCCAGATATTTCTCCAGCCAGTGAATGTCATAGTCGCCATTGGCGATATCAGGATTGTTGATCAGATCCTGGAAGAGGGGAAGTGTGGTCTTTATCCCGTCGACGACGAATTCATCGAGCGCCCGGCGCAGGCGCATCATGCATTCGACGCGGTTGCGGCCGTGAACGATGAGCTTGCCGATGAGGCTGTCATAATAGGGCGGGATCTTGTAGCCGGAATAGACGCCGGAATCGACGCGAATGCCAAGGCCGCCGGGTGTGTGGAAATGCGTGATTTTGCCCGGCGAGGGCGTGAACGTGCGCGGGTCTTCGGCGTTGATGCGGCATTCGATGGCGTGGCCGGAGAAGCGAATCTCCTCCTGGGTTACCGAAAGCCCGCCGCCCGAGGCGACGCGAATCTGCTCATGTACAAGATCGATGCCGGTAATCGCCTCGGTCACCGGATGCTCGACCTGAAGACGCGTGTTCATTTCGATGAAATAGAATTCGCCATTTTCGTAGAGGAACTCGATCGTGCCGGCCCCGCGATAGCCCATGTCGGCCATGGCGTTCGCGCAGATCATGCCGATGCGCTCGCGCTCGTCGGAGTTCAGGGCTGGTGAGTTGGCCTCTTCCCAGACCTTCTGGTGCCGGCGTTGCAAGGAACAGTCGCGTTCGCCAAGGTGTACCGCCTTGCCATTTCCATCGCCCATGACCTGAACTTCGATATGGCGGGGCTTTTGCAGGTATTTTTCTATGTAGACGGCATCGTCACCAAAAGCGGCACCGGCTTCCGTGCGCGCCGTGGACAGCGCGATCGACAGTTCGTCCTCGTTGAGCGCCACCTTCATGCCGCGGCCGCCGCCGCCGGCGGAGGCTTTGATGATAACCGGATAACCGATCTCCGCCGCAATGCGCGCAGCTTCCTTGTCGTCGGTGACGCCGCCGTCGGAACCCGGTACAACCGGAATACCGAGGCGCTTCGCCGTACGCTTGGCTTCAATCTTGTCGCCCATGACGCGGATATGCGCGGCGGTAGGCCCGATGAAGGTGATATTGTGCGCCTCGAGGATCTCGGCGAATTTGGCATTTTCCGACAGGAAGCCGTAACCGGGGTGAATGGCGTCCGCGCCGGTGATTTCGCAGGCGGCAACGATCTGATGAATGTTCAGATAGCTTTCGCGCGAGGGCGGCGGTCCAATGCAGACGCTTTCGTCGGCGAGCCGTACATGCATGGCATCAGCATCGGCGGTCGAATGGACAGCCACCGTCTGGATGCCGAGTTCCTTGCAGGCCCGCAGGACGCGCAGGGCGATTTCACCGCGGTTGGCTATGAGAATTTTCTGAAACATCACGCTCTCGATTCACCCACGGGGTCCGGCATCACTCAATCACGACCAGCAGCTCGCCATATTCGACGGGCTGGGAATCCGCTACGAGGATTGCGGTGACTGTGCCGGCGCGCGGCGAGGGGATCTGGTTCATGGTCTTCATCGCTTCGATGATCAGAAGCGTCTGGCCTTCTTTCACCTGGGTACCGACCTGGATGAAGTCGCGTGCGCCGGGTGCGGGCGCAAGATAGACGGTCCCGACCATTGGTGAGGGGATGGCATTCTTCGAGGGATCGGCGGCGGGCGCTGCCGCCGGCGCAGACGCTGCGGGCGATGCTGGCTGAGCGGGACCGGCCGCCGGAGCCTGCGCATAGAACGGCTGCGGGGCTGCCGCCTGCACGGTGACCTGGCGCGAAACGCGGATGCGAAGGTCGCCCTGCTCGATTTCGATGTCGGTGAGGTCCGTATCGTTCAGGATTTCCGCGAGATCGCGGATCATGACCTTGTCGATCCCGGTGGTTCTGTTAGCCATGCTTTTTCAAGCCCCTTATTCTGATTGGCACTGCCAGCTACTGCGGCGTTGCCAGCTTGATGAGTGCGCGCAAGCCCATCAGGTAGCCGTCGGCCCCGAAGCCACATATCACCCCTTTGGCCAAAGAGGAAACGTAGGAGTGGTGGCGGAACGACTCGCGTGCGTGGATGTTGGAAAGGTGAACTTCCACCAGCGTTACAGATGCCGCCCTTATAGCGTCATGCAGCGCGATGGAGGTATGCGTATAGGCGGCGGGATTGATCAACACCAATGCCTTCTGCTCGCCTGCCTCCTGTATCCAGCTGACCAGATCACCCTCATGATTGGACTGGCGGAAATCAATCTTGCAGCCGAGTGCCTCGGCTTCGGTCCGGCACATGGCTTCGATGTCGTCCAGAGTCACGGCGCCATAGATACCCGGCTCACGCTTGCCAAGCATGTTGAGGTTTGGGCCGTTGAGGACGAAGATCGTTTGCTTCATGATTACCGGACGGTTCGAAAATGCTGGTCCCATATAGACGGCTTATCGGCAAGCGAAAAGCCTGCAAAGTCACGTTATTGCTTGTCCACAACGGGTTTTCGCAGTCAGAAGTAAATATTCAGACCTATTTGTTGCGAATATGGCTGATCCGCTCGGCCAATGCGTCCGCACCGAGGGCGCCGGGCACTACTTCGGTTCCGACGACATAGGATGGAGTGCCGGTGATGCTGAGGTTATTTGCGAGGTCATAGGTTTCCTGGAAGCTCTTTGTGATCTCAGGCGAATTCATCTTTTCGCGGATCTGCGCTTCATTGGCGCCGAGCTTGACGGCGATCGCCATGGCGGAAGCTTCGGTCGCACGTCCTTCGCCGCCGAGAAGGTCGCGGTGGAATTCGAGATATTTTTCGGGCATGACCGCCTTGAATGCCTTGGCGACGATATGCGCCCGCGTCGAATCGGCCCCGAGGATCGGGAATTCCTTCATGACGAAGCGCAGGTTCGGATCGCTCTTCAGCAACGCGTCCATATCGGGGAGCGCCTTCTTGCAGTAGCCGCAATTATAGTCGAAGAACTCGACGATGGTCACATCGCCCGTGGGATTGCCGAAAACAGCGTCATTGGCGGACTGGAATATCTTGTCCTTGTTTTCGCCGATAACCTGCGTCGAGGCTTCCTTCTGCGCCGCTTCCTGCTTGGTATTGAGCGCGGTCTGAACTTCGAGCATGACCTCGGGATTGTTGATCAGATAGTTGCGCACGATGCCTTCGATCTCGGTGCGATCGGTGGTCGAAGCGGTAACCGCGGTCTTGTCCGGTGCGGAGGCCATGAGATCGGTCCGGCCTGCGTGATAGCCGAGCGCCAATGCGGCGATGCTGACGAGGCCTGCGGCTGCGCCGATCAGAGCGACTTTTGCCATTATGGAGTATCCTTCTTCAAAAACTGTGTCCCTTGAGGGATTGCCGCATCTTACTTGCGCTTGGCGCTGATAATGTCCTGAGCCTGTATCCACTCGGGCGAGCCGCTTTTCAAGCCACGTTGTGCACGGGTCGCGAAGATTTGAGCGTCCTGGATCTTGCCCGAATAGAATTTTTCGTTCGCGCTGGCGAGATCGGAGAGCGCCATGTCACCCATCTGCCCATAGGCCTGGGCCAGATAGGCGTAGCCCGCCGGGGACTCGCGGTCGCGGCCTATGCTCGTCTTGAGTTCGTCGACGGCAATCTTGAGGTTCGCCGGCGTTCCCGTCAGCATTAAGGCGCGGCCGTAGTTCATTCGGATCAGACCGGACTTGCGCGGATCGAGTGAACTTGCTTTCTCGAAGGCGTTGGCAGCATCCTGCACCTTGTTCTGCTTTAACAGCATTTCGCCGCGCATCTCGTAGAAATACGGGTTTTTCGGTTGCTCCTTGATCAGCGGATCAAGCTTCGTCAAGGCCGATTGCGCCGAGCCATTGAGATAGGTGGCGATCGCGTCGCCGTAACGGGCGCCGATATTTTGTGGATCCTTGCGGAAGGTTTGCAGGACGCTGGCGCCCCCGCCGGTATAGGCGGCGATCTTGCCGCGCATCAGATCGTGACGCTGCTGCAGCGCAGGGCTGTCCTTCTTGTCGAAATAGGGGCTTGCCCGGGCCAGCGTCTCGAGGTTGGCAATGCGCTCACGCGGCAGCGGGTGGCTGATGCGGTAGGGATCCATGCGCGTGCCCGTCAGCGACAGGGCGTTGGAGAAACGCTCGAAAGTCGTGAGCATGCCCTTGGCCGATTGTTGGGTTGCGGCAAGGTAGGTTATGGCCGAACGATCCGCCGCCATCTCTTCCGTACGCTGATAATTGAGCAGGCTGCGCATCGCGACTTCCGGCGCGCCCATCGCGATACCGGCTCCTGCCTTCGACAGGCCGCTCGCGCCCGCAGCGGCGCCGCCGACGATAGCGCCGACGCCGAGAAGGCCCGCTACCACGGCCATGGTCTTGGCGTTGGCCAATTGCTCGCGCAGCTTGAATTGGTGGCCGCCGGCAAGATGGCCGGTTTCGTGGGCGATGACGCCGATGATTTCATTGGGCGTTTCGGCTTGCAGCAACGCGCCGGTGTTGATGAAGATGCGGCGCCCGTCAACGAAAGCGTTGAAACTGCTGTTGTTGACGAGGACGACCTTGATCGCACGCTTGCCGAGGCCAGCCGCATTGATGATCGGCGTTGCGTAGTCCGTAACCAGCGCCTCGATCTCGGCATCGCGGACGATTGGCAATGATTGGGACTGGGCAAGAGCGACTGCGCCTTGGGCAACCACCAGCGCGCCCGCAGTCAGGGCGATGAGAGTGGGGCGCATCAGGGAGGCGAGCGAGCGGCATGAACGGCGAATTGTCATCATGGTCCCATTGGTATCGAAATCGAACTTCGAATGAAAGGGAGCCCAAGCTCCTCCTACCTTGTGAAATCTGCCCAATTCGGCAAATCTGCGGCGCAACAAGCCAAATCCCGGCTTTCATAAAGAAAAACCGGCACGAATGCCGGTTCCTCTTGTCTTCAATTCAATCGATCGCGGCTCAGAAGAAACCCTTCTTCTGCCACCAGCCACGCTTCGGTTGCGCTTCACCTTCGCTCTTCTTTTCCGTGGCAACGGTAGATGTGACGACCGGCTCGCTCGGAACTTTCTCTTGCTTCGGTTCGGCAGCGTCCGGCTCGGGCTGCACTTGCGCAGGCGCTTCGGCTTCGACTTTCTCGGGTTGCGGAGCAGGCGATTCCTCGGCAGCAACCGCCTCTTCGATAACAGCCTTCTTCGTTGACTTGCGCGGTGCACGCTTCGGCTTGGCCGGAGCTTCGGCGGCCGTTTCTACTGGCTCGGCGGCGGCCTCCACCGGTTCGGCGGCAGCCTTTGCCCGCGACTTGCGCTTGGCCGGCTTCTTGGCGGGCGCTTCTTCGATGACCGCAATCACCCCCTCGGCCACTGGCTCGACGGCAGGTGTCTCGACCGCAGCGACGACGGAGGCAGCTTCGGCCTCATCGGCAACCGTCTCGATCGTCTTTGCCTTGGCAAAGTCCGGAAGCGGTATGGTTACGAACACCGGTTCCGCGTCCGGGACGGCTTTTGCAGCGATGTAATTATCGCCGTCATCGCCGTCGCGACGGTTCTTGCGGCCGCCACGGCGACCCCGGCGACGCTTCTTGCGCCGTTCGTTCTCATCTTCGCGTGCCTTCTTCGCGGCCGCATCCTCGCCTGGAACGGGCGGTTGATCAGCATCGTCCGCATCGTCGTCGCTGCGAACCGATTGACCGGGCTCGCCCGCGGCAACTTCCTGACGGTCACGTCCGCCACGCCGCCGCCGCTTGCGCCGGCGCTTGCGCGAACCGTCGTCGCCGTCGACGCGGGCCGTGTCGGCCGCCTGAACGTCTTCGACTTCATCAGCTTCTTCGACCGGAATATCGGCATCCTCGAAATCGTCGGCGATGCCGAGCGTCGGGGTCTCCGCCAGCGGAACGATGGGACCGAGTGCGATCGAACCCTTGTCGATGGCGAAGTGCTGAGCACCAACGCTGTCATCGGCCTCGATGCTGATCGTCAGACCAAAACGAGACTCGAGATCGGCAAGATTCTGGCGCTTGTGATTGAGGACGTAAAGCGCCGTCGGAACGGTGGTACGTACGATGATATTGTTCTGCGAATGGCGCAGCAAGTATTCCTCGATCGAGCGCATGACGTGCAGCGCAATCGACGAGGCCGAGCGCACATGCCCGGTGCCGCCGCACATGGCGCAGACCTGTGTCGTGCTTTCGAGAACACTGGCGCGGATGCGCTGGCGCGACATTTCGAGCAGACCGAAATGCGAAATTCGGCCGACCTGGATGCGCGCGCGGTCGTCCTTGAGGCAATCCTTCAGCCGCTTCTCAACCGCACGATTGTTGCGGTTCTCTTCCATATCGATGAAATCGATGACGATGAGGCCGGCAAGGTCGCGCAACCGCAACTGCCGCGCAACTTCGTCAGCGGCCTCGAGGTTGGTCTGCAGCGCGGTGTCTTCGATCGAGTGTTCGCGGGTCGAACGACCCGAGTTGACGTCGATGGCGACGAGCGCTTCGGTCTGGTTGATGATGATGTAGCCGCCGGATTTCAGCGTCACCTGTGGCTGCAACATACGGTCGAGCTGCGCCTCGATGCCGTTGCGGGCAAAGATCGGGGTCAATTCGCGATAGGGCTGCACGACCTTGGCATGGCTCGGCATGAGCATGCGCATGAAGTCCTTGGCCTCGCGGTAGCCGTTCTCGCCAGCGACAAGGATCTCGGTGATGTCCTTGTTATAGAGGTCACGGATCGATCGCTTGATGAGGCTGCCTTCCTCATAGACCAGCGTCGGTGCTGTAGAGGCGAGGGTGAGGCTTCGCACGTTCTCCCACAACCGCATCAGATATTCGTAGTCGCGCTTGACCTCGGGCTTCGTGCGGTTGGCACCGGCGGTGCGCAGGATGACGCCCATTCCTTTCGGAACTTCGAGATCCTTGACGATGTCCTTGAGGCGCTTGCGGTCCTGTACGCTGGTGATCTTGCGGGAAATGCCGCCGCCACGGGCAGTGTTTGGCATCAGCACGGAATAGCGTCCAGCGAGCGAAAGATACGTCGTCAGCGCTGCGCCCTTGTTGCCGCGCTCTTCCTTGACGACCTGAACGAGCAGGATCTGTCGGCGCTTGATGACGTCCTGGATATTGTACTGGCGGCGCTGAAAGCGCTGGTGCGTCGGCACCTCTTCCATCGCATCCTCGGCACCAACCGATTCGACTTCATCGAGTTCGTCGTGCGCATCATCCTTGTCGTCGCCAGAGCGGCGACCGGACTTCTTCGAACGCGGGGTCTCGTTGTCCTCTGTGTCTTCCGGATCGCCGTCGACGACGACAGCTTCGGAAATCACGTCGGCATCAATCGAAGCCGCGCGGGTCTGGCTGCCCGATTCGTCAGACTGGGATTCGCTCGCCTCTTCGGCTGCGACTTCCACGACGGCTTCGTCCTCAGAGGATTCGTCCGTGACGGCACTCTCCTCGGCGTTCTCTTCCGAAGAGGCATCGAGCTTCGACGATTCTTCGCCTGAACGCGGGCCACGACGGCCGCGCCGGCGATTGCGCGAGCTGCGATCATTGCGATCACGGCTGCGCTGCTCGCTTGCATGTTCCTCGTGATCTTCGTCCTGGCTTGCAGCTTCCGCTTCCGCTTCGATCAGCGCCTGACGGTCAGCAACCGGGATCTGATAGTAATCAGGATGAATTTCGCTGAATGCGAGGAAGCCGTGGCGATTGCCGCCATACTCGACGAAAGCAGCCTGGAGGGATGGTTCTACGCGTGTGACACGCGCCAGATAGATATTGCCTTTGATCTGTTTCTTGTGTTCCGACTCAAAGTCAAATTCTTCAATCCGGTTGCCGCGAACCACGACAACCCGTGTTTCCTCCTGGTGGGAGGCGTCGATTAGCATCTTGTCCGACATTATAATTCTTCTCCCCGGCTGCAACGCTAACAACGCGAGACAGCCCGGATACCCTCAAGGTATCTGGAGCCGCGTCTTCACATCTGCCGGATATATTAAAGTTCGCAGAAACAGACAGACGCGGCAACGCGCGGACCTGCCTTGAGGCAGCCGCGGCTTGTAAGCCGGTTATGGTCACATCTGTACCAAACATTGTTGTTCCTGACGAAACGACCTCACGAATGGCACGCTTTTCAGCTGTGCCGCCACTGTTATCACCCCGCTAGGGGCTGGCCCGATGCGCCTTGTCTGCGCGATCTGCCGTTCACAAAGCGCTGCCGACAATCCCTGTCCGCGCGCGCCAAATCCTTTTGTCGGTTACCTACAGCGAAGCTTCGCCATCGCGCCGCCATGTCTGTGCTCCGCTTGTCTTTCCGGCATTCGCGGTGACATCGAGGAGCTGATTCCGGAGGGCGGAAAGTAACTCACCTTTGCTTTTAGGAGGTGTGTCGCTTAATGACAAGGCCTTCTTCATAATCGTGTCATCAACGGCTGCAACGAAATAACGTTGAATAAGAGATTATTAACCATGGCTCCTTACCTAATAGTCATAGATAATAGGTCCTGAGCAGACTTCCAGTGCGTGTTTGGTCGGCCGAGAGGTGCTTGCGGGGATTGCCTGCCCGCTCAGTTTCAAAGGTGTGAATGTGTTCCGTCGGATAATCATGGCTGCATTTCTTGGCCTTGTTGTCTCATTGCAGGGCGGCGCTGTCGCGCATGCGGCGGGCGATCTCGCCGCTTTGACCTATCAGGCAGCCGGCGACGAACTGCGCACACGCGTCGTCATCAATTTCGACCAGGAGCCGGACATTTCGACAATGCTGCTCGGCGATCCGCATCGCCTGGCGATCGACATGCCGAAGACGGTTTTTGGCTTCGACAAGAAATCGACCGAGGCGCGGGGTCTCATTACCGATGTGCGCTATGGGATGATCGACGCAACGCGTTCGCGGCTCATCTTTACCTTGAAGGGTCCTTTTGCGGTCGAACGGATCGATGTCCTCAAGAACGATAACAGTCCCGGCTACCGGCTCGTCGCCGACCTCGTCGCATCGTCCGATCGTGCCTTTGCGGAAGCATTGAAGACGCAGAACCAGACGACTGCCTCGACCACATCGACGCCGACGGGCGATCGATTGGCGGCTGCGGCTCCCGGCGAAGCAAGCCAGGCGCCGAAACCGTTCACAGTCGTCGTCGATGCCGGTCATGGCGGGATCGACAGCGGCGCGGAGAGCGCTGGCGGAAGCCTCGAAAAGAATGTGACGCTGATGTTCGCCCAGCAGTTGCGGGACGAATTGCAGAAGATCTCCGGCATCCGTGTCGAGATGACACGCAACGACGATACGTTCCTGCGTCTGTCCGAGCGCGTGCGCATCGCCCGGCAATACGAGGCCGACCTTTTCGTCTCGATCCATGCCGACACGATCAATCGCGGCAATATCCGTGGTGCAACGGTCTACACGGTTTCCGACCGGGCTTCCGATGCGGATTCCCGCGCCATGGCCGACCGCGAAAACCGTGCCGACGCTGTGGCCGGCATCGCCTTTGACAATGAGGCGCCGGAAATCGCCGACATATTGATGGACCTGACGCGCCGGGAGACACACAACTTCTCGCTGAGTTTCGCCAAGACCGTGGTGAAGTCGCTCAAAAAAGACGTGAACATGATCAACAACCCGCACCGCTTTGCCGGCTTTCAGGTGCTGCGAGCGCCGGATGTGCCGTCCGTGCTGGTTGAAATCGGATATCTCTCCAATCAGGAAGACGAAAAGCTCATGCTCGATCCGGCGTGGCGGAGCCATGTCGCCGAAAGGCTTGCCACGGCGGTCGGCGAATTTGCTGGAATGAAGACGGCTGGCGCGCTCAACTAGGAGTTATGCACGGTAGGGTTGTATTGAAAATTCACACGCCCGTGCGTTGCCGAAACTACACATTTGGTATTTAAATTGTTAAGGGAAACGGGTTTTCCTTGCCTTTGTCACATTTGTCGATCAATGGCATCGACGAGCTTTCGGCGTCGCTCCTGGCACATGCCGAACTTGGGCTGGCTTTCACTGTGGCCATTCCTGCATCGTAATCTGCATGAATCGAAAGCTCGCTTTGATTTTACGTGCCAATTGGTGAAACGGGTTCCGGATACTTATGATACGCTTGATCGGATATTTTTTCGGAATCGGCACGGTTATGGCGCTGATCGCCGCTGCTGGCGCGGCCCTTTACGTCGTCAGCATCTCTAAGGATCTGCCGGACTACGAAGTTCTGGCCAAGTACGAACCGCCGGTCATGACCCGCGTTCATGCATCCGACGGCCAGCTTATGGCGGAATTTGCGCGCGAGCGCCGCCTTTATTTGCCGATCCAGGCGGTTCCTGACCGGGTCAAAGCTGCCTTCATTTCGGCCGAAGACAAGAATTTCTATCAGCATCCGGGCGTCGACATTAGTGGACTGTTCCGCGCTGTCCTTACCAATATCCAGAACTACGGCACGCGCCGGCCTGTTGGCGCATCGACCATCACGCAGCAGGTCGCCAAGAATTTTCTACTGAGCAATGACCAGACCATTGGCCGCAAGGTGAAGGAAGCGATCCTATCGTTCCGCATCGAGCAGGCCTATTCGAAAGACCGCATTCTCGAACTTTACCTCAACGAGATTTTCTTCGGCCTCAACTCCTACGGCATTGCAGGCGCCGCGCTGACATATTTCAACAAGTCGGTGAATGAACTGACCGTGGCGGAGGCTGCCTATCTTGCAGCCCTTCCGAAGGGACCTTCCAACTACCATCCGTTCCGCCAGCCGGAGCGTGCGATTGAGCGACGCAACTGGGTCATCGATCGCATGGCCGAGAACGGCTATGTGACGGCGGAAGAAGCGACCGAAGCGAAAGCCGAGCCGCTCGGCGTTACGCCGCGGCACACTGGCAACTATCTCTTTGCGTCCGAGTATTTCAGCGAAGAGGTTCGCCGCCAGATCATCGCCAAATATGGCGAGAACGCGCTCTATGAGGGCGGCCTTTCGGTTCGTACCACGCTCGACCCGAAGCTGCAGGTCATGGCACGCAAGGCGCTGCAGCACGGGCTCTTCAAATATGACGAGGCGCGCGGCTATCGCGGCGCCTACAAGACCATTTCAACCAATGGCGACTGGGGCATTCCGCTGTCCGAGATCAAGGCGTTCTCCGACGTGCCGGAATGGCAGCTCGCCGTCGTGCTCGAGGTAACGCCGCAGCAGGCGACGATCGGTCTGCAGCCGGACCGCGAGACTTCCGGCAAGGTCGTCAGCGAGCGCAAGCAGGGCACGATCGACGCGGCCGATGCAAAATGGGCCTTGAAACTGCTCATCGACGGCAAGCGCTCGTCGGCAAAGTCACTCGAGGGCGTGCTCAATGTCGGCGATGTGGTCTTTGTTGAGAAGAAGGAGGGCAGCAACGATGCCTTCCAACTGCGCCAGGTGCCCAAGATCGCCGGCGGCGCTGTTGCGATGGACCCGCATACGGGACGCGTTCTTGCCATGGTCGGCGGCTTCTCCTTTGCCGAATCCGAATTCAATCGCGCGACTCAGGCGATGCGTCAGCCCGGCTCCTCGTTCAAGCCGTTCGTCTACTCCGCCGCGCTCGATAATGGCTATACGCCAGCCTCGGTCGTGCTTGATGGTCCGATCTCGATCGACCAGGGCGGCAGCCTTGGCATATGGGCGCCGAAGAACTATGGCGGAAAGTTTGCCGGCCCATCGACGCTGCGCTACGGCATCGAACAGTCGCGCAACCTGATGACGGTCCGCCTCGCGCAGGACATGGGCATGAAGCTTGTTGCCGAATATGCCGAGCGTTTCGGCATCTATGACAAGATGCTGCCGGTTCTTGCCATGGCGCTCGGCTCGGGCGAAACGACGGTGCTGCGCATGGTGACCGGCTATTCGATCATCGCCAATGGCGGCCGCAAGATTACGCCATCGATGATCGACCGCATCCAGGATCGCTACGGCAAGACGGTGTTCAAGCATGACGAGCGCAAGTGCGAAAACTGCACGGCCACCGAATGGAAGGACCAGCCGGAGCCCGATCTGATCGACGACCGCGATCAGGTGCTGGACCCGATGACTGCCTATCAGATCACCTCGATGATGGAAGGCGTCGTGCAGCGCGGTACGGCCACGATCCTCAAGAGCCTCAATCGTCCGATCGCCGGCAAGACCGGAACGACCAATGACGAGAAGGATGCCTGGTTCATCGGCTTCACGCCCGACCTCGTCTTCGGCCTCTATCTCGGCTACGACACGCCATCGCCGATGGGCCACGGCTTTACCGGCAGCGGCCTTGCCGCACCGGTATTCAAGGAATTCGCCGAAGCGGCCCTGCAGGGGCAGCGCTCCGTTGATTTCCGCGTACCCGAGGGCATGACGGTCATCCCGATCGACCGCAAGACGGGCATGCGCGCCTCGCCGGACGGCCCGAATGTCATCATGGAAGCGTTCAAGCCCGGTACCGGTCCTGCTGACACCTATTCGGTCATCGGCATGGATACGTTCTCGGAAGGCTCACCTGTCGAGGTGCAGTCGCCAAACGTGAACCGGGCCATTCAGGGCGGTGGCGGCGGTCTTTTCTGACCGCCTGGCCCGCACTATCTCAGGCAGAGCTGAACACTTTACATCGCGCGGACCAGTCAATATGGTCCGCCGAAATTCGAGCATAGAGAAGGAACGGACAGCCAATGCGCGCCGAAATCGAGACGCTGGTCGACGAGATCAAGCAGGCCATAAGCCTGCTGAGGAGGCATCTTTGACTGGGATGCTTCAATCAAACGCCTGGGCTATCTGAACCAGCTTGCCGAAGATCCGTCGCTGTGGAATGACGCGCAGGAAGCGCAAAAGCTTATGCGCGAGCGCCAGCAGCTCGAAGACGGCATCAACTCGATCCGCACCTTAAGCCAATCCCTGGATGACAATGTCGAACTCATCGCCATGGGCGAAGAGGAGGGCGATGGGTCGATCGTCGCGGAGGCGGAAGCCGCGATCCGGGCCATCAAGCAGGACGTGGATCGCCGCCAGATCGACACGCTGCTTTCGGGCGAAGCCGATGCCAACGACTGTTACCTAGAAGTCCATTCGGGTGCAGGCGGCACCGAGAGCCAGGATTGGGCCAATATGCTCCTACGCATGTATACCCGCTGGGCGGAGCGCAAGGGCATGAAGGTCGAACTTCTCGAAGTTCACTATGGCGAAGAAGCCGGCATCAAGTCCGCCACGATCCTCGTCAAAGGCCACAATGCCTATGGCCTCCTGAAGACGGAATCCGGTGTTCATCGCCTGGTGCGCATTTCGCCCTATGACTCGAATGCGCGCCGCCATACGTCGTTTTCCAGCATCTGGGTCTACCCGGTCGTTGACGACAATATCGCCATCGATGTCAACGAATCCGATGTTCGTATCGATACCTACCGCGCGTCGGGCGCAGGCGGACAGCACGTCAACACGACCGATTCAGCGGTGCGTATCACGCATATCGCGACCGGCATCGTCGTACAGTGCCAGGCTGAACGTTCACAGCACAAGAATCGTGCGACCGCATGGTCCATGCTGCGGGCTCGCCTTTACGAGGCCGAGCTTGAAAAGCGCGAAGAAGCCGCAAATGCGATCTCGGCATCGAAGACCGACATCGGGTGGGGCCATCAGATCCGTTCCTACGTCCTCCAGCCATACCAGCTGGTAAAGGATCTGCGCACCGGTGTCGAAAGCACCAGCCCGCAGGATGTGCTTGACGGCGAGGTGGACGAGTTCATGGAAGCTGCCTTAGCGCACCGGGTACATGGATCGGACGTAGTCGTCGAGGATATCGCCTAAAGCCGCATACTCAGAGGTCGGCAGCGATCTGCCGGCCGATAGCGAGGAAGGTCGTCGGATCGACGGCGTTGCCGTTTCTGCGCACTTCGTAATGGAGGTGCGGGCCGGTTGAGCGTCCTGTGCTCCCGACCTTACCGAGAACGTCGCCGAGCTTGACGCGCTGGCCAGTCTTGACGAGGATCTGACTCATATGGCCGTAACGCGTGACGAGCCCGTTGCCGTGGTCGACCTCGACCATATTGCCGTAACCGCCGGCATATTCGGCGGCAGTCACGGTTCCATTGGCCGTGGCAAGAACCGACGTTCCCGCTATTGCGCGGAAATCCATGCCCGAGTGAAAAGCCATCATGCCGATGAGCGGGTCTCTGCGCACGCCAAAGGAGCTTGATACGGGCATGCCCGGCGCCGGATTGGCGATGGGGACCGCCTTTGCCAGCTTCTTTGCGCCTTCAAGACGATGCAGCGCATCATTCAAATCGGCGAGTTTCGTGTCGAATGGCGCGGTTGGGTTAAAGCTTGCCAGAATGAGCGGGCCGCCGGCGCCGGCAGTCTCACCGCCGGCCGCCCGTTTGATTCCCGTCGCAGCAAGCGCGTCCATGATCTTGTCTGCGGTTTCATAGGCCGAATTGGACAGCGTCTGCATCTGACGTGACTGCTTGGTTTCGATCGCCGCGAGCGAATGGTCGACGGAATCGAGCAGTCCGGCCTTGTTGACCTTGGCTTTCGCCTTGTCGTCACGCGGCGCAGGCTTTTGCGTCGTCGACGTTGGGCCGGTAATGATCGGATCGATCCCATAGAAGGCATCGGCGTCCTCGGACCTGACAATAGTGTCGGCATCGCTGTCCATCGCGAGGTGTGGAGCAACGTCAGCCGGCAAGCTATTGCCGGCGCGTTTGAGCATGGGCGCGAGCTTCTGGTGTTGCTCGGTCAGGCGCTTCTGGCGCTGAACCAATTCTGCAACCTTGCCTTCGACCAGTTTCCGGTCGAGAAGCTGGCGGCTGGTGACGCGGTCGAGCTGGGTGCGGAGCGCGGCGATGCGATCCTCGTAGGCGCGCTCGATCTGCGCCTGCCGGGCGACACTTCCGGTAATGAGCTGATCGCGGAAAACGAGGTAGGATGTCGCAAGGATGTAGGTTCCGGCAAAGCCCACGGCCAGCGACCCGCCGAGGAGCGCGGCCCAAGGCTTCACGCTGAAATGGCGGATCGTTTCACCGCGCGCAATGATGATTGTATGCGGTTCCTTGATCGTGCCGAAGATGCTGGAGCTCTTGACCTTTTTCATGGCTGTGTGTTCGTCGATCCGCAGCTGAATTCCTGCAAATCACTACACTCTGTTAGGGTTAATAAATCCTGACAGAGCCGTGCATTCTCATTGAATTCGCAATGAAAAAGCGACGAAATCAGCTTTTGAGCGCCCGCGTCGCCTCGAGAACTTCCGCGGCGTGGCCGGGAACCTTGACCTTGTTCCACACCCGGGCAATTTTTCCGCTCGCATCGATGAGGAAAGTCGTGCGTTCTACGCCCATATATTTGCGGCCGTACATGCTCTTTTCGACCCAGAGCCCATAGGCCTCGATGATCTTCCTGTCCTCGTCCGCCACGAGATCGACCTTCAGATCATGCTTTGTCTTGAATTTGTCGTGCTTTTTCACGGCGTCAGGAGACATGCCGATAACCGTGGCGCCGAGCGCTTCGAATTGCGGCTTGAGGCCGGAAAATTCGATCGCCTCCTGGGTACAGCCACTGGTGTCGTCCTTCGGGTAGAAATAGAGCACGACCGGCTTGCCGCGCATCGCGGACAGTGTGATGTCGCCGCCGCCATCGCGGGGCAGGGTGAAGTCCGGAGCGATGCTTCCAGTGTCCAGAACTGTCATATGAATGCCTTTCTTTTGATTATTGAATGCCCGCCTCAGTTACGCAACTACAGAGGCTAGGGAATCGTCTACGGTTTCCCATATGATTCCTCAATTGGCTTGGGAATTTGACAGAGAAACCGGAAAAAGTCCGCTTCACGAAGCGCGACTTCACAAAACTTCATCGTTACCCCTCAGCTCATAAGCGCGGCAGGGCTCCCGTGGCGACGCCGCGGCGTCGTTCGCGTTTGCATATTGCAACGAACGCCTGCTTTTCATTCATCATTCTTGTCACCATTCTTGGAGGCATAGCCTTTACGGTTCTTCGGGTCGGCATAGGCGGCGAAGCCCTGACCCGGCGCACGCAGGCGGCCTTGAAATCGGTGGTCGGCCCGGAGACCGCGGCAACGATCCAGTCGGCGCAGATATCACTCGACCAGCGCCATCACCTCGCCCTCGAGGCAAGGGACGTCAACATTGCCGACGCGAAGCGCGGCATCGAAATAAACAATGTCCGTTCCGTGCGGATCGGTCTGGCGACGCTGCCGCTGTTGCAAGGCAACGTCAAGGTCGAGCGCCTCGAACTCGACGGTGCCGAGATCAAGGTTACCTCGAAGGTACCCTTCGATTTCATGACCCTCGTTCCCTGGGACGCGCAGGGTCTCGTCGATCTCGATGGCGCCTCGCGCCTGATCTTCTCGGGACTTGAAAGCGCGGTGTCGCTGCTCGATCAGCGCGAGACACGCGACATTACCATCACCGACACATCGTTTGATTTCACCATCGCCGGCGCACCGGAGCGACTGCGGATCGTCAATCTCGATCTGTCAGAGACTGGCGGGCCTGTCGCCATCAACGGAACGGTAGAGTGGCGAGGTAAGCAAATCGCCATTGCCGCACAAGCAAAGCGCTCGGCCGTCGGCGCGAAAATCGAGGCGTTTTCGCTCGACATCAGCAAAATTCCTCTCCAAGGCACCTTCGGCAATGCCCCTGTGCCCGATGTCGACGGCATCAAGCCTGATGGCGCCTATCTTGCCTATGATAATATCGCCGAAATCAAGCTCGATGGTCTTGCCGGGTCGGCGAGCGAGCCGGCCCGCGTCTGGGGCGCGCTCAACATAGGCGAGGGCCCGGTTTCAATCGGCAATGTCGACGATATGGCTGTCGCGGCGCAGATCAATTTCGAGCATGCTGTTGGGTCGAAGGCTATCGATCTCAAGCCTTCGACGCTGCATTTCGGTGCATTCAAGGGAACTGTCACGGGCGCGATTACCCCGGACGCGGCAAATCCGGCGGAACCGGCTTATCGGTTCGAACTTGGTACCAACCAAGCAACGTCTTCGCCGCAGGACTCGAGCGAACCGGCGCTGGCATTCGATGCCGGCTTGTCGGGACGATACGTGCCGTCGCAAAAATTGCTCGATATCCCGAGGATTTCCGTACGCGCTGGCGAAGACAGCGAATTGACAGGTTTTGCCAAGGCGACGTTTGGCAATGGCACGCCGGCCATGCAAATGTCGCTGCAGATTCCACAGATGCCCGTTGCCGATGCCAAACAGTTATGGCCCGTTTGGGTCGCTACCGGCGCGCGGCGGTGGGTTCTCGAAAATCTCTCCGGCGGAACGACCAGTGACAGCAGGATCGACTTGAATTTCGCGGCCGGCCGGTTCAACGGCCCCGGCAAGCCGCCGCCGCTCGAAGCCGATGAACTGCAGGCGGATTTTGCTGTCCAGGGGTCGCACTTCAATATCGTCGGTGAACTGCCGCCGGTCAGCAATGCCGACGGAAAGATCAGCGTGCGCGGCGCGCGCACGACGATCTCCCTGGAGAACGGCGTTGCGATTACCCCGAACAACCGCGAAGCACATATTGTCGGCGGCACGCTGGTCATTCCGTGGGGACCGCAACGGCCGGTGCTCGCCGATCTTGACCTTAATCTTGCGGGCGACGCTTCCGCCGTCACGGAAATCATCGGCTACAAGCCCATAAACGCCGTAAAAAACCTGCCGTTCACGCCCGATGACATCAAAGGGAACGTCAAGGCACACGTGCTCGTCTCATTCCCGATTACGCGGCGCGCGCCCCCGGGTAGCCTCACCTATACCGCCGAGATGGCGCTCTCCAACATCGACCTCGCCAAGAAAATCGACGGACAGTTGATCACGGATGCAAATGGTTCGCTTTCGGTTACCCGCGAAGGGGCGAGCCTTGATGCTGAAGCCAAACTCAACGGCATCCCCGCCGATGTGGAGCTGTTCGAGCCCTTGGGCGGCAACGCGGCGAAGCGCGAGCAGAACGTCACCTTGCGGCTCGACGACAAGACACGCAATGCGCTGTTTCCTGCGCTCGACCCGCTGCTGTCCGGCCCGATTTCGGTCGATATTTCAAAGGGTGCCGATGGCGCGCGTGTTGCAACGGCGGACTTGACCAAGGCCGAGATAAAACTGGCGCAAATCGGCTGGACCAAGGGCGCCGGTGTGAAGGCCACCGCAAAGTTCGCCCTGCAGCAGGACGGCGATACGGCAATCATCAAGGATCTCGATATTGCGGGCGACACGTTCCGCATCCAGGGCGATGTCAAGGTCGTCGGCGGCGATTTGAGCTCGGCAGATTTCAATAACGTCAAACTCAATCGCGGCGACGACATCACGGTCAAGGTGGCGCGGACGCAATATGGCTTCCGCGTCGATGTGAAGGGCAATGCGTTCGACGCGCGGCCTTTGCTTAATCAGATCACGGACAAGAAGCAGAAGAACAGCGAGGCAGGTGGCAAGCAGAGAGTGCTGATAAATGCCGACATCGACAATGTCGTCGGATTTTATCAGGAAACCTTCAGCAATGTCTCGCTTTCCTACGAGGGCGTCGGCTCAAATGTTTCGGGTCTCGCCTTCAACGCGATCAGCAAATCCGGCCAGAAGGTGATTGCGACGGATAGTTCCGGGAGCGGCGCCCGCTCTATCAACCTTCAGTCGCGCGAAGCCGGTGCGGTGCTGCGTTTCTTCGGATTTTACGAGAAGATGCAAGGCGGCAGCATCAGCGTTGCCCTCGACTCCAAAGGCGACGGGCCGTTGCGCGGGCAGGTCGATGCCCAGAACTTCACGCTCGTGAACGAGCCGCGGCTCGCCAAACTGGTGTCAACCTCGCCAAACGGCACAAGCCTCAACGATGCCGTGCAGAAGAACATCGACGTGTCGCGCGTGACGTTCGATCGCGGCTTCTCGCAGATCGAGAAAGGCTCGAACTACATCAATCTAGCAAATGGCGTGATCCGTGGGCCGACGATCGGCACGACGTTTCAGGGCGTGCTCAGCGATCCGGCCGGGAACATGAACCTGACCGGAACATTCATGCCGGCCTACGGCATCAATCGTATCTTCGGCGAGTTACCGATCCTCGGCATGTTCCTCGGCAATGGACGCGACCGCGGCCTTATCGGCATAACCTACCGGCTGCAGGGACCGCTGAAGCAACCACAGATCATCGTCAACCCGATATCCGTGATTGCTCCTGGCATCTTTCGTTCGATCTTCGAGTTCCAGTAGGGACTGGATCAGACCGGACGAATGAGGATGTGCTTCTTCTTGCCGAGCGAGAGCTTGATCACGCCGTCTCCGGTCACCTCCGAAGCGCCGACCTGAGCCCGCTCGTCCGCTACGGCAGCGTCATTGATACGAACTGCGCCTCCCTGGACATGGCGGCGCGCTTCGCCGTTGGAAGTGGCGAGCCCGGCCTTGACAATAAGGGTCAAGATACCAATTCCGGCCTCAAGTTCGCTTGCGGCGATCTCGACTGTCGGTAGGCTGGTCGCAAGGGCGCCTTCCTCGAAAGTCTTGCGTGCGGTCTCGGCTGCTTCTTCAGCAGCCTTCCGGCCGTGCAGCAGGCTCGTCACTTCGGTGGCGAGGATCTTCTTGGTCTCGTTGATCTCCGCACCGCCCAAGGCGCTAAGCCGGCTAATCTCGTCGAGCGGCAGTGTCGTGTAGAGCTTCAGGAAGCGCTCCACATCCGCGTCTTCGGTATTGCGCCAGTATTGCCAAAAATCATAGGGGCTCAAGAGTTCGGCGTTGAGCCACACGGCGCCGTTCATCGACTTGCCCATCTTCGCACCTGAAGATGTCGTCAGCAGCGGCGAGGTGAGGGCATAGAGCTGCGGCGTTCCCAGGCGATGGCCGAGGTCGATGCCGTTGACGATGTTGCCCCACTGGTCCGAGCCGCCCATTTGCAGGCGCAGGCCGTAGCGCTTGTTGAGTTCGACGAAATCATAGGCCTGAAGGATCATGTAGTTGAATTCGAGGAACGACAGCGATTGCTCGCGATCGAGCCGCTGCTTGACCGAATCAAACGACAGCATGCGGTTGACTGAAAAGTGCTGGCCGACGTCGCGCAGAAATTCGAGGTAGTTGAGCGGCAGAAGCCATTCGGCATTGTTGACCATCAGCGCGTCGCTGGGACCACCGCCAAAGTTGAGATAATTTGTGAATACGCGCTTGATGCCATCGATGTTGGACTGAATGGTCTCGGGCGTCATCAGCTTGCGCGCCTCGTCCTTGAAAGACGGGTCGCCGACCATGCCGGTGCCGCCGCCCATCAGGGCGACAGGGCGATGGCCGGTTTTCTGCATCCAGTAAAGCATCATGATCTGTATCAGGCCGCCTGCATGAAGGCTCGATGCCGTCGGATCAAAGCCGATATAGGCAGACACGGTTTCCTTGGCGAAGAGCGCATCCAGACCCGCATCGTCGGAGGTCTGATGGATGAAGCCGCGCGTGGAAAGCGTGTGCAGAAACTCGGATTTGAAGGCAGACATTTCGGGTTTTCCTGATTGAATCAAACGGCACAAAGCATGTGCCTTAACAGACGCTGCCGTTTAACATCATTCTCAATCGAATCACAAGAAAGGCAGTGTCTTGGCGGCAATACGGCGTGCAATCGGGCTGATGAGCGGAACGTCGATGGACGGTATCGATATCGCGCTCGTCGAAACTGATGGGGGCGGCGATGTCGTGCGGGGCCCGTCCGGCTTCACGCCCTACGAGACCGCATTCCGCCGCCGCATTGAAGCGTCGCTCAGCGAGGCTAAGGCCATGCATCGGCGCGATGAGCGGCCGGGAATGCTCGCGCAGATCGAAGAAGAGCTGACGCGGCGGCACGGCAATGCCGTGAGGCAGTTTCTGTCCGGTCAGAACATCGAAGCGAAAGACGTTGATATTATTGGGTTTCATGGCCAGACGGTTTTGCATCGACCAGGCGAAGGCTTGACTGTCCAATTGGGTAACGGAGAACTTCTTGCCAAAGTGACCGGCATTCCCGTCGTCTACGACATGCGTGCCAACGATATGGTGCATGGCGGTCAGGGTGCGCCGCTGGTGCCGGCCTATCACAGTGCGCTTGCGCGGCATGTTCCCGCTGAACTCAGCCACGGCCGGCCGGTGGTCTTCGTCAACATCGGCGGTATTTCCAATGTGACGATCGTGCCTTCGAAGGGCGATCCGATCGCTTTCGATACGGGACCGGGCAATACGCTGATTGATCAGTGGGTCGAGGACCGCGCCGGGATTGCCTATGATGCCGGCGGCGCCATTGCGAGTGAGGGCGAGATCGTGGGCGCGGCCGTGACACGCTATCTGACGAAACCGTTCTTCAATTTGCGGCCGCCGAAATCGCTGGACCGCAATGATTTTACCCTGGAGGAACTCGGAAATGCCGAGCTTGCTGATGGGGCGCGAACGCTGGCGAGAGTGACGGCCGACGCCATCTTGAAGGCGGGCGCCTATGCACCTGAAACGCCATCGCTGTGGATCATATGCGGCGGCGGGCGCAAGAACGCAACGATCCTCAAGGATCTGTCGGAAGGCGCGAGGCTTTCGGGCGCGAAGGTCGTCGTCGCCGAAGATTTGGGTTTCAATGGGGATTCAATGGAGGCGGAGGCCTGGGCCTACCTCGCCGTTCGTGCACTCGACGGGCTGCCCTTGACCTGGCCGATGACGACGGGCTGCAAAGTGCCGGTGTCGGGCGGGGTAATTGCCGGTCGGAGGTAGATCCGGCTCACCATGATCCTCGGGCCTGTCCCGAGGATCCGTAGTCTTGGAACCCGTTATCGCAGCCGTTTCGGCTTGGCTTCAACCAACTCACCGTTCAGGCGGCGGTCCAGATAGTCCGAACATTCGGCAATGACTTCATCGGTCATGCCGGAGAAGAAATGGTTGGCGCCGACCATGGTCTTTTGCGTGATCGTAATGCCCTTCTGGGTCTTCAGCTTGTCGACCAGACCTTGCACGTCCTTGGGCGGTGCCACCTTGTCCTGATCGCCGTGAAGGATCAGGCCGGACGAGGGGCATGGCGCGAGGAACGAGAAATCATAGGTGTTGGGCTGCGGCGCGACGGAGATGAAACCCTCGATCTCCGGCCGGCGCATCAGGAGCTGCATGCCGATCCACGCGCCGAACGAATAGCCTGCCACCCAGCAGGTCTTCGAGTCCGGATGCAGCGACTGCACCCAGTCGAGCGCACCGGCGGCGTCCGACAATTCCCCCGAACCATGATCGAATTCGCCCTGGCTGCGACCGATGCCGCGGAAGTTGAAGCGCAGGGTCGTGAAGCCGCGCTGCTGGAACATGTAGAACAGATCGTAGACGATCTTGTTGTTCATTGTGCCGCCGAATTGTGGATGAGGGTGGAGGACAATCGCGATCGGCGCGTTTTTTTCCGTCGAAGGCTGATATCTGCCCTCGAGACGGCCCGCTGGTCCATTGAAAATTACTTCAGGCATGTATACTCCACTCTTTGCCACAGGCGGTTGTAGTTGACCGGACTTGACGGCAACCAACTGCGCCCATAAAACCAGTTTAGAACCGTTCAAAACTGGTATAGAATTTTTGCTCGAAGCGGCTTAATAGGCTGTTCCGAGGCAAAAATTCAAGGAAATTGCGCTTTGTGCAGCGCGGTGTTCATAAAGAACAGGATCAAGGACCACCCATGGCCGGCAATCGCGCCTATTTGGACTACAATGCAAGCGCGCCGCTGATCCCGGTGGCTCGCGATGCTGTCGTCCAGGCGCTCATGCAGACGGGTAACCCATCGTCCGTTCACCAGGAAGGCCGGGCGGCAAAGGCAATTTTGGAAACCGCCCGCCGGAATGTCGCCGCGCTTGTCGCCGCAAAGCCCGACCACGTGTTCTTTACATCGGGTGCAACCGAGGCAGCTTCAACCCTCCTGACTCCGCATTTCATGATGGGACGGGCGCCGATGCGCCTTTCCCATCTCTATGTAAGTGCGAGCGAGCATCCGTGCGTTCTCGCAGGCGGCCAGTTTTCCGCGGATCAGATCACTATTGTTCCTGTGGACAGCAACGGCATTCTTGATATCGATTTCCTGCGCGGCGCCCTTGAGGCCCACGATCGGAGCGCGGGGCTGCCGCTGGTGGCCGTCCAGGCTGCGAACAACGAGACCGGTGTTATCCAGCCAACTGCCGAGATCGGCAAGGTCGTGAAAGCGTCCGGGGGCTTGTTCGTCGTTGACGCCGTTCAGGCGGCCGGACGGGTTCCACTTAGTATATCCGATACTTCGGCAGACTATCTCATCCTGTCTTCACACAAGATCGGTGGTCCAAAAGGCGTCGGCGCCATTGTGGCCGTGTCCGATCTGGTCATGCCGCGTGCACTTGTGCGCGGTGGCGGCCAGGAAAAGGGTCATCGGGCCGGCACTGAAGCTCTGCCGGTCATTGCAGGTTTTGGGGCCGCGGCAGAGGTTGCGACGAAGCGTCTGAACGCCGAAGGCTGGTCCCTCAGAACGCGCGACACCATCGAGCAGGGTATCAAGTCCATCGCGCCAGATGCCTTCATCCATGGCGAGGGAGCCAACCGCTTGCCGAATACGACCTTCTTTTCGCTGAGCGACATGAAGGCGGAAACCGTGCAGATCGCTTTCGATCTTGCGGGAATCGCGCTATCGGCGGGGTCCGCCTGTTCTTCGGGCAAGGTCGGCCCCAGCCATGTGCTTGCCGCCATGGGTTTTGGTGGCGGCACCGGTGCTCTCAGAGTTTCGACAGCGTCCGACACGGATGAAAGCGACGTTGCGTCGTTTCTCGGCGCATTGGCCAAAATCGTCGCACGCCGCGACCGTTCGAAACCTGTTGCCGTGGATGCGGCCTAGAAATTCCGGCTATCGACCTCTGTTAACGGTCGATAGCCGAAAAAATCCGGCGTTAGCCGGGTGTTAAATCGCGCAATTGCGCACTACATACGGAGCAAATATTCAAGACGACATACGCCTTGACGTTTGCAACTGCGGGACCTTGAACCCCGCGTGGATGGAGAACGCCAATGCCTGCCGTGCAGGAAACTATTGATCGGGTCCGCACCCTTGACGTGGACCAGTACAAATATGGCTTTGAAACCCTTATCGAAATGGATAAGGCGCCGAAGGGCCTTAACGAAGATATCATTCGCTTTATCTCTGCCAAGAAGAATGAGCCTGAATGGATGCTGGAATGGCGTCTCAAGGCCTATGAGCGCTGGCTGACGATGGAAGAGCCCACATGGGCGCGCGTCAACTATCCGAAGATCGACTTCCAGGACATGGTGTACTTCGCCGGGCCGAAGAACCAGACCGGGCCGACGTCGCTTGCCGAGGTCGATCCCGAACTCCTGCGTACCTATGAAAAGCTTGGCATTCCGCTGAAAGAGCAGGAAATCCTTGCGGGCGTGCGCAAGCAGGGCGAACCGAGCAATTCGAGCGAAGAAGAGGTCAGCGACAACGTCTACAAGTCAGGCCGTGTCGCGGTCGACGCCGTGTTCGACAGCGTTTCTGTCGTGACGACGTTCCGTGCCGAGCTGGCCAAGGCCGGCGTCATCTTCTGTTCGATCTCGGAGGCGGTCCGCGAATATCCGGAACTCGTCCAGAAGTATCTGGCATCGGTGGTTCCGGTCTCCGACAACTTCTATGCGACGCTGAATTCGGCGGTGTTTACCGACGGTTCATTTGTCTATGTGCCGAAGGGCGTGCGCTGCCCAATGGAGCTTTCCACTTATTTCCGCATCAATGAGCGGGATACCGGACAGTTTGAGCGGACGCTGATCATCGCCGAGGAAGGCGCTTACGTCTCCTATCTCGAAGGCTGCACCGCACCGCAGCGCGACGAGAACCAGTTGCACGCTGCAGTCGTCGAGCTCATTGCCCTCGACAACGCCGAAATCAAGTATTCGACGGTCCAGAACTGGTTCCCGGGCGATGCGGAAGGCAAGGGCGGCATCTACAATTTCGTCACCAAACGTGGCGATTGCCGCGGCGTCAACTCCAAGATTTCCTGGACGCAGGTCGAGACCGGCTCGGCAATCACGTGGAAATATCCGTCCGTGATCTTGCGCGGCGACAATTCGCGCGGCGAATTCTATTCGATTGCCGTTTCCAACGGCCATCAGCAGATCGACAGCGGTACGAAAATGCTGCATCTCGGCAAGAACACGTCGAGCCGCATCATTTCGAAGGGCATTTCCGCGGGCAAGTCGAACAATACCTATCGCGGCCAGGTGTCGGCGCACCGGAAGGCCGAGAATGCGCGCAACTTCACCCAGTGCGATTCACTGCTGATCGGCAATGATTGCGGCGCCCACACCGTGCCCTACATCGAGGCGAAGAACGCCACGGCGCAGTTCGAGCACGAAGCGACCACCTCGAAGATCTCTGAAGATGCGCTATTCTACGTGATGCAACGCGGCATTCCGGAGGAAGAGGCGATCGCGCTCATCGTCAATGGCTTCGTCAAGGAAGTCATCCAGGAGCTGCCAATGGAGTTTGCCGTAGAAGCGCAGAAGCTCATCGGCATCAGCCTTGAGGGGAGCGTCGGTTAATGGTCATCGCCACGAAGGAAGAGCTCGACAGGTTGCGCCGGCGCTATGAAGAGCTTGGCGAAGTCATCGAGGAATTGACGGATACGCTTGCGCGCTCGTCCACGGCGACCGAACGTGTGCTCGAACCTGAACTGATCCGGGCCCGCAAGGAGCTCGCCTCCGTGGTCGAGCGCCTGAAAAGCCTGAGCGGCGACAATTCGAATTGAGGGATGGCGACAGGCCATCCATGCTGGAAATGAAATTGAGCGGAGGATCGCCTGTTTGCTGGTCCCGCTGGAATACGAAGGAACTATGAAATGCTGGAAATCAGAAACCTGCACGCACGCATAGCCGAAGATGGCACCGAGATCATCCGGGGCCTGAACCTCACGGTCAAGGCCGGCGAAGTTGCCGCCATCATGGGCCCCAATGGCTCGGGCAAGTCTACACTCTCCTATATTCTTGCTGGCCGCGAGGACTATGAGGTGACGGAAGGCGACATCCTCTACAATGGAGAGTCGATCCTTGATCTCGACCCGTCCGAGCGTGCGGCAAAGGGAATTTTCCTCGCATTCCAGTATCCTATGGAGATACCGGGCGTAGCCACGATGGAATTCCTCAAGGTGGCGATGAATTCGCAGCGCAAGGCGCGCGGCGAAGAACCGCTGAAAATCCCGGAGTTCCTCGGCCGCGTCAAGACCGCAGCGGCGTCGCTCGACATGGACATCGGCATGCTCAAGCGTCCACTCAATGTCGGTTTTTCCGGCGGCGAAAAGAAGCGCGCCGAAATCCTGCAGATGAAACTGCTCGAGCCCAAGCTTTGCGTGCTCGATGAGACGGATTCCGGTCTCGATATCGATGCCCTGAAGATCGTTGCCGACGGCGTCAACGCGCTGCGTTCGCCGGATCGGGCAGTAATCGTCATCACGCACTACCAGCGCCTGCTCGACTATATCGTTCCGGACACGGTGCATGTCCTCTACAAGGGGCAGGTCATCAAGTCGGGGGGCAAGGAACTTGCCCTGCACCTCGAAGAAAACGGCTACGCCGATATTATCGGCGAGGCAGCCTGAGGAGCGTCATGATGAATGTTCACGCAAGACGCCAGCCCACGGCCGCGGAAGCCGCGCTGGTCGACGCCTTTGTCGACCGGATGGGCGAACTGCCGGGCGATGGCGAAATCTCCAGCGCCCGCGACAATGCCATTGAGGCGCTGAAGGAGCAGGGCCTGCCCTCGCGCCGTGTCGAAGCCTGGCACTATACCGATTTGCGGACGCTGCTGCGCAGCGTTGCGCCCTATGACAGCGCTGCTGGCACCAATGCATTGCTGCCGATCATCTCCGGCTCTGCCATTGCCGCGGTTTCGAACGGCGTCAGCCTGGTTGCACCCAGAGTTGATGGCGTCGAATTCCAGAAGTTCAGCGAGAAGCTGTCGGAGGGATCGGTCATTGGCGACCTTGCCATCCGTGATGGCGATGACACGATCGGCCAGATTAACGCAGCCTATGTTACCGATGGCTGGGCTGTGTCGGTTGCCGAAGGCATCGAACTCGGTACGCCGCTCGAACTCCAGAACATTCAGATGCGCGGCCAGGGCCACGTGCGGTTTCCGGTCAAATTCGGCAAGGGCGCCAAGGCTACGGTCATCGAGCGCCAGGCAGGCGGCGGGGGCGACGGTTTCTCGACGAGCATCAGCAATGTCACTATCGCTGACGATTGCGAAATTACCTGGATCATCCTGCGCGAGCATGGCGAACAGTCGACCCAGCTCGCCCAGTTCATTGCGACCATCGGCAAGAACGCCAAGCTCAACCTCTATGTCGTCAATGCCGGCGGCAAGCTCGTTCGCCAGGAAGTGCACGTGCTTGCCCAGGGCGAGGGCGGCGACTTCCAACTACGTGGCGTCAATCTCCTCGGCGGAGACAGCCATACGGATGTGACGATGACGCTCGGCCACCTCGTCGAGAACACGACGTCGGTAGAAATCGTCCGCAATGTCGTGACCGACCGGGCGCGCGGCGTCTTTCAGGGCCAGATCAAGGTCAACAAGATCGCCCAGAAGACCGATGCGCGCATGGCCTGCAACACGCTCCTGCTTTCCGACGACGGCGAATTCGACGCCAAGCCGGAACTTGAGATTTTTGCCGACGACGTTGCGTGCGGTCATGGCGCGACGGTTGCCGAAATCGACGGAAACCATCTCTTTTATCTGCAGGCACGCGGCATTCCCGAAAGCGAGGCACGCGGGCTGCTGATCAAGGCATTCGTGGCCGAGGTCGTCGAAGAGCTTAAAGACGAAGAATTGGTCGAAGCGCTGGAAGGCATCCTCGACAAGTGGTTGGCCGCTCACGTCTGAGCGGTCGTCCAAGTCAACTGGAAAACGGGGTAACGCGGCTATCATGGACTCCAAGATCATTCCGAGCAGCTACGACGTAGAGGCGATCCGTCGCGATTTCCCCATCCTGTCGCGCGAAGTCTATGGCAAGCCGCTTGTCTACCTCGACAATGGTGCATCGGCGCAGAAGCCACAGGCTGTCATCGACGCGATCACGCATACCTATTCCAACGAGTACGCCAATGTGCATCGCGGCCTGCATTTCCTTTCAAATGCTGCGACCGATGCCTACGAAAAGGCGCGCGAAAATGTCCGGCGCTTTCTGAATGCGGCTTCCGTTGACGAGATCGTCTTCACCAAGTCGGCGACGGAGGCAATCAACACTGTCGCCTATGGCTATGGCATGCCGAATATCGGCGAGGGCGACGAAATCGTGCTGTCGATTATGGAGCATCATTCCAACATTGTGCCGTGGCATTTCATTCGCGAGCGCCAGGGCGCCAAGCTCGTCTGGATGCCGGTCGACGATCAAGGCGCGTTTCATATCGAGGAATTCGAGAAGCGGCTGACGGAGCGCACCAAACTCGTCGCTATCACGCATATGTCGAACGTGCTCGGCACGGTGACGCCGATCAAGGATATCGTCCGTATCGCCCACGCACGCGGCATTCCAGTGCTGGTCGATGGCAGCCAGGGTGCGGTTCACCTGCCCGTCGATGTGCAGGAGCTTGGATGCGACTGGTACATTTTCACCGGGCACAAGATTTACGGGCCGTCCGGCATCGGTGTTCTGTACGGGCGCAAGGAAAAGCTTGAAGCGATGCGGCCCTTCCAGGGCGGCGGCGAGATGATCGAAGAGGTGACGGAAGACATCGTCACCTACAACCATCCACCGCATCGGTTCGAAGCGGGTACGCCACCGATCGCCCAGGCGATCGGCCTTGGTGCGGCGATCGAATATGTCGAGAAGATCGGCCGCGGCGCTATTCTGGCGCATGAGGAGGATCTGCGCGACTATGCCCACGAGCGTCTGCGGCAGATCAATTCGCTGCGCATTTTCGGCGACGCCAAGGGCAAGGGCGCGATCATTTCTTTCGAGCTCGAAGGCATTCACGCCCATGACGTGTCGATGGTGATCGACAGGGCCGGCGTCGCGGTGCGTGCCGGTACGCATTGTGCGCAGCCGCTTCTGAAGCGCTTTGGCGTAACGTCGACATGCCGTGCCTCATTTGCCATGTATAATACGCGAAACGAGATCGATGTTCTTGCCGATGCGCTGGAGAAAGCGCGGAAATTCTTTGGGTGATGATAATGGCCGATAAAGTCGAAACGCTTGAAAAGCAGGATACGGTTGCAGCCGATCCGGTACATACGCCGGTTGGCACGGCGTCGGCGTCCGCTATTCCCGCCGATGAACTGGCGCGGATGACGGATGACATTATCAGTGCGCTGAAAACCGTCTATGATCCGGAAATTCCCGCCGATATCTATGAACTCGGGCTCGTCTACAAGGTCGATATCGAAGATGATCGCTCGGTCAAGATCGAGATGACGCTGACGGCGCCGGGCTGCCCCGTAGCCGGAGAAATGCCGGGATGGGTGCAGGATGCAGTCAGCGCCGTAGAAGGCGTCAGCTTCGTCGATGTAACGATGACCTTCGATCCGCCGTGGACGCCCGACCGCATGTCGGAAGAGGCACAGGTTGCGGTCGGCTGGTATTAATCCGTTCCCTGTTTGGATAGCTTGCCGCAAGCCCTCGGGCTTCGGCTCCGTCCGATGAATTGGTCAGGGCGCCTCGCAGCCCTCAGGAACGCTTTCTTCGAGCGACTTGTCGGATTTCTCCAGCGTTCCGTCGAGGATCGACATAGGGACGTAGGGCACGCCCTGGATGGCCGGATTGGCGAGCCGTAAACGATAGCAGCCGTTGAAGACTTCCATCTTGCCATCCTTGCCGGTCGATTCGATGGCAACAGGCTTGCTCCAATAGGCGGAACCCGCGGCGCCTTCTCCCTCCGCCTTGCCGAAGAGTACTTTTACCGAGGCCGTGGTCTCATAGCCCTTCTGAAACTCGGCAAAAGGCTTGGGCGGATTGTCTGGAGCATAATAGCTGTAGGCGCGGGCGTATTCCTGCCGGTTGATGGCATTGTAGTAGGATCGGATCAGAGTTTCCGGCGTGCTGCGATTGTCGAGATATTCGGGCGGGGTCTGGTTTTGCGCTTCGGCGGCGGGTTCGGCGGGTTTTGCCGGAGTTTGCCCCTGATCCTGCGTTTGTTCCGGCTGCTTCGTTTCCTGCGCTGAGGCGAAGGCCGGCGCCAGGAAGGCGAATACGATGCTGCAGTAGAGAAGATTGCGATGGTTCATGGGCTCTCCGCCTCTCAATCGTTGGCCGGGACAGTTTGAACACTTGCGGTGACGGTTGTGTAACATTAACTATGGTATTGTGTGATCGTTCCGCGATCTCAAAGAAGAGAGATGAGAAATGGGTCGTTTTTCTGTCATGACGTTGACTGATGCTGCAGCCAACCGCGTCCGCGAAATCGTCGCAACGCGCGAGAATGCGCTCGGAATTCGTGTCGGCATCAAGAAGGGCGGCTGCGCGGGGATGGAATACATGATCGATCTCGTTACCGAGGCAAAGCCGGGTGACGATGTCGTCGAGAAGGACGGCATCAAGGTCTATGTTGCGCCGGAAGCCGTGCTTTATCTCCTCGGCACGCAGATGGATTTCGAAGTGACGACGCTGCGCACGGGCTTTGTGTTCAACAATCCCAACCAGACTTCGGCCTGTGGGTGCGGCGAATCAGTAGAGTTGACGCCGGCAAAGCCGGAGGCGCTGGCTGCGGCCGCGTCTTAAGATTACTCCTGTCAAATCGGGCGTGACGCGCCGTGCTTGTCCTGCAATAGTTCGTGCATGGACAATGATGCGATTCACGATCTTTTCTCCGGTCTCGGGCCCGTTACCATCAAGCGGATGTTCGGCGGCAAAGGCATATATTTCAATGGCTTGATCATCGCGCTTGAAGTGGATGACGAGATTCTGCTCAAGGCGGATACAGTTTCAGCGCCGGCGTTCAGTGCCGCCGGCTGCCGGCAATGGCGCTATAGCGGTAAGAACAAGCCCATCGACATGCCCTACTGGTCGATCCCCGACGAGGCGATAGACGATCCCGATATGATGGCGGAGTGGGCACGGCGCGCCTATGAGGCATCCCTGCGCACCAAGAAATAAATACCAAGGCAGGATTTATCTAAACGACCGCCCGGTCGCGCAGCAGGTCGACGGCATGGAGCGTCGGCATCGTCACCTTTTCCGGCAGCTCTCCGAGCGGAAACCAGCCAATGCCGCCGTGCTTTTCAGGCTCGAGCAGCCGGGCCTCGCCGCTATAGGTTCTTGCGAGATACAGGATGCCGAGCCAATGCTGTTGCTCTTCGTGGAAGAGCTGTTCGCTCAAGCCCAGCAGGCTGACAATTCCGGCTTCAAGACCGGTCTCCTCAAGAGCTTCGCGTCGTATGGCCTGTTCGGCGGTTTCGAGGAAATCCACTTTGCCGCCGGGAATGCCCCAGGCTCCGGCCTCGGGGCTTTTCTTGCGTTGCAGAAGGAGAATGCGGCCGCGATCCAAAAAGACCATGCCGCAACCGACGCCCGGAGTGTGCACGAGAAGCCCCTTCTTTCTGAACCGAATCCCGGTCCTGAGCTTTGCTCACGGGCATGGGATTCGACAAGACTGCCTGGGTTCAGATTTTGGTGTCGATCAGCATGAATGCGGGGATTTCGTCGCCGAAGCCGACCGGTGCCGAGCCCAGGTCGTCGCGTTCGCGCCGATGATCACGGCGCGGCTCGGCTTGTGAAGGCTTGCCGCGGCGCTGTTCATTGTCGGCCTTGATGGCTGCCCTGTGCGGCTTGTCGGCGTTGCGCGGCGCTACGGCGACCTCGGCCACGACTGGCGCTTCTTCGGTGTCCTTTGCCTTGTCGGCAGCGGCGAGAATATCGATTTCCGACTGGGGCCGTTCGCGCTCGCGGCCTTCGTTGCGTGGCCGGCGCTTGGGTTCGGCCTTGCGGCGGCCGCGGCGTGGCGCCTCTTCGGGTTCCGTCGAAACGGGCAGGGTGGAGAGGTCGCCGTCGAGCCAGCTGATATCTTCGCCGATCAGCTTTTCAATCGACGAAAGGTGCTTTACGTCAGCGGGCGTCACCAGGGTGAAGGCCTTGCCGGAACGTCCGGCGCGGCCCGTGCGCCCGATACGGTGCACATAGTCTTCCGAGTGGATCGGCACGTCGAAGTTGAACACGTGGCTTACATCCGGAATATCGAGGCCGCGGGCGGCGACGTCGGAGGCCACGAGAATCTTGAGCTTGCCGTCCTTGAAGTTTGCAAGCATCGTCGTACGGGCGCGCTGATCCATGTCGCCATGCAGCGCACCGGCATCGAACTCATGCTTGACGAGCGAGCGGAAGAGCTCCGACACATCCTTCTTGCGATTGCAGAAGATGATCGCATTCTTGAGGCCTTCGTCTTCAGCGCGGATCAGGTCGCGCAGCACGGCGCGCTTTTCCCAATCCTTCTTGCCGGACTTCACCAGCTTCTGCTCGACGGTCTTGGCCGTGGTCGCTGCCTTCGCGACTTCGACGCGGGCCGGCGAATGCAGGAACTGTTCGGTGAGCTTGGTGATTTCCGGCGGCATCGTCGCCGAGAAGAACAGCGTCTGCCGGGTGAACGGGATCAACTTGCAGATGCGTTCAATATCGGGGATGAAGCCCATGTCGAGCATACGGTCGGCCTCGTCGATGACGAGAATGTCGACGGCGCTGAGCAGCAGCTTGCCACGTTCGAAATGGTCGAGCAGGCGGCCCGGCGTAGCGATCAACACGTCAGCGCCGCGCTCAAGCTTGCGCAGCTGGTCGTCGAACGAAACACCGCCAATGAGCAGGGCAACATTCAGCCGGTGGTTCTTGCCGTACTTGACGAAGTTCTCCTCGACCTGCGCCGCGAGTTCGCGCGTCGGTTCGAGAATGAGCGTGCGTGGCATGCGGGCGCGGGCGCGGCCCTGTTCGAGCAGGGTCAGCATCGGCAGCACGAAGGAAGCGGTTTTGCCCGTTCCGGTCTGGGCGATGCCGAGCACGTCCTTACGCTGCAGCGCATGCGGAATAGCGCCAGCCTGGATCGGTGTCGGAATTGTATATCCTGCTGCTTCTACAGCATTGAGCACTTTGGGTGAAAGGCCCAGATCGGCAAAGGTGGTCAACGGAGGTTTAACTTTCTATCTGCAGTCGGTGCTGCGCCTGTCCATAATCCGACCAGGATTGCCTTGGTCTTTGGAATTGCACAGCGTTTTGCTTGAATGGCGTTACGGCGCAGGGGAGCAAAAGTCAACTCTTGGCGCAGGTCACATTTAAGAGTTTGTTACAATTGTGCGCGAATTTATTCCAATGTTGTCAATAAAGGAACTGTTCCTTGAGAATTCGCTCGTTCCAGGAATGGTTCTTGTCAAACAGAATGGTCGCGCGCATCTGCAAAGCTTCTTCAACCGTGACCGACAAGACGGACTTTACTTCCGTATGATCGGCGACAGCATTGACGGGCCGCTTTTCGGGTTCGAGGATATCGAAGCGCACGGTCACACGGTTTGGGAGAAGGGCACCGCGCCAGCGTCGCGGGCGGAAGGCCGAGACCGGCGTGAGCGCTAGGAGGCGCGCATCGAGCGGGATGATCGGCCCCTGCGCCGAGAGATTATAGGCAGTCGAGCCGGCCGGCGTCGCAACCATGACGCCGTCGCAGATCAGTTCCTCGAGCCGCACCTGCCCATCGACGCTGATGCGGATCTTCGCTGCCTGATAGGATTGGCGCAGCAGCGACACCTCATTGAGGGCAAAGGCCGTGAAGTTCTCGCCATCCGCCGTCTCCGTCACCATTTTGAGCGGGCGGATGGTTTCGGCTTGTGCGGCCTCGATCCGCTCCTTAAGTCCCTCTTCCTTATACTCGTTCATGAGAAAGCCGACCGAACCGCGGTTCATGCCGTAGATCATCTTGCCCTGGTTCATGTAGTTCTGCAGCGTGGCGAGCATGAAACCGTCGCCGCCAAGCGCGACGATGACGTCGGCGTTGCGCGCTTCGGTCTGGCCATAGATCCGGGCAAGCTCGCTTATCGCCTCGTCGGAATCGGGCGTCCCTGAGGAAACGAAGGCAAATGTTTCGATTTTTCGGTTCATTTCCGCCTGCTCATGCTCGGTCGATCCTCATTGCGCGCTGGTGACTGGCAAGGTGCTCGCGATCTCGCCTTGCTCCAACCAGCCGATCCTATGCCACGCGGCTATCCGCGTAGCACGGCAGGGCTGATCTGGCAAAACCGCCGGCGCCTAAAAAAGTTGACGAAATCGCTTCCCCGCCGATTTTTTAATTTTACAGGAACGAGCTTTATGCTAAGCGGACGCCGCTGCCCTTGTAGCTCAGTTGGTAGAGCATCTGATTTGTAATCAGAGGGTCGGGCGTTCGAGTCGCTCCGGGGGCACCATTAAAACTTGTCAGGACGTTATACAGCATCCGCAGCGCGAAACCGTGCCGTTTTCCCTGAACAAAGCAGTGCCCCATGTCACGTCTGAAAATACTGCAGATTGCCCTGGTCGTGTTCGGTGTCGCATTCTGCCTCCTCTATCCGCTTGCGATTGTCTGGCCGTCAGGGTGGGCGTGGCATGACGGCCCGCCGACCGCTTCGCATTATTTCATGATGATCGTGGGCATCTATGCGACGCTTGGAGTATTTCTGGTTCGAGCGGCGCGAAACCCCATGGCACATCGGTCGCTCATCGACTTTACGATCTGGTCGAGTGTGGTGCACGCGCTGATCATGGCGATCCAATCCTACGGCCCCGGTGCGCATTCCGGTCACATGCTCGGCGACGTGCCCGCGCTATTGTTGGTCGCCGCGGTGCTCGGTGGATTGACCTATTCCGGCGGCGAAACCAAGGAGCGCTAGAACGAAGTCTCACCCGGTCGAGATTTGCTGCCGCCGCGCTACAACCGGTCTTCTGCACCTCATTATCGAACTATCTGCGTTCGAAAAGTGCATTACCAGCCGTGCCGGACTACGCTACCATGTGGCGGCAAAGCCATTCGAACATGTAAAGCGGTTTTCGGAGGTCCTATGAGTGGAACCAAGCTCTTTTCGCCGGTGTCGATCGGCGATCTAAGTCTCAGCAACCGCATCGTCATTGCGCCGATGTGCCAATATTCCGCGCAAGACGGGCAGATGAGCGATTGGCACCTCATTCATCTCGGCACCCTTGCCAATTCCGGCGCGGGCTTCCTTACGATCGAGGCGACCGCAGTTACGCCGGAGGGTCGCATCTCCTACGGCGATGTCGGCCTTTACGACGATGCCTGCGAAGCGGCGATGCGCCGCGTCCTCGATGGCATTCGCCGCTGGTCGGACATGCCGATCGGCATCCAGCTCGGTCACGCTGGCCGCAAGGCTTCGAGCGAATTGCCGTGGAAGGGCGGCAGCCAGCTACCACCGGACAATGCCAACGGCTGGAAGACGGTCGCGCCCAGCGCCGTTCCCTTCAAGGACAGCTACGACGTTCCGACAGCGCTTGACAGCGATGGACTGGCGCGATTGCGCAAGGCGTTTACCGACGCCACGGCGCGGGCGGCGCGGCTCGACCTTGCGGCGGTCCAGATCCACGGCGCGCATGGCTATCTCCTGCATCAGTTTCTGTCGCCGCTTTCCAACAAACGGACCGACGCCTATGGCGGGTCGCTCGAAAACCGCATGCGCTTTCCGCTCGAAATCTTCGAGACAGTTCGTGCCGCCTTTCCGGCGGGGAAGCCGGTCACGATGCGCGTGTCGGCAACAGACTGGGCCGAAGGCGGATGGAATATCGAAGAGACGGTCGCCTTCGCCCATGCACTCGAAGAGCGTGGCTGCGATGCCATCCATGTTTCGAGCGGCGGGCTCGCATTCAACCAAGAGATCGCAATTGGTCCCAATTACCAGGTGCCATTTGCGCGAGCCGTCAAGGCGGCGACGCATATGCCGGTCATCGCAGTCGGCCTCATCACCGAATTCGAACAGGCCGAAGCGATCCTTGTGACCGGCGATGCCGACCTCATCGCGATTGCCAGGGCGGCGCTTTATGATCCGCGCTGGCCATGGCATGCGGCGGCACATTTTGGCGAGACGGTTTCCGCACCGAGCCAGTACCTACGGTCGCAGCCGCGGCAGTACCGCACCCTGTTCGACGGAAACGCCGCCCAAAAATAGCGGCGAATAGCGGGTGAGGCCGTACGTCCCGTCTCAACGCTTCAAATCATCGGCAAGCGCCGGCCACTCCTTCAGGAATGCGGCGCGGGCACGAATCCCCGGCGATGTCGCTTGGCGGCTTTCGTCCTGCGTGAGCCGTGCGAACACCAGAGTGTCGTCGCCTTTGCGTGCCCAGCCGACATACCAGCCGAGGCCGCGGCTCCTGTCGAAGGCGCCGTCGGGTTTGCGCGGGTAGGCGCCCCCCGTCTTGCCGGAGATGGTCCAGCCGCCCGGCACCTCGCTGCTTTCAACGATCCTGTTGGTCATCTCATAGGCGCGCGGATCCACTGGCAACTTCTGGCTTGCGATCTTTTCGAGAAAGCGCACCTGTTCCAGTGGCGAGATTTTCAGTGAGGAACTGATCCACGCCCGCTCGAGCGCATTGTTCTTGCCTGGATCGCCGGAAAAATCAGCATTGCCGTAGCCGAAAGCGGTCGCATATTGACGCAGCCGCTCGACCCCGAGCGCCTGCGTGATCTGCTGCGAGTACCAGACCACGGAGTATTTCATCCAGCGAGTCGGATCGGTCGGCTGTCTCCAGTCTTCGCCTTGCCAATCCGGATAGCCTTCGCGAAATGGCAGCCTTGGCGTGTGGGCATCCTTGAGAAATCCAGAATCATACCCCATGACGCTCAGGGCGATCTTGAATGTCGATGCTGGCGTCACCCGGTTTTGGCAATCGCCGTTTTCCACGAGGATTTTGCCATTGGATGCGTTGGCAACAATGGTGCAGATCGTCTTCCCCTGCGACACGCCAGTTTGAAAGCCGAGTGCCAGAAGGGCGAGCCCCGCAAGATTGAGCTTCTGCAAAATATTCTCCGCTGTTTTCGATTATTCGGTCCGGGTGCAAGATGCCAAGCTAAGCAACGGACATTGCATATAAGTTACCACCACGATGTGGACCCCGCCCAAGTTCGGCTTTCAGGTACGTTTTACCAGCGCGATGAGCCCTATTGCGGGGCGGCAAATCATGTGTCATTTCAATCCTTAGTATAATATGGGGGCCGGGAATATTGCCGGGCATCTGCAAAAAATGAATTTGCTTCTTGCGACCGATCCGATTCGTCTGCGTCCGTGGCTCGGCTACGCAACTGCGATCGTGCTCGTTACCGTTTCGCTCGTTTGCAGAGCCTGGCTCGGGCTTTATGTCGGCGGCATCAATTTTCTGCTTTTCTATCCGGCGATTCTCCTTGCGAGCCTGCTCGGCCGATGGGGGCCAGGGGTTCTTGCAACGGCGCTTTCGGCGTTCCTGGCGCAATATTTCTTTGTCGATCCGGTGTACTCCGTCCTGCCGGAAACCCCGGATCAATGGGCTGCACTCATCGGCTTTCTCTGCAACGGGTTGATCATCGTTGCGCTGATGGAACGGGTTACGGCTGCCCATGCGCAGCAGATGGTCCTGCAGAAGCAACTGGAGGACGCCGCGAAGACGCTGGAGTCGAAAGTGGAGCGCCGCACCGCCCAGCTGCGATCTGAAATGGACGAGCGCGTCGCGGCACAGGAAAAAGTCCGGCAGTTGCAGAAGATGGAATCGATCGGCCAACTGACTGGCGGCGTCGCTCACGATTTCAACAATATGCTGGCGATCATTATCGGCAGCCTGGACATGGCGACGCGCCGGCTCACGGGCTCCGAGGATCCGCGCCTGGCAAAATCGATTCAGAACGCCAAGGAAGGGGCCCAACGCGCCGCGACTTTGACGGCCCGCCTCCTGGCGTTCTCGCGCCAGCAGCCGTTGAAGCCCGAGACCGTCGACGGCAACAAGCTCGTTGGTGGCATGTCCGAGCTGCTGCGCCGCACGATCGGGGAGCATATCCAGATCGAGACCGTGCTGGCGGGCGGCCTTTGGAAGGCCCATGCGGATATCGGCCAGTTGGAAAACGCGATCATCAACCTTTGTATCAATGCGCGCGACGCCATGCCCGGTGGCGGCAAACTGACCATCGAAACGGCCAACGCAGAACTTGATGATCGCTACGCGCGGCTACATGACGAGGTCAAGCCTGGCCAATATGTGATGCTCAGCATCACCGATACCGGTACCGGTATGTCCAAGGAGGTCATCGAGCGGGCGTTCGATCCATTCTACACGACGAAGGGCGCCGGGAAGGGGACTGGTCTCGGCCTCAGCCAGGTCTACGGCTATATCAAGCAGACTGGCGGACACATCAAAATCTATTCCGAAATCGATCGTGGCACGACGGTAAAAATCTACCTCCCGCGCCATCACGGCGAAGCGGATGTCGCGGCACCGGGAGATGCGCTGGAAACGGCGCTGCCTCTTGTCGACGGTACCAGAATCGTCCTCGTGGTGGAGGATGAGGAGCAGGTCCGGCACATGACGGTCGATGCCCTGCGTGAGTTAGGCTATACCGTGGTCCAGGCGAGCACGCCGAAAGAGGCCCTCCAGCAAATCGAGTTGCTGCCCCATATCGACCTTCTGTTCACGGATATCGTGCTACCTGAAACCAACGGCCGACAACTGGCGGATATGGTGCGGCAGAAACGGCCGGAGGTGAAGGTGTTGTTCACGACCGGCTATACCCGTAACGCAATCGTTCACAATGGCGTCCTTGACCATGGCGTCAATTTGCTGCCAAAACCGTTCACGATCGATCAACTGGCGCTGAAACTGAAAGACGTTCTTGGATAAGAATAGTGGGATCGTGACAGTGGGGAAAGTTAGACGGTGAACAAAGGGGCAAGAATTCTCGTTGTCGAGGACGAAGGGCTGCTCGCCATGATGATCCAGGAGATGCTGGAAGATCTGGGCTTTGAAGTGCCGGACGTTGCGTCTACCTTAAGCGAAGGCATAAGCCTTGTTGAAACCGGTGCATATGACGCTGCGATCCTCGACGTCTCGCTGCACGGTGAAAACTCATTTCCCATCGCCAGCTTGCTTGCCGAGAAGGGCATTCCCTTTGCATTTTCATCCGGTTTTTCGCTTGAAGATATCGCACCGGAATTTGCCGATCGGCCGCTGCTGCGCAAACCCTACCAATTCAATGAGCTGGAAGGTATTTTGGCCGCGTTCTAGAAATCGCAAGTCGCCGATTTTGAATTCCGTTATGTTTGGGTGAGCAAGTGGCTCGAACTCGCAACCTGCAATTCGGCCTCCGCCAACGCAATCGAAATGAGCGTCACGACTGACGACCAGCCGTCGGCCGCCGCGATCGTTCTCAATCGCTCGAGCTCCTCCCTGATTTTGTTAGCCACCTCAAGTCGTTCAAAATTTTCATTGCTGGCCGTTGCCATATGTGCCCCCGAGTTGCAGCTTGTATGGCTCACAACTAAGCACATTGCGCGCTTCGGCGCTCTTGGCAATTGGTCGAATACGCCTTAGTGGGGTTCGGAACCGTTGAGGTGATTTGATTGCGTTTTGCTCTTTCCAGACACTTGCTGCTTCGCCAGGTCGCTAACCTCGATGAAGGCCATTTCTATCAGGTACGAGAGGAACGGCAGTTTCTGATCTTTGGCGAGATCCGCCAGTTCCTGAAGCAAAGAGGCAATATATTCGAGACTTTCTTTACGCGTGGCCTTCATTGGTGGTTGCTCATCTGTGCATTGAGGAAGAGGGCGGGCGAGGGATTGAGTTGCATGATCACCGGGTCGGGACGATCACCAGCTTTGCCCAGACGTTTGCGGGCGATGTCCGAAATCTCGAACATCCCGGCATGAGTGAGGATGCCGCCAAAGTAGGTAGGGACGCCGACGGAACGCGGTGCCCAGTTGGCGCGCCGAAAAATGCGCGCCATGCGGGCGTCGTAGACCGAAACCACAGTGTCGAGTCCGGCGAAGAGACCGACCTCAACAACACCGCAAAAGAGCTCGGTCGTGACGCTGTTCAGCCGGCCGTCGAGCGGGGCGGCCAGGTCAGGGTCGATGCAGAAGCGGGAGCTTTCCCAAATAAGCGGGCTTTCGATGAATGCGCCATCGGGCAGCAGCGCGCCGAACACGTCACGCAACATGTTTGGGCCTGTGGTTGGCAGCAACCGAAGCGATCCCTGCAGCCTTCCGGTCTGTTCATTGACCGAGGTCAGGTAGAGCGGATCAAATGTGTCGAACCGATCGATCTCGCGACCGTTCTGCACTTGCACATCCCAGTTCAAGCGGTCCTTGAATACTCTGGCGCGAAGGCGAAACATCTGGTCGAGGAAATGGTTGTGCGAAATATAGTCATCGGCGCCAATCACATAAATCATGGGAAATACCCCGTTAATACGGCGCCAGTCTAGACGACGGCAAAGGCCGCGCCATACTGGAGAACTCGGGTATTTTGATCGTCAGAGTAAATCGAGCGAATAGAGCTTGGCGACAGCGTGGGTAAGGTTTTTTGCATCAAGCTTGCGCCGGGCAAGATCTTGATAGAAGCGCACCGTTTTTTCACTCAAGGAAAGAATGGTCCCGATTTCACCTGCAGACTTTCCGGCGGCCGACCATTTCAGGCACTCCAGCTCGCGTGGCGACAGTTTTATCTTTGGGTCGCGGTGGCCTTCGGCGCGAAGGACCATCTGGTGAATGTGAAAAGCGAGGATCTGGAAATCGCGGGTCCAGAACGGCATGAAGCGGATCCATTTTCCGAGCGGCATATTGCTGGAAACAGAGAGCAGAGCTTTTTCGCCATATCTGCCACGGACCGGAAAGCTGAGCCCGTGCCTTCCGACGCCGAACTCCACTGCTTCGCCGAAGAAACGGCGCAATGGCGGCCTGGTCACGTCGAACTTACCCCAATCGATAGGCAGTATGGATGAGAAGCCTTGCTTCAGGACCGGGAGCTGCCAGTAGTTCTGATCGTTATAGCGATTGATCCAATCCGGCAAAAATGTCGTGGAGACATAGCGATTTCCGCCAGCGGGCCCGGGAAGATTGACGCCGACATAGGCAACGGAACTCAGCTCGTAGATTGTCGCGAGGCGGCCGATCAATTCGTGGACCTGCGGGTGATGACGAACCGACGTTGCCTCCTCGATCAGATTGAGGAAGTTTGGATCGAGGTTCATAGAATGCGCTGTAGCGGAGGTCACGCGCTCTTATCCTTCATTCGCCTGCGCCACCTTTAATACAGTTCGTTTATGGCAAACTGTATTGAACGATAGTCTAAGACGCGCGTGATAATGGGAGCAGAAGCAGGTCTGTCAGCAGGGCACGACTATCCGTCCACGGCATTCCTGGAATGCATTGGCAGACATACGTTTCGTTGGTGTGAGAAGGTGGAACCCGCTAGCGCTGGCGCGGACGTCCGGTACTGACAAAGTAGAGCATCCCGTAAGTGAGGGCGAATGACACCAAACATGGGAGTAGGTAGTCAACAATTGTGCTCATATCATCCTAACTAGATCGGAGGCCAAAAGTTCCATTGCAGTATAGCATAAGTGGAAAAGGTTGGGGGAGGGTTTACGCCGTCTCGCTCCACATAAATAGTTTGTTTGGGTTGCATGGGGCAAAATTAGGTGCAAGCCGCTCCGATGCGATCCGAATCGGGTCCCGTTTGCCCTTGGGGAGATCAGTATGGCGCATGATGCGGATGTCATCGTAATCGGGGCGGGGCTCGCAGGTTTGGTGGCCGCAACCGAGTTGGCCGATGCCGGCAAGCGAGTCATCATCGTCGATCAGGAACCGGAACAAACACTTGGCGGTCAGGCCTGGCGCTCGTTCGGCGGTCTCTTTTTCGTCAATTCGCCGGAACAGCGTCGGCTGCGCATCAAGGACTCGCGTGAACTGGCGCTGCAGGATTGGCTGGGCTCTGCCGGTTTCGACCGCCGGGACGACCATTGGCCCCGCCAGTGGGCCGAAGCCTATATCGATTTTGCTGCCGGCGAAAAACGTTCGTGGCTGCACGCCCAGGGCATGCGCTGGTTTCCGATCGTGGGCTGGGCGGAGCGGGGCGGGTCACTCGCCACGGGTCACGGCAATTCAGTGCCGCGCTTTCACATCACCTGGGGCACCGGCCTCGGCGTCGTCGAACCCTTCATTCGCCGGGCGCGCGAAGCAGAGCGCAGCGGGCTAGTGTCCTTTCGCTTCAGGCACCGGGTGACGTCGCTGTCGTCGAGCGCCGGAACGATCGATGGCGTCGAGGGCGAAGTGCTCGTGCCCAGCGAGGTGAAGCGCAGCGAGCCGAGTTCGCGCGCGGTCTCGACATCGTTTTCGCTAAAGGCGCAGGCGGTGATCGTCGCAAGCGGCGGCATAGGCGGTAATCATCATCTGGTGCGCCGTAATTGGCCAAGGCGCCTCGGCACGCCAAAACATCTCATCAGCGGCGTGCCCGACCATGTAGACGGGCTTATGCTCGGAATTGCAGAGCGCGCCGGCGCACACCTGATCAACAGCGACCGCATGTGGCACTACGTGGAAGGCGTGCACAATTGGGACCCGATCTGGACCAACCATGCCATCCGGATATTGCCCGGCCCTTCTTCGCTATGGTTCGACGCCGAAGGCAGACGCCTGCCGGCTCCGTGCCTGCCCGGTTTCGATACGTTGTCGACGCTCGACCACATCATGAAAGGCGGGTTCGACTATTCCTGGTTCGTCCTCAATCATACGATCGTGAAGAAGGAATTCACGCTGTCGGGGTCGGAGCAGAACCCTGATTTCACCTCCAAGAGCTGGCGGCAGGTGTTGAAACGGGCGCTTGGAGGCGTGCCGGCACCGGTCCAGGCCTTCCTCGACAATGGCGAGGATTTCATCGTCGAGAAGGACCTTGGCAATCTGGTGCGCCGGATGAACGCCTTGACCGGCGACAATCTCATCGACGAAGCGAAACTGCGCGGCGAGATCGAAGCGCGCGACCGCGAGGTTGACAATCCCTTCACGAAGGACGTGCAGATCACGGCAATACGGGGCGCGCGCAACTATATCGGCGATCGCCTTGTGCGCGTGGTGCCGCCGCACAAGATTCTCGACCCAAAGCATGGTCCGCTGATCGCGGTGCGGCTTAATATCCTCACGCGCAAATCGCTTGGCGGCATCGAGACCGATCTTAGCGCGAGAGCGCTCAAGGCGGATGGCGAGGTACTCGCAGGCGTCTATGCGGCCGGTGAGGCGGCTGGCTTTGGCGGCGGTGGAATGCACGGTTACAATTCGCTCGAGGGGACTTTCCTCGGGGGCTGCATCTTTTCCGGCCGCGCCGCAGGCCGGGCCGCGGCAAAGGCGGTGTAACGAGCGCGTTTCGTTCTGTCAGGAACGCTGTCCGCGTATCGTCATGTCGAACTGAACGACGTTCGAATAAATCGGCGTACCGACATCCATGCCATAGCGCGACCGCAGCAGCTTGCCCTGCACGTGGAAGGTGATGGTGTTCTTGCCGTGATCGGCGAGACTTGCCTGGAAATTCGCCGGACTGCTTTTGCCGCGCGCCGTCAGGATCCCCGATATCTGGGCGGTATCGGAACTGGTCTGGGTGATCTGTGTCGATTTGAACGTGATGGTCGGGAAATTTGCCGAATCGAATACCGCGTCGGATTTGAGGAAGCTTTCAACCCGGGCCTCGCCGGTCGAAACGCTCTCCGGATACAACGTGAAGTCGATCTCGGATCGCTTTATATCGGAACTGTTCAAGGCAAAGACGCCCGAGAATTTCTTGAAATCGCCGGTGATGCCGCCGCCGCCAACCTGCGAAACCGTAAAGCCCACGCGTGAGGAGGGCTGAATACGGTAGCGTCCGGCAACGTCAGAGAGCGTGTCGGCAGTCACGAAAGTTGGAGTGAGGGCGACGATCGCGGCAATGCTTGCGCCGGAGATCGCCGAAAGAATCGCATGTTTCGTTTCCATGATTGTTGATCCTGTCATGTTGCGTGCCGGCCGCCGTTTCGCACGGCCCCTGGAGCCAGCATGCGCAGCAAGATTGTGTCCCTCTTCCAGAAGTGATGGTGGAGCGCCGCGAGAATATGCAGCATGGCAACGGCCGCCGAGAGATAGGCAAGCCAGGCATGGCTCGCCGACCAGAACGCCTCGGCGCTATCCGAAATCGCAATTGGCAAGGATGGGATAACGACGAGATCGAACATGAACGTCGGTATCCGCAGGGGCGAACTCGAGGCTATCGCCCAGCCGGTGAGCGGCACGACGAAGAGGCTCAGATAGAGAATGACGTGTGCACCATGCGCGGCCACGCGCTCCAGCGGGCTCAGCGTTGCGGGATCACGGGGACGCAGATTGGCCGATTTCCACAGCAGACGGAGGGTTGACAGTCCGAGAACCAGGAAACCGAAGGATTTGTGCCACTGGTAGAGATTGAATTGAAGGGTAAAATCGCTCACCCGCACCATCAGATAGCCGAGAGCGATCTGACCGATGAAGACGAGGCCGATAATCCAGTGCAACAGGATCGATATCAGGCCAAATGATTCTTTGCTGTTGCGCAGCATGGGCGTGCTCCATTCCAGCCCTCCGCTATTGGGACGACTGGAGCAGGATGAACACTGCTGACCCGAATTATATTCGAATGCGGCTTTTTATCTAAGCGGAATCGCCGGCAAGGAAGCGCTGCGCGGCGTAAAGCGAGATCGCGGCGGCATTGGAAACGTTGAGCGACTTGATCGCGCCCGGCATATCCAGCCGGGCGAGGTGGGTTACCGTCTCGCGCGTCTTTTGCCTCAGCCCCTTGCCCTCTGCGCCGAGAACAAGGGCAATTCGACCCTGCTGCATTGTTCGTTCGAGTTCAAGCGGACCTTCCGAATCGAGCCCGATCGTGGTGAAACCGAGTTCGTGCAACTCGCCAATCGCTTCCGCAAGATTGCGAACTTCGATATGCGGAATGAGTTCCAGGGCGCCCGATGCCGCCTTGGCGAGGACGCCGGATTCCTGCGGGCTGTGACGCGCGGTCGTAATGATGGCGCCGGCTCCGAAAGCAACGGCAGAGCGCATGATCGCGCCGACATTGTGCGGATCGGTCACCTGGTCGAGAATCAACAGGAGCGAACTCTCCTGCAGCGCTTTCAAGGATTGTGCCTTGAGCGGCTTCGCCTCGATCATCACGCCCTGGTGCACCGCCTCAGTGCCAGTCTCGCGGTCGATGGCGCGCGGATCGACGATTTCCACGTCGAAAGGCAGCGCGGACGAATCGCCGATCTCGAGGCGATCCAGAGCGTTCTTCGTAACGAGCATGCGCTTGATTTGCCTGGCGGGGTTGTCGAGCGCGGCGCGCACCGTATGCAGCCCGTAGAGCCGCACCAGGCCCTCAGGCGCTTGCGAGCCTTCCGCCGCGGGACGCCGGCTGCGCTGTGGCTGCGGCGCGCCGCCTGCCTTCTGGTCGCGAAACTGTCGACGCAGCGTCGCATAGTGGGAATCTTTGGGCGTTCGGGATGGTTTTTGCTCGGTCATGGCCGGACATATACCCTTTTGACAATGGGTGCGATACAGACTTCTCGGCAAAAATCGCGGGCATTGCTGGCATGATAGGCAGATTTCTTCAGCTTGTTTCAACAAGCCATTCATTTTCTGCCGTGACCTGTTGACACCACGTAGGCTAGTCGGCATAAGGCCCTCCGCAAGCAGCGGCCAGGGCAAACGCAGGCAGGCTGCTTGAGAGAGTGCTTATGGTGTGGTTCCATCGGCGATGACCGGAGGGGTGCCCGAGTGGTTAAAGGGGACGGACTGTAAATCCGTTGGCTTGGCCTACGTTGGTTCGAATCCAACCCCCTCCACCATCCGCCGGGACCAACACCATGATGTGCGGGTATAGCTCAGTGGTAGAGCAGCAGCCTTCCAAGCTGAATATGCGGGTTCGATTCCCGCTACCCGCTCCAGTTTCAGGGGGCACCACATGTGCGTGAAAACGCGCAGAGGTGCTCTTCGATTTTTGTCTTGAGCATTGTACTTCGCTCATGTGTTTTCCATATGAACGAGCAAGCTTGGACAGAACCCGGTCGATCGCCATGCGATTAAGCGGGTGAATGTGCTGACGGACGGCTTGCTGTCTCGTCTGAGCTACAAACATGGTACCGGCGCAAGGCCGGTTGTGATGACGAGAGAACGACAGCTATGGCTAAGAGCAAGTTTGAACGTAACAAGCCGCACGTCAACATTGGCACGATTGGTCACGTTGACCATGGCAAGACGTCGTTGACGGCAGCGATTACGAAGTATTTTGGTGAGTACAAGGCGTACGACCAGATCGACGCAGCGCCGGAAGAAAAGGCGCGCGGCATCACGATCTCGACGGCGCACGTCGAGTACGAGACGGCCAACCGTCACTATGCCCACGTCGACTGCCCCGGCCACGCGGACTATGTGAAGAACATGATCACCGGCGCTGCGCAGATGGACGGCGCGATCCTCGTCGTTTCGGCTGCCGACGGCCCGATGCCGCAGACCCGCGAGCACATCCTCTTGGCCCGCCAGGTTGGCGTTCCGGCCATCGTCGTGTTCCTGAACAAGGTCGACCAGGTCGATGACGCCGAGCTGCTCGAGCTCGTCGAACTCGAAGTGCGCGAGCTTCTGTCGAAGTACGACTTCCCGGGCGACGACATTCCGATCGTCAAGGGTTCGGCGCTTGCCGCGCTTGAAGACAGCAACAAGGAAATCGGCGAAGACGCGGTTCGCGCGCTGATGGCGGAAGTCGACAAGTACATTCCGACGCCGGAGCGTCCGATCGACCAGCCGTTCCTGATGCCGATCGAAGACGTGTTCTCGATCTCGGGCCGCGGCACGGTTGTGACGGGTCGCGTCGAGCGCGGTATCGTCAAGGTTGGCGAGGAAGTCGAGATCATCGGCATCCGTCCGACCTCGAAGACGACGGTGACGGGCGTTGAAATGTTCCGCAAGCTGCTCGACCAGGGCCAGGCCGGCGACAACATCGGTGCACTGATCCGCGGCGTTGGCCGTGAGGACGTCGAGCGCGGCCAGATTCTGGCCAAGCCCGGCTCCGTGAAGCCGCACACCAAGTTCAAGGCGGAAGCCTATATCCTGACCAAGGACGAAGGTGGCCGTCATACGCCGTTCTTCTCCAACTACCGTCCGCAGTTCTACTTCCGCACGACCGACGTGACGGGTGTTGTGACGCTACCGGAAGGCACGGAAATGGTCATGCCCGGCGACAACATCGCAGTCGATGTGACGCTGATCGTGCCGATCGCCATGGAAGAGAAGCTCCGCTTCGCTATCCGTGAAGGCGGCCGCACCGTTGGTGCCGG
>NZ_FORJ01000012.1:0-3174 GCF_900113985.1 Phyllobacterium sp. CL33Tsu | reverse complement strand
CTCGTCAGGCTCATAACCTGAAGGTCACAGGTTCAAATCCTGTCCCCGCAACCAACATCACAAAACAACAACCCACACAAAAGCCCGGCATCCCCGGGCTTTTGTGCGTTTATGGGTCCAATTCTTTTAGCCAGGACACGCTTGCCTGCACGATGACATTGATCGGTTCTGCCACATCCTGGCGCAGGACCAGAGGCTCATCAACCGGCGCCTCGAGCGTCGTCAGTTGGCTGCCCAGCATGGTAACCGGCATGAAATGCCCGGTGCGTTTGGCCATGTGCTCATGCAACACTGCCTCGCTGCCATCGAGGAACACGAAAGCGAGGGGCCCGGCAGCAGCCTTGCGCAAGCGGTCGCGATAGACTTTCTTCAATGCCGAGCACGATACAACGATCCCGTCTTCGGCCGCTGCCAACGTCGCGCCGATCTGGTCAAGCCACGGCCAGCGGTCGTCATCCGTCAATGGCGTGCCTGCCGCCATCTTGGCTACATTGCTTGCCGGGTGCAGGCTATCGCCTTCAAGGAATGGCAGCCCGAGAACTTTGGCAATGCCGGCGCCGACGGAAGATTTTCCGGAGCCGCTCACACCCATGACGATAACGCGAATCATACCGAGGCCGTTATCCCGCCATCGACATGCAGGACCTGGCCGTTGACGAAGGAAGAAGCGTCACCCGCAAGAAACACCGCCGCGCCCACCAATTCATCGACATTACCCCATCGGCCCGCGGGCGTACGCTTTTCCAGCCATGCCGAAAAATCCGCATTGTCCATAAGCGCATGGTTGAGCGGCGTCTTGAAGTAGCCGGGCGCAATGGCGTTGATCTGCAAGCCGTGCTTCGCCCAGTCGGCGCACATGCCGCGGGTCAGATTCCGCACCGCCCCCTTCGTCGCCGTATAGGGCGCGATCGACGGGCGCGCGAGCTCGCTCTGGACAGAGCCGATGTTGATGATCTTGCCCCGGCCGCGCTTGATCATATGCCTGGCGACAGATTGGCCGGCGTAAAATACGCTCGAAATATTGGTCTGCAGCAATTGCTGCCATTTATCCTCGGGAAAATCCTCGAGCGGTGCGCGAAACTGCATGCCGGCATTGTTGACAAGAATATCGATCGGCCCAATTTCCGTTTCGATCGCATCGACCCCTGCCTTTACTGCGGCAAGATCGGTTACATCGAATGTCGAGGCATAGGCCTTAAGCCCGGCGGCCGCGAGTTCACCGACGGCGGCGTCGACCTTTACCCCGTCGCGCCCATTTATGACGACCGCCGCACCGTGCTCGGCGAGACCCTTGGCAAGCGCGAAGCCAATGCCCTGGCTCGAACCGGTGACAAGGGCAAGCCGTCCTTCAAGATTGAACAGCGGATAGGGCATTCTTTCGTTCCTCCACGCGGGCGCCTGAAAATAGCGCCAGGGCTTCCTATATCAAGTCTTCGAATCGGCGGCGATGTTCGCACAGACGGCCATGGCGGCGAAACCCATTCGGGGCAAATCGAGAGAATCGGCGCAATTTCACGTTGAACGCGACTGCTCCTATGCTATTGGTTCGGCCAAACGGAGAGATATATCACATGACCCTGCACCAGAACCTTATCAACGGCGAGTGGTTCGGCAGCGATGCCGTTGCCAACGTCAATCCCTCAAATACCAATGATGTGGTCGGCGAGTACGCCCGCGCCAGCGCTGAAGATACAGTTCGGGCCATAGCGGCGGCAAAGGTAGCGTTTCCCGCCTGGTCGCGTTCGGGCATTCTCGAGCGTCATGCGATCCTGCGCAAGACTGCCGATGAAATCACCGCGCGCAAGGACGAACTCGGCCGCCTGCTGTCGCGGGAGGAGGGCAAGACACTCGCGGAAGGGATCGGCGAGACGCTGCGCGCCGCCCAGATTTTCGATTTTTTTGCCGGCGAAGTTCTGCGGCTTGCCGGTGAAGTAATTCCGAGCGCCCGTCCGAACATCGGGGTGGAGATTACGCGCGAACCCGTCGGGGTCGTCGGTATTATCACGCCGTGGAATTTCCCGATTGCCATTCCCGCGTGGAAGATCGCGCCGGCGCTCGCCTATGGCAACACGGTCGTGTTCAAGCCGGCCGATCTTGTACCTGGCTGCTCCTGGGCCATCGTCGATATTCTGCACCGCGCCGGCCTGCCCAAGGGCGTTCTCAATCTCGTCATGGGCAAGGGGTCGGTCGTCGGTCAGACGATTCTCGACAGTGCCGATGTCCACGCCATCACTTTCACGGGATCTGTCGGCACCGGCAAGCGCGTCGCCGCAGCTTCGATCGAGCATATGCGCAAGTTCCAGCTGGAGATGGGCGGCAAGAATCCCTTCGTCATTCTCGACGACGCGGACCTCAACGTTGCAGTCGAGGCAGCCGTCAACAGCGCCTTCTTTTCGACAGGGCAGCGCTGCACGGCCTCGTCGCGCATCATCGTCACCGAAGGCATCCACGACAAGTTCGTTTCCGCCGCGACCGAGCGCTTGAAGGGGCTTGTGATCGATGACGCGTTGAAGGCGGGCACGCATATCGGCCCGGTGGTCGACCAGGGTCAGCTCGATCAGGATATGAATTATATCGAGATTGGAAGGAGCGAAGGCGCAAAGCTGGCGTTCGGCGGCGAACGGCTCAACCGCGAGGCCCCGGGCTTCTATCTGCAGCCCGCCCTGTTCACCGAGGCCACGAACCAGATGCGCATTTCGCGCGAAGAGATTTTTGGCCCCGTCGCCAGTGTCATTCGCGTCAAGGATTACGAGGAAGCCCTGCATACCGCCAATGACACGCCGTTCGGCCTGTCGTCCGGTATAGCGACGACCAGCCTGAAGCACGCAACGCATTTCAAGCGCAATGCGGAGGCCGGCATGGTGATGGTCAATCTGCCGACCGCAGGTGTCGACTTCCATGTGCCGTTTGGCGGGCGCAAGGGGTCGAGCTACGGCCCGCGCGAGCAGGGCAAATATGCGGCGGAGTTTTATACGACGGTAAAGACTGCCTATACGCTGGCTTGATTTCGCGGTCGCATCTTTGTGACAGCTTTGGTTTTTGCAGGCGCTGCCATGGCAGCGCCTGTTTTCGTTGAGCTTTTTCGGTTAGCCGCGACCGCTTATCCACAGTGTTGGTTGTTGGTTGGAAAAAGTTTGGAGAAATTGAAAAAGGCGTGTTGACAGTTTTGTTGGG